>SAAJ01000025.1 GCA_009929485.1 Negativicutes bacterium
ACGACCTTTTCGAAGACTTTCTTGACTCTATTTATGCTGCTTAATTTAAACTACTGTTCTACTTTACCAAAGTGTTCAACTTGCACTTGCAATTTGCGCCTTTTTTCTTTTGCATAAAACTTGAAGTTTGTTCTAAAGTCCAGGCGCGTTGGGCTTCGTCAAAGATTGCCACCTTTTCCAAAGGGGGAGAATCGACTGCCAACGCATCATCTCTGAAATGATGAATCAATTGTATAAAAGCTTTTGCCTTTCTTAGGGCATCTGCTTTTTTTATTTTCTCCAAAGAAGTATTAACTTGGTTTCGGGCTAGAGCCTCCTGTAAAACATCGACTAGAGGACCATTTCCTGACAAAAAAACTGCATGCTCATCTTCTGAAAAATTGTGCCGTATATTGGCTATATTTAGGCCGGCCAGTGTTTTTCCTGCTCCGGGAACACCTGTAATAAAACAAATAGATTTTTCGTTGTTACGTTTGGCATTATCAATAATTTCGTTAATAGCAGCAGTTGTTGAACTCAAGTTTTTATGCCCAGCATCTGAGCGAGAGATCTCTGTTACGCTGTGATTGCAATAAAGAGCTTGTGCAGCCTCGATGATAGTTGGCGTAGGCAAGTAAGGTGAATCTTCCCAGTGTGTAGAGGATAGCGGAGGCTCGGTGTATTTACTGCATACGTTTTGAATAATACTAGATATGTCCGTACCGTTACTAAGCAGCGGCTTTACTATTCTATCAGCATACTGGATGATCTGATTTTGCATTGAAGCAGCTTCAGTGGCAACTAAAATAGGAACAATAATTTTAGAGTGACTTTCCTTGTGGAAATTTTTCAGATCCAATGCATAATCCATTACCTGTTCAATAGCGTGATTGCGATAAACACTATCGCCGACTTTAAATTCTAGTAAAAAAACAAGTCCATTAGTTATAAAGACGTTGTCAATGCGGGCGCCAACACGTGGGATGGTATATTCGAAAAGGATAGTTCCTTGGGGAAAACAGCATAACTGTGATTTTAATAAATCAATTTGGTGTATCCAAGCGCGTTTTTGTGTGTCATCAAGTGCGAATGGATTGCTTCGCGACAACTCGCCTAGGATTTCATTGTTGCTTTGTGCTGAAAAAGTATCGATATCTGCGGAATAGTAACATCTGGTCATATTATCATTCCTTTGCTCATCTGATCTGTATTCCCGTAACCCTCAGTCGTGCCCTCCCTTTACTCCTTTTACTCTTGTTCAATTCCCGTACTTCGGTCAATGATTTTGCAGTTCCTGTCGTATAGCAGCAAGCGGCGTTTGCCAGTCCCCCGGTTTAGGCTGCCGAAAGAGGCGCATCGAGGCATACCAAGGGCTGTCTGTGCGTTTGAGCTGCCAGCGCCAGTCCGGCGCGAAGGGAATCAATGTCCAGGTATTCTTGCCCAAAGCGCCGGCTAGGTGAGCTACGGCGGAATCGACAGTGATGATTAAATCCAAATTGGCAAGCAGCGCTGCTGTAGCCGCAAAATCCTGCAATTGACCGGAAGCGTCTAAAAGACTTTCCGGCCAAGCAGTCGCGCTTTCTGCGGGGATTTGCGCTTGCAAGCTGATCCAAGAAATTCCTGACAGTGAAAACAACGGAGACAAGGATGACAAGGGCAAGGAACGGTTACTGTCGTTGTGATGCTGAGGGTTTCCCGCCCAAACTAAACCGATTTTGAATGTGTCCGCTGTGGTGGGGTCTTTAAGCCAGGTTGCTTTTTGCAGGCAGTCTGCAGCTGGCGCTTTAAGATAAGGGACGCCGGATAACGTGTCGTTGTCGGCGCTAAAGACCATGGGGAGATTAGGCAAAGCGCAGGCATAGTCAAACTCCTGCGCCGGCGCTTCTTCGCCGCAATAAAAGTCTAGCTGCGGCCAAGAGGCCTGCAGCAATCGTTGCAGCTGCGGCTGCACCCAGACAGTAGTCTGGTCGGCTTGAGCTGCTGCCTGGGGGATATAGCGGCAAAACTGCAGGGTGTCCCCAAAGCCTTGCTCGTAAAAAAGAAGCAGTCTTTTGCCGGTCAAATCTTCTCCTTGCCAGCGGGGCAAAGAAGCGGCGCGGGCGGCGTGCTGCCGCATACGCAGAGCGTTGTAGCTTTGCCAGCCTTTGGTGAACTGGCCGCGAAGCAAATAGAGCGTCGCCAGAGCGAATTGAGCGTCAGCGTATTGCGGTTGCTGTTTTAGCGCTCGCCGCAGGGAGTCTTCGGCTGCTTCCAAGCGGCCCAGACTTTTAAAGAGGCAGCCTAGATTGTAATGGGCCTCAGCAAAAGAGGGGGTGACTTTGACGGCCTGCCGAAAGGAGGTTTCCGCCTGACGGGGGCGGCCGGTTTCCAGATAAACAGAGCCTAGGTTGTTATGCAGCTCAGCAGTTTTGGGACTAAGCTGCACTGCCTGACGCAACACCTTCTCTGCTTCATCCCAACGGCGGGTGTCCATCAGCAGCAGGCTCAGGTTGTTGTAAGCGCTGACCATTTTTGCATCAAGAGCAAGGGCTTTGCGCAGGCAGGCTTCCGCTTCGGCGAAACGCCGGGTTTGGTGCAGGACGAAGCCTAAGTTGCTATAAGCGTGCGCATAGTTGGGGTTCAGTTCCAGCGCTTTGCAGAAAGCTTCTTCCGCTTCCTTCCATAAGCCATTTTCCGTGCACTGAATGCCGAGATTTAGAAAAAGACGTTCCATGTGGCAGGCCTCCTGGTAAATAAGGAATGTAGTACTATTATTATGCCCCGAAATAAGGGGGCTGACAATGTTAGAAGTTTATGTGAAAAATATGTTTAGAAAACGAAAAGAGTACTCGATATATTATTACGTAGTGTATGCAGCAGGGAGGAAGAGGACATGGCTGGCTTATTGATTCAACCGCAACCGAGCGGCAATATACAGGGGCTAAACCGGCAGGGACAAAACACGCCTTTGTCCGGCGTTTCTCCGGCGGGGCAAGACAATAGCTGGCTGGCTCAGATTGGCCCGGCATACAAACTGGAGTTGTCCGAGGCTGCTAAGAATAGTTGGGCGGATCCGGAGGTGCGGCGTTTAAAGCAGGTGGGGCAGATTGAGTGTCAGACCTGCAAGAATCGAACCTACCAGGATGGCTCGGATGATCCTGGGGTTTCCTTTAAGAGTCCTACGCATATTGCGCCGGAAAATGCGGCCGCCGCGGTTAGCTCTCATGAGCAGGAGCATGTAGTGCGGGAACAATCGTCGGCTCAGGCGGAAGGACGCAAGGTCATCTCGCAGAGTGTCCAAATCTACACCTCCGTATGTCCGGAATGCGGCCGCAGCTATGTATCCGGCGGACAAACAAAAACGACAACCGCCGCTGACGCCAAACCGCCGGAGCCGAATGAAAAGCTAGGCGGTCAGGTGGATATGATGGTGTAATAGAAAGCTAGTAATGTGGAAACGGCTTTCTTAAAATTGGAGGAGATACGATGGAAGAAGATAACAAAAATAGCCAGCAGAAATGGCAAGAGCAGCTTTTGGCAAGCCGGTCCATTATTCTTACCGGTGAAATTACGCAAGAAGCGGCGGAAAGTGTAGCTTCTCGGCTGCTTCTTTTGCAGGAACAAGGCGATGAACCCATTAAGCTGTACATCAACAGTCCTGGGGGCCATGTTGAATCCGGCGATACCATTCATGACATGATTCGTTTTGTGAAACCCCGCGTGCTGGTAATCGGCACTGGCTGGGTGGCTAGCGCTGGTATTACCATTTACCTGTCCGTTCCCAAGGAAGATCGTTTTTCCTTGCCCAATACGCGCTATATGATCCATCAACCGCTCGGCGGCGTTCGGGGCCAGGCTTCGGATATCCGTATTGAAGCGGAAGAAATCGTCAAGGTCCGCAGCCGCATCAACCGTTTGATCAGCGCCGGAACGGGCCAACCGTTGGAAAAGGTCGAGCAGGATACCCTTCGCAACTACTGGCTCAGCGCCGAAGACGCCAAAGCGTACGGCCTTGTCGGACAGATTGTGGAGAAGTACGAGGACTTGCCGAAGCTGTAAGACGTTGAAGGACGAACAAGAGAACCGGAGTGACCGGAGGGCATGACACAGGTCATTAAATAGTAAAGCCCCAGACTCTGATGAGCACGTTTGTGTGCAACAGAGCCTGGGGCTTGCTTCGATATACTCTACATTAATAAACGAACCGCGAAATACGCGAAAGGCGCGAAAGGGTCTTAGTTCAGTACTCCGTAACCCTCCGTCACGCCCTCCCTCTACTCCCTTGACTCTTGTTCAAAAACCGTAATCCTCCAGCGTATCCTCCCGCGACTCCGGTTCTCTTGTTCAATCTCCTCGTACCTTCTAGTGCAACGGGCTGATGAACATGCTGTACAAGGAAAGAACAATTTCGATCATAATGAGGATGATGATCGCCCATTCCAGGCGCGTGCCGCGCCGGGCGTGAACCAAGCCGGAGAAGGCTTCGGTGATATCCATGAGAGTTTCCGTTTTATGACGAAGATTTTCGTAGCGCTCTTTGAGCTCGAAGAGCAGGGACAGCTCGTTATGCAGCGAGGCCGCCTCTTCGTTATTCCAGGTAATGTCCGGATTGTCGAGCAGCATGATATAGGAGAGGGTGTTGAGACGAAACCGCAGAATGTTGGCAGTCATGCGGGCCAGACCGCTGTCCGTCATGCCGAGCTCGCCGCGGCTGAGATTGTTCACGACCGCTTCAATGCGGTCCAGCAGGGCGTCAACTTCATTTTCGTTTTTTTCGAGCGAGACGGATTTTGCTAAAATGGTGGCGATGATTTCTAGATGGTGGTCGCATTGAGCGTCGACAACAAGACTGTCGTTGTTGATGGAGAAGTCCGCTTCGGTGTTGACTTCGAGTTTATAATCATCCTCATAAGGGAAGTTTTGCGAAATATCTATTTCGGGCTCTAGGCGTTTCAAGTAATGGATAACATCCAGGATTTCATGATGCTGCAGATTGACGCAAACTACGCTTCCAAAATGGAAAAGATAGACCATTTTACTGTCGGCATTATTGACAATGCCCTGCAGTTGGTCCTGTTTGAGCAGCAAGGGGTCTTCCCATTTAAATTTTCTTTGAATGCCGAAATGCGGCGCAATTTTGTTTAAATGCAGCTCATTGCCTATTACAATGGCTTTGAATTCAGTATACATAGATTTTATCCTCCAAAACACGGAAATATTCCTAGGCGATATGAAAAATGTTTGCGAAAATACACTATTTGTAGTACACTCAAAATACTGTTCATGGTTCCACAGGGAGCAGCCGTCCGCTAAGTTTGTTGGACGTTGCATTGTCTGAGGGACTTTTCTTTATGTCTGAGCGTAGCCTATTTTTTCCTTTTTGTAAAGCAAGGGCTAATGCATAATGTTGGTTTAATGTAAAAAGAATGTAAACTTTACGCGTAGCCTCTACCGGTTGTACCCGGAAATCGCGTAGTATAGGAGACAGGATGATGAAGCTTACTACTCCCTATTATTTGATTGATGAGAAAAAACTACAACGGAATATGGAGATCATCAAACAGGTTCGGGATTTGTCCGGGGCCAAGTCAGTGCTGGCTCTGAAATGCTTTGCCACCTGGTCTGTGTTTGATTTGATGAGCCAGTATATGGATGGCACGACGTCAAGCTCTCTGTATGAGGCGCGCTTGGGGCATGAAAAATTCGGCAAGGAAACCCATGCCTATTGCGTCGGCTACTCAGCGGCAGATGTGGCGGAAGTCGCGTCTTTTGCGGATAAGGTGATTTTTAACTCGTTCTCTCAATTGGATCGCTATCACGAAGTTGCTAAAGGGGTCAAGCTGGGACTGCGGGTCAATCCGGGCTTCAGTACTTCCGGCTTTGATTTGGCGGATCCGGCGCGGCGCTATTCGCGTTTGGGGGTGCAGGACATGGTGGAACTTCGACGACGGTTGCCGCTTCTGAGCGGCTTGATGTTTCATTACAACTGCGAAAACGACAGCGTGTCGTCATTTCGGGAGCAATTGCAGCGGTTAGGGGAAACCTATGGAGAGTTTTTACACCAGCTGCAGTGGGTGAGCTTGGGCGGCGGCCTATACTTTACCAAGGAAGGGTATCCGATAGAAGAGTTTGCGGCCTTGCTGAAGGAATTTGCCACACAATACGGTGTGCAAATTTACCTGGAGCCAGGCGAAAGCTCGATTACTGGCTGTGCGGAACTGGTAACAAGCGTAGTCGATATTGTTCATAACGAAATGGACATTGCCATTGTAGATGCGTCAGTGGAGGCGCACATGCTGGATCTTTTGATTTATCGTCTGGAAGGGAAAATGGAGCAGCCCCAGGAGGCAAAGCGTCGTTACATGGTAGCTGGACGCTCTTGCTTGGCGGGCGATGTTTTCGGGACCTTTGACTTTGAACGGGATTTAGAAATCGGCAGTGAAATTCGTCTGATTGATGCAGCTGGCTATACAATGGTAAAGAAGAACTGGTTTAACGGCCTGCAGATGCCGGCGATTGTTGTAAAACGGTTGGATGGTACGCTGGAGTGCGTGCGATCTTTTAGCTACGAGGATTTTAGAACGGCTTTGTCTTAGAACGTTTTGACAAGCAAAAGGAGGAAGAAATGAAAAAAAATGTTTTGATCATCGGTGCTGGCGGCGTGGCTCATGTGGCAGCTCATAAGTGTGCAATGCACAACGATGTGCTGGGAGATATTTGCATTGCTTCGCGGACCCAGTCCAAATGCGACGCTATTATTGAAAGCGTGCTGCGTAAAAACCATCTGAAGGATACTGCGAAAAAGCTCTATTCCCGCGCGGTGGACGCATTGGATATTCCGGCACTGGTCGCCTTGATTCAGGACACGAAATCGGAGATTGTTCTTAACTTGGGACAATCCTATGTCAATATGTCTGTGTTGGAGGCGTGCATCGAAACAGGCGCTGTATATATGGATACAGCCATCCATGAAGAACCGGACAAGGTTTGCGAAAACCCGCCATGGTACGAAAATTATGAGTGGAAGCGCAAAGAGCGCTGTGCGGAAAAAGGCGTTACCGCTATTTTAGGCGCAGGCTTTGATCCTGGCGTGGTTAACGCCTGGTGTGCTCTGGCGCAGCAAAAATATTTCGACACCATTGATACCATTGATATTTTGGATGTCAATGCCGGCAGCCATGGCAAGTATTTTGCCACGAACTTTGATCCGGAGATCAATTTCCGGGAGTTTAAAAAGGTTTGGACTTGGGATGAGCGTCAGTGGAAGCTGCAAAAAGTTCATTCCATTCGCATGGACTATGATTTCCCGGTAGTAGGAAGCTGCCCAGTATACCTTACAGGCCATGACGAATTGCACTCGCTGTCGAAGAACATAGATGCCAACTCCATCCGCTTTTGGATGGGCTTTGGCGATCATTATCTGAACGTTTTTTCCGTGCTGACCAATCTCGGCATGACTTCGGAAAAGCCGGTGCGCCTGCCGGACGGCACGGAAGTAGTCCCGCTGAAGGTGCTGAAGGCCCTCCTGCCGGACCCGTCTTCTCTGGCGCCTGGTTATACCGGCAAGACCTGTATCGGTAACTTTATCAGCGGCATGAAAGACGGTCAGAAACGGGAGATTTTCATTTACAATACCTGCGACCATGCGGAATGCTACCAAGAGGTAGAGGCTCAGGCCATCAGCTATACCGCAGGCGTACCGGCTGCGGCTGCGGCTATTCTAGTCGCCCGGGGCGACTGGGATGTAAAGCATATGGTCAATGTGGAGGAACTGGATCCGGCACCCTTTATCGAACTGCTGGATCAAATCGGCTTGCCTACGGAAGTGGAAGAAAAGCCGTTGGCCTTTGTACCGCCGGCGATTGCCGCGCTGGACAGCGTAGACTGAATCATTGAACCTCCCGCAGGACCTGCGGGAGGTTTCTTTAAATATACCAGGCTTAACAAAACGAACCACGAAATACGCGAAAGGATTTTTCAAGATTATGCGGAATATACGGCGGCATAACTGTATTTGAGACAAGATTTCCGCGCGACTCTGGTTCTCTTGTTCAATATTTTCACTCTAAAACAAAATGGAGGTTCTTATTAATGAAAAAGATGTTGATTTTGGCTGTGACATTTCTGTTTTGCTTAACCGCGGTGACCGGTTGCGCTGGTCCAGGAAGCAAAACGGCGGAAAAAACGGAGCCTGTGAAAGCAGACACATCCTTGCCGCCAGCGGATCCGAACAAGAAAACCAGTCTGGCTGTTTTTGAAACCTCTATGGGAACCTTTAAAGTGGAACTGTTTGAAGATAAGGCGCCCCGGACAGCGCAGAATTTTATTTCCTTGGTGAACAAAGGCTTTTACAATGGCTTGATTTTCCATCGTGTTATTGACGGCTTTATGATTCAAGGGGGCGATCCCAAGGGCAATGGTACCGGAGGACCGGGGTATGTGATTCCTGATGAATTTCATAAAGACCTGAAACATACCGGCGCGGGAATCTTATCCATGGCCAACGCCGGCCCTAATAGCGGCGGCTCTCAGTTCTTCATTACGCTGGACGCTACGCCTTGGCTGGACGGCAAGCATGCTATCTTTGGCAAGGTAGTAGAAGGCTTGGATGTGGTGAAAGCCATTGGCAAGGTGAAAACAGGCGCTCAAGATCGGCCGCAGACCGATGTGGTTATGAAAAAAATTACCATTGTTACTCCTTGAGGGAAGCTATGAGTGCATTGCAGTCGCATCGATGCGTTAAGGGATATGGTGAAGCGCAGTTTGAGATCAATCGTTCTCTTTTTATCGGGTATGCCGCCAGAGCGGCGACGGTAGAAGAAGCGGTTGCTTTCATTCGACAAATTAGGGAAAAGCATCCGGACGCCACGCACAATTGCGCAGCCTACATCGTCGGCAAGCACAGCGAGCAGCAGAAAGCCGATGACGACGGCGAACCGACGGGGACGGCGGGCAAGCCGATGCTGGAAGTGCTGAAAAAACAAAACCTGACTGATACGGTGCTCGTCGTAACGCGGTACTTTGGGGGCGTTAAATTGGGCGCAGGCGGGCTGATCCGCGCCTACGGAAAAGCCGCCTCCGAAGGCGTAACGGCTGCAGGCGTTGTTTTTTGCGAGCCCTATGCGTGCAGCGCCGTTTCCTGCGGCTACGGTTTAATGTCGGTTTTGGAGCACCATTTAGGCCGCGATGGCTATGCAATCAAAGAGAAGGTCTTTGCGGAACAGGTGACGCTATATGTATTGCACCGCCCGGAAGACACAGCTTTTTTTTCTAGGATTGCCGACTGGTCCGGCGGAACGGCCTGTATCAAAGAAGCTGGCGAGGAATATTGCGAAACTGAGCTTTAATGGCGGATTTTTACAAGCCGTCTCTGTTTGTCCGAGGTACTATATAAGTAAGGTTGCTGAGCATCAAAAGGCAACTACTTAGGAGGGAACGGGCATGGCATTAAAAGCGGCATTTATATTCGTGGCGCCGGAGGCGGAAGCGTCAAAACATCGGACACAGGTCAAAACACCACAGGTGGAGCTGACGGTTGTGGGAGTGGCGGACTATGCGGCGGCCGTAGCGGCGGCGCAGGAGCTGAAAACGCAGGGAATTGGGGCTATTGAGCTTTGCGGCGGCTTTGGCAGCGAGGGCGTGGCTCTGGTGCAAAAAGCCGTAGGTCCTGAGATTGCCGTCGGCGTTGTGCGTTTTGACAAGCACCCAGGCTTAGGACATCGCAGCGGGGATGAATTGTTTTAAGAACTCCTGAAACGAGTACAAGGTGAAGTTACCTCTTCGTGCAGCGAAGAGGTAACTTTGTTACGTTCCATGGATGCTGCGGTGATCTTCTACGTACCCTCCCTTTACTCCCTGGACTCCTGTTAAAATACGGATTCCGCTGGTTTTCTTGATTAGGAGAAAGGATAATGACCATGCGTTGCAATGAAATTACGCCTTGTTCGGCGCTGCGGCCGTTTATTGATCGCTATTGGTGCTGGACAGAGGAGCCTTCTGCGCCGCGGCGCTTGCCTGGTACCGGTCATGAGTTGATGCTTCATTTTGGAACCCCTTGGCGGGCGCGCGCTTTGGATCAAGAACTTCTTCTGCCCCGAGCTTATGTTGTAACGCCGCGAAGCAAAAGCTGGCAAAATGCAGCTCATGGCGCAGTGGGCTTTTTTGCTGTGCGTTTTCGGGCAGGCGCTTTTCGGCATTTTTGCGACGAGTCCATAGCGCTATTTGCAGATCAGATTGGCGAAGCGTCGCAGATATGGAAAGCAGGACGGACGGCTTGGTTGCAACAAGCGCTAGAGGCGCGAGATCTGCCGGAACGAGTGGCGGCAGTAGAGGGTGGGATGCTAGCATTACTAGACCGGTATCGGAAGCAGGATGACTGGTTGGATGAAGCGGTGCGACGGATTTATGCGGGGACTCCTTTGGGCATGCTGCCTTCAGTGGTGTTTAGCAGTGAAAGAACGTTGTTGCGTAAATTTAAAGAGGGTGTTGGCGTAACGCCGAAGGTATTTCAGAGACTAGCGCGGTTTGAGCGGACGCTGCGCTCCTTGATGCTGGGGAGGACTCACTCGTATTTGCCGCTAGCGTTGGCTGGAGGCTACTATGACCAAGCGCATTTCAGCAAAGAATTTAAAAGACTTGTAGGCGAGACGCCGCAAACGTATTTGATGCCGAAAAATTTTCAAGCCCATTTCTACTTTGAGCGGCGCAAAGCAGGCGTATGAAACATAGTGGAATTGTATAAGGTTTTCAGGCGGCGTTTTTACTAACGCCATAAGACTATGGTCGTATTTAAAATATGTAAAAACCAGGGATTAAAGTACTAAGAAAACTTGTAATATATAAAAAAATTGTGTAAAATGAAAGTGTAAATACTAAAAAATTACAAATTTAGCAAACTTGCTGAAAAGCAAGGACGCAAAGCCGTGGGTCTAAGGGCTGGGAAGCCTAGGATTGCCAGGTTGCTGCTTTTTGTGAAGCGTACGTAAACTGCAACAACCTTGGTTGAAGCAGTTTTTTGTTTTGGGCGGTGCGGCTGATTTTTGTGAGAAAGGAGACGGAACATGAAAAAGATCACGGTAGCCGAAGTAGAAAGCGGTATGGTGCTGGCGAAAGAAGTTGTTTCTTCACAGGGAATGATCTTGTTGGATAAAGGCGTGTGTTTGTCGGATTCTCAGATAGCTACGTTTAGAAAATGGGGGATTGTACATTTGTATGTACAAGCTTCAGCTAAGGCGTGTTGTTAAATAAACAACAGGGGTATGCAGCAAGCTTATGAAAAAAGGCTTGCTGTATTTTTTTATATCCGTCAGGCTTTTTACATGACGCTGTACGTGGAGATTTGCAAGAGGGAGCCTTCAAGAGTAGACAAGAATCGGGAAATCATCTATGCTTATAAAAAGAACAGACCCTTGTAAAACAAGAAGTCTGCCGCGTAATAAATCGCATAATTAGAAAGGAAAGAAGGAGCATAATGAAAGAAACAGCAAAGGAAAGCGAAGCGCATTTGAGCTTGCAAGAGGAAGAGTCTAAAAAGGCGGAGCAAGAAGCGGCCAAACAGGAAGAAAAACGTTGGCGTCATACCTATAGCGACAGACCGGGGCTGGTCGAAGCGCTGTCAGCCAGCACTATGCCGGAGCTTACGCTGCTTCGTCAGAATATGGGTCTTGCAGGTGTCAGCTCGCTGAAAAAGCAGGAACTGGTGCCAGTATTGGCGGAGGCTTTGCTGCTGCGGGCGCCCGCGCTGTTTCAACTGTTGGACTTGGTGCAATATCAATGGCTGAAGAAGACGATTGCTGATGGCGGACTGCGTTTTGTCGGCGAGGAAGAGAATCATCTTTGGCGGGAACTGGAAACGGTTGGCTGGGTATTTCGAGGCACATTCCCTGCGGGGAAAACGGTGTTTTTGCCGCAAGAGCTTGCAGCGCTGTTTGAACATTTTGATCAGGAAGGCTTGGGACAGGTTGCCGCCCGCAATGAGCAGTGGACTCGTTTGACGACCGGTTTGCTCCATTACTACGGTGTATTGTCGACAGAAGAAATTAAGGCGTTTTTAGAGACTCTTACAGGCAAAGAAGTAGTGGAAGAAGAAATCTTAGGAGTGCTATCCTGGTACCGTTTATATAGTGACGGCGATATTGCTTGTGGCGAAGGGCTTTGGTGGGATTGGCGCGTTGATGACGTGGAGGCTGTTCGAGAAGAGCAGGAATTGCGCAGTTCCTTGCCTTTTGCGGCGTTTTCGTATGAGCAATTGTATGCGGCGGGAAAAGCGGACTTTGTGGAAGAGTATCCGGCCTTCCAAGAGCTGTTGGAAGTATTTCAGGGCAATTGGGAGTTGGATCGGCAGGTGGCCCGAGAATTGGCCGCATATAGCGTAGAAATGATTCGCAACGACAAAGATGTGTCCTTGTTATTGCAGGAATTGGGCGAAGCGTTGGAATTCCCCAATATGGAAGTCGTACAGGGTCTTACGAAGGCGCTGATTTCCCTGCATAACGAAACGCCGTTGTGGGTGCTGAAAGGCCATGCGCCGCAGGAACTGCGTCTTCAGGGTGTTGAAGATCGTCACTTAGATCTGGTTAAGAAGAAACAGCCTGTAGTGAATGCCGATAAAATTGGACGAAATGAATTATGTCCGTGCGGCAGCGGTAAGAAATATAAAAAGTGCTGCGGCGCAAACTAAGGAACTCTTGAGAACCTTAAAAGAGGAAACTGGCGGAGGAACTAGGATGAAACTGGATGTGTGTTTTCGGCCCGCGGAAGTACAGGGTATGGATTTGCAGGAGACGCTCTGTATTGTGCTGGATATTTTCCGGGCGACGACTTGTATGACTACAGGAATGAAAAATGGCTGTAAAGCGATCATTCCGGTGCTTTCCTTGGAAGACGCCCGGCAGGCGGCGCAGGAGCAGGATGAGCCTGTTCTTTTAGCTGGCGAGCGGCAGTCGTTGCGTTTGGAAGGCTGTGAGCTGGGGAATTCTCCCTTCGATTATGCAGCGGAAGTTGTGGACGGACGTGTTGTCGTAGCTACAACAAGCAACGGCACAGTAGCTATCAAGGCGACAGACGGCGCGTATCGGACGTTGATCGGCTCTTTTTTAAACGCCTCGGCGGTTTGTGAAGAGGCTGCGCAAGCCGGCAAGGATGTGCTTGTAGTTTGCGCCGGTACGGATGGTTTGTTTTCTTTAGAGGATTCCTTGTGTGCCGGACTGCTGTTGCAGCGTCTAGCCCAACTGCAGCCGGAAGCGGAGCTGACTGATGCGGCTCGAGCGGCGATGATGCTATACGCGGGCGCGGAAGCTTGTCTTTTGGAAACGGCGGTTGTCAGCCGCAACGGTCAGCGTCTGCAGGATCTTAACCGCATGGAGGATGTCCGCCGCTGCTTTGAAATTGATGCAGTTCCAGTGGTGCCGGAATACCGCGACGGCGTGATAACTTGTATTGGGAACCACTAATTTATTCTCCTGATTTTCTAGAGCGCAAATAGGTAAGAGTGAAATAGGGGCTGTCCGCATATCTGCTTGGACAGCTCTTTTGCTATACGTAGAAGGAGGTGAGCTAGTGCAGGAAGAAGCGGATTTGATTGATAAGGCCCAGGCAGGAGACCGTGAGGCGGTGAACGCCTTAGTGGCGCTGCACTGGCAGCCTCTATACCGTTTTTTGGCCTACAAGGTGGGCGATAGGGAGGAAGCCAAGGAGTTGTCGCAGGAAACTTGGCTGCGCCTTGTACGCGCTTTGCCGCAATATCGGCAGAATGGAGCTTCGTTCAAAAGCTTTTTGTATCGAATTGCAGGCAATTTGGTGGTGGACCATTGGCGCAAGAACGGCCGCAAGCCGGTATTGGTAGAGTTGGAAGAATGCAAGCAGCAGCTGCCGGTTGAAGAGGGGCCGGAAGCTTGGACTTTGCGACAAGAGCGGCAAATCGTTTTGCAAGAAGTGATGGGCGAGCTGCCGTTAGAACAGCGACAGACCCTGGAGTGGCGATTGCTGGCAGGTTTTTCGGTCAAGGACACGGCGGCGGCGCTGGGCAAGTCCGAAGGGGCCGTTAAGATGCTGCAGTTGCGGGCGCTGGAGCAGGTGCGGAAGCGTTTGGCGGTGCGAGGATTTTTAGAATCAGAGGAGGTGAGGAAATGAGCCGGCACCTAGAAGAAGAAAATAAGAAACAGCAAGAAGCCTTGTCTGCGGCGTTGGACCGACTGAATGCTGAAAAAACGGAGCAACAGGAAGCAGAAGAATTAGACGATTTGCTGGAGACGGCGTGCTGGGTGAGGCAAAGTGTAGAACCGCCGCCGCAGTTGTTGAAGGAAACCTTGGAGTTTTTGGAAGCGCAAGCTTTGCTGCAGGAAGCTCCTGTACCGGAGAAGTCCGGCTTGTCGCCGCAAAGGAAGCGGAGTTGGCTGTATGCCGGTGCGCTGGGCCTGGCGGCATCGGTACTTCTGGCCTTACAGCTGTTTCCTTCCTCGCCTTCTCCTGTGGCGGTTGCGCCGAAAGAAACGCCGCAGACAACAGAGGTAGCGGTGGCGCCGCTGCGCAGCGCTGCTGTGGCGGTGGAACGCAAAGCGGAGCCTGTGCAGCAATTGATCCTCCAAGCAAGAGAAGAAGCGGCTGTAATGCCGGCAATGCCGATTTTAGCGGCGGCTGCAGCGGTTGCTGTGGAAGCGGGCAACGAAAGCAGCGGAGCCGTAGTTGCTTGGGCGGAACAGTCGGAACAAGCGTCAAACCGCGATAAACTGTATGCCATGCGGACTGTAAGGCTGACTGAAGAGCGGACGGAGCCATTGGTATTGCCTGGGGAGGCGGCGGATGTAGTTTGGCATGATGGGCAGAAAACAATATGGCGTCATGTATACCGTCAGGATACGCCGCAAGAAGTGGCCGTGACACAGTGGCGGCCGGAACGGCTGCAAGAAAAGGCGGCGTTGCAGCGAGCGGCCGCTGTCTTGGGAGCGAATCGCCTTGTACTATCTCGCGAAGGGCGCGTATTGGTGCTGGAAGGCCGAGGCGGTGAGGTGGAACTGCGCAAAGTAGCGGCGGCGTTAGTAGGACCAGAAGCTGAGAAATGAGCTCCGTGGTCTTGTAAAGCTCGCGTTAAATACGGACCGTATTGAAGGCATTTACAGGCGCGCGGCGAAATATATGACAAGCGTTCTTTGGGGTTAATGCAAAAAAAAGGAGGCGGCAACTATGGATTACCGTTATCAAGAGACCGTTGATTGGGGCATTATCAAACGGGAGTGGGTTGGTGAGGAAGCGGGCTATAGCGTCATCCTGGAGCGGCATGAAGAAGGACGGTTTACGGTTGAAATTAAGGAACGCGGCGGTTGGGAGTATTATTCTTATTGGAAAGCCAGCGGCCAAGTGACCTATGCGACCTTAGAAGAAGCGCAGCAGGCGGCGGAGGAGAAAATTCAGCAGCATAGGGCCGCCCGTGAAAAATGAGGGACTTAGAGGAGGCAGTTTATGAGCAGCAAGAAAACATCCAGTGAATCGCAGTTAGTGATCAGTGAAGTAATGATGCCTAGTCAGGCTAATGTAGCGGGTAATATTCACGGCGGCGAGATTATGAAATTGATGGATTCCACGGCGTATGCCGCGGCCAGGCGTTATGCCCGTTCTAATGTGGTGACGGCCCGCGTGGACGAGTTGGAGTTTCATCTGCCGATTTTTATTGGCGATTTGGTGATTTGTACGGCGCAAGTGGTTTTTGCCGGCAAATCTTCTATGGAAGTAGCGGTCAACGTGGAAGTGGAGGACTTGGAGTGCGAGGGCCGCAAGAAGGCGCTCTCCGCTTACTTTACAATGGTTTCCTTGGACAAGAAGGCTCGGCCTAATATGGTGCCGGAGCTGATTTTGGAGACGCCCGAAGAAGAGGAGGCCTTTGGCGAAGGAAAACGCCGCTATGAAGAGTACAAGGCGAGGAAAAAGAAAAAAGGATGAAACAAACCTTTACCTGGAAGCAAAAACTGCGGCAATTGCTGTCAGTAATGCTGCCGGTGCTGATTACCCAGATTTCCTTGAGTGCGATGAATTTCTTTGACACAACCATGTCCGGCCATGCCAGCCGGCAGGATTTGGCTGGCGTAGCCATTGGCAGCAATTTATGGCTCCCTGTCTATACCGGTCTAACGGGTGTTTTGCTGGCGGTTATGCCGATGGTGGCGCAGCTGCATGGCGCCAGGCGTCCCCAAGATATGGCGGCGGTGGTTGTGCAGGGCTTATATCTAGCCGGGATGCTGGCAGTGGTGACAACGGCGGCGGGCTGGCTTGTCCTGCCTGCGGCGTTGCAGGCTATGGGTTTAGAAGCAGAGGTGCAACGGATCGCCTTTGCGTTTTTAGGGGCTATTTCATTAGGCATGGCGCCGTTGTTTGCAGGGTCCGTGTTGCGATGTTTTATCGATGCTTTGGGCTATACGCGGATTACCATGCTGGTGACCCTGGGAGCTTTGCCGATCAATATCGCGTTGAACTATGCCTTGATTTTTGGTCATTTCGGGTTTCCCAAGCTGGGAGGCGTAGGGGCCGGTTATGCCTCGGCAGTAACGTATTGGCTTATTTTGCTGGCGGCATTTTGGGTAGTGCACCGGCTGCCTCCTTTTTGCCGGTACGGGATTTTTGACAAATGGCAAGCGCCGTCGCCGGCTATGTGGAAAGAGCAGCTGCGTCTAGGGCTGCCTTTGGGAACGGCGATTTTTTGCGAGACAAGTATTTTTGGCGTTGTCGCGGTATTTATGGCGGCTTTTGGTACGTTGACCATTGCCGCGCATCAGGCGGCCATTAATTTTGCCGGCTTGGTTTATATGTTGCCGCTCAGTATGAGCATGGCCCTGACCATTGTGGTTGGTTTTGAGGTAGGTGCGGGGCGCTGGCGTGATGCTAGGCAGTACGCCGTGTTAGGCGTTGCCGTGGCTCTGGTGGCGGCCTTGTTTTGCGCTTTGGGCCTGTGGGCCGGCAACGAGCAGGTGGCGGCATTGTACACGAAAGATGAAAGCGTACTGCAGTTGACGCGCGAGTTTTTGTTGTATGCGGCGTTTTTTCAGCTTTCCGATGCGGTGGCGGCGCCGATACAGGGGATTTTGCGGGGCTATAAAGAAGTGATCGTACCATTTATGGTGGCCTTGGTTTCTTATTGGGGATTGGCTTTGCCTGTAGGCATGGTATTGTCAAATACTTCGTGGGGTCCCTTTGGCTATTGGGTCGGTTTTATCGTTGGCTTGGCGGCGGGAGCCGTGGCCTTGGCTTTGCGCCTGCGGCATGTTCAGCGTCTGAAAGCTAACAGTGCTTTGTAAAATAAGAAAAAGAGATTCTGCAGCGCTTTTTGCGCGACAGAATCTCTTTGTATTTATACTGAGATTTATAATTTCGTGCTTTTCGCGATTTTCGCGGTTGGATAATAAATTGTAGGGACGTTGATAACGAACCGCGAAACACACGAAAGACGCGAAAGGGTTTTTGAATCAAAATTATAGCTGTTAAAAAATCGTGCCTGGTTCTTCTCCTGCGTACCCTCTCGTGACTCCGGTTCTCCTGTTCAATTTCCGTTTTCCTTACTTGAACTTGGCTAAGTGAGCGTCGATTAATCTTCTGGCGATGCTTTCCTTGCCTGGAATATCCGGCAGGTTGTGCGGAGAATACCAGCCTGCGTCTAAAATTTCGTTATTATCAATGGTGATTTCGCTGGATACAGCGGTGGCGGTAAAAGCAACCATTAAAGAATCGGGGAAAGGCCAAGGTTGATTGCCAAAGTAGCGGATGTCTGTGACTTCAATACCCACTTCCTCAGCCAGCTCGCGGCGCACGCATTCCTCCAAGGTTTCGCCTGGTTCTACGAAGCCGGCAATAACGCTGTAGCGTTTTGGCGGAAGGCGGTTGGAATGGGCCAGTAAAATTTCTTCCCCTTTGGTAACGGCCACAATAATGGCCGGGGAAATTCGCGGATACGCAATATGGCCGCACTGCGGGCAGCGAACCGCCAGCTCTTCTATTACCGGTTGCGTAGCTTGGCCGCAGCTGCCGCAAAAACGATTGCTTTTGAGCCAAGTACGGACATGGTATGCACGGAAGGCTAACCGGAAAGCGTCGTCTTCTACAAGTCCGTAGACACCGCGCAATTTTTGCAAGGCAAATCCAGGAGGTACGTCCTCACTGGCGATGGTGGCGGCAAAGCAAGCGGCGGAATCAAGGGAGCCTATATGTTGGGCATGCTTGGCCGTCAGGTAGGGAAGAACATTCAAGTCTTCCAAGGAAGGCAGAATAAGGCCGTCGTCGGTTTCTTTCATCAGCAGTTCATCTCTGTGAAAAAGAAACCAGTAAGCATGTTCGGAGATGGTTTTTTGGTTGTCATTCATTTGATCCATAACAAAGCACACCTTTTACTATTGAATTTTTCCTATTTTATTATCATAACATAAAAAAAGGAAAGCGACTAAGAAAGTGCAGCGCTTTAAGGGGCTTTGCAAAACGCAGGCTATAAGTCGCGCCTTTGAGGGGACTAAAGAATTTAAATTGATTTTTTTATAGATTCACGAAAATAAAACTACGATATACATTTATATGTGTAATTTCCAGAGAATGTATAAAATAAAAAGACGGAGGAATGAAATGACAGGAGAAGAGCTATCGTTGCGGATTCGGATGCTGCTTTTGCGCGAAGGAGGCATGACCGAAGCGCAGGCGGCGGAATTGCTGGGCGTGAGAACGCAAGATTTTCATGCCAAAATGAAGAATGGCAGTTTTTCTTATTTGGAAGTTGCGAAGCTTTTAACTGGTTTAGAGTATAAAATACGCTGGGAAAAAGAGACTACATAATAACAAAAACAAGCTGTTGACAAGGAGGAAGCTCATGCAAAAAGGTATTTATCGTCACTTCAAGGGCAATAAATATGAAGTGCTGGGGGTAGCAAAGCACAGTGAATCCGGTGAAGAATTGGTAGTCTATCGCGCTTTGTACGGCGAAGGAGGCCTTTGGGTGCGCCCGTTGGCCATGTTTGTTGAAGAGGTGTCCTGGGAGGGAAAACGGCAGCCGCGGTTTGCCCTGGAAACGCGCACAGAGTGAGAGCGGCCTGCGCGAGGTGCTGACGGAAAAGTTCGAATTTTTGGCGTTTGTGACGAAAAATAGAAGTGAGAGTATCAAACAACAAAATTTAGGACAAAGACTTGACAAAAAATAGACAGGTTAGTATAATCTAAACAATGTATTGAAAATTTAATACGGGTGTCCGTGTGAAGTTTGCGGGAGAAAGCAGTTTTGTTAGAAAATTCGCCAAACCGTAAATGGATGGAACTCTGGAGAGCCCCTGCCAAAGCAGGGCGCCGAAGGGGCAAGTCGGCCGGTTGCGGCCGATGAAACTCTCAGGCAAAAGGACAGAGCCATAAGTGCATTTTTTTGGGGAACTAAAAATTTGCAGCTTTGTGTGCTTTTCAGAGTCAAACGAGATGTTTGGCTCTTTTTCTTTTGAGAGAGTCAGGGATGTCTGTTTTACAGTGTCGCAAGAACGCTGGTGAAATAGGAATAAGTAGAGGAACGGCTGAGTCAATCAGTGGTTTCGAGAGGGAGCGATGGTTTGTGAAGAACAAGGGAATCAAATGGATGGCCATAGTGATGGCGGTATTGATGGTAGGGTTGGTCGCCGGCTGTGGCGATTCTAATTCCAAAGACATTAAAATCGGCTTGTTGAATGAAATGACAGGCGGCAACGCCACTCTGGGAACTTCCATTACCAATGGCGCCAAATTGGCGATTAAAGAAGCAAATGCCAAAGGCGGCGTTTTAGGCAAACAGATTCAGGGAATTGTTGCAGACAATAAAAGTGAAGCCTCTGAGTCGGCCAATGCGATGACGAAATTGGCTTCGCAGGATAAAGTGGTCGCTGTGACCGGTACGTTCTCCAGCTCAAGCGCCATTGCGGCCTCGAGCGTGGCGGAAGCCTCTAAAGTGCCTTATCTGGCCGTAGGCGCTACGAACCCCAAGGTAACTGTGGATGAAAAAAGCGGTAAAGTGAAGCAATATACCTACCGTATGTGTTTCATCGATCCCTTCCAGGGAACTGTGGGCGCTAATTTTGCGTTGAACACGTTGAAAGTAAAAAGCGCAATTATGCTGATCGACAACAGCAGCGATTACAGCAAAGGCTTGGCTGCTTTCTTTAAAGACTCCTTTACCAAAGGCGGCGGCAGCATTTTGGCGGAAGAGTCCTACCTGCAAAAAGATCAGGACTTCAAAACCATTTTGACCAAGATTAAATCTCTGAATGCTGAAGTTATCTATGTGCCTGGTTACTATGAAGAAGTGGGCAAAATCGTTAAGCAGGCCCGGGAACTTGGAATTACTGCTCCGATCTTGGGCGGCGACGGCTGGGATTCTCCTAAACTGGTAGAATTGGGTACTGCCGAAGCTTTGAATAACACCTATTTCACCAACCATTACTCTGTCGAAGATACTTCTCCGGCTTGCAAAACTTTTGTGGAAGCCTATAAAAAGGAATATGGTCAGATGCCGGACGCTATGGCCGTTCTGGGTTACGACGCCGCGAACGCTCTGATTGACGCTATCAAACGCGCCAACAGCCTGGAGCCGGACAAAATCCGCGCTGCCTTGTCCGAAACCAAAGACTTCCCGGCTATCACCGGTTCTACGACCTTGAATGCTACCCATGACGCTGTGAAGAGCGCGGTTATTATTGAAATGAAAGACGGCAAGCAAGTATTTAAAGCCAGCGTGAAACCTTAAGCATAAGATCTGGCTGGTTTTAGAGGAGTTGTCTGCCAAGGTTAAAACCTTTGGCGGACAGCTCCTTTGTATCTTTATGCACAGGAAACGATGGGGGTTCGGAAAAGTTATCTTGTTAAGACTAAAGTCTCGAAGGATTAAACAAAGTTTAGTTCCTTAGTCTTAAAAAGTTAACGAAAGTGCAAAAAAATATTATACAGAAAATATGCAAGTAGGAATTTTGCAAAAAAGAGAGAATTCCACTATATGGAATAAAATAAATAAAAAATAATGACAAAGCAAAGAGGCTTATGTTAAAAGCTGCAGACCTGTTGAATGTACTTAGTAAAAGGAGGAGCCACATGACAATCTTTGGCACTATTCGCAGTCAGATGGTCTTGTTTACGTCTGGTATTGTCGTGTTGACGCTGGCTTCTACTTTGTATCTGAGCTACTACTTTATGGCCGAAGAATATGAGCGCACTATGCAGCAGACCAATTACCAAATGGCCCATAGCTTGGCCAATAATGTAGCTCTATTTATGGAAAATGCCTACAATGTTAATTCGCTGCTGGCTAAATCGCCTACTGTTGTTGATGGAAATGTAGACAAGCAGAGACAGTTGCTGCAGGAAACGGTAAGGCAGTATCCGTTTTTTCAATTGCTGGCGGTGACAAGCTTGGATGGAGATCAACTGGCTCGTTCGAGCGGAGTCTCTGGCAATCGGGCGGAACGACCTTGGTTTAAAAAATTCATGGCGCAGCGGCAGTCTTATGTATCTGATACGTATTATTCTTTAACAACAGAGGCTCCCATTACTACCATTGTGCATGATGTTTCTCAAGAAGGGCGTTTAAACGGCATTTTAATGGCGGACATCGAGGTGTCTAAAGTACAGGACCTGGTGGATAATTTTAATTCCGGCGCCGGGAGCTATGCCTATCTTCTGGACGGTAACGGCGGGGTTATTGCGCATCCGGACCGGCGCCAGGTAAATGAGCTTTATAACTATAAGTCAAAGCACAAGGCTGTTTTGGTGCGTGACGGCAACGGCAAAATGGTCACCGACGCAGGAAATAACGAAGTGGTGAGCGAGGAATCCTTTGCTTTGCCCGCGGGCTTAGAAACGATAGTGCAGACCGTCTTGCAAGGGGAAAACGGCATATCCTCCTATGAAGAAAAAGATGGAGACGAATACCTTTGCGCGTATCGCAGCATTCCCATGCCAGGCTTATCAGCGCCCTGGAGTTTGATTGTAGTACAAAAGAAAAGCGCTGCCATGGCCTTCATCAAAGACGTTTCGCTGCGGAATTTTCTCCTCGGAAGCTGGGTATTGCTGCTTTCTGTATGTTTGACCTGGTGGCTTGCGAGGCGCTTTAGTCTTCCTGTTCGGAAGTTGGTAGAGGCGACAAGGCAAGTCAGCGGCGGCGATTTATCGGTGCGCCTGCCGGTACATAAGGGAAATGAGCTGGGAGAAATGGCGGGTTATTTTAACCGCATGATTGATTCGCTGGCTCAGTATCAAGGGCAACTGGAAGTCCTAGTAGAACGGCGCACGCAGGACCTGGGGGCGGCCAATCAAGAACTCTTGGCCATGAACGAAGAAGCTCTTGAAAGCAATGAGCGCTTGGCGCTGTTAAACGACAGCTTGGCAGAAGAAGTGGCTGTGCGTAAGAAAGCGGAGGAAGAGGTGCTGCGGCGGGAACGGCAGTACCGAGCAGTGACGGCCCTTTTGACGCGGCCTTTGACGGATGTGCACGAGCTGTTTGAAGTTATTTTAGACAATGCTATGTATTTGGTAGACTCGCCGGATGGCTATATCTCCCTTTATGAAGAACAACCGCCTGGTTTTCGCATGTGTCATAGCCGAGGGGCGTATTTGCCTTTTCTGCATGAGGTGCAGCCGTTGGCAACAGGCATGGAAGGCTTGGTGCATGATCAGAAAGAATTACTGTATGTCTCAGACTATGCCGCTTTTGCCGGTCGTGTGGACGATACGCGGCTGATGGACTTGAAGAGCGTGATCATGCTGCCGCTAATCCAGGAAGGGGAAGTGCGGGGCGTTTTGACCATCAGCTGGCGGCAGGAGCATAGCGTACATAAAGAAGATGTGGCGACGCTGCAGCAATTTGCGGATTTAGCCCTAGTGGCGCTGGAACGCTTGAAGGTGCAGGAAAAAATGCATCGTCTGGCTTATTTTGACGGGCTGACAGGCTTGCCGAATCGGGAAAATCTCAAGGAAAAGCTGACGCAGTGTCTCGTGGAAGAACCTCAAATGGGAGCGCTCTTTTTTATTGATATGGATGAGTTGAAAGATATCAATGATCATTTTGGACACTCTATTGGCGATGAAGTGATCTGCGCCGCCAGCCGCCAAGTATATGAAGCCTTGAATAGGGACTGTTACATAGCGCGTATTGGCGGCGATGAATTCGTGGCGGTTGTTCCCGGCGCCAATATGAATGCAGCGGTCAAGATGGCGGAAGATCTTGTGAGCAATCTGTATCGTGATTATGAAGTGAGTACAGGCAAACTGCGCCTTTCCGCCAGTGTAGGGGTTGTTTTGTATCCCGAAGACGGCGAGAATATGGAAGAACTATTGCGTAAAGGGGACTTGGCCATGTATGCGGCCAAACGCGCTGGACGCAATTGCTGGTGTTTTTACGAAAGGACGCTGCTGGCGCAGACGGATCAAAAAATTTGGCTGGCTGCCGGGTTGCGGCAGGCGTTGGAAGTGGGCGAACTGCGCTTGTTTTATCAGCAGCAGGTCCGGGTTAATGATGGCGAAATAATTGGCTTTGAAGCCCTGTTGCGCTGGATACATCCCGAAAAGGGCTTAATCGCGCCGGACGTGTTTATTCCTTTTGCAGAGCAGAGCGGTTGGATTGTGCCTATTGGCCGCTGGGTCTTGAAGGAAGCTTGCGCATTTGCCGCCCGCTTGGCGGCGAACGGACAAGGACATTTACGGGTGGCCGTCAACATTTCCGCACGGCAGTTGATGGAATACGGCTTTGTAGAATTCGTGGACGAATCCATTGCCGAGGCTGGCATCAGTGTTAAGCAGCTGGAACTGGAAATTACGGAAAGCGTATTGATTGAAGAAATGGCCGAAAACATTGAAAAACTGTGGCGTTTGCGGGCGCGTGGCCTGCTGTTGTCACTGGATGATTTCGGTACAGGCTATTCTTCCTTGACCTATTTGAACAATCTGCCTGTGCATACCCTGAAAATTGACAAGACTTTCATTAAGACACTGGGCGAAGACGGCGAGCGGACGCAGCTTGTTAAATCCATCGTTCATTTGGCTCATTCCATGGGCTTGCTGGTCGTGGCGGAAGGCGTAGAACTGCCTGAACAGCGTCAATGCTTGCTGGAAATGGGCTGCGACTATTTGCAGGGCTATCTCTTTAGCAAGCCTGTGCCCGAAGCAGAGGCCCTGGCCCTGCTGCCAGGCAGGGAATAGTAACGGGTTTTTAAACAGGAGTAGAGTGAGTAAAGGGAGGGCCCGAGGGTTTTTTGAACAAGAGAACCGGAGAATCGGAGGGGCCGCAAGAGGGTAGAAAACGGTATTTAGTGTAACGTAAAATAAGCCGGTGAAATCCTTTGGTATCAGGATTTCACCGGCTTTTAGTATTTTATGTGTTGAGGTTCAATTTCATATTTCGCACCCTCAACGTACCCTCGCTCTACTCCATCTACTCCTGTTCAAAATCGTTGCCCCAGTACTCCTCTTGTGTACCCTCACATGACTCCGATTCTCTTGTTCAATCCTCGTTACTTCAGTTCTAGCCCCACCGGGCAATGATCGCTGCCCATAATATCGGCGTAAATCATAGCTTCTTTGATTCGAGCCTGCAGGCGGTCGGAGACGAGAAAATAGTCAATGCGCCAACCAACATTGCGATCGCGGGCCTTCATCATGTAGGACCACCAGGTATAGGCGTTTTCGCGCGCTGGATAAAGGTAGCGGAAGGTATCTGTGAAACCTTCCATGAGGAGTTCACTCATTTTGCCGCGTTCTTCATCAGTGAAGCCTGCGTTGCGGCGATTGCTTTTAGGATTTTTAATGTCGATTTCCTGATGGGCGACGTTGATATCGCCGCACAGAATGATCGCTTTTTCTGTATCCAGCTTTGCTAAGTAGCGGCGGAAATCGTTTTCCCACTGCATGCGGTAATCCAAACGCGCCAATTCTCGCTGAGAGTTGGGAGTGTAGACATTAACCAGGAAAAAATCCGGATACTCCAGCGTAAGCAGGCGTCCTTCCTGATCGTGCTCTTCCAGGCCCATGCCCAAGCGTACGGAAAGCGGCGTATGACGAGTAAAGACGGCCGTGCCGGAATAACCTTTTTTGACGGCGCTGTTCCAGTATTGCTCGTATCCTGGAAAGTCCAATTCCGCTTGGTGCGGCTGCATTTTCGTTTCTTGTACGCAGAAGAAGTCGGCGTCGCTTTGCTGAAAAAAGTCGTTAAAGCCTTTGCCTAGACAGGCACGCAGGCCGTTGACATTCCAAGAAATAAATTTCATAGTAAACTCCTTTTGGTGTTCTGTAAGCATATATCCCAGGCGCTCATGGCCATGGCTTTGGCGCCCACAAGGGCGCGCTTTTGGGCTGCAGCGGAACCGGCGGCTTGGGCGAAAGCAGGCGTGTGGGCGGTTAAACCGGCCCCAATAGACAGTTCCGGGTGCAGCGTCGGCGCTACATGGCTGACATTGCCTACATCCGTGGAGCCGCCAGCGTCGTCGTCCGGCAACTGGCGGACCGGTTCGCCGAGAAGGCGCAGGTTTTCCGCAAAATGAGCGGCAAGGTCAGTATTCTGGATAAGTTCCTTAAACAGCGGTTCATAGTGCTCCAACGTTACCGTTGCGCCGGTGCCTTCAGCTATGCCGGTCGCCAGAGCGCGGACGGCGGGAAGTACCTGCTGTTCCAAATAGTCGCTGCTAAGGGAGCGCACCGTGCATTTCATCTCCGCCAAGGCGGGGACGATGTTGGGCGCTGTGCCGCCAGCGGTAATGATACCGGCAATGAGTGCTTGCTCGCCAAAACGCAGCCGCAGTCCCTGCAGCCCTTGATAAAAAAGCACCAGCGCATCCAGGGCGTTAATGCCGCGTTCGCTGCGGCTGGCTACATGCGCTTCGCGGCCGTGAAAGCGCACGCATAAGGGGTGGGAGGCCAGGGATGTGCCGCCTAAGGTGGTTTCGTCGCTGGGATGAATAATGAAAACGGCGTCAAAAGCGTCGAAGACGCCAGCATTGGTCAAAGCGATCTTGCCGCCTTGGGTTTCTTCCGCCGGGCAGCCGATAAAATAGGTTTGTGCTTGGCTTGTCGTTAAGGCGGCGAAGGCAGCGGCTGCGCCAAAGCTCATCGAAGCGATCAGATTGTGTCCGCAGGCATGACCAAGACCAGGCAGTGCGTCGTATTCGGCTAAAAAAGCGATTTTAGGGCCTCTGTCGCCTCGTTTGGCAACAAACGACGTGGGAAGAGCGGCGACGCCTTGGGTTACGTGAAAGCCTTGCGTGCGGCTGGCGTCGGTCAAAAGCCGCATTGCTTCGTATTCTTCATTTCCCAGTTCCGGCCGTGCGTGCAAAGCCAGGCTGAGTCGGGTCATTTCCGCTTCCAGAGCGTCGACTTTTTGGCAAAGACGTTTTTTTTCTTCAGTAAACATTAGCAGGGGCCTCCTCTAAAGCGGCTTCTGTCAGGACTAGGCCGGCTCGCGGCGAAACCATAGACTGGACGCCCAAAGGCAGCGTAAGTTTGTCCGCCGTATGCCCAAAGGAAACGTCGCAAAGAACAGGCTTGCCTAAAGAACCAAGGCGTTCGCGCAGCACATCGACAGTGCGCTGGCCGGGCGGGTCTTCTTCGCTGTCGCAGTTGCTGCAGACGCCCATGACAATGGCTGCTGCCGCCTGCAGCTTACCGGCAAGGTGCAGCTGTGTCAGCAGTCTGTCCAGACGGTAAGGCGCTTCGCCCACTTCTTCCAGGCAAAGAATGCGTCCGGCAGTATCCAGTTCGTACGGCGTGCCCAAGGTGGCGGTAATCAAGCTGAGATTGCCCCCGCACAGAGGGCCGGACGTCTCTCCGGGAACCAGAAAAAAAGGGGTCGCTCCGGCAGGCGGCGTGGGCAGCTCGCCAAGCGGGTTGGTGCTGGTGAGCGCTCGAAGCGAGTGCTTGCAGGTAAAATCAGATAGTGGCTCCCGGCCAAAATCCGAAGCCGCCATGGGGCCGTGAAAGCTCACCAAACCGCATTGCTGCTGCAACACCGTGTGCAGCGCGGTAATGTCGCTATAGCCCATAAACACCTTGGGGTGGCGCTTGATCAGTTCGTAATCCAACTGCGGCAAAAGACGCATGCTGCCGTAGCCGCCGCGTATGCAGAGAATGCCTGCAATGCTAGGATCGGCAAAAAAAGTATGCAAATCATCAACGCGTAGGGCATCGTCGCCGGCGCAAATGCCGTCAGTATAAGCGGCGCTTTTGCCGAGACGGACTTGAAAGCCCTGGTCTTGCAGCCAGCGCACGCCTTGCTCCAATTCCTCCGCCTTTCCTGGACTGGCCGGCGCCAAAAGCCCGATCGTATCGCCCGGGCGCAATGGTTTGGGTTTGATTAGCTGACTCATGATAAAACTCCTTATATAGGTGAATGGTTATGGATTTAAAGACTAAGACTATCGCGTCGCTATGCTTCGCGAAGTGACGAAATCCCCCTGATCTTTCAGATCATCCCCCTTTGACAAGGGGGACTTTAAGCTTTGCCTCCCTTGCTAAAGGGAGGTGCCGCCGCAGCGGCGGAGGGATTTTTTAACCGAACTACATGTTGCTTTTGCATATCCCTCATTCGTACCCTCCCGCGACTCCGGTTCTCCTGTTCAATCCTTGTTTTCTTCTAGCGGGCCCTCACTCTACTCCCTTTACTCTTGTTCAAAAATCGTACTTCTCCTACGTACCCTCTCGCGACTCCGGTTCTCTTGTTCATTTCTCCAAATAAGCATTCTTGAAGTCTGCTAATCCCAGCACTGACCAGGAGACGCCCTGCAGGCGGGGGCTGGCTACATAGGGCTGGGTGGTGTAGTAAATAGGCAAGATGACAGCGTCCTCAAGGAGGATCTGCTCCGCTTCATGCATGGCCGCCATACGGCGAGCCGGATCGAGCGCGCTTTGCGCCTCTTCAATCAACGCGTTATAGCGTGGATTTTGATACCTGGCGTCGTTTGTGGCATCCTTGAAAACATCCAAAAAGGTCATGGGATCAGCGTAGTCGCCAATCCAAGAAGCGCGGGCGATTTGGAACTCGCCGCGCGTGCGGGACGCCAGAAAGACTTTTGATTCCTGATTGGTCAAGGTGACGGCGACTCCCAAGCTTTGCTTCCACATCTCTTGAGCGGCTTCGGCGATGGCCTTGTGCATTTCGCCGGTATTGAAAAGCAGCGTGACTGGTGGCAGCGCATTTCCGTAGCCTGCTTTTTGCAGCGCTTCTTTGGCGGCGGCTGCATCTTCGCGGCTTAGATCGCCGCCTTCTTGACGAAAATCAAGGCCTGTAGCCGGATTGGTGAGGCCCGGAGGCACCCAGGCGTAGGCCGGAAGCTTGCCTCCTTTGACTACGTGGGTAATCAGTGCTTGACGTTGAAAGGACAGCGCGAAGGCGCGGCGCACTTCCAGGCGGTCAAATGGTGGAGCTTGGGTGTTGAACACGTAATAATAGAGGCCCAGATAGGGGGCGATGCGCAGGAGGCCTTCTTTTTGCAGGCGGTCATGCTCTACAACTGGCGGCTCGACCATCATATCCGCTTGGCCGGTTTCCACCAGCGTCAGACGGGTGGCCTGGGCGTCCACGATGGGCCAGTACATGCCGACCAAACGGATGGAGGCGGCATCGCGATAGTAGGGATTTTTGGCGAAGGATAAGCTGCCGTGATGCACCCAGCCGGTCAGGCGAAAGGGGCCGTTGCCGATAAGCGTTTCCGCTTGGGAAGACCAGCTTTCCGGCGCTTTTTCAATACTGGCGCGGTGAACGGGATAAAAAGCATGGAACGAAGCCAAGCTGAGAAAGTAAGCGGTGGGCTTTTCCAAAGTGACTTCCAGCGTGCGCTCATCCAGAGCGCGGACGCCGACGTCTTCGGGGGCAGCCTCTTTTTCGTTGAAGGCTTGGCCGTTTTTCAGCGCGTACAGCATATAGGAGTTTTCCGAAGCCGTTTCCGGGTCTAAAGCGCGTCGCCAGGAATAGACAAAATCATGAGCGGTGAGAGCCTCGCCGTTAGACCAGCGGGCGTCTGGGCGCAGGTGGAAGATGTAGCGCAGGCCGTCGGCGGAAATTTCCCACTGCGTCGCCACGCCAGGCAGGGGCCGGTCTTTAGCATCCAGACGGGTCAGTCCTTCAAAAAGCTGCAGCTCGGCCAAAGATTCCGGGATGGCCGTAGATTTAGCCGGATCTAAGGTGGCGGGTTCGGCTTCCAATACGTAACGCAGCGTATTTTCGGTTTGCTGCGGTTGACGGCTGCAGCCTGTTGCGGTTAGAACCACCAGCAGCAGAAGCACAGCAAGCTGGCGCAAGGAAATACGCATTAGATTTCCTCCTGCAGCAAGGCGTCGCAGATAGCGCGGCCCATCTGAGCGATGAGCTGCAGCCCGTGGGCGTTGTTTTGCAGTCCGTCGGCGAAAATGCAGACAATAAAAGGACCCGCAGGCAGGTACAAAATACCGCCGTCATGCTCAACGCCGTCCAAGGTGCCGGTTTTGTGGGCCAAAGACAGGCTCTCCGGCAGGTAGAAGGGGATTTTGTCGCGAACCTGCTGGCTCTTAAGAATGTTTAAAGCCAGTGCGGCGTACGAAGGCGGCAGTCCTTGCGCATGGAGAAGAAGGTGATACATCTTGGCCATGTCAGCGGCGCTGGTTTCGTTTTGCAGTCCCGCTGCGGCGGCGGCAAAATCCATCATGCGGCGCTGCAATCGGGTATGGGTAAGGCCCAGGTTGCTCATCGTTTGGTTTACCGCCGTCATGCCTACTCGTTCGATGAGAGTATTCGTGGCGGTGTTGTCGCTGAGGGAGATCATCAAAACGCACAAATCGCGGATGTTCAGAGGCAGGGACGGGTTCAGCTCTTTTAAAATGCCAGCGCCGCCGACGCGGCAGGAAGCGGAAGGGGACAGCGTCTCTTGGAGGCATACTGTTCCTGCAGCCGCTTGGCGCAGAATTTCAAAGAGGATGGGTACCTTGATCATGCTGGCCGAAGGATAGATGATATCCGGCCGAACTGAATATAAGTCATGCCCGGCGCCGTCAGTAACGATGACGCTCCAACGGCAAGGACAGCTTGCGGCAAGTTGTTCTAATTTTGTATGTAAGTGCTTCATAAAAAAGCCTCCTAACGTTTGCTGTGAGGATCCAAGGCGTCGCGCAACCCGTCACCAAGGAAGTTGAAGGCCAGCATGGTAAGGCTGATGGCCAAAGACGGAAAGAGGAGCTGGTAGGGATAGGAACGGACGCTTGTCAGCCCCTCGGACGCCAGGACGCCCCAGCTAGCCATGGGAGCGGCAACGCCCAAGCCGATGAAGCTTAAAAAGGCTTCGGCAAAAATCGCTTCCGGGATGGCCAGCGTCATCGTTACCAGGATGGGGCCGCTGCAGTTGGGCAGCAGATGGCGGAAAAGAATGCGCCAGGGACTTAGTCCCAAGGAGCGGGCGGCCAAGACGAATTCACGTTCTTTTAAAGTTAGAATCTGGCTGCGGACAATGCGCGCCATGCCCAGCCAGTAGGCAATGCCTAACGCCAGAAACAGATTGGTCAAGCCTGGTTTTAACAGCACCATCAGCAAAATGACGTAAAGCAGCATGGGGATGCCATAAAGAATGTCCACCAAATGCATCATGATGCGGTCCGTGCGTCCGCCGAAGAAACCGGCGATGCCGCCGTAGGTGACGCCGATCAAAAGGTTAATGACGCTGGCGGCGACGCCGATGGCTAACGAAATGCGAGCGCCGTAAAGAACGCGGATAAACAGATCCCGTCCCAGCGAGTCGGTGCCGAACCAATGCGCAGCGCTAGGCCCGGCGTTGGCTTCCCAGAGGTTTTGATCCGCATAGGAAAGAGAGGAAAGCATAGGGAAAAACAAGCAAATCAAAAAGAGAGCGCCAAGAAAATATAAACCCGCCATAGCCGCCTTATGGCGCTGGAGACGCTGCCAGGGCGAAGCTGGAGGCGGTAAAAGATTTTGGGTGCATTCAGGCTGGTTCATCAGTTACCACCTTTCTCGAAGCGCTTAATACGAGGGTCCAGCAGCGGATATAAAAGATCGACTACTAAATTAAAAACAATGACAAGAACGCTATAAAATACGGTTACGCCGAGAATGACCGTATAATCGCGGTTATAAATGCTGGTGATGAAATGACGGCCTAAGCCGGGCAGGGCGAAAATGGTTTCCACCACAAAACTGCCTGTAAGAATGGAAGCCGCCATAGGTCCGAGGTAGGTTACTACCGGTAAGAGGGCGTTTTTTAAAGCGTGCCGGTAAACGGTGCCCCAAAGGCTCAAGCCCTTAGCGCGGGCCGTACGGATGTAGTCTTGAGACAGCACCTCCAGCATGGCGCTGCGTGTCAGGCGGGCAATGAACGCCAATGGATAAGCGGCCAGTGAAAGCGCCGGCAAAATGAGCGAGGCGGGACTTTCCCAGAGCGCCGCCGGCAGCCAGCCCAACTGTACCGCGAAAACTTGCACAAGCAAGGTGGCCAGCACGAAGGAGGGGACGGACATGCCGATAATCGCGACGGCCATCGCCCCGTGATCCTGCCAGTGGTTTTTGCGCAAAGCTCCCAGACAGCCCAAGGGAATTCCCGCACCCAAAGCCAGCACCAGCGCGCTAGCGCCGAGCTGCAAAGACACTGGAAAGCTTTCGGCAATAATCTGGTTGACGCTGCGGCCCTCGTATTTAAAGGAAGGCCCTAAATCCAGCTGCGCCAAATTCAGCAGGTAATCAACATACTGCTTCCACAAAGGGTCTTGCAGATGGTAGTGCGCTTCTAGATGCGCTAAAACCACCGGCGGCAGATTCTTTTCCCCGGTAAACGGGCCGCCCGGAATGGCGTGCATTAGAAAAAATGTAAAAGTAACAATAGCCAGCAGCACCAAGCACGACCCCGCGCAGCGCTGCAATACGTCACGTAGCAAAGAATGATCGCCTCCTTTTTTAAGTAAAGCATGTCTTTTTTGAATCCCTCCGCCGCTGCGGCGGCACCTCCCTTTGACAAGGGAGGCAGGGAATAGAGCAGAGACCAAGAAGCCCCCTTGTTAAAGGGGGATGGCCCGCAGGGCCAGGGGGATTTGGCCGGCGTGCTTATAAAAGCACAGGCTCCTAGCTTGGAACGAACTAAAGAAAACGGGTTTCCGTTTTTTATTATACCGGAGAGATTGCCGCGCTGGCGCTCGCAATGACGCGTAAAGACAGCCTACAGTCGTTGCGAGGAGCGCAGCGACGTGGCAATCTCCCTGGTGATTCTTTTATTCTCTCTGCTTACTCTGGCCTTTCCTCTGATCCTCTGTGTGAATTTTGTAGCTTCGTCGTGCCCTCACTCTACTCCTGTTCAAACTTCACCGTTTCTCCAAAGCCTTGCGGATACGCGCTAACCCCTCGCGGATTGTCTCCGGCGAAGTCGCATAGGAAAAACGCAGATATTCCTGAGTCTCAAAGGCATGGCGCTGGCCGAAGGACGTGCGCGGCAGAACCGCCACATGGCCTTCGTACAGTAAATACTGCTGCAGCTCCTTGGCGTTCTGGAAGCCGTAGAGGCGGCAGGCTTCGGTCACATTAGGAAACGCGTAAAACGCGCCGCCCGGAGCGCGGCAGCTAAAGCCGGGGATGGCGTTGAGGCCGTCTACAATCAGATCGCGGCGCTCGCGCAACTCCCGCACCATAGAATCCACCGCTTCTTGGGGGCCTGTTAAAGCCGCAACAGCGGCATCTTGAATGAACGTATTTGTGCAGGATTCGCAGTTAGTAACAAGGCGGCTTACGAGTTCCGCCAAGTCCTTGTTCATGACACCGTAGCCCAGACGCCAGCCGGTCATGGCATAGGTTTTGGAAAAGCCGTCCAGGATGATGGTCCGCTCCTGCATGCCAGGCAGAGAGGCGATGCTGGCAAATTCTCCTTCATAAATAAGGCGGCTGTATACTTCATCGGAAAGAACCCAAAGGTCATGGCGAACGGCCAATTCGGCGATGCGTTTTAAATCCTCAAGTGGGATGAGACCGCCGGTGGGATTTTGGGGGCTGTTGAGGATGATCAATTTGGTCTTAGGGGTAATCAGCGTTTCTAGATGCTCCACATCTAGTGAAAATCCTTTTTCTTCTAAAAGAGGCGCCGGTATGGGGACGCCGCTGACAAAGCGAATCACTGACTCATAGATGGGGAAGCCGGGGTTGGGATAAATGACCTCGTCTCCGGGATCGACCAAGGCGTGAATGCTGTAGTAAATAATTGGCTTGCCTCCAGGGGTGACTACCACATTCTCTGGCGCTGCCGAAATCTGTCGCGTGCGGCCGATATAGTCGGCAATAGCCTGGCGCAAGGGTAAAATACCTGCGGAAGGGCTATAGTGGGTGCGGTTATGACGGAGCGCCTGAACACAGGCTTCCTTAATATGCTCCGGCGTGTCAAAATCAGGCTCGCCAATGGCGAAGCTGATGATCTGTTTTCCTTGGGCTTCCAGCTTTTGAACTTCCTTTAAAACCTCAAAGGCATTCTCAATGCCCAGCCGGTTAACCCGTTCTGCTGTTTTCATGCGCATCCTCCTGGCAATGTAAAGTCGCTATGCCCTGTATTCCACGATGCGGCAGCGGATTCCTGCCCGCAAAGCGTGGCGAATTGCCCGTAAATGAGCAATGGAAAATAATTATTGATTAAGGAAATCCCTAGTGCTATAGTATGGTTAAAGACAAACATCGTTTAAGGAGGGATTTAGTATGATCCGAGATTTTTGGCAAGCAGTGAAAGGAAGAAGAACCTATTATAGCCTGGCCAAAGAAAGCCTGATTGGTGAGGAGCGGCTGCGTAGTATTATCGAGAATGCTGTGCTCCATACGCCGACGGCTTTTAACTCCCAAAGCGGGCGCGTGCTAGTTGTGACCGGAGCGCAGCAGAATGCGCTGTGGGACATTGTCGAAGCGGCGCTGCGCAAGATTGTGCCGGCCGATGCATTCGGACCTACGGAAGAAAAAATTGCCGCTTTTCGTAAAGCCTATGGTTCCGTTCTCTTCTTTGAAGACCAAGACGTTGTAAAAGGCTTGCAGGAAAAGTTTCCTTTGTATAAAGATAACTTTCCCATCTGGTCTCAGCAGGCTTCCGGCATGCTGCAATTTGTCGTCTGGACGGCACTTGAGGAAGTTGGCTTTGGGGCATCGTTGCAGCACTACGGCGCGCTGATTGAAGAAGAAGTACGCCAGCGCTGGAGCCTGCCGGAAAGCTGGAGCCTTATTGCGCAAATGCCTTTTGGCAAGCCAGAGGCCAAGCCGGGAGAAAAAGAATTCCTGTCTCTCGACGGCCGGGTGCGATTCTCCAACTAGAGTATAGAGAACTGCTCTTACTCACATCTCATGCTAAAAATGGCCTTTTTCCCGTGGAACGTCTGGCGGGGAAAGGGCCATTTTGGCGTTAGCAGGAAAAATGCTGCTCCAAGGAGAAATAGTTCTTGTTTTCCAATTTATAACTATTGTTAATTTAGGGCCTGATTATATTCAACGCTAAGGAGAGTGGACAGATGAATTGGTATTTAAGTCATGAAGGTCAGACGTTTGGTCCTTTCGATGAAGAGCAAGCCAAACAGGAAGCAAGAAAATATCCGCAGGGTATGGCCTGGAAGGAAGGCTTTACAGGCTGGGTGCCGATTGGCAGTTTGGCGGAGCTGAACCAGGGTGCAGGCGGTCCTCCGTCTTTGGGGCAAGTAGCGCCTCCGCCGCCGCCGTCAAGAGCGTTAGTGGCGGATGAAATTGACTACCAGATCATGGGCGCAGAAATGCAGTTCGTTGAAGTGGAACTGGATCCCGGGGAAAGTGTAATTGCTGAAGCCGGCGCTATGATGTACAAAGACTCTTCGATCGAAATGAACACCATCTTTGGCGATGGTTCTTCGTCTTCCGGCGGTGGCGGTTTCTTTGACAAGCTGATTGGAGCAGGCAAGCGCGTTTTGACCGGCGAGAGTCTGTTCATGACCGTCTTTACCCATCAAGGCAGCGGCAAGGCGCGAGCCGCCTTTGCATCCCCCTATCCCGGCAATATTATTCCTGTAAACTTGGCTGATATGGGCGGCACGCTCATTTGCCAAAAAGACAGCTTCTTGTGCGCCGCTAAAGGCGTTGCTATCGGCATTTATTTTCAGCGGAAAATTTTGACCGGTCTCTTCGGCGGTGAAGGCTTCGTCATGCAGAAGCTTGACGGCGACGGCTTAGCCTTTCTTCACGCTGGCGGCACCATCGTCGAACGCCGCTTGGCTCCGGGAGAAACTTTGCATGTAGATACAGGCTGCGTCGTGGCTTTTGAGCCCAGCGTGAGTTTTGACATTCAGCAGGCTGGCGGCATTAAAACCGCTCTTTTAGGCGGCGAAGGACTTTTCTTCGCCACTCTCCAGGGACCGGGCCGTATTTGGCTGCAGTCCTTGCCCTTCTCCCGTCTGGCGGGCCGCATGCTAGCCGCAGCGCCATCGCAGGGCGGCAGTCGTGAAGAAGGCAGCGTCCTTGGCAAGACCGTTCTCGGCGCTGGCGTCTTAGGCGGTCTCGGCGGTCTCTTCGGCGGAGATGACGACTAAGCATAAAGTTTGAACAAGAGAATCGGAGACGGCACGTGAAGTGCCTAATGCCGGCAATGCCACGGATGGCATAATTGCCGGTCTCCTCTGAAAATCCATGGATGGCAAAGCAACCGACATCCATGGGCTCGCAGGAGAAGTGTTAAATTGATCTGTGAGATTCCGGTTTGCGGTAATACGGAAGCCCCTGTCGGCGCGAAAGCGCTGGCGGGGGCTTTCTGCAGTTTGCGGGGAACTGGACACAGAGCAAAGGCGGGGAATTGAACAAGAGAACCGGAGTGACCGGAGGGTTTGCGGGAGGATGGGCGCTCAATAGTTTGTGATTAGGTTTTTGAGTGTAAGAGTGGTAATGAAAAACAAAAAAATTAGATGAAGCTTGTATTTGAGAGAAAGAATACATAAAGAGGAGGTTTTTGTTATTTTCCGTCGAAAGGGAAAAAATAGGTGTTTTCTGAGATGGAGCAATGACAAGATGCTGTCAGTTATCTTTCGTAAAATAAAGGAAGGGTGAACTAGCGTTGCTGGATAATACGAAAATGCAAAGAGTGTTGCGTTTAATTTTACTGTTGCAGCAAGGAATTGGAGACATGCCAAGGTTGACAGAGCGTTTGGGAGTGGATAAACGTTCTGTAAGCCGATATTTAGTGGACTTGGATCAAGCCGGTATAAAAACGTATTGGGATGGTTCTGCTAAACGGTATGTATTGATGGAAAATGCAGTTCTGAAACCGACCTTCTTTTCCTTGGAAGAAGTGATAGCTCTCTTGCAATGCGTGGATGCTTTTGGACAAGGCGGAAATCCGTTGTTTCGGCCATTGCAATTAGCAAAAGAAAGAATAGTAGGCTTGTTGACTCCGGATAAACAGCCTCATGTGGCAGCCGCTTCGCGGACATTGGCGTTGGACGCCTTTGCCAGCAGAGCCAAAGTGGATGCAGAGTTGTTTCAGCAAGTGCAACAAGCGGCGATGGAGAAGCGGGTCGTGGAGCTTGAGTATTGTGCCGCTTCGAACCAGGAAGCAAATATGCGGCAGGTGGAACCCTACTTTGTTTATGGACACGAAGGATGCTGGTATTTGGTAGCCTGGTGTCGTTTGCGGCAAGATTGGCGTACGTTTAGCTTGGACCGCATTCGGTCTTTGAAAATGCGTATGGAATACTTTCAAGAAAAAGAGGGCTTTAACGCAGATACATATTTTGCTAACGGTTTGGGTCTTGGTTGTGGCGAACCGGAAACCGTCATTTTGCACTTTTCTCCGCGCCGTGCTCCGTGGCTGCAGGGGCGAATTAAACACGCCTCGCAGACGCAAAGAATGCTGGAAGACGGAAGCTTAGAGATGACGATGCACGTTTGCTGCAATTGGGAACTGTTGCAATGGGTGCTGAGCTTTGGCGGTGACGTAGAAGTATTGGTGCCGGAAACATTGCGGCGCAGCGTAATGGATGAGGCAACGACGATGCGGAGAGTGTATGGAGAGTAGGAAAATAGAGTTAGATTATGTTGTTGTACGAAGGAGAGTGCTTGATGAGTGAAAAAATAAGCTTTGAATATATTCGGGAAAATGAAATATTTGTAGCTCATCGTAGACTTAGTGATGGGGTAATACAACCTCTTTGGGAACACTTGCTTGAAGCGGCTGAAATAAGTGGAGACTTTGCAGGGAAAATTGGACTACAGAGACAAGGAGAGTTAGTGGGATTACTACACGACATTGGAAAAGGAAGCCAAGCTTTTAATAGATATATCTGTTCTGCGACAGGGTTACTTGATCCAGATGCAGACGATTATATGGAGACTCCAGACAATAAAGGGAAAATTGATCATTCTAGTGCGGGTGCTCAATTAGTATGGCGTAGTTTTGTAGATGGTTCTCTAGAACTTGAGTATGCGCGTGAAATTTTAGCGATTATAATTGCTTCGCATCATTCTGGCTTAATTGACTGTTTAACCATAGATGGAAGAGATGATCTTTCTAGAAGAATGCATAAAGATGATATGAAAACCAGGCTAATGGAAGCTGAGAAGAACATACCGCAGTATATAAAAGTCAAGTTAATTGAGCTTTTGTCAGACAAAGATATTCTTATTCAATTAACTGAAAAGATAAGAGCATTGAGGGATGAAAAAGATAATTCGGAAACTTTACAAATAAAGATAGGATTATTAACACGCTATTTGTTTAGCTGTTTAATTGATGCAGACCGCATGAGTACAGCTGATTTTGAATATCCATCTAGAATTAAATTGAAAAATAATGGTCGGTATACTGAGTGGGAATATTTATTAGAACGACTAAATGAGGAAATTGAAAAATTTTCAGACATAAATTGTTCGTCGGAACAGCAAAAAAATGTTAATGCAATACGTCAGTTTATTTCTGAACAGTGTTGGCAGTTTTCCAAAAAAGAAAAAGGGATTTATCAATTAACTGTTCCGACGGGAGGTGGAAAAACCTTAGCAAGTTTAAGGTTTGCATTAAATCATGCAAAAGAACATAAAATGGAACGTATTGTTTATGTGATCCCATATACGTCGATTATAGATCAGAATGCAGATGTAGCAAGAAGAATATTGGAGAACAAAGAAGAAGGAGGTGAGTATGTTGGAAATGTAGTACTAGAACATCACTCTAATCTAACCCCTGAAGAAGAAACAGGTAGACAAAAAATATTGGCAGAAAATTGGGATGCGCCAATTGTATTTACGACAATGGTGCAATTTTTGGAAACTATGTTTGGACATGGAACACGAAATGCTCGACGAATGCATCAACTTGCTAATGCGGTAGTAATCTTTGATGAAATTCAAACATTGCCAGTTAAATGTGTACACCTATTTAACTGTGCATTGAGGTTTATGATAAAAGGGTGTGGTTCTACAGCGGTACTTTGCACTGCAACACAACCATTGCTGGATAAAGTCATACCGAGACAAAGAGCAATAACTATTGAACCAGAGAAACAAATAATTCAAGACGCTCTTAGGTTATTTGAAAAATTGAAACGCGTAGAAGTTTTTGATAGGTGTAATTTAGTAGGTTGGGAAGAAGAAAAAATTATTGACTTAATTACTTGCGAGTTACTTCATACAGATAGCGTACTAATTATAACTAATACGAAAAAAGCAGCAGCTAATTTATTTACTCGGATTAAAGGAGAGCCATCAGTTGAAATATTTCATTTAAGTACGGGAATGTGTCCTGTACATAGAATGAACGTGATTACTGAAATAAGAAAAAGGTTAGAAGATAGGAGGCCAACCATTTGTATAAGTACGCAATTAATTGAAGCGGGTATTGATGTTGATTTTGGTAGTGTAATTCGTTATTTAGCTGGTTTAGATTCGATTGCACAAGCTGCAGGGAGGTGTAATAGAAACGGAGCTAGGAGTCAACTTGGAAGAGTATTTATTATCAATCCAGTTGAAGAGAATTTAGATAGACTTCCGGATATTTGGAAAGGGAGAGCTGTTACAAAGCGAATTTTAAATGAATTTAAAACTGATCCAGAGCAGTTTGATTGCGACTTAATTGGACCGAAAGCTATCGAACGGTACTATGAATATTATTTTTATGATCGAGCTGGTGAAATGTCATATTCTATTACTAGTAAATCTTTTATAGGCAGGACGGATACAGTGTTTAATCTATTAGCTACTAATCAAATTTCAGTAGAGGCTTATAGAAGAGCAAACAATAATACATCTCCAAGAATTGCATTGCGACAAGCATTTATGTCTGCGGCAAAGATCTTTCAATCAATAGATTCAGCTACCATTGGCATTATTGTTCCTTATGAAAAAGGACGAGAAATAATTGAAGAACTTTGTGCGGATAGTACAAGGGAAAATAAATTTTCATTGTTAAAACAAGCACAACGATACTCAATAAATATATTTTCCCATATCTTTGCTCAATTAACGGAAGAGGGGGTTATTCGAGAAATACAAAGGGGAGAAGGTATATATTATTTGGATGAACGTTATTACAGCCTGGATTATGGAATGAGTGAAGTTGCAACTGAGTCAATGAAGTTTCTCAATTGTTAGGAGGAAGCTTTGTGAAGAATATGGTAGAATTTAAGGTTTTTGGTAAATATGCATTGTTTACAGATCCCTTAACCAAAATAGGAGGAGAAAAATGCTCTTACCAGATACCCACTTATCAGGCGATAAAAGGGATTGTAGAATCGATTTATTGGAAGCCAACGTTGATATGGGTAATTGACAAAGTGAGAGTTATGAAACCAATCCAAACTCAAACACGAAGTGCAAAACCGTTGAACTATGGAGGTGGGAATTCTTTAGCGATTTATACTTATCTTACAGAAGTAGAATATCAAGTTCAGGCGCACTTTGAATGGAATCTAACTCGGCAAGACATGGAACAAGATCGAAATGAAAATAAGCACTTTTTTGTAACAAAACGGATGATTGAGCGCGGAGGAAGGCGAGATGTTTTTCTTGGAACACGTGAGTGTCAGGGATATGTTGAGCCATGCTGTTTTGGAGATGGAGACGGTTTTTACGATTCGTACCCTGGAGAATTGTCGTTTGGTTTAATGTTTCATGGATTTGATTATCCAGATGAGTCAGGTGAAAATAGTCTAATAGCTCGATTCTGGAGGCCAAAGATGGCTCTAGGGGTTGTAAAGATGACTTATCCTAATGAATGTGATATTAGAAAAAAAGTAAAAGATATGATCGCTAGTCCGCCAGGGTCTGTGGGATTAAAAGAGGAGGGATTATTGGATGGATACTCAGAAAAGGAGATGATGTAATGTGAGTTGGATACAGAAGCTCTATGAAACCTATGAAAATTCAAAAGGGATCGTGGGAAAGAGTTTTAATGAGGATGAAGTAGCTTTATTGCCGATATGCCATACTACTAATAAAGCGCAGATAGAAATAGTCATTGATGGGTTAGGCAATTTTCAACGAGCGATGGTGGTTCCTAAAGAGCAAAGTAAAACTATTATTCCGTGTACTGAGCAATCTGGCGGAAGATCAGGAAAGAAGCCGGAAAATCACCCTCTTTGTGATAAACTTCAGTATCTAGCGGCTGATTTTTCTTCTTTTGGAGGTATAGTGACAGTTGGGTATGCAAATAATCCTAATGAACCATATGAGAAATATACAGACCTGTTAACGAGGTGGTGTCAATCAGACTTTTCTCATCCTAAAGCTAGGGCAGTATTAGAGTATGTCCGCCGTGGAAATGTCATAAAAGATTTAGTTGAAAATCGAATTTTGGTCGTTGGAGAAGATAATAAGCTTTTAGAAAAATGGAAAGAGAAATCTCGAAAAAATATTCCAGAAATATTTCTTGTGACAACTAACTCAATGCAAGGAGAAGCTTTTGTACGATGGATTGTGGAAATACCAGGAGAGCCTCACACAAAAGTATGGACGGATGAAACTCTTTTTAAAAGCTGGATTGGATTTTATTCGGCGACAAAAAAGACTAGGAGCCTATGCTATATATCTGGGAAAGACGAATTTATCGCGGAGCAACATCCTTCAAAAGTTAGGAATGACGGAGATAAAGCTAAATTAATATCATCGAATGATACAAGTGGGTTTACTTTTCGAGGGAGATTTATAACAGCGAATCAGGCTTGTAGTGTCGGATTTGAAGTTACGCAAAAAGCGCATAATGCACTGAGATGGTTAATTAACAGACAAGGGTACAGAAAAGGAGATTTAGTAATCGTAGCATGGGCAAGTAATGGAGGAGAAATCCCAGATCCTTTGGCTGATACGTTTATATTGCTGAATCTGGCGAACGAAGAAGATAATCTTAACTGTGCCCCCCAAACAGCTCAAGAATTAGCTGTTAAACTTAAACGGAAAATTGAGGGATATAAAAGAGAGTTAGGAAATACGAATAATATTGTTGTCATGGGACTTGATGCGGCAACTCCGGGAAGAATGGCTATAATTTTCTATCGAGAACTGACTGGCTCAGAATTTTTAAGAAGGATAGAAAAATGGCATACATCATGTGTATGGATGCATGATTGTAAGGGTGTCGGCGCTCCCTCTCCTAATGATATAGCGGATGCTGTATGCGGGATTAAGAGCGATGAAAAATTGAAAAAGAGTATAGTAAGTAGGATTATTCCGTGCATCATTGATGGGAAACCGATACCCAAAGATATTGTATATTCTGCTGTAAACCGTGCTAGCAATAGGTGTGGACTAGAGAATGGGGACTGGAATAAGACCTTAAGTATTGCGTGTGCCTTATATAGAAAATACAGTGAAAAGGAGAATTTTGAAATGCCTTTAGATAAGGAACGTAAAACTAGAGATTATCTATATGGAAGGTTACTAGCAGTCGCGGAGCGCCTTGAAGAGGGAGCGCTCAGGAGAACGGGAGAAAAGCGACCAACAAATGCGGCGCGGTATATGCAGCAATTTGCCAGTAGACCCTATAAAACATGGATGCAAATTGAAGTTGCATTGACTCCATATATTTTGAGACTTGGAAGTAGAGCTTCTTGGTATAAAAAGATGATGGATGAAATTATGGAGAGTTTTGATATTGAGGATTATGTTAGTGATAAACCATTGTCTGGTGAATACTTGCTAGGATATCATTGCCAGCGTGATGAATTTAGAAAGAAATGGGAAGAAAAAGCTAGCGAGTTAGAACCTAGAGAGTGAAGGGGCTGCTTAGTATTATTTCAATTTATTAAGGAGGTTTTTGATATGGAAACTTTGAAGAACAAAATTGATTTCGCGGTGGTTTTGAGCGTCAATAATGCTAACCCCAATGGAGATCCTTTGAATGGAAATAGACCAAGAGTCAGTTATGAAAATCTTGGTGAGATTTCTGATGTATGTATAAAAAGAAAAATTAGAAATCGCTTAATGGAAGCCGGAAAAGAGATTTTTGTTCAATCAGACGACAATAAACTAGACGACTATAAAAGTCTCAGGAGTAGAGCCGAAGGAGAACTACCAGAATCGGAACGGAAAGACTATAAACAATATAGAGAGGCTGCATGTAAAAAGTGGTTAGATGTTAGGGCTTTTGGGCAAGTTTTCGCATATGGCGGAGGTGCAAAAAAAGGGAAAAAAGGAAAGAAAGATGTAGCTGAAGAGGGTTCTCAAGGAGATGATAATGGAGTATCTGTGGGAATAAGGGGGCCAGTTTCAATTCATTCAGCATTTAGCATAACTCCAGTAAATATTTCAAGCGTGCAAATTACAAAAAGTGTAAGTGGCGAAGGCGATGGAAGTAAGAGAGCTTCAGATACTATGGGGATGAAGCACCGTGTAGATCATGGAGTATATGTTTTTTACGGGAGTATGAATCCTCAATTAGCAAGCAAAACGGGATTTAACGATCAAGATGCAGAGGATATCAAGCGAGCAATGTTAAATTTGTTTGACAATGATGCGTCTTCAGCACGACCAGAAGGAAGTATGGAAGTAATTAAGCTATATTGGTGGAAGCATAATTCTAATAATGGTCAATATTCATCGGCTAAGGTTCATAGAAGTTTAGAAGTTAAAGTGAAAGATGGAGTTTCCGAAGCAAAATCTATTGATGACTATGACATAAAAGTGCATATGTTAGAAGGCCTGATTCCAGATATAGTTGATGGGCGTTAAAGTGAATGGGAAATGTAAATGAAGATGAACTTTTTCTTCTTCTTTCAGGCATTCAACATATGGCTTTTTGTGAGCGTCAATGGGCCTTGATCCATGTAGAGCAGGCATGGGCGGAGAATGTGCGAACTGTAGAAGGAAAACATTTGCACGAACGAGCGGATGACCCGTTTAAGGATGAATCGCGCAATGATGTGCGGATTGTAAGAGCCTTGCCTGTGCTGTCAAAAAAGCTTGGGCTGCGTGGTGTTGCTGATGTGGTAGAATTTCAGCGGGTAGATCAGGCTATTCCGGGTGAGACGTGTACTCTTGCTAAACGGCAAGGCGCTTGGAAGCCGTTGCCGATTGAGTATAAAAGAGGGCGACCCAAAAGTGATGATCGAGATGCAGTACAGCTTTGTGCGCAGGCAATGGCGTTAGAAGAAATGCTGCACGTAAGAATCGAAAAAGGATATCTTTTTTATGGGCAAACTCGGCGGCGTGAAATGATTGTTTTTGATGATGCCTTGCGTGAACGAACAGTATTTTTAGCGGAAAGAATGCATGTGCTATTTGCGCAAGGCTTGACTCCTAAGGCGGAAAAGGGAAAACATTGCTCATTATGCTCGCTTGTTGAATTGTGTCAGCCGAAGTGGAATTTGCGCTCGCGGTCAGTTAGCAACTATTTGGCAAAAATGTGCCAGGTGGAGGAGGACATCCTATGCGAAGACTGTTAAATACGCTATATGTGACTATTCCAGAGGCGTATTTGGCGTGTGATGGCGAGAATGTAGTGGTGCGGGTAGAAAATGAAGATCGTTTTCGTGTGCCTGTGCACAATTTGGAAGGAATTGTTTGCTTTGGGTTTGCTGGAGCCAGTCCTAAACTTATGTATCTATGTTGTGAACGGGGTGTAGCACTCTCGTTTTTGACGGTCTATGGAAAGTTTATGGGACGGGTAAGCGGGAACGTATCTGGGAATGTGCTTTTGAGGCGGACGCAATATCGCTGGGCGGATGATGCAACAATTGCAGCGCGTTTGTCGCGACGCTTTGTTGCGGCAAAAGTACTAAATTCACGAAGCGTTTTGCATCGGCTGCTTCGTGATCACCCAGAGCAAGTCGATCAAGAAAATATGAAACGGATACTGGCTTTGATGGCGAAAGTCCCAAAACGCTTGGAAAAGGCTGCTAATGTAGATAGTGTGAGAGGCTTGGAAGGGGAGGCAGCCAACTACTATTTTTCCAAGTTTAATCATTTGATTGTGCAGCAACAAGATTCGTTCAATATGCCTGAGCGAAACCGCAGGCCACCGACAGACCGACTAAACGCATTGCTTTCTTTTCTGTATACGTTATTGTGTCATGAAGTAGAAGCTGCGCTGGAAAGCGTAGGGTTAGATCCGCAAGTTGGTTTTTTGCATAAAGACCGACCCGGGCGTGCGAGTTTAGCATTGGATATGATGGAGGAGCTTCGACCGCATTTAGCTGATCGTTTGGCAGTGAGCTTGATTAACCGAAAACAGGTGCAAGCGTCAGGTTTTGTTGTCAAGGAAAATGGAGCCGTTATTATGGATGATGAGACGCGGAAAGAAGTGCTTACTGCCTGGCAAAAACGGAAACAAGAAGAAATCATCCATCCCTTTCTTGAAGAAAAGATTCCATTAGGCTTAGTTCCTTATGTTCAAGCGCTCCTCATGGCAAGACATATGCGAGGTGATTTAGAAGATTATCCGCCGATTTTTTGGAAATGAGGGATTGTCTTGTTAGTTTTAATTACGTATGACGTAAGCGTTACCACCGATACGGGAAAAAGAAGGTTGAGGCAAGTAGCCAAGCAATGCGTAAACTATGGGCAACGAGTGCAAAATTCAGTGTTTGAATGCTTGGTAGATCCTACTCAATTTGCGGAACTAAGACATCGCTTGGAAAGTATTATTGATCCAGAAAAGGATAGTTTGAGGTATTATTTCTTGGGAAGCAATTGGAAAAATCGAGTAGAGCATGTGGGGGTGAAAGAAGGGTATGATCCTGAGGGTGTACTTATGATTTAATGCGAACCATAAGCGCTCAGAAATACGTTGAGAGGTTCGCAAAGACTGGTTTTAGTAGTGTTAGCGGGAATATAGTCTATTTTCTCCATGGTGATTTTTTCTGTAAAAAATAGGTTCGCAAAAAGCGTTTCTAGAAGCCTTGATTTTCTTGGGTTATAGAGACCACTGTCGCGCCCCCTGCGGGCGCGTGGATTGAAACAT
>SAAJ01000064.1 GCA_009929485.1 Negativicutes bacterium
CCTGTCTAGCCAAAGAATCTACAAAATCAATTCTTTAGAAATACTGCGATTGAAAGAGAATATTAAAGAAAAGGCTTGTATATTAAGGGAGTAACAGAGGGAACAGAGGGCTACGATATTGTCGAGAAAAGTATGGGAAGAATACGCAGACGGTTGCGGCGACACTGCTTGTATTTGAGACTTTTTGGAGCAAGACGGTCCGCAGGACGCAAAAACAGAAGGCGACGGAGAACAGTTTCGCCTGTTTGAGCGCAGCGAGTTAAGAAACTGCCGTCTCCTCCTATTTTTTCGAGTCGCGCGGAAATCTTGTCTCAAATACAGTTATGCCGCCGTTTATACAAAAGCTCCTATCCTCTGATAAACCTAGTTTTTATCCATAAAAACTTATACCACACTTAATACATTCTGGTATAGTCAAAAAATGGAAGGTTCGACAAGCGACTTTATTATACGCCGCCTGCCGAACCTTCCATTTACTCCCCGTACTCTTGTTCAATCCCGTTCTAAATCACAGGGCCTTTCATATAGATGTCCATAGAATTCACATAGCCTGACAACTCCGCCTTGGTCATCGCCCCGGAAGCCACCCGCACCAGTTCTTCTAAGACACGCTGTCCGGCGTCAGGGATGGTATCTCCGCCGTCGATCACCGCGCTTAGGTTCATATCAATATGGTCAATCATTTTTTCCGCCGCCGTGCGGCTGCCGGTAATCTTCAGCACCGGCACAAAGGGGAAACCCTGCGGCGCGCCGCGTCCGGTAGCAAAAGCAATCACATTGCACCCGGCCGCCGCCAGACCGGTCAAAATTTCCGGCTCCCGCCCAGGAGAATCCATGACGACAAGGCCTGGTTTGTCCGGCCGCTGGCCGTATTCGTAAACCGCCTGAATCGGTGCAGAGCCTGCCTTGGCAATCGCGCCGAGAGACTTTTCTTCAATCGTCGTCAGACCGCCCTTAATGTTGCCGCCGGTAGGCTGACCGCCGCGAATATCCTCGCCTACCGCCATGGCCCGCTGCTCCATGCGCTCCACTAATTTAAAAATACCCTGGGCCACTTCCTCGTTCGCCGCATGCTTGGCCAGAATGTGCTCCGCGCCGATAAACTCCGTCACTTCTCCTAGAATCGACGTACCGCCGGCGGCTACGAGGAGATCCGACGCTACGCCAATGGCCGGATTAGGCACCAAGCCGGAAGTCGTATCCGAACTGCCGCATTTCATACCCAGTACTAGTTTACTAATAGGAAACGGCTTACGCTTTTCCAAGGACGCCTCGCGCACCATGTCCTGAGCCATTAGAATGCCTTGAGCCGTTGTGCGCGCCGAGCCGCCCACTTCTTGGACGACAATGTGCTCCACCCGCTTGCCGGATGCGGCAATGGCTTCAATAACGCCGGAAAGATCAGTGCTTTCACAACCCAAGCTGACCAACAGCACAGAATGCAGATTGGGGTTCTTCCCCAAATTAATCAGCGTATCGTTGACAATATGAATATCCAGCGGCGTCTGGCAGCAGCCCTGATGGTGCGTAAAGCGCGCCGTTCCTTGCACCTGGCGTACAATATTTTCTACCACTTCATTCACGCAGACTACGGCTGACAAAACGCCTACATAATTACGCGTGCCCACCGAGCCGTCTGCACGGCCATATCCTAAAAATTCCTTCATGTTACTTATCTCCCTTCAGATCGCCCCGGCCGCGCAGACTTTCAATGTTTTGCACATGCGCGTGGCTGCCGCCGGCAATGCTCTTGGTAGCGCGGCCAATGACCTCGCCATATTTTAGAATATCTTCGCCTGCAGTAATATCCCGCACGGCAAATTTATGACCATAGGGAATATCCTCGGTCATAAGGATTTCCACTTCTTCTCGATTGAGGCGCACCCGGGCTTTCTGCCCCTTGGTCAGCACCTGCACTGCGGTAGCCACATTGTCTTTGTCATTAAGAATAATACCGTCAATCATTGATAGGCCCCCTTTTTGCTAGTTTTCTAACGTACAATAACCGCCACGCCGTCAGGAATCACCGTAATTTTCGCCTCCCTGCCGACCGCTTCTTCCGCCTGGGCCAGCGCTTCTTCAAAGGTTTCCACGGCGGCAAAGCCCATGCGCCGCAGCACTTCATGCTGGGCTGGAGCCGTGACAAAAATAACCTTGTGCTTGCACTGAATCCGCGCCATGATCTGCGTCGCCCATTGATCCGGCACCGTAGAATAACGGTCCACTGCTAAAATGGTGTTTGTCACAGCGGCAGCGCCTTTTTGCAGCCACTCATACAATTCAACACTGCCGTGACCGTCGCCCAGATCGGCGCAGACAATAATAACGCCGCCTTTTTTGCAGGTAGCTTCCGCCGAGGACAAGCCTTTTACATGCTGGTAAATATTTTGGTCCAGCGGATAGCCGCCGTTGGTAGTGACGACAATTTCCGCCGGCGCGGCTGCAACCGCCGCCAGTTCCTGTAAAAAGGCGCAGCCTTGCAAATGAGCCTGCTCCACATCGCCGGCAAACGCGCCGATTACTTTTTTCTGCGCATCAATAACGACATTGACAATATAGGCCAGTTTGGCCTGGCGCGCCGCATGCAGCATGTCTTCGTGAATCGGATTTCCTTCTAAAATGCCGACTCGCGCTTTTTCATGGGCAATATGTTCCGCACAGTGATTGACTCGAATGGTGCTGTCGCCGACAATACCCGGCAACACGCTTTTACGGCCGCCGGAAAAGCCCGCAAACAAATGGGGCTCAATGAAGCCTTCCGCCAGCAGCAAATCCGCCTCAGCAGCCACTTTATTCAGCCACAGCTCGCCGCCGGACGGCAGCTTTGCTAACTGCGCCAGCGAACTTTTATCCCAACAATCGTGCACGACAATGCGCACTTTCCCATATAAATCCGGCCCGAATTTTTCGCGCAGCTCTTCTTCCGTTGTGCCGCGGTGCAAGCCGGTCGCCACCAAAAACGTTACCTGCGCCTCTGGATTGCCTGCTTCAATTTCCGCCAGCAATAAAGGCGCAATCACTTGCGTCGGCACCGGACGCGTATGATCGCTGACAATAATCACTATATTTTTCTTGCCTCGAGCCAGCTCCTGCAACCGCGGCGTACCGACAGGAGCCGCCATCGCCCGACGCACCAGTTCTGTTTCACTGGCCTCCGCCTGATAGCCATGAGCCTTTGATTCCAGCACTGCCGCTACCCGTTCTTGGGGCAACGTCAGCGTAAGCTCTGCTTTCCCGTAGGGAATATGAATGTTCATGCTCCTAAAACCTTCCTTCCAAAATCATCTCCTTATTCATTCGTTCTTCCTTGCCGCAGCGCCTTCGTACAACAATACAAGACTTCCATAAAGATCCAGTTCTTTTTTGGCCAACTTGCACAATTTTTGATATCAATATCGCTTTCCGTCTTATTTTTAGCATCATTTTCTAGCCAATCGCATTGGCTCTTTCCTTGCTTTATTCTTTGGTTCTTCCGTATGATTCGGCTTTTTACTTCTATTGCACTGTTTCTCTTTGTACGCCTCACGTTTACGGTTGTATTTGACAGCCTTCCTAAGTCGATATATGATAAAACCATAATATGTCATTTGACCGAAGGGGGAGAAAACCTTCATGGCCACCACAGCTATTCGCATCGTTGTTCTCGGCGGCGGCCCCGCAGGATACCTAGGCGCCTTGCGCGCCGCTCAACTTGGCGCCTCAGTGACCCTAGTAGAAAAAGCCCATTGCGGCGGCGTCTGTCTCAATCAAGGCTGCATTCCGACGAAAGCCCTGCTGCGCACGTCCGAACTGGCAGACTATGCTAAAAAATGCGGTGATTTCGGCCTGGACATGCCTTTGTCCGGCCTCGACTGGTCTCGCAGTCTGGCTCGGAAAGAACGGATCACTAAAATTCTGCGTAATGGCGTAGAACAGTTGCTAAAGGAAGCCAGCGTTACGCGCCTGACTGGCGAAGGACGCCTAAACTCCGCCAAGGAAATGGAAGTTGTAACCGAGACGGAAAGCCACTTGCTCTGCTTTGATAAACTGCTCATTGCCACTGGCTCCAAGGCCAAACGCCCGCCTATTCCCGGCGCAGACGCCTTAAGCGTCGTCACCAGCGACAAACTGCTGACTCTCAAAAAAATCCCTCGCCGCCTGGTCGTTATCGGCGGCGGCGTCATTGGCCTGGAATTTGCCCAAATGTTTCTCTCCCTAGGCAGCGAAGTCGTTCTGCTGGAGCTGCAGCCTCAATTATTGCCGGAAGAAGACAAAGATATTGTCCTAGAGCTGGTTAAGTCCATGCAGCGCCAAGGCCTGCGCATCTTTACCCAGGCGCAGGTAACGAACATCGCCTACAACAGCGAAGAAACAACCGTCTCTTTTACACATAAAGACGCGGCCAAGGACGTACCCGCTGATGTCGTTCTTCTGGCCACAGGACGTCAACCTTCTCCGCCGCCGGAAGCGGCTTCCTTAGGTCTGGCCCTAGGAGACCAAGGAGAAATTATCGTTAATAAACGCCAAGAAACCAATTTGCCTGGCATTTATGCCGCCGGCGACGTTACAGGCGGCAAGCTGCTAGCCCATAAAGCGTATGCCGAAGGGCGCGCCGCGATGGAAAACGCGCTAGGCTACCCGGCTGTCGTTCCCCAGCACTTAGTGCCTTCCTGCGTCTATACCCAGCCCGAATTAGCCTCCGTCGGCCTGACGGAAGAGGCCGCTATAAGCCAAGGATATGAAGTACGCTGCGGGCGCGCTTCGTTCCGCCAAAACGGCCGGGCTCTTTGCCTGGGCGAACGGGACGGCTTGGTCAAAGTCGTTGTTGACGCCGTCACCGACCGCTTGCTGGGCGTCCATATGACCGGCCCCCATGTGTCCGAGCTGCTGGGGGAAGCCTCGTTGGCCCTTTCTTTGGGCGTCACCGCCCTGCAGCTGTCTACACTGACCCACCCGCACCCGTCTTTGAGCGAAGCTCTCATGGAAGCTTGCGCCCAGGCCACGGAGTAAAAACAAACAGGAGTAAAAGGAGTAAAGTGAGGGTACGACGGAGGGTTACTAGACACGAATAACCACAAAGTGGCTGCGCCGAAACGCTCGTTTCAGCACAGCCACTTTCTTTTTACTTCACGCTTCCGGCATTTTCACCCGCACGCAGTTGCGCCCGTCGTGTTTCGCCTCGTACAAAGCCTGATCCGCAGCCAGCAAGCAAGTTTCCAGGCTCGCCTGCCCTTCAGCCACGCCAAAGCTGGCGGAAAGCGGCCAGCCCTCGCCCAGCTCCGGTAACCGCAGCGCTGCAATGCGCAGCCGCAGCCGTTCCGCTACCTGCAACGCTTCCTGCGCCGAAGAGCTAGGTAAAAACAAAATAAACTCTTCTCCCCCGTACCGACCCAGCAAATCGCTGTCTCGCAGCACTTCTTGCGCCGCCTTCGACACTTGCCGCAATACTTCATCGCCAGCCTGATGCCCAAAAGTATCGTTAATACGCTTGAAGTGATCCAAGTCAAAAATAATCAAGGCAAAGGTCTTCACATCTGCCGCTTCCTTGCGAAACTCTCCCTGACAAAGCTGAAAAAAATGCGTCCGGTTGTAAACCTGCGTCAATCCGTCCATAGTAGCCGCCTGCTGCAGACGTTCCAAGAGCCGAACCTCTTCAGTCACATTTTGCAGTACCACAATGAGTCCGCTCCCTTGGCCCTTAGGATCAACAATAGGCACTACGCGGCTGGCGCAAATTTCCTCTTCTTTACCCGGCAGACGCCACCGCACTCGCTCTTCGCCCTCTTCACGCTGCGCCACCTGCGCCAACAATACAGTATACTGCGGCAATACCGTTTCCATTCTTCTTCCAATGCAGCCTGGTTCCTTAAGTTCCGGCAGCATTTTTTCCGCCGCAACATTGCTGTCAAGCAAACGCTGCTTGCGATCTAAGACCACAATGCCATCACTAATCATATCAAAGACAGCCGCTCTGGCCACCGGCACCAAATCAAACAGCTGCAGCCAGAAAAAACCGCAAGCAAACGCCAAAAGGGAACAGGAAAAAAAGACCGGCGTCAAATCAAGCCCCCAGGGAGTCAGCTTAAGTAAGTACAGCAAGTACGCCAGCCAGGGAACTAAGGAAGCCAGAAACATCACTAAAACCTGTCGGCGATACAATGGCTCCGCCTGCCGCCATTGCTGCAAAAAAAGCAGATTTCCCCCGACCACGGCCAAGCTCAAATAAGCGAAATGCACCCAATACCACAGGCCGTAATGTACCTTCACATGCAAAAATGGCCCGTTAGCCGTCAATCCTTCCACCTGATAATGAAGACCATGAAAAGAAGAAGTAAAATGCAGCGCCAACGTCAATACAGGAACCGTAAAAAGCGCCGCCAAGGCTCGTGGCTGCAGCCACTGCTCTCTCCCGGAGTAGGTCAGCGCCACACATAGCCAAAAAGCCGGTATGAAAGGAATGCCCAAATACTGGACCTTGAGCCACAGAAGCTTTCCCGCCAAGGAAACATCAAGGATTTCCGCACCATAACCAGCCGCATAAAGAGCGGTCGATAAAGCCAGCGCCGCAAAATAATTCATTAAGGAAACATGGTTTTTGCGCCGCTGCCACAATGCATATCCTCCAATAAACACTAGCAGCACTGCGCAAAATTCTAAAAAAAGAGCGCATGCTAGAACATAGCTCATTTTATCCGGTTCCTCCGCCTATTTCTTTATTTCCTTCAGTATAGGACCTTTTCCAGCTCCTTACAATCCATTTAAGCGTTTCTTTCTTGCCTCCATGCTTTTTGTTCTTTCTTAAAATAGATCTTTCTTTATTGACAAAAGCCGTTCAAAATAGGATACAATAAACTTATCTTTATAACGAATCATCCTTTAAAGGAGCGCATTGCATGAATCAAGCCGCACGTAAATTTTCCGCTGTTATTTTTGATTTGGACGGCACTCTTGTCGATAGCGAGCCGCTCTATCTAGAAGCGGATCAAAAGATCTTCCGCCCCTTGGGCATCATCGTTGAGGCGGAATATAAAAAGCCTTATACCGGTCTTTCGTCGCACTGCTTTTTAGCCGACATCAAAAAGCAATATGACTTATCGCTTTCCGTCGAAGAACTTCTGACGCGAAAAAATGCCGCCTATATGGAACTGGCCCAGGAGCGCACCCATGTATTTCCTGAAATGCGGACCTTTGTCAGACTTTTAAAGGAACATGGCTATCCGTTAGCGGTAGCCTCTGGCTCCTCCAAGGAAGTCATTGACGCCGTGCTGGAGGCCGCCGACCTGCTTACCTACTTTGATGTTACCCTTTCTTCTTCCCAGGTCAAAAAAGGCAAGCCCGCGCCTGACGTCTTTTTAGAAGCGGCCCGCCTGCTAAACACGCCTCCCCAAGCCTGTCTGGTCATGGAGGATTCTTGTTACGGCGTGGAAGCCGCCAAAAACGCCCAGATGAGCTGTATTGCCATTCCGCCAGCGGAAGCTGCGCCCCTGGCAGACTGCTTCTATGAAGCCGAGCTGCTCTTCGCCAAAGGCATGGATGAATTTACTGCCGCCAAAGCCTTTGCTTGGCTCCACCAATAAACAACGCGACGCAAAATTTACGGCTCTGCAAATGAGCTAAGTTGTGCTATAGTAGTATAAAAGCCAAAGGAGGCGGAAGTTCCGGCTGTTGCTCGCAGCGCGCTACGGAACGGCCGCTTCCTTTTTTCAAATCCAGTGCGCACAAAGGAGGGAACTACCATGAGCTGGCAACCCATCTGGCTATCCTTGCAGGTAGCTGCAGCTTCGCTATTCCTAGTCGTCATCTTTGGCCTGGCGTGGGCCTGGGCGCTGCGCCGCTGGGACATCCCCGGCAAAGCGTTGTTGGAAGCCTTATTCACCTTGCCGCTGGTGCTGCCTCCGGTAGTAACCGGCTTTTGTCTGCTGCTGCTTTTAGGACGGCAAGGGCCCTTGTTCTGGCTTTTCGGCGATCAGGCGCAGCTTGTGTTTACGCCGTATGCCGCAGTCTTAGCCGGCGCTGTGGTCTCCTTTCCTTTAATGTACCAAAATGCCAAAGCGTCTCTGCAAAGCGTCGATCCTCATCTGGAAGATGCGGCGCGCACCCTTGGCGCCAGCGAGTTGCGCGTCTTCTTTACTATTTCCCTGCCCCTGGCCTGGCCCGGAGTCGCTGCAGGCTGCATCCTTTCCTTCGCCCGCGCCTTGGGAGAGTTTGGCGCGACCATCATGGTCGCCGGCAACATTCCCGGCAAAACGCAAACCCTGCCGTTGGCTATTTATTTTGCTTCCGAAGCTAACGATCTGACAGTAGCCGGTCTTTACGTCCTGCTTATCAGCGGCATTACCTTTTCTATGCTCTTTTTTCTCAATCACTGGCAACGCCGGCTCCAGCATAAGGAGGCCCGCTCATGCTCCATGTAGATGTCCGTAAAGCTTTGCCTTCCTTTACGCTGCAGCTTCGCTTTGAGCAAGATGCCGGGGAAAAGCTGGTTCTTTTCGGCCCTTCCGGCTGCGGCAAGACCACCTTGCTGCGCTGCCTCGCAGGCTTAGAACGCCCGGATGCCGGGCAAATCCGCTTAAATGAAAGCGTCTTTTTTGACGCCCCCACAGAGCAGTTTTTGCCGCCGCGCTTGCGGCGCATCGGCTATATGTTCCAGGACTACGCTCTTTTCCCGCATCTATCTGTAAAAAAGAATATTCTTTACGGTAGCCGTCCCGACGGCTCCGCCGCTCTATATCAGCGTCTGCTGGAGCGTTTTTCTCTAACGCCGCTGGCGGAGCGCTCCATCGGCGTTCTCTCCGGCGGCGAGAAGCAGCGCGTCGCTTTAGCCCGGGCGCTCATGAGCCAGCCCCAGCTATTGCTTCTGGACGAACCCTTATCCGCCCTGGACGCCGCCACCCGTCGGCAGCTCCAGGACGAGCTCAATGCGCTGCATGAAGAATGGCGCATCCCGCTGCTGCTGGTCACGCACGATCTTGACGAAGCCCGCCGCATTGGCGACCGCATTCTCTTTCTTGAACAAGGCCGAATCATCGACAGCCAGTGAGGAACCGAGGCACAGAACGAGCAACGTAATTTTAACAGGAGTAGAGGGAGTACTCGGAGGGTACGACAGAGGGAACGGGATTTATTTTCGGACGCAACGCAAAAAGACCGCTTCCGCGGTCTTTTTTATTACAAAGCAAAATAGTATTCCCTCATGCGTACCCTTTAGCAGACGTCGGTTGCTACGCCGTCATGGCGCAACCGACCCTAGGCGCATCCAGCGCCGTCGCCGATTCTCTTGTTAGTTCCTTGCGAGCCCTCCCTCTACTCCCTTTACTCCTGTTCCAATTTATTCCGCACCTAAGAGCGTGGTTCTTTAGAGCCCCAGAAGCCCGCCAAGAGGGACCCTGTCAGGTTATGCCAGACGCTGAAAATAGCGCCGGGAATGGCAGCCACCGGATCCAAATGGGCAATGGCCAAGGCCACAGCCAAGCCGGAGTTTTCCATGCCGATTTCAAAGGCAATGGCCCGGGATTTCTTTTCTCCCATGCCAACCGTCTTAGCCGCACCGTAGCCCAAGCCAAGGCCAATGGCATTATGCAGCGCCACCGCTCCAAAGGCAATAACCGCTACCGTAGCCAGTTTAGCGGCGCTCAAGGCGATCACCGTGGCAATAACCGCTACAATCATCACTACCGACACGACCGGCACAACACCCATGATTTTGTCGACAAAGTCGGAAGCCAGCGTCCGCAGGCCAATACCCAGAGCCACAGGCACTAAGACGATTTTAACGATGTCCATCAACAACGCTTCGGTATTGATAGGAATGATGGATCCAGCTAAATACAAAAACATGAAGGGCGTTAAAATCGGCGCCAACACCGTATTGAAACTGGACACTGTCACCGACAGCGCGGTGTCGCCTTTAGCCAGAAAGGTCATCACATTAGAAGCCGTGCCGCTAGGACAGCAGCCAACCAAAATCAAGCCTGCCGCCAGCGCCGGAGGCAGCCCCAGCATGGTCGCCACGCCATAGCCGACAAAAGGCATAATCATATACCGTAAAACAATACCCCAAAACACATCCTTCGGACGTGAAAGAACCAGCTTGAAATCATCGACTTTCATCGAAAGGCCCATGCCCAGCATAATAATGCCCAAGCCGTAAGGAATGAGCTTGGCCATAGGCTTTAAGGGATCTGGAAAGAAAAAGGCCAATAACGAAAACAGCACTACCCAAAGAGGAAAAAGCCGGGTGATAAACTGACTGATTTTCATAATGCCTTCCATGATTGTGCATCCTCCTCTTTTTTAATAAAGCCGTTGCAGCTCTTCTTCCACCATGCCAAACGAATGTTCCGGCCCCGGAAAAGTCCCGTCCTCTACTTCTTTAGCATAGGTACTCAACGCATCAATAATCGTTCCGTTCAAGGCCGCATATTTTTTCACAAATTTAGGCGTAAAACGATCAAAAATACCCAGCAAATCGTGAATGACCAAAACCTGGCCGTCACAATCTGGTCCCGCCCCAATACCAATCGTAGGAATCGACAACTTTTCACTGATCATTTTGGCCACTGGCGCCGGTACGCATTCCAAAACTACCGCAAAAGCGCCGGCTTCTTCAAGCCCCATCGCATCTTCGATCAGTTGCTGCGCCGCCGCGGCATCCTTGCCC
>SAAJ01000099.1 GCA_009929485.1 Negativicutes bacterium
TCATTGGTACGTAAAATTTTACCACAAAAAGAGGTCCGTCAGCTCTTCCGAGCTAACGGACCTCTTTTTATTTGTCAGGGAGTTATTTCACAGCCCCTTATTTTATTGCTCCTTCGCTTCCGCCAAAAGCGCTTCGATCTTGGGCGTACAGCGCTTACCCCCGCAAGAGCCGCTGCCGGCGCCTGTAGCTTTTTGCACTTCCGCCACTGTTTTAGCGCCGCCGCGAATGGCTTTTTTCATGACGGCCCGTGAAATGCCCTTGCATAAGCAGACCTTAGTCAACTTATCGAGCAGTTCTTCATTCAGTTCCTGAGTCATCTTCGCACTCCTTTCAAGCTGCACCTAAACAAGAATCCAATACGTCCTGACCAGCAGCAATGTCGTCAGCTAGGCAATACTGCAAAGAAAATTTAAAAAATAAGCCGGGCCAGACAAAGACTTTCTCGTCAGGCCCGGCTTCACTGCCGATTTTTTTACAGAAGGATCTGCGATAACACATAACCAACAGCGCAACCAGTTCCCACGCCAATCAGACCGGGAATGATAAAGCTGTGATTGATGATAAATTTACCAATTCTTGTCGTGCCAGAACGGTCAAAGCCGATGCAAGCCAAATCGCTAGGATAGGTCGGCAAAACAAAGTAGCCGTACGCTGCGGAAAAGAACGCCACCATCACTTTGGGATCCACCCCAAGGCTGATGCCCATGGGCGCAATAGCCGCCAAGGCGGCTCCTTGGCTATTAACCAGCTTGGATACCAAAAAGAGGACAATGGCATACATCCAAGGCTGCGTAGCCACTACGCCTGCCAAAGCGTTTTTCAACAACGTAAAATGAGATTCGAAAAAGGTATCGCTCATCCAAGCCACGCCAAATACGGAAATAATCGCCGTCATGCCTGCTTTGAAAACAGCGCCGTTGGCAATTTCGCGAGTATTCACCTTGCAGGCCATCAAAATAACTGCGCCGGCAATCAGCATCAGCATCTGAATGACCAAGTTCATCGACATAGGCTTCATTTTTCCAGGAGCGCCAAAAACAGGGCGCAGTTCCGGGATAGCCCCTAAGGCAACCACTACCAAAATCGCGGAGAAAAAGATCCAAGTCGCCCAATAGGCTTCTTTGGGAAATACTTTGTCCAGCAAGGTTTCGGAGCCGCCGTAAATATACTCTTTCTGCTCCGGATCTTTAAGCTTAGCTTGAAACTCCTCGTCTTTATCCAAATCCTTGCCGCGACGCAAGCTCCATAACGCCGCCATTAGCACGCCGGCCAGCGAAGCCGGCATAGCTACCGACAAAAGCTGAATAATACCGATACTCTGCCCTACGCCATGAGAAGCCGCAAAAATAGAAACCATGGAGACTACCGCTACCGATACGGGAGACGCGCAGATGCCCATCTGGGAAGCCACAGAGGCAACCGCCATTGGCCGCTCGGGACGAATCCCTTTTTTTAGAGCGATATCATAAATAATCGGGAACATCGTATACACCACATGGCCGGTACCACAAAGCACCGTCAACGTCCAAGTCGTCAGCGGCGCCAAAATCGTGACATACTGCGGGTGACGACGCAGCAGGCGCTCGGCGAACTGCATCATGACGTTCAGCCCTCCAGCAGTTTGCAATACCGAAGCGCAGCTAATCACCGCTAAAATAGTAAGAATAACATCAACGGGAGGTTTGCCGGGCTGCAACCCAAAACCAAAAGAAAGAACAAAAAGTCCGATGCCGCTGATTAGGCCCAAGCCCATACCTCCAAAACGGGTCCCAACAAGCAGGCAGGCTAGAATGACTAAAAACTCCATTACTAGCATAAGTTTGTTTTACTCCTCTCTATACATTATTTTGAAAAAATATAGCTTTTATACTGTATCATGTTCTCATAAATACGGCTCTATTTTATTATTATTTAATGATAGTGTCAAGGAATGTTCGCAAAAACCATCGCACTCCGAAATAGCTAAGCGCTTTTGCTCAACTGTTGTTGAATTTCGTTGATAAGCATAGGATTTA
>SAAJ01000100.1 GCA_009929485.1 Negativicutes bacterium
TTGGGTTTCTTATGAAAAAACTCCTTTCACTGATAAAAAAATCAGTGAAAGGAGTTTTTTAATTTAAATGAAGAGCGCCTTTGGTCCAAAGAGAACCGTTCCCGTTTGGACGTTCAGTGGTGGACATTTTGGACCAAAGGGTGGACCAAAGGGGACTGTCCCCTTTGGTCCACTTACGCTATGCCCATGAAGGTGATGATCATGCGTGTGAGGAGCATCGACAAAACGGCGTCGATGATAGGGATGGCAACGAGCATCGGATGGTGTTTGGGGTTGGCGCCGGAAGCGACAACGCAGCGGACGAAATGGCCAATCAGCGTGCCCATCGTAATCGTTGCGGGGAACAAAATTGTCGCCTGTACGGCATTAATGGTGCCATCGGCATAGAGCGTGGCGGCAGTTGCGGCACCGGCTGCTTTAGCGAAGAAAGCGGAAATCAGTGCCACAATTGCTTCACCGGGGAGGCCGAAGATAGCCATAACGGGTGAGATGACATTGCCGATAAGCGCCATCAGGCCGGTAATTTTCAAAAACAGAATCAGAACATAGGCCAGAATCATGGCCGGGATGATTTTTTCCACCCCTAAATAAAAGCCGTTTTTGGCGCCAAAGATAAATTCTTCTAAAAGAGAGCGCTTTGCTTGTTGTGCTGCGACGGTACCAGGTGTGTTCATTATGCTTTGCCCCCTTCTATAACGGTCTCGGAAACTGTTTCTTCCTGACGCGACAGATAAAATCTGATGATATTGGCGCCGATAATCTTCACGATTATTTCTACGACCAGGATGATTCCAACAGGCAGAACGGCAATCCCCAGAAGCGGTGCGCCGCAGTCAAAGGTATTGGTGACAACGCCGGAAGCGGCATATTGGTACGCCACAAATGTGCTGCGCTCTTTATCGTTGATTTGACCATTTTCATACATTTGTCTGGTAAGAGCTGCACCAACGTCGGTACTGGTCATGGAACTGACTAGCGGCAAGCCGACGACACCCGGAAGCCCCATCAGAGGGCGCAGGATTGGTCTGACCAGTCGTTCCGCCGCCAGCAAAGCGCCGAGGGACTCGACAACACGAATCATGCCCAAAGCAAACATAACGGTTGGAATCAAGGCAATACCGAACATAAAGCCTTCTCTGGCACCGATGCCGCCTTTGCCAGTGAAAGTGTCAGCACCAATTTTACCGAATTTCCCGATCAATACCTGAAAGTCGATGGCGCTAAAAGCACCGGCATGTGCTAAAACCCCGGAGAAGGAGAGTGCCACAAATATAAAAGATAACCAGCCTCTCCAGGTCAACTTGTGTTCGTAATCTGTTTCGTTTTTGATTTCCATGCCTGTTCCCCCTCAAAATTCTTTATCTATTTTTAATTCTTAGTGTCCAAAAAGAAAGTTCCCGTTGTCATGTGTCCAAAAAGAACCGTCCCTGTTGGACACCCGTTGGACATCACGTTGTCATATTTTCAAGAGTATCGCAATCAGCAGTTTTGCTCGGCTGAACAGGGAATCGACAATCGCGAATTCTTCCACCGTATGGTTCCTGCCGCCCTGTACGCCCATGGCGCAGCAGCTGGGTACGCCGGCAGCGGTAGTATAACCGCAGTCAGAGGCACCGCCGACGGCTTTCGGAGTAAGGTCGCCAAACCCTTCTGCAACAGCGACAGTTTTCACGAAATCGAATAGCTGCATGGAGCCGTCTAAACGGAGCATGGCGTTGAACTCCAGGATATCCGTGAGTTTGGTCGTAGTTCCTTCAATATAAGTCTTATCGACAATGGCCTGAAGCTGTTTTTTGACGTCAGGCAGATAAGAGGAGTCTTTGAAGCGCATGTCGCAGGTAATTTTGCAGTAGGCCGGCGTTGCATTGCAGACCGTGCCGCCTGTGATGACGCCGACATTGAAGGTATTGCCTTTCTCCCAGTCCGTCAGATTTTCGATGTCCAGAATTTTGTGTGCCATTTCCTTAATCGCGCTGCGTCCGTTTTCCGGATCGTTGCCGACATGGGCGCCC
>SAAJ01000101.1 GCA_009929485.1 Negativicutes bacterium
CTCCGTGAAGCACGCGGGCTTTGGTATCGGCTTTGAGCGCCTGATCATGTACATAACAGGCATGTCCAACATCCGCGACGTGCTGCCCTTCCCCCGCACGGTGGGCAACGCGGAATATTAATGTAAATTCTTACCATGACGAGCGAAGGGGCTGTAGCAAAACTGCAGCCCGCCCCAAAGGAAAAAACAGAGCCGGTGCACTGCGAAAGCGGTGACACCGGCTCTGTTTTTTGGTAGAATCGATGTATGAAAAACAATAACTACCAGACACATTATCGTACAGGCGCGCGAAATGTGCAACTCAAAATTGACGAAGCATTTGCGGAACGGGTGATTCCGGCAAACGACAGTGTGCGGCTCTTAGAACAAACAGTGGAAGAGATGGATTTGAGACCGCTGTGGAGCACTTACAAACGCCTTGGTCGCAAGCCCGCAACCCATCCCGTCACACTTCTAAAGGTTCTCCTGTATGCCAACATGGAAGGCATCTATTCCAGCCGGGATATCGAAAGCGCCTGCAAACGCGATATCAATTTCATCTGGCTGCTCAATGGAGCAAAAGCGCCCAACCACCATGAAATAGCGAGGTTTCGCAGTCAACGCCTGCCGGCCTGCGCGGAGCTTCTGTTTTATACGCTGGTCAAGCTCCTGGGTGACAAGGGCGAGATATGCTATGAGCACTTGTTTGTAGACGGCACCAAGATAGAAGCCAACGCCAACAAGTACAGCTTTGTGTGGAAGAAGAGTACGACAAAGTACGAAGCCCGCTTGCTGGATAAGCTGGAGCTTGTCTGCGGGCAGATCAGGGAGCGGCACGGCATCCTGGCCATCCAGGCGGAGGAAGTGCTGTCATCCCTGGAGGAGAGGGTCGCAGGTCCTTTTGCGCATGGACGCGGCAAGCGGAAGACCCCGCTGCAGCGGGATATAGAACTGCTCCGCGGCCTCCTGGATCGCAAAGTGAAATACGCGAAGTACCAGAACACATTCAAGGGGCGAAACAGCTTCTCAAAGACAGATACGGATGCCACCTTCATGCACATGAAGGAAGACCATATGCGCAACGCGCAGCTCAAGCCGGGCTACAATGTGCAGTTGGGCGTGGAAGGGGAATACATCACCGGCATCCTGCTCAGCAGTGAACGCAGCGACCAATTGACGCTGATCCCCTTCATGAACAACATGAACGAACACCTTGGCAGGGCATACCGGGATGCCACCCTGGACGCGGGCTACGAAAGCGAAGAGAACTATACATACTTTGAAGGCATAGAGACCGTTTGCTATATCAAGCCTCAGAACTACGAGCGCAGCAAGACGAAGAAATTCAAAAGCAACATGGCGCTTCGGGAGAACATGGCTTACGACCCTAAGCAGGACGAGTACACCTGCGTGCAGGGAAGGAAACTGCGCGTGCAGTATGAAGGGATTCGCAAGAGCAAAAGCGGTTTTGAAAGCCAGGTCACCTACTACGAGTGTGAAGGCTGCGAAGATTGCCCCAGGAAGAAGCAATGCACCCGATCCAAAGGGAACCGCAAGCTGCAGGTTTCCAAGAGGTTCGTTGCTCAGCGCGCGGAATCGCTGGCGAGGATCACCAGCGAGCAGGGTGTTTTGCTGCGGATGAACCGCTCCATCCAGTCAGAGGGAGCCTTTGGTGTCATCAAGCAAAACTACGCCTTCAGGCAATTCCTGCTGCGCGGTAACAGGAAGGTATCCGCCGAGATCTTCCTGCTTTCGATGGCATACAATGTGAACAAACTGCACGCCAAGATACAGCAGAATCGGACCGGACGCCAGTTGTTTGAAAAACTGACGGCTTAAGATGAAAAAAACTGAATACGGGACCGGCCAAAGAACATAATCGCAGGCAGCGGTCTGATTGAGGTGCCAATGTTTGGGCTAAAATTATGATTTCTGGATGAAAACGGCCTGTTGACTGCGAAGCGAGCGCCAAGTCTGGATGAAAAAAGAGGCTGTAGCAAGTTTTGTGTTTTGCTACAGCCCC
>SAAJ01000065.1 GCA_009929485.1 Negativicutes bacterium
CGAAAGAGAAAATCAATTAAGCGTGAATCGAGGTGTTACGATGGGGTTGGAACAGCTTCGTGGCAAGGTGATTAGCGCGGCAATGGAAGTTCATTCTACATTAGGGCCTGGCTATTTAGAATCAGTGTATGAACAGGCGCTGGCTGTGGAACTAGAAAAAAGGAAAATAAACTATTCACGGCAACGTACATTTCAAGTTGCATATAAGGGAACCAGTGTTGGAGAAGGACGACTTGACCTTTTAGTGGAGAATTGTTTGGTTGTGGAGCTGAAAACGGTAGAGTCTCTGCAGCCAATACATGTTTCTCAAGTGATTTCCTATTTGAAGGCATTGGATTTACCAGAGGCGCTTTTGATTAATTTCCGCGTGCATAGCTTAAAGTCTGGCATTCGCAAGGTTGTGCATCCAAATTTGATGCATAACTAGTCGTAATTTAATAGATATTCGTACCCTTCCTTTGCTCTCTCTGCGCATGTTCAATGAAAATAATGGAAAGAAGCGGTTGTTAAGTTTAATAAGCGTAAATAGCGACGCGGAGATATATTTTCTATTGGGAGTCTGTTTGACTTTGAGGGAATTTGTGGTTGTTCAGTCCTAAATAAATGGACCGTGCCCTCCCTCTACTCCCTTTACTCATGTTCAATAAGAAAAGGAAGAAGATGGTTAATGTGGAATGGCTGCAGATGGATGTACGGGAGCTTTGGGAGAAGTTGACGGAGGTACAGAGGCGGCTGGTAGTAGGAATCGGGATTGCGGTGCTTGGCTTGTTCGGGTATTGGCTGGAAAGCCGGCCGGAGGGGGCTGTGGTGACGGAACCGCCGGTGGCGATGAAACCGGCTGCGCCTTCAGCGAAACCCGAAGCCAAGTCGGGTTTGCAGCAAGCGGTGCCCCAGGGCGGGGCGGCGGTGAGTGCGCGAGATCCGTTTGCGCCGCCAGCGGAATACCGAAGCTTAGCAGGGATTGCCCAAAAGACGCCAACGGCAGCGGCGGCTCCCCAGACGGTTTCCGTGGCTAAAGCATCAGCATCGGCTGCACCGGTGCCTGCGTCAACGCAGGTATCGCTGCAGCCGATGCTGACAGGAATCGCCCGCTCGGGCGGGCAAACGATGGCGCTGGTGCGTTATGAAGGGCGCACGCGGGCCTATGGTTTGGGTGAGGGGCCCGGGGTATACCGGGTTGTGCAAATCGAAGAGCGCAGCGTTCTGCTGGAAGGCCCGGAGGGGCAGCTTTGGCTGTCTATGGGGCATTGAGGCGGGCGAATTGGGCGGGAGTGCTGCTGATATGGTGTTTGCTTATCGGCTGGCCGCAGCCGGTGCAGGCTGATCTGGAAACGCTGGTAGACCTTCAAGTAGAGGAAGAAGAGGTTGTGCCGGTTTTGCAAACGCTGGCCCGTTTAGGCGCTTTGAACCTGGTTCTCGATCCGGCGGTGAAGGGGCGGGTTAGCGCGCAGCTGCAGCGGGTTCCGCTGAAAACGGCGCTGGACGTAGTTGCTCATTTGCAGGGGTTGGAGTATCAGCAGGTTGGCAATGTTTTGGTGGTGGGTACGGAGACTTGTTTTCGCCAGGGCTTTGCCCGGGCGTATTGCATCAAGCTGCAGTACGCCAAAGCTTCGGAAGTGGCGAATTTGTTGAACGATGCCCGGAAAGATAAAGGAATACCTGCGGCGGCTGCCGCAAAAAATGGGAAGAAAGAAAAAACTAAAAATGCTTTGCCGGAAGCTGGCGAAACGTCAGCAAAGCAGACAGGACGTTTTTTAGCGGATGATATGACTAATTCCCTGCTTTTTCAGGGCTCTGCCGCGGAATGGCGGCAAGCGGAAGAGATGGTTGCGCTTTTGGACGCCCCAGGCAAGCAGGTGGCGTTGGAAGCGCAGGTGGTGGCGCTCAATAAAAGAAATCTGCGGGATGTCGGCATCGAGTGGGAATGGCAAAAGACGCCGGCGTATCCGGAAAAAAGTGAAACCACAAGCTATTCTTCGCAAAATAACACTACGACACAGCAAGATAAAACGACAGAAAAACGGGACTTTTTGTGGGGGACGGTGCGCTATGGCAAAAGTCCCAGCGGCGCGCCTTATGAATTTTATTATCAGGCGAAGATTAATGCCTTAGTCAGCCAAGGACAGGCGGAAATTTTGGCTTGTCCTAAAATTACGACGCTGAATGGGAAAACCGCCTACATCAATATCGGCGACAGTGTGCCGATACCTCGGGAATCAACGGAGCAAAACGGGCGGACTACAGTAACATACGATTATCGGGATGTGGGGATTATTTTGCGCTATACGCCGCAGGTGCAGGCGGACGGGCAGATTACGGCGGCCGTGCATACAGAGGTAAGTACGCCGCAACTGGAGACGCAGCTGACGCCGCCGGCGTATCGCTTCAGCAAGCGTGAGGCGGACACGCAAGTGCGCCTTCATGACGGGCAAACGATGGTGATTGGCGGCTTAATTGGCCGTTCAGAAACGAAAGCCATCAGCCACCTGCCTTTTTTGGCGGAGTTGCCGGTACTGGGCGCGTTATTTCGTAACCAGTATCATGAAAAAGAGGATACCGAAGTGGTTATATTTTTGACAGCTCGGGTGGTTTTGGGTTAAAATGCCTAATAGCACCGAGCGTAGGTGTGTTTGCAAGCTCTTTATTGGAGAATTCTTTTATTCTTGATGCAGTAATTCAACGAATCAGCTATAATAAATATGACATGCTTTTACATAGTTATGAATACATAGCGACAGGGAGCAAGGTGGAGGAGTATATGACCATTCGAGTTGTAATTGCGGATGACCATGCGTTGTTGCGACAGGGAATTCGCAATGTGCTGGAACTGGAACCGGAACTGACGGTGCTGGGGGAAGCGGCAGATGGAGAAGAGGCGGTTCGCCAGGTCGAGGAGCTGCATCCCGATGTGCTGCTGCTGGATGTGAATATGCCCAAGGGGAACGGTCTTGAAGTGACGCGGCGTCTCAAAGAGGCTGGTTCGCCTGAGAAAATTGTAGTTTTGACGATCCATGATGATCAGAACTATGTGGTGGAATTGGTAAAAGCGGGCGCAGCGGGTTATCTTTTAAAAGATGTGGAACCTTCCATGTTGATTCAGGCTCTGAAGGTGGTTGCTGCAGGGGAAACCTTTATTTACCCGACTCTTGCGGGAAAACTGCTGGGCGAAATCAATCGCCAGGAAGAGCGACTGTTGGAGACAACGCGTATTTACGAGCGCCGCAAGGAAGAGCGGCTGACGTACCGCGAATTGGACGTGCTGGAGCTTATTTGCCAAGGCATGAGCAATCAGGAAGTGGCGCAGAAGCTCTTTCTGAGCGAGAAAACGGTAAAAAATCATTTGACGAATATTTTCCGCAAGCTCCATGTTTCGGATCGGACGCAAGCGGTGCTGTACGCCATTAAGAATAAAATGGTGAAGATTTAGGAGTGGGGTACGGTTTTATAAAACAGGAGTAAAGTGAGTAGAGTGAGGGCTTGGAGTGCGGTTTTCTAACAGGAGTAGAGTGAGGGTACGGATCTTAATTTTATTGATTTACGGATATTCTATTTGCGAGCTTTTTTGATTGCTTTTGTTTCAGATCGGACGTAAGTGCTGCTGTACGCCATTACGAATAAAACGGAACCCTCCATTTACTCCCTCTACTCCTGTTAATATCCGTCATTTGTTTCCTAAAGTGGCTTCCTTGACACTGTTATGCATATGCATTTATAATTATTCTATCAATTTTATACGTAGGGCTGGCCCCAAAAGGGGAACGCAAAGACTCAAAGGAGCGCGGCGACGTGTGTTGGCGCTCGGAATGAAGATGTCTTTGCTTTTTTGCGGTTGCAGCCTGATGGGAAAAAAGGAAGGATAGTATGAATTTTGATTTTGACTTGGTGACGCGTTCCTTTCCGTTGTTGCTGCTGGGCGCGGGGGTTACCATCCAGATTACGGCGTTGAGCGTGGGTTTTGGCCTGGTCATCGGCGTTTTTATGGGCATGGCGCGGCTGTCTAAAATGTGGGTGATTCGTTCTTTTGCGGCGGTGTATGTAGATTTTATCCGTGGCACGCCGCTGCTAGTGCAAATCTTTTTGATTTATTTTGCCTTGCCCATTATTATCGGACAGCGGATTGATCCATTTGTGGCGGCGATTACCGCGTGCAGCGTCAATAGCGGAGCCTATGTGGCGGAGATCTTTCGGGGCGGTATTCAGTCCATTGATAAAGGGCAGATGGAAGCTGGGCGTTCGTTGGGGATGACCTGGTGGCAAACCATGCGCTTCATTGTTTTGCCGCAGGCGTTCAAGAGGGTTATTCCCCCGCTGGGCAATGAGTTTATCGCGATGCTGAAGGATTCGTCCTTGGTTTCGGTGATCGGCTTTGAAGAGCTGACACGCCGGGGACAGTTGATCATTGCCAGAACCTATGGTTCCTTTGAAATTTGGCTGACTGTAGCCTTTATTTATTTGGTGATGACTTTGAGCATTTCCCGTTTAGTGGCCTATTTGGAGCGGAGGTACAAGATCGATGATAAGCATTAAGGGGCTCCACAAATATTTTGGCAAGCTGCATGTCTTAAAAGGAATCGACGTAGAAGTAGCCGAAGGCGAAGTGGTAGTCGTTATTGGACCGTCCGGCTGCGGCAAGAGTACGATGCTGCGCTGCATCAACTATCTGGAAGAGCCGACAGAGGGCGAAGTGATTGTAGATGGCATGACGCTGTCTAAGAAATCGAATATTAATGCAGTCCGAGCGGAAGTGGGCATGGTGTTTCAGCGCTTCAACCTCTTTCCCAATATGAATGTGCTGGAGAATGTTATGCTGGGCCCTATGCAAGTGCGCAAGCTGCCCAAGGGAGAAGCGGAGACTATGGCTCGCGCGCTTTTGGACAAGGTAGGCTTGCAGGAGAAGGCGGAGGTCTATCCGGAGCAACTGTCCGGCGGACAGCAGCAGCGGGTGGCTATTGCGAGGGCCTTGGCTATGCGGCCGAAGGTAATGCTTTTTGACGAGCCGACTTCGGCGCTGGATCCGGAAATGGTCAAGGAAGTGCTGGAAGTTATGAAGACGTTGGCGCGGGAAGGCATGACCATGGTCGTGGTTACGCATGAAATGGGCTTTGCTCGGGAAGTGGGCAATCGAGTACTCTTTATGGATGAAGGGAAGATTGTGGAAGAAGGTTCGCCAGAGGCCATTTTCTTGGACGCCCAGGAGGAAAGGACTAAATTGTTCCTCTCGAAAATCTTGTAGGAATTTTTCTGATATACAAAGTGTAACATTTTTACGACCCTTGTCCTAGTAGTTTGACAATGCTTGTAATGAAATGGTATACTTTTAAAAGATTGACCCACTCCAGTGGATATATGTTAGGAGGCTACAGGCATGACAGGTAAAGTAAAATGGTTTAGCGCAGAAAAAGGTTATGGCTTTATTGAAAAAGAAGATGGCGGCGATGTATTCGTGCATTTTTCCGCAATCCAGGGAGACGGCTTCAAATCTCTGACTGAGGGCGAAGAAGTTTCTTTTGACGTTGTAGAGGGTGCTCGCGGACCGCAGGCATCGAATGTTTTCCGTCAATAAGATACGCGTGTAAAACAAAGGCAGGCCGAAAGGCTTGCCTTTTGTTTTGTGGGGGAGCGATTTTTAACAGGAGTAGAGTGAGTAGAGTGAGGGCTACGAGAAAATTATGAGCCGATGGTTTAATGAACGCTCTGCGGCAAAGTGAGAGATTCTTTCGGCAGGCGAGGAAGAAAACGCAGGAATAGCGGGGCTATGCCGAGGCTTTCTGACGACGTATGGCGGAAAAAGGTCCACTTTGGCGTGAGTCGGTCATAAATCATCAGCTCATCAAGAAAATTCCGAAAACGATAAAAAGGATTTTGCGGATAAAAGGCGAATACAGTATAACAAGAACTCGGAAAGGAGTTGTGGTTATTATGGCAATAGCGATTCGTGGAAAAAACATTGATGTTACTCCTGCACTGCGCGATTATGTGGAGAAGCGCATTGGCAAAATCACTAAGTACTTTGAAATGCTTGGTGAAATCTCCGTGGTGCTGACGGTGGAGAAAGGGCGCCATATCGTGGAGGTTACGGTTCCTGCCAACGGCATTATTTTGCGGGGCGAGGAAGCTACCAGCGATATGTACACCTCTATTGATTTGGTTATTGAAAAGCTGGAAAAACAGATTGAAAAGTATAAAACCAAATTGGAGCGCCGTCTGCGGGGCAAGGGCTTCAAAGCGGAACTGGTAACGCCGGTGGCGGCTCCCGCATCTGTTGATGAGGACGAGTTCCCGCTAGTGAAAACCAAGCGTTTTGCGGTGAAGCCGATGGATGTGCAGGAAGCCATCATGCAGATGAACCTGGTGCATCATGACTTCTATGTGTTCATTAATTCGGACTCGGAAGACGTGAACGTAGTGTATCGTCGTAAAGACGGCGCTTACGGTCTGATCGAGCCTAACTATTAAGTTGGGGCTAGAGGGCGAAAAACGTATTTGAACAAGAGTAGAGGGAGTAAAGGGAGGGTACGCAGAAAAGAAAATGCGGTAATCTCTATCATAGCTCTTTCGTTAAAGAAAAGCCTCGGCAAAGCCGGGGCTTTTCTTCTTTAACGGAAGAGCCGAATAATATAGTTCTATATTAAAACTGTATCCCGTACCCTCACTCTACTCACTCTACTCCTGTTAATAAAGCGTCTCTTCATTTTGACTTCTCAGGCGCCTTCTGCTAGAATTGATAGATGGAATATAACGCCTTCGCGGCGATGTTTTGAGGAGTGATATAGCTTGTTCGGTTTCATTAAGAAACTCTTCGGAGACCCGAATGCAAAGACCATCCAACGGATGCAGCAGACGGTGGAACAGATTAACGCCTTAGAGAAGGATTTGCAGAATTTCAGCGATGCTTCTTTGGCGGCCAAGACGGAAGAATTCAAGCGACGCCTGGGAGAGGGCGAGACGCTGGACGACTTATTGCCGGAAGCGTTCGCTGTAGCTAGGGAAGCTTCGCGGCGCGTGCTGGGCATGCGCCATTTTGACGTGCAGCTGATGGGCGGTATGGTACTGCATGAAGGCAATATCGCGGAGATGCGTACTGGCGAAGGTAAAACGCTGGTGGCGACGCTGCCGGTATATTTGAACGCCTTGGCCGGCAAGGGCGTTCATGTCATTACGGTCAACGACTATTTGGCTCGTCGCGACAGCGAGTGGATGGGGCAGTTGTATCAATTTTTAGGCTTGTCCGTGGGCACTATTTTGCACGGCTTGACCTATGCCGACCGCAAGCATGCTTATGCCTGCGACGTTACTTATGGTACCAACAATGAATTCGGGTTTGACTATTTGCGTGACAATATGGTCATTTATGCGGACCAGATGGTACAGCGTCCGCTGAATTACGCCATTGTCGATGAAGTGGACAGTATTTTGGTCGATGAGGCGAGAACGCCTCTGATTATTTCCGGCCCTGGCGAGCGTGCTACCGATATCTACGCTAAAGTAGCTAAAGTAGTGGAAAAGCTGGAAAAAGAGGCTGACTTTACGTTGGACGAAAAAGCCAAGCAGGTGCTCCCTACCGAAGCGGGCATTGCCAAGGCGGAAAAATTGCTAGGCGTGACCAATATGTACGCCGGCGAAAACATGCAGCTGTCTCATTATTTCAATCAGGCGCTGCGGGCGAAGGCGCTCATGGAACTCGACCGCGACTATGTGGTAAAAGACGGCGAAGTGGTCATTGTTGACGAATTTACCGGACGGTTGATGTTTGGCCGTCGTTACGGCGATGGCTTGCATCAGGCCATTGAAGCGAAGGAAGGCGTGAAGATCCAGCGGGAAAGCCAAACGCTGGCTTCGATTACCTTCCAGAACTATTTCCGCATGTATGATAAATTGGCAGGGATGACCGGTACGGCGAAAACCGAAGAACCGGAATTCCAGAAAATCTACAACTTGGATGTAGTCGTGCTGCCGACGAACCAGGCGGTGGTGAGCGAAAACTTCCCAGATGTAGTTTTCAAGACGCAGAAAGCCAAGTATAAGGCGGCTGTGCAGGAAATTGCCGAGCGTCATGCCAAGGGGCAGCCGTTGCTGGTAGGCACTACCTCCATCAGCCAGTCGGAAGAAATGTCGGCGCTGCTCAAAAAGCATGGCGTACCGCACAATGTTCTGAACGCCAAGCATCATGACAAAGAAGCTGCTATTATTGCGCAGGCAGGGCAAAAAGGCGCGGTAACTATTGCGACCAACATGGCTGGTCGTGGTACAGACATCAAGCTGGGCGAAGGCGTGCCGGAATTAGGCGGCCTGCATATCGTCGGTACGGAGCGCCATGAAAGCCGCCGTATTGATAATCAGCTGCGTGGCCGTTGCGGTCGTCAGGGCGACCCAGGCTCCAGCCGCTTCTATCTGTCTTTGGAAGATGATTTGATGCGCATTTTCGGTTCCGATCATATTTCCAACATTATGGATAAGCTGGGCATGGAAGAAGACGAGCCTATCGAGCACAACATGGTCAGCAAAGCCATTGAAAACGCGCAGAAAAAAGTGGAAAACCGCAACTTTGAAATTCGTAAATATGTGCTGGAGTATGACGATGTCATGAATCAGCAGCGCGAGATTATCTATGCGCAGCGCAAGCAAATTCTGCTGGGTGAAAATCTCCGGGAAAATATTTTGGCGATGATTGAAAAAATTGCCGATCACGGTATCACTCTCTATGCTGACGCCAATACGTACCCCGAAGATTGGGATTTGGCGGGACTTATCAAGTACTGCGAGGAGTACTTTGCCCAGGAAGGCCGTCTGACTGTAGCTAAGCTGGAAACCTGCAATCGCGAGGAGCTGCGGGAGGAAGTGTTGGCAGCGGCGCAGGATGCCTATGAAGGCCGGGAGCGGCTCTTTGGCGAAGAAAACATGCGCGAACTGGAAAAGGTTATTATGCTCAAAGTGCTGGACAGCAAGTGGATCGAGCATTTAGACGCCATGGACGGCTTGCGCGAAGGCATCGGCCTGCGGGCGTACGGCCAGAAGGATCCGCTGATTGAGTACAAGATTGAAGCTTATGATATGTTCCAGCAATTGATGGACTATATCCAGGACGATATCGTTAAGTACATGTTCCGGGTGAACATTATTTCGCAGCCTGAGGATCATTTGCAGCAGGCTACCGAAAATCATGGGGAAGCGGACGAGAATGCACCCAAGCAGCCGGTGGTAAACAAGGACAAGGTGGGACGCAACGATCCTTGCCCCTGCGGCAGCGGGAAAAAGTATAAAAATTGCTGCGGTATTAACTAAGCTGAATGAAACAACAGAGTAACCGGTTTTACGGGTACTCTGTGTTTCGTTATAATGAGGGTTACGGGCGCGGTTTTTAACAGGAGTAGAGTGAGTAAAGTGAGGGCACGACAGAGAAGGATAGGGATTGAACAAGAGTAGAGGGAGTAGAGTGAGGGTACGGGTTAAGATTGAACAAGAGTCGCGACGAGAACCTGAGGGCTCGAATGAGGGCTACGGGGAAATGTTTCAACTATGACTGTTTCTCTCCTGCGTACCCTCCCGTGACTCCGGTTCTCTTGTTAGTGGCTTTATGATTTATAGGAAGCTGTGAATAAATCAGCAGTTCCGAAAAACAGGAGGGATTGACAATGCTGCGAGTGGAACATCTGGCTGTGGAAGTGGAAGGCCGGAAGATCTTGAAGGATATCAATCTGCATATTAAGCAGGGCGAGGTGCATGTGCTTTTCGGTCCCAATGGCACGGGGAAGTCGACGTTGATCAATGCCATTATGGGCTTTTCCCGCTATAAAATCACCGGGGGCCGTATCTTCTTTAAAGGAGAAGATATTACTGAGCTGCCTGTGTACGAGCGCGTGCGCCGCGGCGTGGGCGTGATGATTCAGCGTCCGCCGACTGTGCGGGGCTTGGCGGTGCGTGACATGGTGCGTTTGTGCGCCGGGGAACGGGAAGTGGACGTAGAGGCTTTGGCTAAATCGGTCAACATGGAAAACTTCTTGGATCGCTCGGTGAATGACGGTTTTTCCGGCGGCGAGATTAAGCGTTCCGAATTACTGCAGCTTTTGGCGCAGCAGCCGGACCTGTTGCTTTTGGATGAGCCGGAGTCTGGCGTGGATATTGAAAATATCGCAGTTGTGGGCAAGGCGGCGGATCGTATTTTGCAGCGCGGCGTTAATGGCGGCAATACATTGCCGCTGAAAAAGCGTCGTGAAGGGCGCAGTAAATCCGGCTTGATCATTACGCATACAGGGCATATTATGCAATATGTGCCTGTGGATGTGGCCCATGTGCTTTTTGACGGCGTTGTATCCTGCAGCGGCAATCCGCAGGAGATGTTTTCCTGTATTCAGACGCAAGGCTATGAAGCTTGCGTCAGCTGCGACATGACAGGAGGAAACTGAGATGAA
>SAAJ01000066.1 GCA_009929485.1 Negativicutes bacterium
GTTTTTCTATATTTCAAGGCCTATATTGAAAATAAGATGACCTTAGAAGCAGCAAGGATTCAAAGCTGTTTTTGAGGTGCGAAAGTTGAGTTAATAATATTAAGGAAGCACAAGATTTCATAAATTACTATTACCTACGCGATATTTTGCCAATGGGAGCCTATATTACGGGCATGATTCCATACCACACAAACATTCCTGTTAACACACTTTTGGAATCTCCCTGTGTTGAATGGCGTCAAAAACTGTGCGGTTTGCCCCCCCAGCTTCCGTTTGCGGGGTATCTTGAGGCCGCTCCGAAGAGAACTGGCGAAAAAAGTAAGTAGTAAAGGAGAGAAGTACTATGGAAAAAATGACGATGACCGTGCCGGAAATGGCCCAAAGCCTTGGGATTGGCAGAAACGTGGCATATGCGCTGATAAAAAACGGTAGGGTCCCATTCTTGAAAATTGGGCGGCAGATTCGTATTCCGAAAAAGGCCTTTGATGCTTGGCTTGCAAATGAAACAAGCGCTGATAAAGCCGTAAGTCTTTAATGTTTTGCTGGGCGGTGCTGCTGAGGTGGCACCGCCCAGTGTAATGAGGAGGGAGATTCCATGCAAGGAAGTATTAACGAAAGAATTCGCTATAATGCACGCGATCGCCAAGGGAAAATACGGCGTGAGCTCAAAGTGTACGACGTAAGATATAGATTTCGCGACATAATGACGGGAAAGATGAAGGAAACCATGAAGCGCGGGTTCCTCACGAAAGGGGAAGCTGAGGCTTTCCTTTTAGATTTGCATCAGCGCATGAAAACTAATACATTTTTGCCGGAAAAATCAATTGCGATGCGTGAGTACTTGACGGAGTGGCTGGAAATTTATGTCAAGATCAATCTTCGACGCAGTACGTACCTGGGCTATAAAAGAATCCTAGAAAAGCATCTGATTCCGCATTTGGGCAATTTCTCCTTGCGTGATGTTACGCCCATGGATATTGATAAAATGTACGCGCATCTTCTCCAGAATGGCCGTGCAGACGGTAAAGGAGGGTTATCAGCAAAGACGCTGTTGTATACGCACCGTGTGCTGAATGAGGCAATGGAGCAGGCTGTAAAGAAGCGAATGATTTTTCTAAATCCGGTGCGCAGCGTAATGAATGTTCCTAAACCCAAGCGCTTTAAGGGAAATATCTATACTGCAGAAGAAATTCTGAATTTGTTGGAGCTTGCCCAAAATACAACCCTTGAAGTACCAGTGGCATTAGCAGCTGTTTGCGGGCTGCGGAGAGGCGAGTGTCTGGCTCTGACGGAAGATGACATAGATTTTACAAATAAAACCATTACGATTAACAAACAATACCTCGATTTGGATAAGCAAGCGGTTTTAGGCGAACCGAAGAGTGAGGAAAGTAATCGTGTAGTTAGCGCTCCACCAGAAATTTTTGCCATTATAGAGCGGCATATACAGCGCAACGAAGCAAATAAAGCTATGCTTGAAGATGAATATGAAGATCACCGGTTGCTGGTGTGTTCCAATGATGGCAAGCCAATCCGGCCGATTTATTTTACGAAAAACTTTAGTCGTTTTATCGAGCGGAACAACTTAAGGCGGATACGCTTTCATGACTTGCGACACTCCTGCGCATCGCTGATGCTGAAATCTGGTATTGCAATGAAGACGGCTTCGCAGATTTTGGGGCATAGCGCTATTGGCATCACGGCTGATTTGTATACCCATGTACTGGAAGAGACGAAGAAAGAAGCAGCTATACAAATGGGTAAAGAACTTTTTGGTGAAAAGGAATAAGATTTATTGCGGCGTCTGCTTTTCTTCTTGTTTCATGGTAGAATGTAGAAGAAAAGCAGGCGATTTTTGGTCGCGTGCGGCAGAACGATCGTAAGGCATTGGGGGAAGGAGGCGTACAGTGTGATTAAAGCATTTCTTTTTGAAAATTTTAAGAGCTTTGATAAAGCGCGGCTGGATTTGGAAAATCTGACGATATTAATTGGCTCCAATTCTGGTGGGAAAACGAATGCAATAGAAGGCATTCGTATTTTATCGGAAATTGCGACCGGAAGAGATTTCTCTATTATTTTAGACGGTTCCAAAAATGTTGATAGCGATATTCGCGGCGGCAGCAGAGGATGCCCAAAGCTGAATTCTAATCATTTTGGGTTGGGGTGCATTCTAGAGCTTAGCGACGAGTTTGAATTGCAATATATGGTTAAGGTGAAAATTGGAGAGCGCATTTACGTCGAGGAAGAGTCGTTGTCCAAGCGAGCAACCGATGGACAAGTTGAACTTATTTTCAAAACCAAGAGGCCGCAAAAAGATAGCGGTGATATAAAAGTGGAGTATAATAACGGGAAAAAGGGGACGAACCCGGATATTATCTGTGTTCGCTCTTCTGCTATTTTGCCGCAGATGGCTTCTAAAATGGCAATGGATTCAGAGCGGTTAAAGGAAAACGTGCAGTACATTCATGACGTGATTAGTGATTTGCGCAAAATGCTGTTCTTGAATCCTATTCCGTCAGAAATGAGAGATTACTCAAGAATTAACGATTCTGAGCTGCGTCCGAAGGCGGACAATATATCTTCGGTTTTATATCGGCTCTTTCAAAGCTCTGCTAATAAGCAAAAAATATTGGATATTGTAAAGCAATTGCCGGAAAATGATGTAATTGATATTGACTTTATTCAAACTAAAATCGGCGATGTTATGTTTCAGCTAAAAGAGCGGTATGGGAAAAGTACAGACTATATTGAGGCAAAACGTCTTTCCGATGGGGTTATCCGTTGTATAGCTGTGATTGCTTCTATCATAAGCGAGAAGCCTGGCAGTATGGTTATTATTGAAGAGGTTGACAATGGGATTCATCCTAGTCGGGCGAGAAGTCTTATTCAGGCCATTTCCGCATTAGCCAAGGAACGAAATATTGATGTCATTATTACCACGCACAATCCCGCATTGTTAAATGCCGTGTCGAAAGAGGACATAATGGGAGTTTCCATTTGTTATCGGAACGAAGAGACCGGCAGCAGCGAATTCATCCAAATCTTAGATATTGAAGGTTTTCCCGCGTTGTTTGCTCAAGGGAAATTAGGAGATTTGGCGATTGAGGATAAGATCGTTGCGGCAATTAAGCAGCGTAAGAAAACAGCTGTGGATTATGACTGGCTGAAATTGGGGTAATTGGCGATGAATATACGTTTTATTGATACGTCCATCTTGCTAAACATCTTGGACATACCGGGAAGAAACGCGGCTAAGGATATGGTCACGGAAGAGTTTAAGCTAATTATTCAGGACCCAAACCAGACGCTCATTTTACCGTTGGCTACTATCATTGAAACGGGAAATCATATTGCTCATATTCCTGATGGAAGAGTGAGGCGCGAAAAAGGCGAACGTATGGCAGAATTGTTAAAGCATACGGCTGAAGACGAAGCCCCTTGGAAATATTATGATCGCGGCTTAGCACAGGCTGATTTTTTAAACTGGCAGAGCGATTTCCCGATAGTGCGATGATGGAAATGGGAGTGGGCGATTTATCGATTATTTTTGCCTATGAGAAATATAAAGAAGAAGTTCCTGCCATCGGAAGTATTATGATTTGGAGTATGGATGAGCATCTGGCTCAATACAAAGAAGAGATGTGCTTGCCGCGTGGGAGGAAGAAACGGTAGCTTTTCATTAAGAAATGAGTGGGCCGTATGAGCGGGAAACTATCAAGTACGGTTCTTAGACGAGAAAAAGGGAGTAATCTCTTTTTTTTTATTCAAAACAGGTCAGTGATATTCAAATTTATCTACTACTTTTCTAATCGATAGTGTTAGGTTGTGTTAGAAAGTGGTAGAATAATATTGCGAAAGAAAGGAGGTCGCATTATGAGGCTGCTTGAAGGAGCAAATGTGGAATTGAAATCAGTTATAGTCGAAGATATGAAAAAAGAGATTGTGGCTTTTGCTAATAGCGAAGGTGGCACTTTATATATTGGTATCAATGATCAAGGCGAAGTTATTGGCGTTGAAGATGCGGATGGCGTTATGCTGCAAGCATCGAACATGATTCGCGATTCGATCAAGCCAGACGTAACGATGTTTGTTAATTATGCCCACGAGCAGATTGAACAAAAGGATATTATTAAAATTACGGTGCAGAAGGGGACTGATTCCCCGTATTATATAGCTAAAAAAGGACTGCGCCCAGAAGGGGTGTATGTTCGCCAAGGTGCTTCATCGGTTCCAGCGTCAGATCATGCTATTCGCCGCATGATAAAGGAAACCGATGGCGATACTTTTGAGGTTATGCGATCGCTTAATCAGGATTTGACGTTTCGTGCTGCAACCGATGAGTTTAAAGCCAGAGATATTTTATTTGGTGAAAGCCAGCTGATAACACTGGGGATTTTGACTGCGGAAAAGCTTTATACCAATCTTGGGCTGTTATTATCGGACCAGTGTGTTCATACCATTAAAGCGGCTTCCTTTGAAGGAACAACAAAATCCGTATTTAAAGATAGGCGGGAATTCAACGGTTCGCTTTTGCAACAGATGAATGATGCGTATAGTTTTATAGAGGTGTATAATAAAACTAGGGCGGAATTTCTGAAACTGCGTCGGATAGACCGCCGTGATTATCCGGAAGAGGCTGTCAGAGAGGCCCTATTAAATTCGTTAGTCCATCGTGAATATGCTTTTAGCGGAAGCACCCTAATCAATATTTTTGAAGACCGAATAGAATTTGTATCATTAGGTGGTCTAGTTAATGGACTAACTGCAAATGATATTCTTTTGGGGATATCACAATGCCGCAATGAGAAACTAGCCGCAGTATTTTATCGCCTGAAGCTGATAGAGGCATATGGCACGGGTATACAAAAAATCATGGACAGCTATAAAGATTGTATTGTTAAGCCTAAGATTGACCTGTCTGATAATGCCTTTAAAATTGTGTTGCCAAATCAAAATATGGTGATTCCTACACAGGATGTGAATGATAACGAAAGAGTAATTTTAGATCTAGTTTTTAGAAAGAATGTTATTAGCCGTAAAGATGTCGAAGAGGTATTAGCTATATCACAAAGCATGGCAGGGCGGATCATAAAGCAGCTGGTAGACAAGGCTGTATTAGTATCAGTCGGAAGCGGAAGAAATAAAAAATATATGCGAGCTAACGGTGAGTAGCGGCTGACCGCATTTTGACCTCATTTTGACCTCAAACTCCAGATCATCCAGGAAGATGATTTAAACGAAGTTAAAATATAGGACGGCACAAACCGAGTAAAATCAAGGGCTGAAGGCACTTGGTGAATTTTAAAAAACCAGTTTAAAACGTGTCGGATACAACTCGAAATCAAGTGTCCCTTAACCGGGACCGTGGGTTCGAATCCCACCCTCTCCGCCATTAACTCAATAAAATCAAGGCTTTGCGGATTTTGCCGCAAAGCCTTTTTTGTGCTTGTAAAGTGAATAAATGCATTTTTGATTACCATTTGATTACGGTGCGAAAAAAGGGGTGGTTTGGTTTTTGGCTAGCCTGCTCCTGTGCCTCGTTCTAAAGCAGCTTTGTCAATCACGCTAAAAAGACAGATAAGCTGCTTTTGATGGGTAGCAGTTTTTTGATTTCTATGGCTCTGTGAATATAACTCAGAAATTCATTTTTCGGCTAAAATTATAGTTTATCATATTATAGCCGAAAACATAGGCCGATGAAATTAAGATAAAATAACTATCTGGCGATACTCCGCTCTTCCATCGATACGCGGCGGTGTCTGAGAAGAAAAAAATAATCCTCCTTGTAATTTTGAATACGGAATAGTATAGAGGTATTGGCTAGGTGCAAAGAAAAAAGGATAGCAAGTCTTTAATGGCGAATTCAAAGTGTATCTAAATTCTAAGTGAACTATTACACCTAAAAAAGAAACAGACAAATGTTAAAGTCTATTAAATCAATGATGCGTCATGACGAAAAGGAGGAAAAAATGTTTCGTTCTATTAAGACCAAATTGGTTGTATTTATCTCCGTGATGCTCGCGGTGATCGGTGTTTCTGTTATGAGCGCCGTCCTGTACTTCTTCACGGATTATTCCGATACTATGGCTAAAAACCTGGCACGATCCGGGGTAAACGGCCTACACAACGTGCTGGAGGATTCCAAACAGGAAATGAAGCTGCGAGCGATCCTAATAGCGGCCAATCCGGAAGTTGCCAGCGCTGTGGAGGCTAAGGACACGGCGCGAGTGTTGGCGGTTGTTGGACAGCTCATCAAAGATATCCCAGTCGACTCTATTACGATCTCGGATGAAAAAGGAATCGTTATCGCTCGGACTCACGAGCCAGCGAAAAAGGGTGACAGTGTCACTGGACAGGCCAATGTGCAGGAGGCGCTGAAAGGGAATGTGACAGCTGGAGTAGAATCGGGAACGGTAGTGAAGCTCTCGGCTAGGGCTGGAGCGCCGGTCCGGAACGCGCAGGGACAGATCGTGGGGGTTATCACTCCTGGCGTTACTCTGACGAAAAATGAAGTAGTCGACAAAACCAAAAAATTGTTCAATGTCGACGCCACCCTTTTTAAGGATGATGTTCGTGAGTCGACCACCATCACCCAAAATAGCCAGCGTCAGGTCGGCACCAAGCTAGATCCAGCCATCGCCGATATTGTCCTAAAGCAAGGCAAGTCCTTTGATGGTACGGCGAATATTTTGGGTATGGATTACTTTACAGCCTATGAACCGATCCTTGCTCCGACAGGCAAGCCAATTGGCATTCTGTTCGCTGGTGAGTCGATGGCGCAAGCCCACGATTCCCGGGATAAAATGGTCTTTACAGTGGCGCTCACGATTTTGGTCGCCCTTGTTCTAGCCTTTCTCGCCACCTTGTGGATGGCTCGTAAAATCACCGGGCCGTTGTTGCAACTTGGGGCAGTGGCCAGCACGGTCGCCAACGGCGATCTGACTCAGACCGTGAAAGTAAATTCTTCGGATGAGGTTGGCGCTTTGGCGCGGAATTTCAACACGATGCTGTTGCATTTGAGGGAGTTGGTCAAGCATGTGCATGACCTGTCGCAAACGCTGGCAGCTTCTTCGGAAGAATTGACGGCCAGTGCCGAACAATCGGCGGAAGTAAGCCATCAGGTTGCTCAGGCGATCACGGAAGTGGCGGCCGGAACATCGAAGCAGTTGGGTGCCGTTAATGACGCCTCGACGGTAGTGCGACAAGTTTCCTCTCATACTGAGTCAGTGGCGGTCACGGCAGAAAACATCACTGGCCTGAGCAACAAGTCCTCGGCGGCCACTACGCAGGGGAGCCAGGCTATCGAGCGTGCAGTCCAGCAGATGGGAAGCATCGGTGAAGGGAGCAAGGCGGTCAGCGACGCGGTCGAAAAGCTGGCGGAATCGTCCCGACATATTGGCGAAATTGTCAACGTGATTTCCGAGATTGCTGGGCAGACCAATTTGTTGGCTCTGAACGCGGCGATTGAAGCTGCCCGGGCTGGTGAGCAGGGTAGAGGCTTCGCTGTGGTGGCGGAGGAAGTCCGCAAACTGGCGGAACAATCGGAGACTGCCGCTAAAGAAATTACGGATATGATTCAACAAAATCAGGCTGATATTCAGCGAGCCGTTCAGGCTATGGAAGAATCAGCCGGTTCGGTGCAAGTCGGTATCACCGTGGTGAATGACGCAGGGCTGACCTTCCGCGATATCTCCCAAATGACGCAGGAAGTATCCGGCCAGATGTTGAATATCTCCTCTGCTATTGGCGAAATCGCTAAAGGGAGCGAGACGATCGTTTCTTCAGTCATGGACATTGAAAATGTAAGCCAAGACTCCGCCAGCCAGGCGGAACATGTGTCGGCAGCGGCGGAAGAAATGACGGCGTCGATGACGGAGATATCCACTTCTAGTCAAAGTCTGGCCGAGTTGGCACAGGAGCTGCAGGAAGCGGTGGACAAGTTCCGCCTGTAAATCGTAAAAACATCGCCAAGGATCACAAAAATTCAATCCGCCCGGATGTCTCGGGCAGTCTAAAATTTTGTGTCAGCGCAGGCGTATAGTAAGCATAAACGAGCGTATAGTGTCTGGTAAGCTATTACAACACAGTTGGTAATAAATGAGACGAAAACGTGTTGCCGCACAGTGGGACGGAGCGGTATTTGCCACGACTTGCTTGGGGCTGAAATGGTCTAAACCCAATGAAGTAAAATATCAAGTAAACAGTGTGTTGGTTGTTGCGTGCAATTTGATGAAGCGGTCTCTTGTGACAGTATGCAAGAGGCCGCTTCATTTGTGGCTAGGCGTGTGTTCGTTGACAAACCTTAGACAGTGAAATATGATTAGAATTGAATATGGTAATATTGAGCAATGGACATATCATTACAGTTCATTTTCTCGTTTGGGAGCAATCTACATTGATGAAGGGGCAGTAAAAGCCTGAGGAATTTTGGAAATCTGCCAAGGTGACAGCTATATTGGTAAAAGAAGAATTATATCGTACACAAAGCTATAGCGGAGTGGAGCTGAAATCAATTTAACGCAGAGAGGGTGTGAAATTATGGAAGCTATTGTTGCCGGATTGTTTGTGTTGGCAATTCTTTCTGGTATGTTGGGATTAGGCGTTGCTTTTGCAGCAGTACCTTTTTTGAGTTTTTTTATGCAAGACTTGGTGCATCAAGTTCAGCCGATTAGCCTGTTGTTAAATGGCGTAACGGCGTTGTTTGCAGTTGCTGGTTTTGCGAGCAGCGGCTATGTGGTGTGGAAAAAAGCTTTTACGTTGGCACTTGTGACAACTTTATTTGCTCCAGTTGGTTCATGGCTGGTTCAATTTGTGCCGCAAAACTATATTTGGTATATATACTTGGCTGCGGTATCTTTCTTGGTGTACCGACTGTTTCGGAAAGCGCAAGCCGCAACGGAAAAAGAGAATTTTAAGTTAATATTGATCTTGGCAGTTCCTATTTCTATACTAAGCGGGTTTTTAGGTGTTGGCCCTGGCTTTTTGCTAATGCCGACGCTCATCTTATTAGGGTTCCAGGCGAAACAAGCGGCAGGAATCAATGCATTTGCAGTTACACCGCCTTCATTCTCTGCACTAATCCCGCATTGGCAAACTGCGCAATTTGACTTAGAGCTCGTAATGTACTTGGTCATTGCAGGAGCGGTTGGCTCTTTTATTGGTGCAAAGGTTACTAGTGTATTCTTGCCTAGCGATCGGTTGAAACAGCTTTTCGGTATCCTGATTATTGTGATGACTGGGTATAAAGTGTATCGCTTTATCAGTGGGTGAGGTCTTCGGAAGGCTCTATGGTATACAGCCGTAGAATGATGAAAATGCTATTGACAAAGGCCATAGTGAACAGTACCATATGAGTATATTCGGTTTTGCAAATATAAAGAGAGGTTGAAATCAAGAAGATTTGTCTTCCCTATTGAATCATCAAGTGGAGTGGGGTAATTGCTTGACTTCCTCCAGAAAGTATCTACAAGAAAAATCAAGTCATAAAGGAGCTGTGTAAGCATGAAAAAAATTACGTTTTTTGAGCCTGCTATGTGTTGTTCTACGGGTGTTTGCGGTCCGAGCGTCAACCCTGAGTTGCTGCGGGTGTCGACCATGCTGGACTTGCTGGCTAAAAAAGGCGTAACCGTAGAACGGTTCAACCTTTCCACGGTTCCCCAAGCCTTTGTGGAGAATAAAGAAATCAGCAAACTGCTGCAGGAAAAAGGGGTAGAAGCATTGCCTGCCATTTATGTAGGTGACGAGCTTAAGCAAACCGGCGGCTATCCGGCAACAGCGGAAGTGGCAGCCTGGTTTGGCCTGCAGGAAAGCGATCTGCAACCGGCGAAAAAGGCGTCTTCTTCTTGCTGCTGCGGTGACGGAGGATGCTGCTAATGAAGAGCTTTCCTTTATATCAAGCCAACGTGGCAATGGGGCTCAAGTATTTGTTCTTTACCGGTAAAGGCGGTGTAGGCAAGACGTCCACCGCTTGTGCCACGGCGGTATCCTTGGCTGACGCTGGCAAAAAGGTGCTTTTGGTTAGTACCGATCCGGCTTCTAATTTACAGGATGTATTTGGACGTGATTTGGATGGCAAGGGCGTTGCTATTGCCGAAGTACCCGGTTTGGTAGTGGCCAACTTGAATCCAGAAGAAGCGGCTCGTGAGTATCGGGAATCTGTCATCGGCCCCTATCGGGGCAAATTGCCGGACTCGGTGTTGAAAAACATGGAAGAGCAGCTGTCTGGATCTTGTACCGTTGAAATTGCCGCCTTTAATGAGTTTTCTCGCTTCATTACTGGAGTGTTCTCATAAAGTCCTTAAATCCATCGAATAAAATTCCACAACTAAACCTTGGCACGGGCATTTTGAAAATCTAATCCAAAGCAAGTCCAATTA
>SAAJ01000026.1 GCA_009929485.1 Negativicutes bacterium
ACTTGTGCCTATCTTGTCGGGTCAGCACATTGTTATTGTATTGCCGGGCGTCTCTTTTTTCAAATACCGTTTTTAGATATTACAGGAATGCTCTGTGTTTCGTTCCTTTTTCAAAGCAGGAGATTGCCGCAAAACAGGCGAAACATAAAACGTTATACCCGAGATACGGCGAGGAGGAATGGACAATGCGTATTGACTATCACATGCATTTTGAATATGGCAGCTATGATTTGGAATGGGTAAAAGGCTTTTTTGAGCATGCCGCCAAGAGGGGCATTGACGAGATTGGTATTTCCGAACATAGTCATACTTTTGTAGAGTTTCAGCCGCTCTACGAACAAGACTTGATTTTGGACGATTCGGAGATTGGCCGCTTTCAAAAGGAATGGCTGAAGAAGGGCAAATTCCGCTATCGCCTCGAAGAGTACTTGACCTTTATGGATAAACTCAAAGCGCTGGGGTATCCGGTGAAAACCGGTATAGAGGTCTGTAATTTTAACGATCAGGCCCAAGTGGCCAAGGTGCTGGGCTCATATCAGTTTGATTATGTCATTGGGTCTGTGCATTTTCTCGAAGGCTGGGGTTACGACTTTTCGGCATTGATGAAGGTGTGGGACACGAAGAATCTGGAGGATTTGTATCGGCAGTATGTAGAGGCGATTAAGAATCTAGCGGCTTCCGGCCTATATGATGTGCTGGGTCATCCCTTCAACATTCGCTTGTTCAAGCATTTGCCGACTTTCGATGCGTTGCCGTATGTGAAGCAGGCTGTGGCGGCGCTGAAGGCGGCGGATATGGCGGCGGATATTAATACCGGTACGTTGTATCGGTATCCTATTGAAGAAATATCGCCGTATCCGGATTTCCTGAAAGAAGCGCGGACGCAGGGACTGCCGGTCATTTTGTCGTCTGATGCACACCAGCCCGAAGACTGCGGTCGTTATATCGCAGAAGCCGCCGCCTATGCCCAATCGGTTGGCTATGACCAAATTGCCGTCTTTGCCAAGCGGCAGCGGACCTTACAGCCTTTAAGTTAAAGAGAAAATATGTTCGAAAATGCTTTTCTTCCGGACTCTTGCATATTATAATGAGACATAGAAAGATTTTGCAGGGAAAAGGAGGGGCGGCATGGTGCGGATTTGCGTGGACCAGGGACTGAAAGTATCAGGTATACGGCAGTTCCCGACGTTAATGGAAGCGGTGCTGCAGGATTTGACCTTGGCCAACCCTGAGTACCAGGCGGCGCGAAGGCATGGCTATTCCGTCTGGGGCAAGCCGAAGGATATTCAACTTTATAAATGGCGCGGTCAGACCTTGACGCTGCCCCGGGGCTATGCGCGGACGCTGCGCTACCATTTGGGCAGGCAGCAGGTCGAAGCCAGCTGGGATAATCGTACTTGTTTGAAAGACCCGGTGGCGTTCCAATCCGGCATTTGCCTGCGGCCGTATCAAGAAGGCGCCGTGACGGCCCTCTTGCAGGGACGCCAGGGAGGCGTAGTGGCTCCTTGCGGCTCCGGCAAGACGATTATTATGCTGGAGGCTATGGCGCGTATCGGCCAACCGGCCTTGTGGGTGACCCATACGAAGGAGCTGTTGAACCAAACGCGGCAGCGAGCGATGGAGTGCCTGGGGCTGACGGATGAACAAATCGGCGAAATTGCCGAGGGCAAGGTTGCCTTAGGGTCTCATCTGACCTTAGCGTTGGTGCAGACCTTGGCGAAAGCGGATTTGCAGCCGCTGGAAAAAGCCTTTGGGGCGGTCTTTGTTGACGAGGCGCATCATTTGGCGGCTGGCAGCTTCTATCGTACGGTGGGGCGCTTTGCGGCCTTGTATCGTCTGTGGGCCAGCGCAACGCCGCAGCGAGAGGACGGCTTAACCCCCATGATTGTGGCGGCAGGGGGGCCTGTGCTTCATGTAATTGGCCGTTGCCAAACCGGCACGCTTTCGCCGCAATTGGTGGTAGTGGAAACCGAGTTTGAGCTGGCTGACGATTTTATGGAGGAGGACCGCCTGCAGTACGCCAAAGCGCTTTCGTATCTGACTGCCAATAATGAACGAAACCGTTTGATTGTCGATACGCTGCGCCGTGAAGCGCCGGGGCATTTCAGTCTGGTTCTTTCCGAACGCAAAGAGCATTTGCGCCAACTGGCGTTATGGCTGCAGGAGGCCTTGCCGGATTTGACGGTGGAGGTATTGACGGCGGATTTAAAAAAAAGCCAGCGCCAGGAAATTATGGAGCGTGCCCAGGCGCGGCAGGTAGATATTCTTTTAGCTACGCAGCTGGCCCGGGAAGGTCTGGATTTGACTCATTTGGACCGCTTGTTTTTGGCGACGCCCAAGCGGGCGGCGGCTGCGGTGGAACAGGAAGTGGGACGCATTATGCGGCCCTCGGCCGGAAAAAAAGACGCCATTGTTTTTGACTTTTGGGACAGTCGCAGCCGCCTGTTTCGCAGCCAGTTCTGGAAACGACGCCAGGTGTACCGCAACATCGGCGTGCGCTAGGGGACGGTTTTTAACAGGAGTAGAGGGAGTAAAGGGAGGGCATAAATTTTATAAAAAATCAGGAATGAACGGAGAGATTGCCGCGTCGCTATGCTTCTCGCAACGACAGTGCTAGGCTGCCTTGTGCGTCATTGCGAGCGCCAGCGTGGCAATCTCTCTGGACATTTAAGGGAGCTAGACGGTTTTTGGTTAAACAGGGTATTCAAAAATCACTTCTACATACGAAAAAAGGAAGGCCATTTTGGACCTTCCTTTTTCATGCTTTTTATAGTATTTCGTAACCCTCTGTCGTACCCTCCGATTACTCTCTTTACTCTTGTTTGAATTTTCGTAACCCCGTTCTTATTTTTCCGTCTGGTAGCAGGCGACGATTTCGCCGTAGTACAAGGTGTGGTAGTCGCCGCTGGCGTAGCAGGAATGCTGCAGCATAGCAGCCAGTGCGTCTTGGTCCATATCTTGGCGGTAGACAACCTTGCATTCATAGTGGATGCAGTTGCCCGCAATAACCGGCGTGGAAATTTTCTGCCCGGGCAGTGCAGTCAGGCCGGCGGCAGCCAATTTATCCATATCCCGCCCAGATTTGCTGCCGCACAAAGCCAAGGCTTCTTTTAGCTGGTCATCCAGCGGCAGGGTGACGGTAAATTCTTTGGCGGCTTCGATCATGCCATGAGTATGGCGGGAAGGGCGAACCATAACGAGAAACATGGGCTTGCGCCAGAGGAAGGAGACGCTGCCCCAGCCAATTGTCATCGTGTTGACTTTCCCTTGGCTTTGTGTCGTCAGGAAAGCCCCCTTTTGTAAAATTTCCAATGCTTGTGAAGCGGGAATGTGAAAATCCAATGGTTTCATAGTCATTAGACCCCTTTCGATAAATGCTTCTTGGCAATACCAATGCTTAAAGTATTCGCTGTTTTTTGTTGCCTTCCTCTTGTTTGGCAGCAGGGTTTTTCAAAGTGTGAAGCGAAATGAGAAAATATTTAGGAGTAATAGTAAAGCTAGCGGCTAATACAGGATACGCATTGATTTGTAAAAAACGCAGTTGAGCTGGAGGGATGGGGCATGGGACAGGATCCATTCATTTTATTGGTCGAGGATAATCCGGACGATGAACTGCTGACGCAACGGGCTTTTCGAAAGAATAATATTTTAAATCGCATCGAGGTAGTACGTGATGGTGCGGAAGCTTTGAATTTTTTATTAGCAAAAGGCAGTTATGCCAAGAGGGATCCTTTTCATGTGCCGCAGCTTATTTTGTTGGATTTAAAATTGCCCAAGGTGGATGGCTTGGAAGTGTTGCGCTGTATTCGGGAAACAGAGGCCACAAGGTTGCTGCCTGTGGTTGTACTGACTTCCTCCAAGGAGGAGCAGGACTTGGCCAGCTGCTATGCTTTGGGAGCTAACAGCTACATACGCAAGCCAGTCGATTTTAATCAGTTCATTTTAGCGGTGCAACAGTTAGGCTTATATTGGCTGGTTCTCAATGAACAGCCGCCGCTGAGGAGGGACGGGGTATGAATGAGAAGAAGCTGGCCGTTCTCATCGTGGAAGATAATGAAGATGATGCGCTGCTTTTAATCCGGGAGCTGCGTCGAGGCGGCTATGAGCCGGATGCTTTGCGGGTGGAAACGCGGGAGGAAATGCAGGCTGCCTTGCAGGAGCGAACCTGGGAGGTGATTTTATCGGACTATGCGCTGCCTGGATTCAGCGGCGTAGAGGCGTTGGAAATCCTCCAAGCTTCCGGCCAGGATATTCCCTTTTTGATTCAGTCTGGCGCCATTGGCGAAGAAGCGGCGGTGGAATTGATGCGCGCCGGGGCGCATGATTTCATTCCTAAGGGTAAGATGCTGCGGCTGTTGCCGGCGTTGGAGCGTGAGTTGGGCGACGTGACTGCACGGCGGCAACGGCGGGAAGCGGAGCAAGAACTAAAAGAAAAGGAACGCTTGATTACTTCGACTTTGGATGCGATGCGCTTGTATATTGCCGTGCTGGATGAAAATGGGCGGGTCGTATATGGAAACAAGGCTTGGTATCGCCGGTCGCGCATGGTTTACAATCTGAAAGCCAAGGAAGTTCTTGGTATTGATTTTGTGGAATTTGTACAGCGGCGTGCGGGCGAACGACAGCGCAAATGGTCGGTTGCTTTAAGCCATGGCATTCGCAATATTCTCGAAGGCGATGAAGAGACATTTTCGATGGAGCTTCCTTTCGATAACGGCGATGAAACGATGCAATGGTTTCGGGTGGAGGCCAATCGTTTTGCCGACGAAGGACCTTTGCGGGTTGTTGTGTCATATGAGGATATTACGTCGCGCAAACAGATGGAAGAGCATCTAAATTACTTGAGCATGTATGATATGGTGACAGGCTTCCATAATCGCCTTTATTTTGAGACGGTGCTGCAGAATTATGGGCAGAGCCACTATGCGCCAGTGGGCATTCTTACTTGCGACATTGACGGTCTGAAGCTGGTCAACGATACGTTGGGCATTGAAGTGGGCGATGTTTTATTAATGCAAACGGCGGAGCTCATTCGCCAGGTTATGCCGGAAGATGCCTTGGTGCATCGCATTGGAGGCAATGAGTTTGCTGTGGTCTTTGCTAATACGACACGTGAAGAAGTTAGCCATTATGCGCGGCAATTGCAGCAACGCCTCAGTTGGTATAATGAGCATGAAGCCGAAGAGAAAAGCCGCGGCGTTTCTTTAAGCGTGTCTGTTGGCTATGCTTTGGACGGCCGCGGCGGTGAAGACGGCGTACTGCAATGCTATAAAGAAGCGGAAAACCATATGTATCGCGAAAAACTGCATAGCGGACGCAGCGCCAAAAGCGCTATCGTCCAGACGGTGATGAAGCTGCTGGAAGCCAGGGACTATATTACCGAAGGCCATGCGGACCGCATGCAGGAATGGGCGGAAGCTATGGGACGATCCCTGGGTTTGGCGGAGAGCCGTTTAATGGATCTGCGGCTATTGGCCAAGTTCCATGATATCGGCAAGGTGGGGATTCCGGACCGCATTTTATTTAAACCGGGACGCCTGGATGATGAAGAATTCTTTTTAATGAAGGAACACCCGGCGATTGGTCATCGCATTGCCCAGGTGGCGCCGGATCTGCATCCGATTGCGGAGAGCATTTTACGGCATCACGAATGGTGGGACGGCAGCGGTTACCCTATCGGCTTAAAAGGGGATGAAATTCCGCTGGAATGCCGGATATTGGCGATAGTGGACGCCTACGACGCCATGCGCAGTGATCGTCCTTACCGTAAGGCCTTGAGCGAAGAAGCGGCGCTGCAAGAGCTGAGGGACTATAGCGGTCGCCAGTTCGATCCCATGCTGGTGGAGCTTTTCCTGCGTTTAAAGCAGAAGCGGAAATAGAAACAACGATGGGTTGACGGGGCAGGATTGAACAAGAGAACCAGAGTCGCGAGAGGGCTCGCATGAGGGTTATGGATACGGGTTTTTAACAAGAGTAAAGGGAGTAGAGGGAGGGCTCGTGAGAGGAATGTGAAGTTTGAGCTCTTAAATCATAAAAGGAACTGCGTTTAACTTTAATCAGTTAGACGCAGTTCCTTTTTGGTAAATGTAGCTAACAAGAGTTTTGAAGCTAAGAAAGCAGGAGCCTATTTTAATAGGTAACCCTCTTCCGTGCCCTCCCTTGACTCCCTCTACTCCTGTTCAATTTATTCGTTTTTCTTAGCCGTTTTTACGCTGGAATTCTTTCATGAAATCAGCCAGCGCTTGGCAGCCCGCTTGGGGCATGGCGTTGTAGATGGAAGCGCGCAGGCCGCCGACGGAGCGATGGCCTTTGAGGCCGCCCAGGCCAGCAGCCGTAGCTTCGGCGACAAACTGCTTTTCGAGATCTTCTGAAGGCAGGCGGAAGGTGACGTTCATTAAAGAACGGCTGTCTTTGTCCGCATGACCGCTGAAGAAGCCCGGCGCAGCGTCGATGACGTCGTATACCAGCTTGGCTTTAGCCTGATTGCGTTCGGCCATAGCGGTGAGGCCGCCGTTTTTCTTCAGCCATTTCAAGACCAGGTGCACCATGTAGACCGAGAAAGCCGGTGGTGTGTTATAGAGGGAATCTTTCTTGGCATGGATGTCGTAGCGCAGCATGGTCGGAATGTTTTTAGGGCAGCGCTCAATCATATCTTGGCGCAGGATGACCAGAGTAACCCCTGCAGGGCCGAGGTTTTTCTGGGCGCCCGCATAGATCATGGCAAACTTGGTGGCGTCAAAAGGACGGCTGAGCATGTCCGAGGACATGTCGGCAATCAAAGGCGCATCGCCAAAGGTGGGGAACTGCTGCCATTCGGTGCCGTAGATGGTGTTATTGGAGGTAAGGTGCACATAGGCTGGCTTTTCACTGAGCTTGATTTCTTCCATTTTAGGAATGCGCTTGTAATTGCCGTCGGCCGTAGTCGCGGCAACATGGGTATTGCCTAGGAGCTGCGCTTCTTTTAAGGCTTTTTCCGACCAGGAGCCGGTCAGAATGTAGTCGGCGGTAGCGCCCTGGGGCAGGAAGTTCATGGGAATAGCGGCAAACTGTGTGCTGGCGCCGCCTTGCAGGAAGAGGACGCGGTAATCGTCGCCAAGACCGAGCAGTTCTTTGGTGTCGGCTTCTGCCTGGGTGTTTACTTCTTCATAGGCTTTGGAACGATGGCTGATTTCTGTGATGGACATGCCTGTTCCTTTATAATTAAGAAAATCGGCTTGGGCTTCTTGGAGCACCTCCAAAGGTAGTACGGCCGGGCCGGCGTTAAAGTTGAAAATACGATCGCTCATAATAGAAACCTCCTTAAAATTTACAATAAATGCAGAACTAAAGCGTCAAGAAAGCCAAAGGCTTCGGGCTTTTTGAGGTAAGGCGGCAAGGCCGTCAACAGCACTGGAAAAAAGGCGCTTGTCGTCGGACTGTTAGGCGCCTGCGCGGCTTGTCTTGCGGCGGTGATAAGATGCGCCCCCGCGGCGATTTGAAGATTCGCGCCGGCAAGAATGGAGCGCAACGCGGCAATATCGTCGGCGTCGTCAATTACATATAAGGTGTGGTTGTGTCCGTCGGGCGTGAAGAAATCATATGCAGCCGTACGGCTGGCGACGATAGCTCCAAGAAGCAGTTCGCTTTGGCGTGTAGCCGTATAGGTCAGGACGGGCAGGCTTGTATGAGCCTCGGTCGCCAAAATATGCGCGGCTTGCTTAGCGGCCAGTTTTTCGTCCGCCTCTGCCAGATCCAAGACGGTAGTAGCAGGCAATAGGCCAATCAGAGCAATATGCGCTTCTTCTTCTGTGTGATGATGGTATAAGTAGAGACAAGGGGAGGCATCTTGCTGGAGCAGTCCTTGCTGCAGCAGAGCGTCCAGGTTTTTTCGCGCCATCTGGTAGCTCGTGTCGTCTCCAAAAGCGTCGCTGCGTGTTACCCGCAAGAAACTAAGCGGGTGTGTTTGTGCTTCGTGGCGAACGGCGGCAGCGTCCAGGTCCTGCGCCGGCGGCGCCGCGATAGCGGCTGCCGCCTCCGGCAGAGGACGTACGCCGGTAAATGCTTGCAAATCAATCATCGCAGTGTCTTAGCGAGCGTCGAAATTAATCAGCTTGGCGTCATAAATGCCGTCAATGCCTTTGAGCTTGAGCAGAACCGCGTTAGGAACGTCGCTGTCAACGCCCAGCACCATGATGCTGGTGCCTTCTACTTCGGTCAGACCCACTTGCATGCTGGAAATGTTGACGCCTTCTTCGCCCAACATGGTGCCAACCTTGCCGATAATGCCGGGGCGGTTGACGTGGGGGCAGGTTAAGAGCCAGCCGCCGGGCTGTACATCAACGCGATAGCCGTCGATCATGACGATGCGCGCTTCCGCTTTGCCGAAGAGGGTGCCGGAGACGCTGTGTTCGCCCTTGTCAGTAATCAGGCGGACCGTAATTTGGTTGGCGAAGTTAGCCGCTTCCTTCGTTTTAATTTCTTTGACTTCAATGTTGCGAGCTTTCGCCAGGCCAGGAGCGTTGACGTAGTTGATGGCTTCTTGCAGAATCGGATTGAGGCAGCCTTTTAGTACGCCGGTGGTCAGCATGCGGGTGTCCACATCGCCAATATCGCCGTTGTACTCGATTTGAATGGCAGTCATGCGGCCTTCAGCCAAATGTACCGCCAGGCAGCCCATGCGTTCGGCCAGGTTGAGATAGGGGCGGAGCTTTTTAAGGACATGCGCCGGGATAGCGGCCATGTTGACGGCGGTGGTGACAGGCTCGCCTTTCAGCGCGGCGACAATGCCGTGCGCCACATCGACGGCCACGCCGACTTGGGCTTCTACGGTAGAAGCGCCCAAATGAGGCGTTACAATGACATTAGGCAGGCCGATGAGCGGATTGCCTTCTTGAATCGGCTCGCTTTCAAAAACGTCAATGGCAGCGCCGGCGACAATGCCTTCTTGTACGGCTGCGGCCAAATCGGCTTCATTAATGACGCCGCCTCGAGCGCAGTTAACAATGCGAACGCCTTTTTTCATTTTGGCAAAAACGTCTTTGGTGATCAGGTTTTTGGTTTGATTGGTTTTCGGCAAATGTAAGGTGATGAAATCAGCCTGGGCGAAAATTTCATCCATTTCGGCTACTTCAATGCCCAAGGCTTGAGCGGCTTCGACATTAATGAAGGGATCGTACGCGAGAACACGCATTTCCAGAGCCAGGGCGCGCTTGGCTACGCCGGTGCCGATACGGCCAAGGCCGAGAATGCCCAGCGTTTTGCCGCGCAGCTCAACGCCCATGAATTTGCCCCGTTCCCATTTGCCTTCCTGCATGGTGGCGTGAGCCTGGGGGATGTTGCGGGCCATGGACATCATCATGGCGACGGAATGTTCCGTGGCGGCCATGGTGTTGCCTTCGGGCGCATTAAGGACAATGACGCCTTTCTTGGTGGCGTACTCTACGTCAATGTTGTCGACGCCGACGCCGGCGCGGCCGATGACCTTGAGTTTTACCGCTGCATCCAGAACCGGAGCGGTAACTTTGGTTTCGCTGCGTACAACCAATCCGTCATACTCAGGAATAATGCGAATAAGTTCTTCCACAGGCAGTTTGGTTTTTACATCCACTTCAAATTGCTCTTTAAGCAGAGCCACCCCTTTTTCCGATACCGGATCGCTAACAAGTACTTTCATCATGATCTAACCCCTCCAAAAATAAAATTTAAAGTTACTGAGGTAAAAAAAATAATCCCGCCCCCGTGAAGGGGCGGGATTGATTCCCGCGTTGCCACCCAACTTGTGTCGTGTTTTCCTAGGTTAAAACAGCGACCACCTCGAACCGCTTTAACGGGCGGAACCCGTACTGACTCTTCGTCAGACACTTCCGGGCGGAACCATACGTTCTATCCTCCGGCTCGCAGCAACCGCCGGCTTTCTGTGCGATAGGAACAGTAGGCTTCCCGTGCATCGTGTTTTCTGTATGCAAGACCATTGGCCTTATTATAAGATGCTCTCGTGAAGAAAGTCAAGTGTATTTTTGAAAAAAACATCAAAAACTTGATACAACAAATTGCTATGCAGGCCGAAATCGAGGGGGTACTTTGTAAACTTTGCGCCGGATAGCTATAGGTAAAAGGGATGCAGGAAATAGCGCTTGGTCGGATTTGGCGGTTTCGTGCTGACTTATAAAAGGTTTATTTGATCTTGGCGCTGCTGAAGATTGTTAAAATATCAGCGTAAGAATACCTTCGTCTGGCTCTACGGAGAAGGATTCTCGCTGCAGAGCCGCGAAATAAACATACAAAGAATAATTATGAAAGAAGAAAAGGTGCTTATACGATAAGCATCTCAAGGAGGGAAAATAGATGGAAAAACAAGTGTATGATGTGGCCGTAGTTGGCGGCGGTCCGGCGGGACTTTCGGCAGCGCTGACGGCGCGGGTTCGCAATAAAAGCGTTGTGATTTTTGAACATATGGGTTTCAGCGCCAAGCTGCAGCGGGCGGCCGAGGTTCCCAATTACCTGGGACTGCCGAATTTGAGCGGTAAAGAGCTGATGGAGCGCATGGCGGAGCATTGCTTAGCAGCCGGGCCGGTGCTGGTGAAAGAAAAGGTCACGCAGATTTTTCCCGGAGATGTGTTTACTCTTTTGACGCCGCAGGACGTATATGAGGCGAAGACGGTGATTTTAGCCATCGGCGTGTCACCAGCGGAGCTTTTAGCAGGCGAAAAAGGCTTGTTGGGACAGGGCGTCAGCTATTGCGCCACTTGCGACGGCATGTTGTACCGAGAAAAAGAAGTGGCTGTAGTGGCTTACGCCGCCGAGGCGGAACACGAAGCAGTCTTTTTGAGCGAAATTTGCAGGAAAGTTTTCTATTTCCCGCAGTACAAGCCGGTAGGCTCGCTGCCGCCTTCAGTGCAGATTTGCAGTGGCAAACCGAAAGGCGTGGCGTCCAAGGAAGAACGTTTGGTGCTGGAGCATACCAAAGGGAGCGTCGAGGCGGACGGGATCTTTATTTTACGCGAAACCGATCCGGTAGAAAATTTATTGGCGGAAGTTGAACTTTGCAAGGATGCGATTAAAGTCTCGCACCTGCAGAAAACCTCGGTTCCCGGTGTGTTTGCCGCGGGCGATTGCACAGGCAAGCCCTGGCAGATTACGGTAGCTGTAGGTGAAGGGAATGCGGCGGCTCATGCGGCGATTGCGTATTTGGCTGCAAAAGAGAAAGCGTAAGCTTGTCGGTGATAATAAATTTCAATTAGATGTTGACAAAGCATAGATGGTTTTATAAAATTCAATTGAAAATAATTATCAAACTCATAAACGACAAGCTTCACAAAACAATTTTTCTTGCAACATAGCGGGGGAAAGTGTTGGTAGAGGACCTAGAGTCCCGAAGTGTGTTTTGGCATGCTTCGGGACTCTTGTTTTTGGCACGAAAGGAGCAAAGCGGGCGGCTATGAAGGAATTACGGTGTTTATGCTGCAAAAAGTTGCTAGGGCGCGGCCTGGTGCGCTGCGTAGAATTCAAATGCAGCCGCTGTGGCTGCGTACAGGTGTTTTGCGACAAGCCGCCGGAAAAAGCGGCAGGAGAAATCATTCAGTGCGGGGAGGGGATGTGCGCATGGAAAGTCGCGGCGAAGTGAACCAATTAGCTTCCTGGCTGGCGGTGGAGCTGGCGCCGACCCTGGCAGGCGAAAAGGAAGCTACGATTTTATGTCTCCGGGATAATCGCCAGCGAGCGCTTTGGACCTGGTGGCGCCGGCATCACTGGAGCGTTTTGAAAGGCTTGCCGTTGCAGTGGCGAGTACTGCGATTATGGGATAATGGCGCGGTGCTGTTCTTTTTTCGGCCGGAAGTTTTGGAAGCGTGTTTTCGCCGGGCTGAGCATGCGGCGCTGCTGCACTATTGCGGCTATGATCCTGGGGCGACCTTGGCAACGCAGTTGGATCGGTTGACCATGCGTTTTCGTCAGGAGGTGCCTCATGAAATGGGCTTGTTTTTAGGCATTCCTTTGAAAGATGTGTTGGGTTTTATGGGGCTGAGCCAGGAAGGGCGCAGCGGCGGGGGACTTTGGCATGTATATGGGGATCCGAAACCGTCCTTAGAGCGTATGCAGCGCTGGGAACGTCTGAAAGAGCGCGCCAAGGAATTATTGAGGTGCGGTTTGCCGGATGTGGAGGTATTACAATATGCTCTTTGCCTCGGGCGGTGAAAAAGAGAAAGCCTTTTGCGGATTCGGCGTTGAGTGTGTGGTGCGGGAATTGACGGAAGCGCTGGCCAGCGCCATTGACGCCAAAGACGGCAATACCTATGGACATTCCCACCGTGTGGGCGAATTGGCGATGGTTATGGGAACTCATTTGCGTCTGGATGCAGCGCAAATAGAAGAACTGCAGATAGCGGCTCATTTGCATGACGTAGGAAAAATTGGCATTCCTGATGCGATTTTGAATAAGCCTGCGCGTTTGACGGCGGAAGAATTTGCCGTTGTACAGCGGCATCCGGTGATTGGCTGGCAAATTTTGCGGCGTATCAGTTCGTTTCAACAGGTGGCGCGCATTGTACGTCATCGTCATGAGCGCTTTGACGGCACCGGCTATCCGGACAGGCTGTGCGGTACAGACATTCCTTTGGCCAGTCGATTAATTGCAGTGGCGGATTCCTATGACGCCATGACCAGCGCACGTTCGTATCGAAAAGCGGTTTCTGCCAAAGAGGCTTGGCAAGAGTTATGCCGTTGCAGCGGCAGCCAGTTTGATCCGGAAGCAGTGAAGGCTTTTCGGCCGGTTGTGCAAAGAGAACGAGAGTGGCGTTCGTATCCTGCGGACCATCTTTTTTTTGCCATAAACAGTGAGAATGATTATCTAAATCAAGGAAAGAGGTATAGTGATGGCTGATAGTAAGAAAGAGTTGCCAAAGCATAAGTCCGAGTGCGCTTGCGGCGGGAATTGCGGGGGGCGCGGTTGCGGACATCGCTGCGTTTGCAGACAAAGACAAGAAGAAAAGGGGGCGAAAAACAATGACTAAAGAGCTGCATTTGCTTCAACCGGGAGAAAAAGGAATTGTTGTGTCCGTGAATGGAGGCGGCTCCGTTAAACGGCGCATTGTGGATATGGGCATGGTAGGCGGCACGGCCATAGAGGTTTGCAAATTTGCGCCGCTGGGGGATCCCATGGAAATTAAAGTAAAAGGCTGCAATTTATCGCTTCGTAAACGCGAAGCAGCGTTTATTTGCGTAGAACTGGAAAACGAGGGGGCTTCAAGGTGCACGAAGAACGACTGACAATTGCCTTGGCGGGCAATCCTAATGCGGGAAAAACTACCGTATTTAATGCGCTTACCGGGGCGCGGCAGCATGTAGGCAATTATCCCGGCGTAACGGTGGAAAAAAAAGAGGGCTATTGCCGGATTGGCTCGCGGGAGGCGGTACTGGTTGATTTGCCAGGTACATACAGCCTGACGGCGTATTCCTTGGAAGAAGTGGTTGCGCGAAATTTTATTGTCCAAGATAAGCCGGATGTAGTGATTGATGTAGCCGATGCGGCGAATCTAGAACGACACTTGTATTTGACGCTGCAGTTATTGGAACTGGAACGGCCCTTGGTGTTGGCGCTTAACATGGCGGATATGGCGGAAAAACAAGGCTTGGTATATGATCTGAAGGCCTTGTCGGCGCAGCTGGGAGTACTTGTGGTACCTACGGTAGGACGCCAGGAACAGGGGATGGATGCCCTGCTGGCTGCCGTAGAAAAAACGGCTGCCGTAGAAACTGCAGGCATCCGAGTCGATTATGGCGAGCAGGTGGAACAGGTTTTAGAGGCGCTTGGAGCTAAACTGGCAGATTTGGATTCGCCGTTTCCTGCGCGCTGGCTGGCGGTAAAACTCTTGGAAAATGATGACGATGTTGCGGCGCAGCTTCGCTTGCTTGCGGGCGGCGAGAAAGTGGTTTTAGAGGCCGAGCGGCAGCGTCGGGAACTGCAAAGCGCTTTGAATGAAGAACTTGACACCTACATTGCTGGCTGCCGGTATCGCAAAGTCGGAAAAATTTACGGCGCTTGCCTGAAACAAGATCGTAAGGAGACTCGTACGCTCTCGGATCGTATTGACAGCATTGTGACGCATCGTGTCTTGGGTCTGCCTATTTTCTTTGCACTTATGTGGCTTTTATTTAATCTTGTTTTTACAATAGGGGAGATCCCCAAAGACTTCTTGGACACAGGCGTTTCCTGGTTAGGAAGCACCGTGGGAGAGGCCTTGCCGGATGGAAATTTACGGTCTTTGCTGGTAGACGGCATTATTGGCGGCGTAGGCAGCGTGATCAGCTTTTTGCCGGATATTCTACTGTTATTCTTTGCAATTGCTCTGCTGGAAGATTCCGGGTACATGGCCCGGGCGGCTTTTGTCATGGACCGGGTGATGCGCGGTTTTGGGTTGCATGGTAAGTCTTTCATTCCCATGCTGCTGGGCTTCGGCTGCAATGTTTCATCGGTAATGGCGGCGCGGACGCTGGAAAATGAAAAAGACCGCTATATTACCATCCTGGTGTCGCCGCTTATGAGCTGCAGCGCCAGACTGCCTGTGTATACCTTGCTGATCGGCGCTTTCTTTACGGAGGACATGGCCGGAACAGTACTTTTTGGCATTTATATTTTAGGCATTGCTTTAGCCATCGGCATGGCCTTCTTGTTTCGGAAAACATTATTTCCAGGAGATACGGAGCCGTTTGTTATGGAAATGCCTCCATACCATATGCCGACGCTGCGCAGCGTGCTGACTCACATGTGGGAGCGCAGCATGATCTATTTGCGCAAAGCAGGCACGATTATTTTGGCAGCTTCGATTCTGGTTTGGTTCGGCGTAAACTATCCGCAAAACGAGGATGTCAACAGCAAGTACGAAGCCTTGCAGGCGGCTCTGGAAACTCGCTATGAAGAGCAGATTCAAAATCAGGTGCTGCTGCCGCTGGGTATAACGGCTGTTGAAGAAAATGAAGAATTCAATGCGTTGGTAGAAGAGCTGTCTTCAGCTGAAGAGGCTGAAGACGAAGGCGCTGAGGCGGCTAATGCCGCTGGAAAAACTACCGGTAAAAAGGATGCCGAAGTTGCGGAACCTGCTGCCGAAACGGGTAAGACTGCAGAGCAGGACGCCGCTAAAGCGGCTCCCCAAACGTTCAGTAAAGAAAAATTATCGTCCTTTGCGGCGCAGTACGTTTTGCTAAAAAAAGAAGCGGATGAAGCAACAGGCAAGTTGGAAAAAGAAAAATCCACAGAACTTTTGGCGCAAAGTTATGCAGGCGCCTTGGGGCATGCTATTGAGCCTGTGATTAAGCCCCTTGGTTTTGATTGGAAGATCGGCGTGGGTTTGTTCAGCGCCTTTGCCGCTAAAGAAGTTATGGTGAGTACCTTGGCGACGATTTATAGCGTAGAAGCGGATGATGAAGAAATGGCGCCGCTCCAAGAAGTGTTGGCTGCAGATCCTTCGTTTAGTCCGTTAATTGCGGTTTCGCTTATGGTTTTCTGCTTGATTTACTCACCGTGCCTAGCCACTGTGGCGGTAATCAAGCGGGAAATGAATTCTTGGAAGTGGGCTGGGTTTAGCGTGGCTTACTCGATGACCTTGGCGTGGCTCATGGCGTTTCTTGTTTATCAAGGAGGCTTGTTGCTAGGTCTAGGCGGTTAAGCGCTTCTTGCGGAAAGAAGGAGAAAGTATGAATGATCTTCTGGTATATCTAATCGGCGCTGGGGCTGCAGCGTACTTTGCCTGGCTGGGTGTGCGCAAGCTTCGCGGTGAAGATGGCTGCGCTTGCGCACAGTCCGGCACTGCTTCAGGCGGCTGCCGTGGCGGCTGCGGCGGTTGCGGCCAAGGCTGCGGAGAAAAACATTCGTGACCGGGCGGGGCAAGCTGCGGCTGCTTTGCCTGACAACAGGGCTAGGGCCGTTATTGCTTTTCTATTTCCTGGCGGGCGGAGTGCTGCGGGAGCATCGGCAATTGGAAGCAACCTTTTCGTTGGCTTTGGGTGCGGCTTGCCTGCTGGCTTTTTTGGCAGCTTCAGTGGGCGTTCCGTGGCTTTGGGGCCGCGCGCTGACGCGGATACACGCTTGGTGCGAGCATGTGAAAAAAGGAGAACTGGCTGACTTGCCTGTTCTTCCTAATGAAATGGCGGATGCCGCCGATGAGGATGACTTACTTCGCTTGTCGCGTGATTTGCAATGGATGATACGGCGCATCCGCTTGCGTGAGCAGGAGCTCAACCGGCGGACGGTGGATTTGGAAGAGGCTTATCGGCGCATGCGGGAGCTGGCTTTGGTGGATCCGCTCACAGGCTTGTCTAACCGCAGATACTTTTTTGAGCACTTGCAGGTAGAGCTTCCTGTAGCCAAAGATTGCAGTCGTCCGTTGTCGCTGCTGATGTTGGATATTGATTACTTCAAAAAAATCAACGATACCTACGGTCATCCCGGCGGCGATTGCGTACTGCAAGGCATGGGGAAATTGCTGGCCGAAGCGGTATCTCCCAGAGAGATGGCGGCCCGCATAGGGGGCGAAGAATTTGCCATAATTTTACCGGGCGTTAGTGCGGAGGAAGCGGCGCGCAAGGCCTTGGAAATCTTACAAAAAGTCAGCCGGCATTGCTTTTTATACCAAGGCGTGCGCATTGAAGGAGTTACGGTTTCCATTGGCTTGCATACGCTGCAAAAGGGAGAGGAGTGCCAGGCGGATCCTTTTTTGCTGGGAGCGGATAAGGCGCTTTACCAGGCGAAGCGGGAGGGGCGCAACTGCGTGTATTGCTGCGCTCGTGCTTCCGGCGTGCCGGTGAGTTTGGAAGAGTGGCAAAAGCGCAAAGAAAAACAGAGTGAACGCGAAGATGCGCGGGAAAACGGATTGTTTAGTCAAGGTCTTGTGCGTTGCTGCTGCAGAGACCGGCAGGTTGGCGGAAGCGGCTGAAAAAATGATAGAGAAGAAAAAGCGAGGAGATTTTATGAAGCAGTGGATTGCTATGTTGGCGGCGGGAACGGTGTTGACGACTTCGTCTATGGCGTTGGCGGCGGAGCCGGTAAAATTTAGCGGCGATGTGACCGTCAAGTATGAAAAAGATACGGCCGAGGGTGCCGATGATGTTGCCGGGACGATGAGTTCCGTGCGTTTAAAAGGGGAAGCGGATCTGGGAAAAGGATGGTCCTTGTATGCTCGCTTTGGGGCGCAGCATGCTACCCAGCCAGGGCTGGCGGATTACAACACGGATTCCGCCGTATACGGCGATAAAAAATCCGTAATGACCATTGATCAATTCGGCTTTACGCGTCAAGCGGGGGATATGCTGCTGAAAATAGGGCGTCAAGATGTGACCGTGGGTACGACGGCTCTTTTGTATAGTCGTTCGGAATCGAACATAGGCAAACGCGCTTTTGTAGATGGTATAACGGCGACTGGAACCATGGGCGAGGTGGATGTTACAGCTGCTTTTGTTCAGGAAGATAATGCTGGAGAGCAGGATAATCGAGTTTACGCCATTCGTACGGGCTTTCAAAAAGAGAAACCCTTTCAATGGGGCATGACGTTGGGCCGTTACCAAGATAGCTCGGCAGGCAGCACCAATCATTGGGCGCTTGATGGGACGTATACGGCTGGAAAGCATACGTGGACGGCGGAATATACGCAGTCTAACCGCAGCAACGATAATCGGGCGTATGCGGTAACTTGGGAGTATGGTTTCGACGATAAGACCGCGGTGTATCTTACCGGTTTCCGGGTGGAAACAAACGGAGATATGGGACAACAAAGCGATTTTGACAACAACAATCGCGGTTTATACTATGGAATTAAACATCAGCTAAGCAAAAATAACTCTTTGGAGCTGGTTTACAAAGACCAAAAAGCGCTTGATAGCGGGCAAAAAAATACCAAATTAGAAGCTGCTTTTACGCAGAACTTTTAACCCTTGCAGGCAAAAAGCCAAGACTAGTTGGGACCTCCCAGCGGCTCTTGGCTTTTTTGATATGCCAGATTATAACTATGTAAATTCCCATCCTATCGTTACCTTATACTGTGCGTTGACTTTTAAAACTTATTTTGCTAAGGTTATAACGATAATTACGCAGGCGCTTTTAGAGAGGAGACCGGCATGCTGCAGCTGATTAATACTTCCAGCTATGTTGACGATTGTGCAATGTGGCGCAGTTGGGGCGGCGGTCTGGAAGGATTTCTGGCGGACCATGGCTTAGATGGGGTTGAGGCCTATTTGGGCGATGACTGGGACGATGCGCAGCTGTCTGCACGGCATATTTGCGGGGTGCATTTGCGCTTTTGGCCGGCATGGCTTGATTTCTGGCGTGGCGACGAAGCGGAAGTGCTGCGGCAGTTTGGCAGCTGGGAAAATGCCAGGCTGTATTACGGTGCAGATACTCCAACAGGGTGGCTGGCGGTTTGGCGGCGCAATTTGGCGCAGGCCGTAGCCGCAGGCGCTCGTTATGTCGTTCTTCATGTGGCCCATGTGCGACAGGAAGAAACCGGTCATTGGCGCTTTTCCGCTAGCGATGAAGAGGTTGTAACTGCAACGCTGGAGTTGGTGCGCTTATTGGTGCAGGAACTGCCTGCGTCGGTAGCTCTTTTATTCGAAAATCTTTGGTGGCCCGGCTTGCGGCTGACCCAGCCGCGTATGGCGGCATTGCTCTTTGATGGTTTAGGGCGGGCTAATGCTGGCATTATGCTGGATACAGGCCATTTAATGAATACTTGCCAAGAACTGCGCAACGAGCAAGAAGCAGTCGATTATGTGCTGCGTACCGTTGACGCGCTGGGAATCTATGCATCCCGGGTGAGAGGGCTGCATTTGCATGTATCCTTGTCTGGCGAGTATGTGCGTCACAGTAGACGCCGGGATATGAAAGTCAGCGATGTGGAAACCCTCTGGAAGCACGTGTCGGCCATTGATCAGCATCAGCCTTTTGGCAGCAAAGAAGCCGCACGGCTGGTGCAGCGCATTGGTCCGGCGTATACGGTGCACGAGTTTATCTATTCATCATTAGAAGAAGTATCGAAGAAAGTAACTTGCCAGCAAGCGGCTTTAGCCGCTGGCGGCTTGGGCGAACTTCCCTGGAAGCAGCGGGGTTGGTCGGCTCGAATGCGAGCGTCCGGCGCCGGGGTGCGTTAAATGATAGTTAGAGGCTTTGAGGAGCAAATTGATGAATCACCGGGAATTTTTTAATCGAATGGCCCCGCAGTGGGATGAACAAGTGCGTCATGACGCCTGCAAGCTGTCGCGTATTGTGACGGCGTTGTCTTTGCAGCCGGGAGAGCGCGTGCTGGATATTGGCACAGGTACAGGAGTTATGCTGCCGTATTTGCGGCAGGCCTTGGGCATGCTGGGGGAGCTGACGGCCATTGACGTGGCGGAGGAAATGCTGGCCCGGGCTAGGGCGAAACACAGTGAATTGGCCTTGTTTTTGCAGGCGGACGCTTCCTTGCTGCCGCAGGCGGAAAACAGTGTGGATGCGATCCTTTGTTATTCCGTATTTCCGCATTTTGAACAGCCGCAGGCGGTGTTGAGCGAATTTGCCAGAGTGCTTCGCGCCGGCGGGCGCTTGGTGGTGGCCCATGGCGAAAGCCGGGCGGCCATTAATGCGCTGCATGAAGGCTTGGAGACGGTGGCGCAAGATCGCCTGCCGGAGGCTGCCGTGCTGCGTGCCTGGGGCGAAGAAGCCGGCTTTATTGTCGAAGTAGTAGCCGATGATGAGGAACTTTTTATCCTTTTTTTCCGTAAAGAATAACAGAAGAATTATAAGATAAGCCGGAGATTTTGAACAAGAGAACCAGAGTCAAGAGAGGGCATGAAGGAGGATTTTCTTCTTCCGTAGTGCCCTCGTTTTTGCGTTCTGCGGACTTGCTTCAAAAAGTATCAAATACAATCACGGCCACCGTAGCCTCATTCGTTCCCTCACTTTACTCCCTCTCCTCTTGTTAAAAACCGTACCTCGTACCCTCCGGTTCTCCGATTCTCTTGTTCAATCCTATCCCGTCGAGCTTTCCTATTACTCTTGTTCAAAAAAGGAATTTGCCTTGTCGTTGTCCAATATAGAACTAACAGTATTTTCCGACGTTTCATGAAGGGGGCGGGATTATGCAGATTTTCGGTAAAATGGCGCGCGGCCAGTATGAACAGCTTGTGTTTTGTCATGAGCCCCAATCCGGCTTGAAAGCCATTATTTGTATTCACGACACAACCTTGGGGCCAGGGCTGGGCGGCACGCGCATGTGGCCGTATGAGCACGAAGAAGACGCGATTCAGGATGCCCTGCGTCTGGCAAGGGGCATGACGTACAAGAATGCCGCTGCGGGCTTGAATTTGGGAGGCGCTAAGGCCGTCATTATTGGCGATCCGGCAAAAGACAAGAGCGAAGCCTTGTGGCGGGCGTTTGGCAGGTTTGTACAGACCTTAGGAGGGCGATATATTACGGCGGAAGATGTGGGAACCTCTCCGGCGGATATGGAATTTATTCACATGGAAACGAATTCGGTAGTAGGTCTCAAGAGTCGCGGTTCCAGCGGTGATCCTTCGCCGTTGACGGCGTTGGGCGTTTACCGGGGGATGCTGGCCTGCGCTAAAGAGATTTGGGGTCAAGAAAGCCTGCGCGGCAAGACCGTGGCTGTGCAAGGGCTGGGGCATGTAGGGGCGGCGCTATGCGATATTTTGCATAAGGAAGGCTGCCAATTAGTTGTAAGCGATGTGAAGGAAGAGCGGGTTCGGGGTGTTGTCGAAAAGACCGGGGCCCAAGCAGTGGCGGCGGAAGTTATTTATGATGTAGATTGTGATATTTTTGCTCCCTGCGCTCTTGGCGGCGTTTTAAACGAACGGACCATAGAACGTCTGCGCTGCCGGGTGGTGGCGGGAGCTGCCAATAATCAGCTGCAGGAAGCGCACCATGGCGAGCTATTGCAGCAGAAGGGCATTTTATATGCTCCGGATTTTATCATCAATGCCGGCGGCGTCATTAATGTTTACGACGAGCTGCAGCCAGGCGGCTATCATCGGGACCGAGCTACGCGCCGTGTGGAAACCATTTATGAAAATATGGGGCGTGTTTTGGCGATGGCTCGTAAAGAAAAATTGCCGCCTCACAAGGCGGCGGAACGGGTGGCAGAGGAACGTTTGCGCCAGATGCGCAACTTGTTGAAGCTGCGCTGTTAAGCGAGCAAATCTTAAAAGCCACCGACAGCTAAGCGCTGTCGGTGGCTTTTTTAGCTGTGTGTTCTTCAATGGGGTTCTGTATCGCGATGTTTGTTGGCGTACATTTGTTGGTCCGCTTGCTGGATCAGCTGTTGAGGATTTAAAGAGCCAGCTGCATCGTAGGAGGAGCCGACCGATAGACCGAAATGGCCATAATTCCAACGATGGCTGACCTTTTTAGCTTCCTCAAGAAGGTTCTGGCACTTTTGAGAGATAAGTTCCTGGTTGACGTGAGGGAGCAGGATCAGAAACTCATCGCCGCCAAAGCGGATGATCACATCATCTTGGCGGAAGCAGCGACGCAGAATAGACGCCGCTTCCATAATGGCTAAATCGCCGGCGGCATGTCCTAAGGAGTCATTTGTTTTTTTCAAGCGATCCAGGTCGCAGAGAATGACTCCCAGAGAAAATGGGGCGGGAGCGCTTTTCATTTTTGCGAGCATATCTTCTAAATAAGCGCGATTGCCCAGACCTGTGAGAGCATCATGGAACCCCAGGTAGCGTAAGCGTTCTTCCTTAGCGAGCTGCGCGGAAACGTCGCGAGCTACAAAGAGAATGATGCAATGCTCTAGACTGCGCGAGGTAGAGCCGCTTCGCTCTAGGTATATCTGAGAGCCGTCTTTGTGTAAATATACTTTGGTCTCGCGGGGGATGGGGCCGTCATTAGGAATCGTAGTGTAAAAATGTTCCATTTCACTGGTAGGATGCACAGTAGTATCAATGAAAGAGAGAATAGGCTTGCCGAGGATTTCCTGGCGAGTATAGCCAAGAAGCTGAGCAAACTGATCATTGGCGTCTATAATGATTTTGGTGTCCCGATCAACTTGGAAGACGGCGTCAGGCAGCAAGGCGAGCAGTTGTTCATAGCGACTTTGGCTTTCTTGCAGTTCGGATTCGGCTTGGCTGCGCTCTTGGGTTTCCTTGGCCAAAGAGGCGGCTAACGAGGTGCTGCGAATGCTTGCTGCGGCGAGGTCGGCCAAATGTTTAGCCGCTTGTATTTCTTCCGGAGAAAATTGCTGGCTAGAAGCAGAGGCGAAAAAGAGCAAGGCTCCTATGGTGCTCTCTTCCAGACGAAGTGGCACGGCTAGGGCTGCGCCTAACGCAGAAAGGGCGGGATGTCGTTTGGGCCAAGTCGTGTAGTTTTCAATGTAAATGGCGTCTTGGCTTTGCAGAATCAATTGCGTCAAACCGCAGGCATCCGAAGCGGTTTGTCCTTCCAGAAACTGTAGCTTGCCGTGAGAAGCCATAAAGGTAGGCACAGAAAGTCCGGACTTTTTTTCGTCTAACACAAGCAGGCTGTCGGCGACGCCCATGAACGCAGTCGCTTTGTCTAAAATAATATCCAAAAGTTCATGCGGTGCATAGGGCTTCAGAAGGCCCAACGCTACTTCGTGCAAATCCGCCAGCAAGCGGTTGCGCAAAAGCAGACGTTCTTCGGCAAGACGTTTTTCGTGGATATCTCGGAGCGTGCCGAGAATGTGCAAGGGCTGTCCGGTTTCGTTGCGAAAAACTAAGCCGCGGCTGCGAACCCAGCGCCAGGTCCCATCTTTGGCCAGCATGCGATAGTCGCAATGAAAATAAGGCCGTCTGTTTGTCAGGTGCTCTGCAAGCTGTTGATAAAAACGGGAGTGGTCTGCTGGATGAATGTATTGCCGCATAGTATCTAAATCGATAGCTAATTCGCCAGGCGCGTAGCCGAGCAGCGTTTGGCTGCGGCGGGATAAGTAGCCTTGCTGGAGTTGTAGATCCCACTCCCAGAACCCGTCTTCGGAGGTAGTGGAAATAAGTTTCCATTGTTCTTCGCGGTGGGCAAGGCGTTCTTGCAGGCGGCGTTCTTCCGTGAGATTCAACAAAAATAAGCAAATCGAGTCGCTGCCTTCAGGACGTACGACAGAGGTTTGGAAAAAAGAAAGTTCTTGAGGCTGGAGTTCAAGGCGAAGCTCACAATGCAAGGGGATGCCTGGAGCTTGGAACGCGGCGGCGAGAATGTGCAGCAGCGGGCGGCGGTCTTGGGAACATACTAATTGCCAAAGGCGGCTGCGGCTTTGAAGGAGGCCATGGGCATGGAGCTGTTCCTGTAAATTGCGGTTAACCCAAAGTCGGTTTTTGGTTAGTACGAGGGCATTGGCAGGCGTTGCGTGTAAGAGTTGACGGTATAAAAGAGGAATTTCGAAGGTTGAAGAATTTTTTGCGTTGGAATCATAGGACGAAAAGCTCATAATAGTCTCCTTAGACCGCGAAAAACAGGACAAAATATATATATTTTATTCGGCTTTAAGGACTGGAATCCTGCTGGAAGTTGCTGCCTTTTTGTGAAAAATAGCAAGGACTTTGTGCAATTGCAATTTGGCATGTACATCCGTGAAAAATCATGGGAAAATATATAGCAAGATGTTCTTTGAGCATGGGTGTGATTGAAAGAGAGAATGGGGGGGCATGATGAAGGAACGGCAAGGTTTGGTGATGGTGCATACCGGCAATGGCAAAGGCAAGACGACGGCGGCGTTGGGACTGGCTTTTCGGGCTTGGGGCCAAGGACTGCGCATTTTGGTGCTGCAATTCATTAAAGGAAATTGGAAATACGGCGAGCTTAAGACGGCGGAAGCCTTAGCGCCGCGGCTGATTATCCGTCCTTTGGGAGAAGGATTTGTACAGCGGACGCAAGAGCAGCGCGAGGAAAAAGAAGCCCATCAAGCGGCTGCGGCGGAGGCGTTGAAGGAAGCGAATGACGCCCTGACGTCAGGGGAATGGGACATGGTTATTTTGGATGAGATCAATTACGCGGTTCACTTTGGCCTTGTCTCTGTGGAACAAGTGCTGGATTTGGTGGAAGCCAAACCTCCGACAGTGCATTTGGTTTTGACTGGCCGCAACGCCCGGGAGGAATTGATCGAAAAAGCCGACTTGGTAACGGAAATGCGGGAAATTAAGCATCCCTATCAAAAAGGAATCAAAGCTCAGCAAGGCATTGAATTTTAGAAAGAGACCAGGGGATAAACACAGAAAATGATATTTTAAACAAGAGTACGACGGCGCCGGACGCGCCTAGGGTCGGTTGTGACATGGATGGCGTAGCAACCGACGTCCACTGTTTAATCGGAGGGAACAACCGAGGGCTACGGAGATATGAATATATGAAAAATGACCGTCTAAGTAGCCATTTTGACTGCTTAGACGGTCATTTTATAGAGTGAACTGGGAATTTGCTCGTACCCTCCCTCTACTCACTCTACTCCTGTTAAATAAAAATCCCTCAGTCGTACCCTCACGTGACTCCGGTTCTCCTGTTCAATCCTGTTTCACACTTACAGCTTGCTTGTAGGCAGCGGCTCGCTTTCAATGCGGATGGCATCGCCGTTTTTGACAGGCGTAGTGAGCTCCGCTTCGCAGTTGTTGCACAAAATGTTGATTTTCCCCAACGGCAGCTTCATGGCGTCAAATTCCGCCGCTAAGAGGACGTCGCTGATGATGGGGGTGAGCGCTTCAGTCAGCTGGAATTCAATATGGCTGCCGTCGGGAGCGTCTTCGCCCGGTTGAGCCGCACGGCCGTCCACATGAAGACGCAGGCGGCAGGTGGGAACCTTGCAGGCAGCGCCGTTAAACTGCACTTGGATGTGAGTAGAAGTATCGCGAAGCCCCAGGACGTCCTCCAGCTTAGGCGTCTGTTTGGCGACTATACGGATAACGGCGCCGTCGGATACTTGGGTCTCCAACGTGGCTGCGTCTGGACCGACGAAAAATTCCGGCCAGACCGTGTAGGTGCGTTCCTGGCCGTTGATGAAATAGCGAAAATGGAAGTCGTTTTCTTCATGACCGGCTTGTTTTAGTACCTGACGCAGGGTGGGCGGGAACGAATAGGCGACGACATCCCGGTCTTTGAGCACGGTCTGTACGGAAGCCGGTTCTTGATTGATGGTGACAACCGGTTGGAAAATATGGCTCCGTCCGTTGATGCTGCAGGATAACTCGGAGGGCAAATCAGCCAAGTCCGCCAGCGTGACCTGCGGTGTGGAGCCGATGGCGCCGGCAATGGCTGTCAAAGTATCTTCGTCATGCAGCAAATCCGAAACGGTGGCCGGTTGTCCGTTGAGCGCCAAGGTTCCCGGAGCGCCGGCGCTGCCGGGAAGAAAATGCTTTTGACCGTTGGCGGTAACCGTGATGCCCAGCCCTGGACGGCCTTTGAGGGCGCGGATATCGAAGCCGGCTACAAGCAAAGCGTCGGCGACGGTCAGCTGTCCCAGGTTGAAAAGGCGCAGAGGCCGATCGTTTAAAGTTACATGTACGAAATGCAGCAAATTGCCGGAAGCCAGCTTGAGAATGCCCAAGGGGGTAATCGCATCCGGCGCATGCAGCGCTTCGGGAATGTCCATGATTTCCTGGACCATGTCGGGCCGCCGAATGGCGACGCGGGCTGGCGGCATGTTCAGGGCTTGCGCCAGCGCTTGCGGCAGTTGAGGGGTCAGCGAGCCGCCGCCTACGAGCAGTACGGCTTGCGGCGGTTCAGCATTCAGTTCTAATATTTGAGCGGCAATATCGTTAGCCAGCTGGGTGACCTGCGGCAAAATAGCCTCGGTGATTTGGGCGGACGGCAGTACCTGTTCTAAGCCCAAAATATCCTGGAAACGAACTTCTTTTTGTTCGTTTAAGGAACGCTTGACTTCTTCAGCGACATTGAAATCAAGCAAGTATTGTTGGGAGATGGCTTCGGTGATTTCATCTCCTGCCGAAGGAACCATGCCATAACCGATAACTGTGCCGTCTCGGGTGATGGCAACGTCCGAGGTACCGGCGCCGACATCGACAAGGGTAAGATTAAGATGGCGCATGGTAGGCGGAATCAAAACATTGATGGCGGCGATAGGCTCCAGCGTAAGAGTAGCAATTTCCATGCCCGCCTGCTGTACGGCGGTCTGCAGCGAATCGATAACTTGGCGAGGCAGGAAGGTGGCGATAAGCTCTACGCGGGCGTTCTTGCCGGTTTGTCCGACCAAAGAAGACAGCTGGGTGTCGTCCAAACTGTAATGCAGGACGCTGTAACCGACGCAATAGTAGTCCGTGGGATCTTTGACGGTTTTTGAGGTGGATAATTGCTGCTGCGCCGTTTGGATGGCGGCGAGTTCCAAGGTCCGCACGTCATCTGTGCTGAGCGGGCCTTTAAGATTGGTCTCAATTTCGGCTTCCGAGCGGATGGTGCACAAAGCGCGTCCGGCAGCTGCGATGGACACTTGCGTCAACGTGCCGTAGCTTTCTTCCAGACGTTCTTTGACGGAAGCCAAAATGCGGCTTACTTCCTGCACGTCATGGATTTGACCGTCCATCATGGAACGTGTGTGATGTTCCTGGCGTTCATACCCCAAAATGCGTGTGTGGAGGCCTTCACGTTCGCCTACCAGACCGACGACGCTGCGTGTGCCGATGTCTAGAGCGAAAAGTCTGGGCCGTTCCTTATTTTCCATGAAACCATCCTCCGCTTTTTGTTATAGGCTGCTGCGCTGCAAGGCGACAGGCCAGTGCTCCCATGAATTGGGAGATGTTTTTCCAGTGTGATTTTGTTACAATAATAAAAGGAAGATCTTGCGCGGTCACGCTAAAATAAGGCAGCGTTGCGGCAAGACTGTCTTTCTATCAGTATACGCGAGGTTGCGCGGCTTTTCCAGTTGTTTTCAGAAAAGAATGCAAGGTAGCCGGAAGCGCCGGGCTATAGGATTGTAGGAGCTGAAAGGACGTTGCAGATATGGGTAATACACAGCTACAAGTGGTAATTGACAGTACGGCGATGGTCGATAAGGAATGGTTGGGGCAGCATGAAAATTTGCATGTGGTACCCTTGTCAGTGCGAATCGGAGAGCAGGAGTGGCTGGATACAGATATAAGCGGCGCGGAGTTGTTCCAAAGAGCCAGTGCGGCGAAGGAAATGCCGAAGACGTCGCAGCCGGCGCAGGGGCAGTTTATCCAATTGTTTCAAGAATTGACCGCCCAAGGGCAGGAAGTGGTTTGTATTCTTTTGTCCGGAGGCTTGAGCGGTACCGCCAGTACGGCGCGCATGGCCGCAGCCCAGGTGGACCCCAGACTCATTAGGGTCATTGATTCCGGCACGACGGCTCTTGGCTTGGTGCAGATGGCTAAAGCCGCGTTAGAAGCGGCAGAGGCGGGGAAAAGCTTGGCCGATGTGGTGCGTCTCTTGGACGCCATGGTGCGGCGCACGCATACCGTGTTTATTCCAGGAACGTTGGAATACTTACATAAAGGAGGCCGGATTGGCGGTGCGGCCAGGTTGTTCGGCGGTATTTTGCAGCTGCGGCCTCTTTTATATCTCCAAAACGGCAAAGTACAGGTTTTAGACAAGGTGCGTACGCAAAAACGGGCCCTCGAGCGGGCCATGCAGGACATTCGGATTTTAAAGCGGCCGGCTTATGTTGGCGTGGGTCATGTGGATAATCAGGAATTGGCGGTTCAGACGGCGGCGCAGGTGAAAGAGGCCCAGCCGGAAGCGCAAGTGGAAGTGTTTTTAATCAGTCCGGTCATTGGCGCGCATACCGGACCAGGGCTGATTGGCTTTATTTATCAAGAGAACTTGGAGGAGGCGCCAGCGCATGACGGGACGAATTAGCGGAGCTGATTTTCGGCGCATGATTCTGGGCGCCTATGACGCTTTTTTGCGCAACTACGAAGAAATTAACAATTTGAATGTATTTCCGGTGCCGGACGGCGATACGGGAACGAATATGCTGCTGACGCTAGGGGCGGCGTCTAGAGGGCTTCAAGAAGCTGCGGACGGCGGTATTGGCACGTTGGCCAAACGGACGGCGGACAGTGCGATCATGGGCGCCAGAGGCAATTCCGGCGTTATCTTGGCGCAATTGTTTCGCGGCATCGCCCGCGGCTTGGCGGGGAAAGAAGAAGCTTCCTCTTGTGAAATCGGCAAGGCCTTTCAATACGGGGTTTTGTATGCCTATCGGGCAGTAGCGCAGCCTGTGGAAGGCACGATTTTGACGGTGGCCAAAGGCGTGGCGCGCGGCGCTAGGCGTGCGGTGAGAGAAGAGCGGTCTTTTAGCGAAGTGTTGGCGGCGGCGCTGCAGGTGGGGGAAGAGGAATTGGCTAAAACGCCGTTGCTCTTGAAAGCCTTGCGGGATGCCGGCGTTGTTGACGCCGGCGGCAAGGGACTGCTGGTTTTTCTGCAGGGCTGCGCCGAAGGCTTGCGCGGCGAAGTGACGGCGCCGGAAGGAAGTTCTTTCTTGCGCTTGACCCCTAAACCGTCCCTGAGCGGGGAGACGGCAAATCTAGCGCATCCGTATTGTACGGAGTTTTTAGTCAAGAAGAGCCGCGTCAGCGGCGGGGAAGCGCGTCAGGCTCTGCAAAACTTAGGCGAATCCCTGATCTTGGCGGAAGGGGACGAGCTCCTCAAGGTGCATATTCATACGGCGCATCCGGGACAGGTTTTGGAAATGGCACTGACCTGGGGCTCGTTGCATGACATCAAAATTGACAATATGGCGGACCAGCATCAAGAACGCCTGCATACGGCGGCGCGGCCGCAAGTGCCGCTGGCGGTGCTTGCGGTATCGCCGGGCGAAGGGTTGAGCGCCATGCTGCGTCAGCTGGGAGCTTCCGCCATTGTTAGCGGCGGGCAGACGATGAATCCCCCGGTGGAAGAATTTATCGCCGCCATTCACAGCGGCGATGCAGAGCGCTACATTATTCTGCCGAACAACAAGAATATTGTGCTGGCGGCCAAGCAAGTGAAAAAATTGTTGGGCGACCGTGTGGAAGTGGTGCCGACAATTGACGTGCAGCAAGGGCTGGCGGCGCTGTTGGCTTTTCAGTCGGAGGCTTCGTTAGAAGACAATGTGGGCTGGATGGAAGCGCGGCGGCAAGAAGTTATTTCCGGCAGCGTGACTAAAGCCGTGCGGGATAGCGTGGTGGACGGTCAGCCGGTTAAGGCCGGTCATTTTCTGGGGATCAAAGCAGGAAAAGTGGCGGCCCAAGGGGAATGTATCGCAAAGGTGCTTTTGACGTTGTTGCAGCAGCTGGTATCCAAGTCGGCTGAGGTGGCGACCTTGTATTACGGCAGTGAGCTGACGGTCAGCGAGGCGGAGAAATTAGCGGCGCAAGTGCGCGAAGCCTTCCCGGAGCTGACGGTAGAATTATATGACGGAGGCCAGCCCTTGTATCCGTTGCTGGTTAGTGTGGAATAAAATGAGCGATACACAAAACCGAGATTGGAGCCATGATTTGGCCTGGTCAGGCCCGCCGCCAGGCGGCGGCAGCGCTGCCGCCGCGGGGGCGGCCTTGGCGTTAGGGATTTTGATCATGCTGTCCCGTGCGGCTGCGGCAAAGACCGAGCAACTAGAAGCGTGGCGCAAGCAGGCGCAGGCAGTAGCGACAGCGGATGAAGCCGTACTGCGGCGTATTTTGCAGGTGTTTTCCAGCGGCGATGTCTTGGGACAAGCGGAAATTTGGGGGGCTGTGCAACCGTTGTTGCAGCTTCTGGATATAGCAGCGCAGGCGTTGGAGGCGGCAAGCCAGCTGAAGCCGCAGCTGGCGGCGCATATGCAGTGCGATTTGGAAGTAGCCATTTGGCAATTGGCGGCAGCTTTGCGCGGCGGCGCTGCGATTATTGCTTTGAATTTGTCTTTGCTTTCCGATGCCGAAGAAAGAGATGCTTTGCAGCAAAAAGTAGATGTTGCCCTAGGCCGGGGTGAAGAGGCCTTGCAAGAATTGCAGCAAAAGCCGGACTAAGCGCTTAGAGGCGAAACGGAAGAAATGGATTTGAAACTTGCGGGAGGGGGATGCCGGAAACATGGAATTAGCTTTGTTTCTAAAATCCATGCTTGTTGGTTTTTTCATGTCGGCGCCGGTGGGGCCTATTGCCGTACTATGCATTCGGCGAACCTTAGTTTTTGGGCGTCTAAGCGGTTTGGTCGCAGGCGTGGGAGCGGCGACCGCTGATTCCTTATACGCCATGCTGGCCGGAATGGGTATGACTTTGGTGGCGAATGTGCTGATGGAATATCATACAGTGCTGCGCGCCTTGGGCGGCGTGGCTCTTTTGGGTATGGGCATTACTACTTGGCGCTCGGCAGTGAGTTGTATGCGTCTGCCTGGGGCGAGCAGCGGTTTTTGGAGTACCTATGTTTCAACGCTACTCTTGACGCTGGCCAATCCACTGACCTTGTTTTTGTTTGCCGCCGTTTTTGCCAGTGTCGGTATGGACCGCTTTACGCCGAACTACCAAACAGCGGTGTTGTTGGTGGGCGGCGTCTTTCTGGGAGCCGTGCTATGGTGGTTCCTTTTGAGCGGCCTTATTAATTGCCTGCGCGGCAAGTTTACGCGGCATGTGCTGGAAGTGATTAACCGTATTTCCGGTGTTGTGTTGGCGCTGTTCGGCGTAGCCGCCTTGGTGAGTATTATCGTACAATAAAAGAAGCCTCTCCGCCTTAAGGGGCGAAGAGGCTTTTGCGTAACTAGGCTTTGGCGGCTTCCTGTTTTTCCGGCCGCACTAGGCGCTCTACATTGATATCGATTTTTTCTACGGTGTACCCTGTGAGGGACTCTACTTCTTTGACCATGGCATCCCGTAGTCGCTGGGTTACTTCGGGAATATTCACGCCATAGAGAAGCTCCACTTTCAATTCGAAGGAGACTTTGCCAGCCGAACCTTCCGCGTCTTCCGGTTGGTTTTTCTTTACCGTAATCTGCGGGGCGAAGCGTTCCGAGACGATTTGCGCCAAGCCTGCGACCGGGCCTTTTTTGGAAGTGTCTGTGAACACCTCATTGACCTGCGTCATGGCATTGCGAGCGACTTCGGCGAAAACATCCTCATGAATAACGGTTTTTCCTGTCGGTTCCATAGAAAACCCTCCCTTGCGTTGAACTTTTGTATAGTTATAAACTTCGACGCTGGGGTGGCGTTTCCCTGTGAGACAAAAATATTTTCTCCGTGGAAAAAACTATTTTCCTGACAATCGGCTCATTTCCTCCCTATCGTCAGTAGGGTATAATAAACGTAACTGTGCAAACGAGGTGAAAGAGAATGAAACAATTTTTGAAAGTCTTGCTGCTGGCGGCGTTTTTATGGAACACGTCGGCTGTCGGCGGCGAGTGTGCTGTAGCGGAAGTATCTGTAGACCCTATTGGCGTTATGAAAATAGCAACCGGGGTGCAGGCGGAGACTGCTAAGGAATTGGAGGCAGCTCAGCAGTATCCGGCCATTCAAGCGCAATATGATCTAACGATGCAGTCCGGTGATGTTTGGCACTATTCGCGCTTATTGATCTGCCGGGAAGAGAACAAGCTGGGCCAAGTAGCGGATATGCTGGCGGTGATGCCGCTGGATCCGGTGCTGGGCTTTTTTGCCGGACAAATCAAGGATCAAGTGAAAAGTACGCTGGAAGGAAACGGCATGCGGGTGCTGGATTTGGAGCCGGTTCGCAGCGCCAATTTGAAAGGGCGCAAGGCAGTATTGCTCAAATGCCGGCTGATTGCGACGGAGCAGCTGCCCTTGCCTATGTATAGCGAGGTCTATGGCTTTGTCAGCAAAGGACATTTTACGGCGGTGGTTTTCCTCTGTCCGGACAGTGATCGCACGTTCTGGCAGCCGCAAACGGCGCAAATGATACAAACGCTGGGGAGATGATGCGTAGTGTGGGAACTCGTGTTGGCTTTGGTTGTCCTGGTGGCCTTTGTGTTTCTACTGACCAATGGGATGAATGACGCCAGCGCGGTGGTAGCTACGATGATTGCCTGCGGTGCGGCGACGCCGCTGCAGGCAGTGCTTTGGGCGGCCAGCGTGGGGCTTGTAGGGGCTATTTTCAGCGGTGCTGCGGTGGCGCAAACCATTATAGGTCTTCTCAATGTGCCTGTGAGCCATCAATTGCTGCTGGTCCTTTTAGCAGGTTTGACGGCGGCTATGATTTGGAATCTTTTTACTTGGAAATTAGGTATCCCTTCCAGCTCTACGCATTCCTTGGTAGGCGGTCTGGTTGGCGGCGCTTGGGCGGCTTACGGCGCGTCCGCTGTTGTTTGGGGCTGGACCGAACTGTATATGGGAAATGCGGAGCTGGTGGGCGTGGCCAAAATCGTGGCTAGCCTTGTTATTTCACCAGTGTTGGGTTTTCTAGTGGCGTTTATCGTGCAAGTGGTCTTGTCCCTGGCGTTTCGCAGGGCTACCTTTTGGGTGAATAAACCGTTAAAACGTTCGCAATGGCTGTTGAGCGGCATTTTAGCTTACGGGCACGGCGCGAATGACGCCCAAAAAATGGTGGGCATTATCAGCTTGGCCTTGCTGGCGTCTGGCGTGCAGAGCAGTGTGGAAGGCGTACCGGCTTGGGTGAAGATCGCCTGCGGCTTAATCATGTTCTTCGGTACGCTTTTTGGCGGTTGGTCCATTATGAAAACGCTGGGCACGGGGATTTTTACGCTGCGCCCCTTGCATAGCTTTAATTCCCAATTTTCCGCAGGCGCTGCGGTGGCGTTGGCTACGTTCGTTGGCGCACCGGTCTCGACGACGCATATTGTCTCCGGAACGGTAATCGGCGCCGGAGCGGCGGACAATTATCGCATGGTGAATTGGAACGTTGGCAAGCATATGTTGGTTGCCTGGTGCGTGACCATTCCGGCGTCGGCGCTTTGCGCAGCAGGGGTATACCGCCTGCTGCAGTGGCTGACAAGATAAGGAGGAGCAAGATGGGAAGCAAGAAGCTATGGGATCGTCTAGTGCCGCCGAAATATGATTTTTACGGGCGTCTCAGCGAGCAGGCTCGGGTGACCTCGCAGGGCATTTCGGCCATGGTGGCCTGGCTGAGCGATCCGCAAATGCAGCATTTCGAGCGCTTTATGCATTCTAGTCGCGAAGCGGACTTGGTGCGCATGAAGCTCGAAGAAGAACTAGTAGAGGCGTTTACTACGCCTTTTGACCGTCAAGACATTTATACCTTTTCCGTGCGCATGGACCGCATTTTGGAATTATCCAAAGGGACGATTCAATCCATGCAGGCTTTTGAAGTGAAACCGGATTTGATTATCTGCGAGCTGGCATGGAACCTCAGCCGCGGCACCTACGAGCTATCTAGAGGCACTGGCCTTTTATCAAGCAACCCGCGCGAAGCCGAGGCTTGCGTAGAGGAAATGCGCCTAGCTTCTTTGGCGGTGGAATCGCGCTATCGCGATGCCATGTCCCAGCTCTTTAAAGCTGGCGATCCCATCGACGCTATGAAAAAGCGCGAAGTCTACCGAGGCTTCAAGGATGCCGCCGAATATATGGATTTGGTAGTGGATGTTTTCCATCGCATCATCTTTAGATTACATTAATGAGCTAAAAGGAACCAATGATACTAACAAGGAGTAGAGAGAGTAAAGGGAGGGCTTGGAAAAACAGAGAGACAGCGAAAGCCGTAAGGCTTTGACTGTCTCTCTGTTTTTGTATGTGGGGATTTTTTGGGTACTATTTGCTCGAAAAATTAAAATTTTGAATTCTCTTCGTACCCTCACTCTACTCCATCTACTCCTGTTAAATATAAATCTCTCAGTCGTACCCTCCGGTCACTCTCGCGACTCCTGTTCGTTTTTTATTAGTCCTTCGCAGGCACCTGTTTGAGGCTGAGGGCGATACGGCTGCGTTCTTCGTCTACGGACAGGATCAGCACTTCCAGAATGTCGCCGACTGATACCACGTCCAGCGGATGCCGGAAGGGTTTGCGGCTGAGTTCCGAACGGTGCACCAGGCCCTTGACCTTAATGCCGATGTCGACAAAGACGCCGAAGTCGGTGACATTATGCACCGTGCCTTGGACGATGCTGCCTGGCTGCAGTTCGGACAGCTTGACTACCTGCTGACGCGTGAGCGGCAGCGGTACGTCTTCCCGGGGATCGCGGCCCGGCTTGGCTAGAGCCGCCAGAATATCACGGACCGTGGGTTCGCCAGCTTCGAGCTCCTTGGCTAGCTTGGCGACATCGGCCTGAGGCGCTTGCGCCTGCAGCGTGGTCAGACGGTCTTTATGATTCAAATCTTTTAAGGTGAAGCCCAGCTTGGCGAGCAGATTTTCCGCCAAAGAGTAAGATTCCGGATGGACCGGCGTATTATCTAGCGGATGGGGAGAAGCGGCCAAACGGAGGAACCCTGCGCATTGCGTATAGGCAGCAGGACCCAGACGGGCGACCTTCAGCAGCTCTTTGCGCTGTCGGAAGGGGCCGTTGACCTCGCGGTGAGCTACAATGTTTTTAGCGACAGTCGCATTAATGCCGGCTACATGACGCAGCAACGCTCCCGAGGCGGTGTTTAATTCTACGCCTACATGGTTAACCGCTGACTCAACAACAGCGTCTAGCGTGTGGGCTAGCTCCTTTTGATCGACATCATGCTGGTACTGGCCGACGCCGATGGTCTTGGGTTCGATCTTGACCAGCTCGGCTAAAGGATCCTGGATGCGGCGGGCGATGGAAACAGCGCCGCGAATCGAAACATCCAAATCCGGCATTTCCTCCCGGGCCAGCTTAGAGGCGGAGTAGACCGAGGCGCCGGCTTCGTTGGCGATGAGATAGCGCAAGGACAGCTTGTGTTCGGCAATCAAGCCTGCCACAAATTCTTCCGTTTCAAAGGAAGCCGTACCATTGCCGATGGCTGCCAGCGTGATCTTATGGCGGCGGCAGAGATCCAGCACTTTTTGGGCGCTCTGCTGTTTTTGCGCCGTCGAATGGGTAATGTAAATGGTAGTGGTCTCCAGAACCGCCCCCGTAGGATCAATGACAGCCACCTTGCAGCCGGTGCGGTAGCCAGGGTCAAGGCCGATTACGGTATGTCCGGCTAAGGGAGCCTGCAGCAGCAACTGGCGCAGGTTGAGGCTGAAGACGCGGATGGCTTGCTTTTCGGCGTGCTCCGAGAGGAGATTGCGGATTTCCCGCTCCAAGGCAGGGAAAAGCAGACGCTTATAGCCGTCGGCAATGGCCGAGGCCAGCCACTCCGAGGCGCCATTGGGCGTGGAAATGATTCTTCGGCACAAAGCGGCGATAAACTCTTCGTGCGGCGCTACTAAGTGTACCTTGAGAAGCTCCTTCTTTTCACCGCGATTGATGGCGAGAATACGATGGGACGGCATGCGTTTTACCGGTTCGCGGTAGTCTTTATAGGCCAGAACTTCTTTAGCGGCTTCTTCCTCAACGGCAAATTCCGCAGTGATTTCGCCTTTTTGCCACAGTTCTTTGCGCAGCCAGGCGCGGATAGAAGCATCTTCTGAGGTTTGTTCTGCAATAATATCCGAGGCTCCGGCTAGCGCTTCTTCTGCCGTTTCAATATCCGGCAACGCAGCCAGCATAGCAGCGGCCGCTTCGTCAGGACTTTTTCCGGCAGGAAGCTGGCGCAGCAGATCGGCCAGAGGCTCGAGACCTTTTTCGCGGGCGATTTGCGCCCGTGTGCGCTTTTTGGGGCGATATGGAAGATAGAGATCCTCCAGTTCTTGCAGCTTGGTGGTTTTCTCGATAGCTGCCTGAAGTTCAGGCGTCAGCTTTTGCTGCTCCTCAATGGAAGCGAGAATTTCTTCTTGGCGTTTGGCCAAATTGCGCAGATACGCTAAGCGTTCTTCAATGAGACGGATTTGTTCTTCGTCCAGCTCGTCGGTTGCTTCTTTGCGATACCGTGCGATGAACGGGACAGTATTGCCGTCGTCCAAGAGGGAGATCGTGGCGTTCGCCTGGTGCGGCGCAATGCGTAGCTCCTGGGCGAGAATGCCGGGGATTTGTTCTAGTTTCATATATTTCACCAGCCTTGTCATATACAGTCTTTTTATTATAGCATAGACCATGATTGTTGTTGGCAAAGAGATTCTTTTAGGAAATATGTGTCTAAGACTAGACGAATGCTCTGGGGAATGGTAATATTACCCTTATGAAATGCTTGACAGGCATTGCAAACCATAGTAAAATTCAATTAAACTTAAAGGATAATAATTACTAGTAAGCTAAAAGATTTATGAAGTAGGTGTGATGAATAATGGATTTCTCCGTAGCGGCTCTCTTGCGGGAGAAAGGATTCAAAGTAACCCCTCAACGTTTGGCGATTTATCAGGTTTTGTCTAACACGACACAGCATCCCTGCGCCGAAGCGATTTTCAACGAATTGCAGCCCCATTATCCGACGATGAGCTTGGCCACTGTGTACAAGACTATCGAGATTTTGCGGGAAATTGGCATGGTACAGGTGCTCAATGTAGGCGAAGACAGCTTCCGCTACGATGCGACCGTCGAAAACCATCCTCATGTACGTTGCATGGATTGCGGCCGCGTGGATGACATGCATGATATTGACGCCAGCTCTTTTGTGAAACAAGTCAGCGACAAAACGGACTATGTTTTATCAGGCCAGCAGTTCTATTTCTATGGCATCTGTCCGGCCTGCCAGAAAAAGCAACAAGCGCAAGCGCGCAACTAATTGTACTCATGCATTGCATCATCGCACTATTTCTTTATAGTTCGCATTGCGAGCCGTCCTTCTTGCGAAGGACGGCTTTTCTGTTTTGCTTGCCTCTGGTAAAATAAAAGAATATCACCCTGTAAAGTAAAAAAGGAGGAATCACCATGCGGAAATTGGCTTCCTATATTGATCATACCTTGCTTAAGGCGACGGCGACTCCCGATGATATCCGGGATCTGTGCGAAGAGGCGGCAATGTATGGTTTTGCCGCCGTATGCGTCAACCCGGTCTATGTGGATTTAGCGGCGCATCTTTTGGCTGGCAGCGGCGTCAAGGTGGCTACTGTCGTGGGGTTCCCGTTAGGCGCTAACTTGACTTGGGTAAAAGAGGAAGAAACGCGCCAAGCCGTGCGCTGTAAGGCGGATGAAATCGATATGGTCATTTCCCTAGGGGCGGCGAAGAGCGGCCAATGGGATGCGGTGGCCAACGATGTGCATAGCGTCGTAGAGGCGGCGGAAGGCAAAATTGTCAAAGCCATCCTGGAAACTTGCTTTTTGGATGATGACGAAAAATGCCAAGCGGCGCTGGCGGCTCTTAGAGGGGGCGCGCATTTCGTGAAAACCTCCACAGGCTTTGGCAGCGGCGGCGCTACGGTAGAAGATATACAGCTGCTTCGTCGGACTGTAGGCGATGCTGCGCAGATCAAAGCTTCCGGCGGTATTCGTACGCTGGAACAGGTACGGGCGATGATTGCCGCCGGCGCCGACCGCATTGGCGCCAGTGCGGGTGTGGCTATTATGCAAGCACTACAGAAGGAGTCTTCATGAAACACAATATTTATCACGCCTGCGACATTCGCGGCATTGCCGATAGGGATTTAGACGACGCGACAGTAACGGATATTGCCAGAGCGCTGGGCGTGATGTTAACCGGAAAAACCGTGGTGGTCGGCGGCGATATTCGTTTGTCTACGCCGCGTTTAAAGCCGATTTTATGCCGTGAACTGGCGGCTTCCGGCTGTCGGGTGCTGGACATTGGCACGGTGGCGACGCCGGTGTTTTATTATGCGCTGCGTCAAAGCGAAGCCGAAGGCGGCGTTATGATTACCGCCAGTCACAATCCGGCGCCCTATAACGGCTTTAAGCTGGTCTTGGGACCGCTGCCGGTGCGAGAAGAAGAGGTGGCTCATATTGCCTCTTTGGTGGGGGAGAAAGCATGCGTGCGTGCAGAGGGGTCGCTGGAAAGCTGGGATGTAGCCGACGCCTATCTGCAGGATACCGCCGCCAAAGCCGCCCCTGGAAAACTGAAAGTAGTTGTCGACGCAGGCTGTGGGGCGACCGCGCCGTTTGCACCTGCATTATATAGTTCTTTGGGGTATGAGGTAGTCGATCTATATTGCGAGGCCGACGGGAATTTTCCCGGACATGCGCCTAACCCGGCGTTAGCGGAAAATCTTGTCGCTTTGGGACAAGCCGTGCGGCAGCATCAAGCGGCGCTGGGCGTAGCCTTTGACGGCGACGGTGATCGCGTAGGCTTTGTTGATGAAACAGGAGCCGCCATTGATAACGATTTGATCATGGTGCTTTTGGCGAGGCATTATCTGGAACAAAAAGGGCCTGGCGCGATCATTTATGACGCAAAATGCTCTATGGTGGTGCCGGAAGCAGTGGCGCAAGCGGGCGGCAGAGCCGTTATGGCCCGGGCGGGGCATACCTTCAGCAAACAAGCCTTCCTAGAGGAACAGGCTCTTTTTGCCGGTGAAATCAGCGGTCATTTCTTTCTGTCCGAGCTGGGCTATGACGACGGCATGTTTGCAGGACTCAAAGTCTGCGAATTTGTCGCCAGCCATGGCGCGTTGTCATCGTTAGTGAGTGAAATACCGCGCTATCCATTGACTCCGGACATTCGCGTTCCCTATACCGGGGCGGACAAGGATGCGCTTTTGGATGAGGCGGCAGCCAAGCTGGCAGCCTACCAACCTAACCGGATTGATGGCGTGCGTTTGGAATTTGCCGACGGCTGGGGTATGATTCGCGCCTCGGTGACGGAGCCTTTGTTTACGCTCCGCTTTGAAGCGAAGTCGCAACAGCGGTTAGCGGAAATTGCGGAACTTCTGGTACAAGCCTTGCGGTCGGACGTAGGTACGGCTGTGCGCGCGAAGATTGTAGCCGCCGGGGTGTCCTTATGAGTGCGCAGGTGCATGTTCTGGCCAGCGGCAGTACGGGGAATGCTACGTACGTCGCCCTGGGCGGAGCCAAGGTGCTTGTGGATGCAGGCATCAGCGCCAGGCGCATTCAAAAAGGCCTGGAATCCATCGGCGTAGCGGTGTCCGAGCTGGACGCCGTGGTGTTGACGCATGAGCATCGCGACCATGTGCTGGGGCTGGGAACTTTGACGCGGCGGCACGGCGTGCCTGTGTACGCCCGTCCAGCAGCGTGGCAGGCGATGAAGGGCAAGGATAAAATGGAGGCGTCCTGTTGCCGGGACCTGCCGGAGCGCCTACATATCGGCGGCGTGGATATTCACACCTTTCCGATTTCGCATGACGCGGCAGATCCGGTAGGCTTTAATTTTTTTCATCACGATGTGAAATGCAGCGTGGCGACCGACTTAGGTTTTGCGACGGAAACCGTAGTGCGGGCGCTGGCGTATTCGGATATATTGGTACTGGAAGCCAACCATGACGTAAACATGCTGGAAGGCGGCAGCTATCCCTGGCACTTAAAACAGCGTATCTTGAGCAACCGAGGCCATTTGTCCAACGACGCGGCGGCCTGGCTTTTGGCGAAGCTGCCGAAAAAAAAGCAGACCGAGGTATTTCTGGCTCATCTCAGTCAGGAAAATAATCGTCCCCAACTGGCTCTAGAAACGGTAGAAACCATCTTGCGCAGCCAAAGCGTGGGGGAAGAAGAAAACAACATTCGCTTGCTGTTGACCTATCCCGACCAAATGACCAGCTTATGACGGATGGCTGGTTTTCATAAATCTGAGCTATCGGTGTTTGTTGTAACTTTATAAATTCTCAGGAAGCGGATGATTCAATTCTCTTGCGGACCCTCACTTGACTCCCGGGACTCTTGTTCACAGCTATTTCTTAAAAAGGAGTGGGAAAGATGAGTTGGAAAGAAACCTATCGTCAATGGGCGCCCTTTTTTGTTATTGCCGTCATTGGCGCATTAATCGGCGGCGGCTTAGTCATGGCCTACGGCCAGAAATTTGCCGAAAAGCCGCCTGCGACGGCGCTACAGGAAAGCGTTGTGATTCCCGGAGCGAATGCTACTAATGTCTCGGAGGCGCGTAATACCGCCATTGTCCGTGCGGCGCAAGCGGTAGGGCCTGCGGTAGTAGGTATTACCAACAAGGCGTATGCCCGCGACTTTTTTAACCGCAAGGTAGTCGTTGAGCGCGGCACCGGCTCTGGCGTGATTTTTGATAAGCGAGGCTACATCGCGACGAACTATCATGTAGTAGAAGAAGCCAAGGAAATTGTAGTTTCTCTGGCGGACGGCAGAACCGTGGACGGACGGGTGCTGGGCGTCGATCCTATAACGGATTTGGCCGTGGTGAAGATCGAGGCGGACAACCTGCCCGTAGCGGCGCTGGGCGACAGCGATTCGCTATTGGTTGGCGAACCGGCGATTGCTATTGGGAACCCATTGGGCCTTGAATTTAAAGGCAGTGTTACGGCAGGCGTGATTAGCGCTGTGAACCGTTCCTTGGAAATTGGCGAGCGACGGTTCAAGCTCATTCAAACGGATGCCGCCATCAACCCCGGTAATTCCGGCGGAGCGCTGGTCAATGCCGATGGCGTGGTGATTGGCATCAATAGCGCCAAAATTGCTAAAGAAGGCGTCGAAGGCATCGGCTTTTCCATTCCCATCAATACGGCTCGTCCTATTTTGCAATCCATCATCGATAAAGGGCGCGTCGTGCGTTCCTATCTGGGCATAGGCGTGCTGGACAAGAATACCGCCGCTCGCTACGGCTATGAACTGAATACAGACCAAGGCGTGTATGTCGCCAAAGTGGATGCGCAGGGACCTGCTGCGAAAGCGGGGCTGCGTATTGGAGATTTGGTGCTCTCCATTAACGGCGTTGCCACCAATACCGTGGCCGAACTGCGCGGAACCATTGACAGCCTGACGCCCGGAAGCCGCGCCGATGTGGTGTTGCAGCGCGGTGGACGCAATATCACCGTGAACATTCTCTTTGAAGAAACTCCGGCGGCGCAATAATGCGGATCACCATTGCCGCTGTCGGCAAAATTAAAGAAAAATACCTCACTATGGGCATCGCCGAATTCACCAAACGCCTGGGACCCTTCTGCAAGCTCTCCATTGTCGAAGTGGACGAAGAAAAGCTGCCGGATCGTCCGTCTGACGCCGAGCGCGCTCAGGCGTTGGTTAAAGAAGGCGAGCGCCTCTTAAAACATGTTCGGGACAACAGCTATTGCATCGTTCTTGATGTGTTTGGACAGAACCTGTCCTCCGAAGAACTCTCCGCCCATATAGATCGCTGCGCCTTGGACGGCAAAAGCGATATTGTCTTTCTTATCGGCGGCGCTTTCGGCCTGGCTCCGCAGCTGCGCCAGCGGGCCAATCTCAAACTCTCCTTCTCCCGCATGACCTTTACCCACCAAATGGTGCGGTTGCTGCTGGTCGAGCAGGTTTATCGGGCTTATAAAATTAGCCGGGGCGAACCGTATCACTGGTAACGGCGAAAAATGGCTACAACTCTTGAATTTAGCAGGGTTGTAGCCATTTTTTTATTTAAGATTAGGCGCGGGGGTCGACGGGGATGGGGACGTGGATACTCCGCAACATATGCGTAGGCGGGATTAGAGGTATATTTTCACACAGTCTCTTAAAGAATTATGGTATGCTAAAACTAGCATCCAGAATAAGGGGGGCTTACATGGATATGCATTAGAGTTGGTGACAGAATACCGGAAAGTATTGAAAGAGAAAATGCTTTTTGTTGTCTGCCTTAATTGCGGCAATAAGCGTGATCAAAGTGGTTGTGGACGGAATAAAAAAGTATTGTTCTTAGAAAGTTTGTCAAGTGAGGAATGGCGAAATGGATTTTATGCATAATCCGAAGAAATGCTAAAAAGGAGAAACCATGAATCGAACATATTTAGATAGAGAGCTGGATCCTGAATTGAAAAGTATAATTGCTAGACCACCTGCATATTTAGGTATTTGGAGTAATGAGGGAATAAGTGAGGATAAGATATTTCGGAAAATTGGAAGAGATATTATTTACCCTTTAATTCCGACGCCGCCAGATCCGGAAGTTAAGGTAACGGAGAAGGTGATTCCAGGACCTAAAGGAGCACCTGATATGTCCATTCGAATTTACGAGCCGAAAGAAAGAAAGGGAATGCTTCCCGGTGTGCTTTATTTTCATTGCGGGGGATATTCATTAGGGAGTCCTGCGCATGAAGATGCTAGTTGTTATAAATATGTAAAAGAGGTTAACTGTGTAATTGTTTCCCCTAATTATCGTTTAGCTCCAGAAAATCCTGCGCCAGCAGCATATGAAGATTGCTATCAAGCTCTTCTATGGGTTGCGGAACAAGCAAACGAGATTGGTATCGATTGTTCTCGTCTTGCGGTAACTGGTTTGAGTTGTGGGGGGGGGTTAGCTATTGCTGTAGCAATGATGGCAAGAGATCGAAAAGGTCCTTTGCTAACTTTTCAAATGCCAATTGCCCCAACAATTGATGATCGGCTGAATACTAAATCTAGCCTTGAATTTACGGATCCTAGGGCGTTAAACTACAAGACATGTAGGAAAATATGGGATTTATATTTAGGAGAAGGCCATGAAAATAGAGATGATATTTCGCCTTATGCTGCTCCTAGTAGAGCGACAGACCTTTCAGGGTTACCACCATGTTATTCTTATGTAGGAGCATTAGATCCCCATCGTGATGAGACTATAGCCTACATAAATAAATTATTGCAAGCAGGTGTTTCTGCAGGGTTTTCTTTATATCCACAGTGCATTCATGCTTTTGAACTTGAAAATCCAGAAGCTGAAATTAGCAAACAAGCAGTAGCCATGGCTATTTTGTTTTTAAAAAAAGCACTTTATAAATAAGGCAAGTAGTAGGTAATAGAATACTACTTGCTTATTGTTCGAGTTGCATAATTGCAATTTTCTATAGTATGCAAGAACTGGATTTGCTACTTAATTTGTAGTTTTTAAGATCGAATAGCCAAATGTGAAAATCGTTTAAGTAGAAGCATTTAAACTATTTTTTAGTGAGTAATTCTTCAATTGTGAATTCTTTTAAAATTGATTGAAATGATTTTTCGGCTTTTGCAATAATTAAAGAAATATAATATTCTGATCCTGTTTGTGAGACAGAGTAGTAGGGGGTAGGGGCAGTGTCAACTAATGCTTGATAGACTTCCAATACGTTTATTTCTGTCGCAGGTTTGCCTAAAGAATATCCTCCATAACGGCCAGGATAAGAAATTACTAGATTATTTTTGGCTAAACGTACTAAAATCTTTCTAAGAAAAGTACTTTCACTTCCAAGCTGTTCGGCAATTTGAGTACTAGTTAATATGTCTCTTGATTGTGCTATTAGGACTAAAGCGCGTAGTGCAATATGAAACCATTTGGGACCGAGATCTCCAGCTAAGGCAACTAATTGCATTTTTTTCTCCTTTAAAAAATTAATTAATGAATTGACAAAAAATTACTTCTTGACTGAATTTAGCATTGGATTTATAATTTAATTGTGCTAAATTTTACTCAATTAAATAGCTTGACTTAAGAAGGTAAGCATGCATATCAAAGATGGGTTGTTAAGAAAATGTATATAAACACAGATGATAAAGGATAGGAAGAGCAAATAAGACAATGGACAAGACCCAAGCGAGTCAAAACAAAAGAATTAAATCAAATGAAATTGTGCATAAAAAAACTCTGTTGAATTTTGAGGAAAATTATTTTAATCAAAAAGGGGGTGGCTAAAAGTATATCATTTTATCTCGATAGGGAAAAGACTAATAGGATAAAGGAGGAATTTAAAACCAAGCTGCTTTTTTTACGCAAATTGCAAGTGCAAGTTGAACACTTTGGTAAAGTAGAACAGTAGTTTAAATTAAGCAGCATAAATAGAGTCAAGAAAGTCTTCGAAAAGGTCG
>SAAJ01000067.1 GCA_009929485.1 Negativicutes bacterium
CCTCTATCTTGCGGTTACTAAAAATAGATAGCAGCGAGAATTTGCATCCTCGCTGCCAACATTACTTTATGCTTTTACCCCAACCATTGACATAGAACCATTTTTTCTCAACAATGTTATAAGACTATAGCATTTTTAATTTCTCCATACGCCCGAAGAATAATCGTAGAACGTAGGAGATGTGCTTGTGAGAATCAAAGAAATTACGGTTGAATCCTTACAGTCTTCCATGGTGGCGGCTAAGGATGTGTTGGATCCAAACGGGAGGGTGCTTTTAGCGGCTGGTCGTCTGATTACGCCGGATTTGCGTTTGGCGCTGCAGCGATACGGCATTGCCAAAGTGTATGTGCAGCAGCAAGGCCGGGAGAACCAGCGTCTGGCTAGGGTGGAGCCGTTGGTCTCCGGGGCGGCGCGCATACGTCTAATGCGCAAGGTGCGCAGAGTGTTCCGGGCTTTTGCAGCAGAGAGCTCTGAGCTCGATATGAAACAGCTCCAAGAGCTGTCGTATGCCGTGGCGGATGAATTGGTCAGGCGCTCCCACTTATTGTTGGTCTTGGATGATTTGTCTTATGTGACAAATTATCTTTATGCGCATAGTGTGCAAGTAGGCTTGATTTCTATGGCGCTGGGGCTGGCGTTGGGCCTTTCGCGGCAGGAAATGGCTATTTTGGGCATGGGCGGATTTTTGCATGATTTGGGAAAGTTGACGGTTCCAGTCCATGTTTTAAACAAAGAGGGAAAGTTCAACCGGGAAGAATTTCTTCAAATACAGGGGCATGCTGCAGCAGGCTACCGGCTGTTGCGCAAGGAGCAGGAGTTGGATACCCGCGTGATGCTGATCGCGCTGCAGCATCATGAGCGTTATGACGGCAGCGGTTATCCTTGGGCCATTACCGGAGAAAATATGCATCGCTTGTCTGCGATTGTGGCTGTGGCCGATGTCTATGATGCTTTAACGACCAACAGAATTTACCGGAAACGCCTGAGCATTCGTGAGGCTATGGCGATTATTGGCAGCGGCGAAGGCAGACTTTTTGCTCCAGAGGCGGTGCAGGCGCTGAAGAAGCTGGTTATTCCCTACGGATTGGGGGAAACCGTGAACTTGAGTGATGGTCGTCGAGGCGTGGTGGCTATGCTCAACAGCACGAACTGGGCGCTGCCTGTAGTGCGTATAGCTGACGGCTGGCTGGACTTGCTGGAGGAAACGCAGGTGCGTATTGTACATACGGAGCAGGGTAGTTGATAGAAAATCACGCAGAGCTAAAACATAAGCTCTGCGTTTTTTGCTAGGTGTAGACAGGATTTTATCAGTATGTGTACAATATAATACATATTAGCCTTTTTCGGAAGCTGCTGGTTTTCGTGAAAGGCCAACTAGCGGGATATAGGAGAAGGAACATGGAGAAGCAGCAAAATTTGGAAGAAACATTGCAGGCGTTTCGTCAGGGAGACGTGTCCCTGGAAGAAATGTTGACGGTGTGCCGTCAGCTTCCGTATGAGGACTTGGGATTTGCTAAATTGGATCATCATCGCGCGGTTCGTCAAGGATTTCCAGAAGTGGTTTTTTGCGAAGGAAAGACGGTGGCGCAGGTGCGGCGCATCATGGAGCGGCTGGCTGCTAAAAACGCCAATATTCTTGGTACCCGGGCCAATTGGGAGATGTATGAGGCCGTTAGGGAGGTTTTGCCGCAAGCGGCGTATCATGAAGAACCTCGGCTTATTTGCTTGGAACGGGCGGCTCTGCCTAAGGATGAGAAACGGCGTATTGCAGTTCTCAGCGCCGGTACCAGTGATATCCCTGTGGCGGAGGAAGCGGCTTTGACGGCTGAAATTATGGGGAATCGCGTCGAACGGATTTTTGATGTCGGCGTAGCCGGCATTCATCGGCTTTTGGCGCAGCAGCAGATATTGCAGGAGGCCAATGTGTTGGTAGTCGTGGCCGGCATGGAAGGGGCCTTAGCCAGTGTAGTGGGGGGCTTAGTGAACAAACCGGTTGTTGCTGTGCCTACAAGCGTAGGCTATGGCGCCAATTTTGGCGGCTTGTCGGCTTTGTTGTGCATGCTGAACAGCTGCGCCGCCGGCGTGGCTGTTGTCAATATTGATAATGGTTTTGGCGCAGGTCGCCTGGCCAGCATGATCAATCATATGCGATGAATACAATAGGCATACGCAGTGCGGGAGGAATAGGCATGAAAGTTTTATATTTGGATTGTTTTTCCGGAATTAGCGGGAATATGTTTCTCGGGGGATTAGTGGCGTTGGGGTTGCCGGAAACGGAGCTGCGCAGCATGCTGGCTTCGTTGAAGGTAGAGGGATTTTCTTTGGATGTGGAGGCGGTGCAAAAAAAGGGGATTGCGGCTACTCATTTGGATGTGCGCCTGCATCACCATGATCACGAGCACCATCACCACCAGCAAGAGCAGCCCCATGGACATGCAGGCGGACATAGCCAGCATGGTCATGCTGCGGCAGAAGATAAAGCATTGGAGCCGCATCACCATCATCATGAACATCGGCATCTGCCAGAAATTGCGGCATTGCTGCAAGCAGCGCCTTTGCCGCCGGCAGTGCGAGAACGCAGTTTGGCGGTATTTCATCGTTTAGCCGAGGCGGAAGCCAAGGTGCATGGCACAACGCCGGATAAGGTTCATTTTCACGAAGTAGGGGCGGTGGATGCCATTGTCGACATTGTCGGCACGGTATATGGCTTATATTATTTGGGGATCGAAAAGATATACGCGTCAAAGGTTTACACAGGCAGTGGTTTTGTAGAGTGCGCCCATGGACGCATGCCGGTGCCGGCGCCGGCGACGGCGGAATTGCTTTGCGGTATTCCGCAGGCGCAAGGAGAAATAGCGCGAGAGTTGACAACCCCTACCGGCGCGGCCTTGCTGGCGGAACTGAGTGCTGGCTTTGGCGCGCAGCCGGAGGGCTTTCTTTGCGAGCGTATAGCCTATGGCGCCGGCGGCTGGGATTTACCGCAGCCGAATGTATTGCGTCTTTGTCTGGGAACGTTGGCGGAGGAAACTGGCAGGGAGGACGTTGTTTTACTGGAAGCCAATCTTGACGATTTAAGCCCTCAAATTACGGCCTACAGTGCGGAGATGCTGCTAAAAAGCGGCGCTTTAGATGTATGGACGACGCCGGTCTTGATGAAAAAAGGCCGCAGCGGCGTGGTGTTGTCGGCGCTCTGCTTGCCGGATAAGCAAGCGGAGCTGGAAGCTGTTTTCTTTCAAGAAACTTCTACCTTAGGCGTGCGGGCGACACAGCTGAAACGGCGCATTCAGGCAAGAGCCTTTCGGGAAGTAGAAACTCCTTGGGGGAAGGTGCGTATGAAACTAGGCGAAGACAATGCTATGCCTGAGTATGAAGATTGCAAGAAACTGGCGCAGGAGCAGGGGATTTCCCTGAAAAAAGTGCAAATGGCGGCTTGGCGGGCGTTTGGCTTGCTGGAATGTTGAAAAAACTTTCTTTTGCAGCCTGCGGAGGCGGAGAAGGTTTTGGGAGAGCAGGATTGTAAGGTAGGTGCAACGAACTTTAGTATATAGTGTAGTGCTAAGGAAGGCATAAGGCGCACAATATGATACGCAACACTTTGGATGAGTGTTTTGCAGAAGGGGAAGAAAGATGGCTTCGAAAAATAGCCGGTATTATGTGCTGGAAGATTTACGGCCAGGAATGGTTGTTGCCAAAGAGGTGCTGAGTCCGACGGATCAGGTTATTTTATCGGAAGGAACGGAACTGACGGATAAATTAATTGCGGGCCTGCGCTTCTGGGAGATAAAGATGGTGGCGATTCGGATGTCATCTGAATCGCTTTCTCGCGAAAAAACAGCTCAGCCTAAAGGGGCGGCGCAAAAGCAATTTTTTGGCGAATATGAAGCCGTATCAGAAGAAGTAGCGCAGCAATTTGACCGGATTCGGCAGACACAGGAAGTGCCGTTGCCGGAATTGAAGGCGTTTGTACAAAACCATTTGTTGCAGATGGTTAATGCCGTTGGCGTCGTGAATCATCTACATATGTTGCAGCAAGCAGGAGGACCGCTTTTTCAGCATGCTATGAATGTGGCCATGATCTGCGGCGTAATCGGGCGTTGGCTTGATTTAGGGCACAAGGAGCTGCAGGAACTGGTGCTGGCTGGCTTGTTGCATGATATCGGCAAGGTGCAACTGCCGGAAGAATATCAGGACATGGCGGAGCCAAGCGATCCGGCGCAGGCGGCGTTATATCGGCGTCATACTTTTTATGGTTACCAACTGTTAAAAAAATGTCCGGGAATTCCTGAAAATGTGAAATTTGCTGTTTTTCAACATCACGAGAAAATGGATGGGTCCGGCTATCCCTTGGGTTTGTACGGCCCGCAAATTCACCCGGTGGCGCGTATTGTTTCGGTGGCCAATCTTTACGATCGGCGTACGGCTGGACAGGATGAAACAAGCCGTATGTCGCCGTTTGCGGTGGCGGAAATGATGCTGGAGGAGATGTTTGGAACCTTGGATCCGGCAACTTGCTTAGTATTCTTGAATAATGTTAGAGACTATTTTACCGGCAATGTGGTGGAGCTGAGTGATGGCAGGGTGGCGGAAGTGGTTCATCCAGGACGGTTTATGGCTACAAGGCCTATGGTGAGAACCATGGACGGTTTGTTTATTGATCTGGAAAAGGAGCGCGGCTTGCGGATTTTGAATTTCGTACAAGCCTAGGAAGTGATCTTGTCAGCATTTGCCGATGATGGTAAGATTAGATAACATTAATCATTGGAGAGTTAGATTATGCGAACTATGTATCGGCGCGTTGGGCTGCTACTGTTTTTAGTAGCAGCCATATCTGCGTTTGTGCTCTATTGGACTGTAGATGCCAACACGCTACAGTCTTTGGGGCAGTTCCGTCCAGCTTCGCTTTTGTTGGTAGCGGCTCTTTCTGTCGGCGGACTTTATTTTGATGCAGCTCGGTTGGTGCGGCTGACGGCTATTGCCGGAGGCAGAACCGTGACCATGCGTGAAGCCTATCAAGTCGTTTTTGGGAATTATTTCTTGGCTATGCTGACGCCAGGCGCTGCAGGCGGGGCTTTTGCCCAGGTATTGTTTTTGCGACGCGCCGGCGTGCCTACCGGTAAGGCTACTATTTTGGTTTTAGTGCGGACCTTACTGTCAATTTTGGTATTGTTTTTATTTGCACCTCTTGTTTTTTTGTTTGACGGCGATGTGCTGCCAGGACTTTCGCAAGGAGTGCTGCTGGCTGGTTCGCTTGCTTTACTGCTAAGCATGCTGGCGATGCCTGTTTTCTTTCGCACGTCCCTGCCAGACATGCTGGTGTTGCTGTTGGTCCGGCGGTTGCGCCGCGCTAGACGGAGGCGTCTGGTGAATTTGTACAAGGATGTGCGCAACGCTGTGCAGCTGCTGGGCGCGGCTCCAGGGCAGATGCTGCTGGTGTTGCTGCAGTCGGTAGCCAGCTTGTTTTTGCTGTACGCTTTGGTTCCTGCTTTGCTTTGGGGGCTGGGCGGAAGCGGCGATTTTTTAACGATTATGGGCCGTATGGTTTTGCTTAATATTTTGCTTTATGTGGCGCCGACTCCGGGAGGGGCCGGCATTGCCGAAGGCGGTTTCGTACTGCTGCTCCAGTCCTTGGCTGCGCCGGGAACGGTGGGGGTGGCGGCTTTGGTTTGGCGCGTGGCGGCTGAATATATACCCTTTGGGTTGGGCGCAATAGCGGTGGTTCAGACGTTTGGACGCGATTTTATGCGAAAGATTCAATCCGCCTGAAAAGGCAGATTGCTTAGCATTACACACCCGGGAGGTTGAAGATGAAACAGATATTAGTGACCGGCGGAGCCGGTTTTATTGGGTCGCATTTGACGCCGCAACTGCTGGCGGCCGGTTGGAAGGTTACCGTGCTGGATGATTTATCCAGCGGCAATCGTGCGTATGTGCCGATGGAAGTTGATTTTATAGAGCAGGATGTGCGCGATCCAGGTGCGCTGGCGCAAGTGTTTGCGTCTAATGATTTTGAGGCGGTAGTTCATTTTGCCGCGCAGACCATGGTGCCTGTTTCCTTGGCAAAGCCTGTGTATGATTGTGAACTGAATGTGGTGGCAACGGTGGAATTATTGGAGCAGTGCCGTGTTCATGGTGTGCGTAAAGTAGTATTTGCCTCTTCGGCGGCAGTGTACGGAGATAATCAAAACCTGCCTCTTCGCGAAACAGAACAGACGGCGCCCATGTCTTTTTATGGACTTAGCAAGCATACGGTGGAACGCTATTTGGAATTGTACCATCAACTGCACGGCCTGGAATATGCGGCGCTGCGTTTTGCCAATGTTTATGGCGAACGCCAGGGAGACGGCGGCGAAGGCGGCGTTGTCAGCATTTTTACCCGTTTACTGCGCCAAGGATGTTCGTTGCAGCTATTCGGCGATGGCAAGCAGACGAGAGATTTTGTTTACGCCGGAGATGTGGCGGCTGCAGTGGCTGCTTCTTTGGCCTCGCAAGTACCTTCCGGCACGTATAATGTCAGTACTGGAAAACAAACGTCCCTGTTGGAATTGATTGAAACGATGAGTCATATTTCCGGCGCAAAGCCCCAAGTGGTACTGGATCAACCTAGAGCCGGGGACATATTGCATTCAGCACTGGATTCCAGTCGTTTGCAACAGTATTCTGGCTGGCGGCCGCAGATGCCGCTGGAAGAAGGTTTGAGACGAACCTATGGGGCCGTTGGCTGAAGAAAGATTGCAGTAGGAGGATGAAATAGTTGCAACAGCGTTGGATGATAGTTACGTTGCTGTGTTTGATTTTATTCTTTTTCCAGCTAGGCTCGCTGCCTTTGCTGGATCCAGATGAACCGGTATACGCGCAAACAGCGAAGGAAATGCTGGCGGCGGGAGATTGGCTTTTCCCTCGCATTTTTGGTGAAGTCTGGTTTGATAAGCCGCCTATGTACTATTGGTTGGTGGCGGGAGTCACGATGCTATTGGGACCTACGGAATGGGCGGCGCGCTTGCCTGCGGCGGCTATGGCGCTGGGGACGGTTTGGCTTGTGTACGCCTTTATGAAGAATCGCTTCGGAAGCGCTAGCGCGGCAGCTTCCGCTGTGGTGCTGGCGACGAGCTTGGAATTCTTTTATTTGGCTAAAGGCGCTGTAACCGATAGTACGCTGACGTTTTTTCTGACGGCATGTTTATTGGCTTATTGGGAAAAACGAATCATGCTGGCCTATGTGCTGGCGGCGCTGGCTACCTTAACCAAGGGGCCAGTGGGTCTGTTGTTTCCTGGTGCGATTTTGCTGTTGGAGCTACTAAGCCGAGGCGATTGGCGAGGCTTTATCAAGTTGCAGCTGCCTAAAGGCCTGCTGGTGTATGCGGCAGTCGCTTTGCCTTGGTATATAGCCATGTATGCAGTTCATGGACAAGTGTTTGTTGATACTTTTTTAGGTATGCATAATGTGACGCGCTTTACTTCTGCAGAACATGATGTGTCTAACGTGTGGACGTATTTTGTGCCTGTTTTGATTCTGGGCTTTTTTCCTTGGGTTACCCTGCTGCCGCAGACGGTATGGCTTGCGTGGAAAGAGGCGCAGTATGAGCGCCGGACGTTAAGGTTTCTGCTCCTTTGGGCGGCTTTTATCTTCATCTTTTTTACAATTGCCAAAACGAAATTGGTATCCTATATTTTGCCCATGTTCCCGCCTTTAGCCATGCTGGTGGGGTGGCGCTTAAGCCGTCTGTGGGTGCAGCCTGTGAGGCAGCGGGCCTGGGCGATTGCTTGCGGCGCTTTGCATGGCTTGTTGGGGGCAGGACTGGTCTATGGTCAGGCGTTGATGCCGGCATTGGCTTGGGGAGCGTTCCTTGCAGCCGGAATTTTACTTGTTACCGGGGCTGGAGCTTCTTGGCAGATTTGGCGAGGCGGATACCAAAGAGCGTGGGTGACCTTGGCTGCTGGTGCCAGCGCCTTTTTGCTGACTTTGGTGTTGGTGCTGCTGCCTTTGGCGGCACCGCAATTTACCGCCAAGGAAATTGCCGAAGATTTTAAGGCGAACTATGACGGTGCGTCTTCTGTTTATGTCATTAAATTTTTGCGTCCAGGTTTTGTGTATTATACCGATGCTTCTACCGAGGAGGTCGGCACTACTTTGTTCCACAACAAGGTGGATACGCGGGCGGTTTTGCAGCAAATGGTGTCTCGCCAGGAGCGAGCTTATTTTGTGCTGCGCCTTTCCGACTATCGGTTGTTATCGGAAGCGGAGCAAAAGAAACTGACTGTATTATCGACTCGTTATGAGGTGCTGCTGCTTTTGAAAGAGGGAACGTTATGATGAACCGGAACTGGCTGGCTGTCCTTACGGCAGTGTTGGCGCTGGTCTTCTTTTTGCTATACAACCAGGTGCTGCCTGTAACCGACCCGGTAGAGGCCAATTATGCGCTGACCGCAAGGGAGATGCTGGAAAGCGGTGCTTGGCTTTCGCCGCGTATTTATGGCGCATATTGGTTTGATAAGCCGGTTATGACGTATTGGCTTCTGGCTTCTTCTTTTGCTGCTTTTGGGTTGAATGAATGGGCGGCCCGGCTGCCTGGCGCTGTTTTTGCGGCGCTGGGGGTCGGTTATGCCTGCTGGTTTTCTTTAGAGACTGGCGCGAATAAGAAACGGGCGCTTTTGACAGCCTTGGTGCTGGCAACCTCACTGGAATATTGGGTTTTGGCGCGATTGGTCTTGACAGATGCTGTTCTTTTTTTCTTTTCCGCCGTTACCATGGGCCAGGCGTATTTGGGTCTAAGCCGTGATCAAAGCCACTATTGGCTGACGGCGTATGCCGCGTCGGCGCTGGCAGTTTTGACTAAAGGTCCTGTCGGCTTAGTGCTGCCCGGCTTATTGCTTCTTGCCTATGTGCTGGCGTGCCGGGATTGGCGCCTCTTGAAGCGTTTTCGCTGGGGCTGGGGCCTGGTTGCTTTTTTGCTGCTTGTCGGTCCTTGGTATGTCTGGATGCTGATGCAGCATGGAGAACAGTTTGTTACTACTTTTCTGGGCTTGCACAACGTGACGCGGGCAACGGTGTCCGAGCATCCTGATGACAATGTGTTTTATTACTATTTGGTTTTATATCCTGTGAGCTTGCTTCCTTGGAGCGGCTTGCTGCTTGCTTCTTTGCTGAAGAGGAGAGCTGCGGTACTACAAGGAGGATTGTCTCGGTACTTATGGGTTTGGCTGGGCGGAACGTTGCTGTTTTACACCCTGATGGCGACAAAGTATCCGACCTATGTTTTTCCCGCATTATTTCCAGGAGCTATGCTGGCGGCCGGGCAATTGGAGCAAATGCTGCAAGGGCGCTGTTCCTTATGGTGGCTGACGGCGCCGGCCGCTCTTTTGTGGCTGCTTTTGGGCGAAACGCTGCGCAACATTCCTGCGGCTGCGCCAACAGAGGTTGTTTGGCCGCCAGTGGCGGTGTTGCTCTTAGTACTGGCGCTTTTACAGTGGAAAAGGCGTCGGCAATGGCTTGTAGCCTGGGTGGTAGCCGGCATTTTTGCAGGGGCTTGCGGTTTCTTGTCCCAGGGGGCGGCGCTAATTTCCGAGAGGCGTTCCTTTGTTGCGTTGGCGGATGCTATTCCACAGGCGCCAGCTCTTGTAGGGGCTTACGGGGATTATCCGACTTCGGCTGTTTTTTACAGCGGCCGCATCGCCTATCGTTTGGAAGAGGGGGAAGCAGGGCAGGAGCCATGGCAGGGAAAATATACTATGCCCCGCTTGAAGACGGAAGAGTTTCTGCGTATAGGTGAAAAGGAAGCTATTTACCTTCTTGTAAAACAGAAACATCAGGAAGAAATGGCAAAAGATGGACGATTCAAGGAGTTTCAACTGCTTAAATCAGCTCCAGCTGGAGCTGTATACATGAAGAAACCAGAAAAAGCTCCCCGGTAATGTTGATTTTTTGTTATAATAAAGAAGATGTGCCTGTGAGGATTTTTGCTGTACAAAATTGTAAAGTAAGAGACTCAACTTTCGCACCTCAAAAACAGCTTTGAATCCTTGCTGCTTCTAAGGTCATCTTATTTTCAATATAGGCCTTGAAATATAGAAAAACACCCATCT
>SAAJ01000068.1 GCA_009929485.1 Negativicutes bacterium
TAATTTTCCGCTCTATGTTGGGAGGTAAAATAAAAAGACCTCATTACGAGGCCTGTAAATTCAAGGGTTTTGAGTTTGTGAGAACACTCAACAGGAGTAAAGGGAGTAGAGAGAGGGCTACGCTGAGTTATAAATTTTGATACAGCCAAAAAGGCCGCCGAGCACTTGCTCAGCGGCCTTTGGTTCTGTTAAGTTTCTTTAACCCATCAGAAGTTCTTATATCGTACCCTCTGAGTACTCCCTTTACTCCTGTTTAAAAAAATATCTCTTCGCAGTTCACTTAGTAAACTTTCGCCTGCTCCTTGCCGGTCAGCACGCGATACACCCCTTCAGCCAGCGCTTGCAGCTCGTCTTCGCCAGGCAGCACTTCTACCGGCGCGATGAATTGCACTTTTTCGATCAACCGCGCTGTGAGATATTTGGAGTAAGCAATGCCGCCGGTAAGCAGAATATAGTCTATTTTGCCGTTGACCGCTACGGAGTTAGCGGCGATATAACGGGCGATCTGATAGATCAACGCGTCATAGACCAGTTCCGCCTGTTTGTCGCCTTCGTGAATACGGCGCTCCACTTCGCGGGCGTCGTTAGTGCCCAAATGCGCCACAAGACCGCCCTTGCCAGCCAGCAGCTTTTTAATGTCGTCCAGACTGCGCTCTTTAACCATTTTAGCAAACTGCATCGCTTGCACCGTGCCAGCCCGTTCCGGCGAAAAAGGCCCGTCGCCGTTCAGCGCGTTGTTTACTTCCACAACCTGGCCTTTCGCATGGCAGCCTACGGAAATGCCGCCGCCCAAGTGCGCTACAATCAGGTTCAGCTCTTCATACGCCTTGCCCTTCTCGGCGGCAAAACGCTTGGCTACCGCTTTTTGGTTAAGGGCATGGAAAATACACTGCCGCGGCATCTCCGGCAAACCAGTAAGGCGCGCCACCGGCGTCAGCTCGTCAACAACCACTGGGTCTACAATGAAAGCCGGACAGCAGGCTTCCTTCGCCAAAAGATTGGCCAGCACGCCGCCCAAATTGGAAGCGTGAATGCCGTACTCGCCGCTCTTCAAATCCGTGAGCATCGCTTCATTCACGGCATAAGTACCGCTGACAACTGGTTTCAAAAGACCGCCCCGACCAACGATAGCGGCAAAATCTGCAGCCTTCAAGCCTTCTTCTTTTAAGACCGCCTGAATAGCTTCCAACCGATAAGAAAGCTGATCATTGATCTGGGGAAAACGAGCAATTTCTTCCGCACTATGGCTGAGATTGATGGTGCGAACTTCTTTTGTTCCTTCAAAAATACCAATTTTCGTAGACGTTGAACCAGGGTTGATGGCAAGAATCCGTTCGGACATAAAGCACTCCTCCTGAAATTAACGTTGAATTCAGCTATTTATAGTATACACTAACACCTATAAAAGCAAAACCGTACTTTTTGTATTCTTTTGAATCCAATACGGTCCAGTACCTATCCTCGAACCCTCCCTTTTAAATTCCAGAAGACGTCGGTTGCCATGCCATCCATGGCGCAATCGACCCTAGCCACATCCAGTGCCGTCGTGCTCCTGTTAAAACATTCCGTACCTCTCTTGCGTACCCTCCGATTCTCCGATTCTCTTGTTCAATCTTTGTTATCTCCATCGTAGCCTCCCTCTACTCCCTATACTCTTGTTCAAAATTGCTTTGCCCCTTAGTCCCACTAGAGCAACTTCACAAAATATGGTATAATGAGTTGTTAAGATCACACCTGCGCTTCGGCGCAGCGGTTCGAGGTGAGAGAGTGGATTTCGGATTAGGTAAAGTTCTCCCTATTCGCATCGATGAGGAAATGAAGAATTCCTATATCGATTACGCGATGAGTGTCATCGTCATGCGCGCTCTCCCGGATGTCCGGGATGGTCTCAAACCGGTGCACCGGCGCATTTTATACGCCATGCATGAAGCCGGCATGACCCCGACCAAGCCCTATAAAAAATCGGCGCGTATCGTCGGTGAAGTGCTTGGTAAGTATCACCCTCATGGTGACAGTTCTGTATATGACGCAGCAGTCCGTCTGGCTCAAGATTTTTCCACCCGTTATCTCTTGGTGGACGGCCACGGCAACTTCGGCTCCGTCGACGGCGACTCCGCAGCCGCCATGCGTTACACAGAAGTACGCATGTCTCGTCTAGCGGAAGAAATGCTGGCGGACATTGAAAAAGACACCGTAGATTTTACGCCCAACTATGACGAATCTTTAAAAGAACCTACCGTATTGCCAGCTAAAGTGCCCAATCTTTTAATCAACGGCTCCTCTGGCATTGCCGTTGGCATGGCTACCAACATTCCGCCGCATAATCTCGGCGAGGTTGTCGACGCCTTAATCATGATGATTGACAATCCCGAAGTAACCCTGCCGGATTTGATGACAGCCATCAAAGGGCCTGACTTTCCTACAGGCGGTTTGATCCTTGGCCGGGAAGGCATCTACAACGCCTATTCCACTGGCCGCGGCGTCGTACGTATGCGGGCCCAGGCTCATATCGAAAAAATGTCCAACGGCAAGCATCGCATTGTCGTCACCGAGCTTCCCTACCAGGTCAACAAGGCGCGCCTCATTGAGCGCATCGCCGATCTAGTGCGGGACAAGGCGATTGACGGCATCACCGATCTACGAGACGAAAGTGACCGCAAAGGCATGTCCGTGGTGATCGAGCTGCGGCGCGACGCCACGCCGGACGTAGTCCTGAATCAGTTGTACAAGCACACCCAGCTTCAGGAAACTTTTGGCGTCATCATGCTGGCGCTTGTTAACCGCAAGCCGCAGGTATTGACTCTGCCGCAAGTGCTCTTCCACTATTTGGAGCATCAAAAAGAAGTTATTACCCGGCGCACTCGCTTCGAGCTGGCCAAAGCCAAAGCGCGCGCGCATATCTTGGAAGGTCTCAAAATCGCGCTGGATCATTTGGACGAAGTCATCAAAACCATTCGCGCCTCCCGTACGGCGGATATCGCCAGGGAAGCCTTGATGACCAAATTCGCCCTCTCGGAAAAACAATCCCAAGCTATTTTGGACCTGCGTTTGCAGCGCCTTACCGGCTTGGAACGCGATAAGATCGAACAAGAATACAAGGATGTGCTGGAAACCATCTCTTACTTAGAAAGTGTCCTAGCCAACGAACATTTGGTTATGGGCATCATCAAAGAAGAATTGCTGGATGCAAGAAAGCGCTTCGCCGATCCGCGACGCACGGTGATTACCAGCGATACCTCCAATCTGGAGATCGAAGATCTCATTGCTGAAGAGGAAATCGTCATCACCATGACCCACAACGGCTACATCAAGCGCCTTCCTCTTGACACCTACCGCAAACAAAATCGCGGTGGCAAGGGCGTTACCGCCATGGGCACCAAAGAAGATGACTTCGTGGAGCACATGTTTGTCACCACGACCCATAATAACATCCTCTTCTTTACCAACCGCGGCCGCATGTACCGCCTCAAGGGCTACGAAATTCCCGAATCCGGCCGCACCGCTAAAGGCGTCAACAACATCAACCTGCTGGCTCTCGAAGCCCAGGAGAAGATTACTGCCGTCATTCCAGTGCGTGAGTTCAACGAGGACTACTACCTCTTCATGTCAACCCAATTGGGTACGGTCAAGAAGAGCGAGTTGATGGACTTTGACACCAACCGCAAAGGCGGCCTCATCGCCATCACCCTCAGCGACAACGAAGACCTGATCGATGTGAAGCTGACCAACGGCCAGCAGGACATCATCATGGGCACTCGTCGCGGCCAAGCCATTGTCTTCTCGGAAAAAGACGTCCGCGTCATGGGCCGTAACGCTCACGGCGTTCGCGGCATCAATTTGGAAGAAGGCGACGTCGTTGTCGGCATGGATACCTTGCGCAGCAATGGCGACGTGTTGACCGTTACCGAAGAAGGCTTCGGCAAGCGCACCACCGCCGATGATTACCGCCACCAAACTCGCGGCGGCAAAGGCGTCATCAACATGCGGGTTACGGAAAAAACCGGCGAAGTCGTGGGCATCAAAGTGGTCCGCCCCGATCTCGATCTCATGCTGATCACCGCCGGCGGCACCATCATCCGCACCAACGTCTCGCAAATTTCCTTGATCAGCCGCAATACCCAAGGCGTTAAGATCATGGACATGACCAATGACGACAAAGTTACGGCCATGGCTACAGCTAATCGTCAGGAACAAGAAGAAGAAGCATAGCAAACAAAAGAATTACTAACACCCTATAGCGCAGACTCTAAAAAGTATGCACTATAGGGTGTTTTCTTTCACAACGAGCTATTCTTTTGGGTAAATTTTTTTCATAAATATCGTATCGTATATCTCCCCACTATCCAGGCATACGCGATACCATCCGACTGTTGCTGAATGACCACTGCCATCCCCATATTCAATCATGTCATACACATGAAAATCAACCGCATTGCCTTCCTCTACCCATTTTCCAGCAATAATAAAAGTTACCAAAACTTCCTTGCCCGACTTTAAGCGAACCGAATGCTTTCCTTGCGCTTCTCGCTCTCGCCATGACGGTTCAAACTCAAATAATACTTCCCTGGCTTCCTGCAGCTTATCTTGCGGCATTTCCGCCGCAGAAACGCTCCCCTCTGCCAGCATCATACTTCCAACCAGAAGTATCCCCATGAGTATCCGGCAAATTACTTTTTGGACAAACACATTTCCATCCCCTTTCAGGATACATTCTGCCAATCTAAGAGCATGCCCTCTTTGATCCAGTCCCGACATTCATCTTCAAACTGCGTATGCAGCAAAGAAAGATATAGCAAATTCTCATTGCCAAAGATGCCCAAAAGAGCCTGGTAAATGGATTTCTGCTGCAAAGAAATTACTTTCTTCACAACATGGCTTTTCATAAACTCACTACATTCATCCTCAACATAACAAACATACCCCTCGCGCAGAACACCTTCGCCCGTTTCGCCTAGCTCATCGCCATAGATTTCCTTTTCAAAGTAATCTTGGGTCAGCGGCTCATTTAATGCCGCCTCTAGCCGATTCACCTCAAATCCCAATTCATCAAACCAGCCGTCATAATGAATGAGAATTCTGCGGCCAAACGCAAGATCCATAAACCTACAAAACAGAGCTGCAATTGTTCCCAGCTGCCCTTGAACCAGCATTTTCTCGCTTTCGTTCTCATAGAGGGTCATGCCTCGTTTCGTTAGGCCGCTCCACACCTGCTCGATCCACTGCAGCTCTTGTTTTGTTTCCCACACAAAATAATACTGATTATCTTGTTCATAAGAAAGCGAATTGGCAATGTCACGGATTTCAACCCAGGTACATTCTCTGCCCAAATACATAGCGCCGCACCTCCATATTTAAATGGAAATAGGTTTTCCTCGTAAAGGCAGAACCGTCTTTACGTCATACTGACAAAATTCCGCTTCGCAATCCGTATGCACCGGAATCACCATTCCCGGATTGCAATGCTTTATTACTTTTAGCAGGGTGTCGATATCTGCATGGCCCGAAGTATGCTTATCAACAACTGGAACACGCTTTTTTTCGCAAAAACCGAGAAGCTTCGCCATCTCCGGCTGCTCCTTATACCCCCGCCACATTGAATAAACCAGACAACTAGAGTCGTCCAATTCAAGTTCTTCCAGTTCTTGAAGCATAGATGATCGTACCAAAAGCACGTACTTATGAGGATTTTGCTTCAGGTCCGCTTTAGCCAACTTGTAATTCTTATAGCGATAAAGAATCTTTTTATGGCCAGAGTCAGCCAACGCCTTGCTGGTACGATACGAATATAGCACCTTGACCCGCCCCTGCTTCATGGCTTCCTTCGTTTCCGAACCGGCAATATCCAACATATGCGCTTGATAAGGATCAATGACCAGGGTTCGTCCGGTGTTTAGCGCGGCATGGAAAAACGATAGAATCCGGTCAAAATGCTGCGTAGAAACAAGCCCCATTACCAATCCCTTTGTTTTCTCGCACTGATTGCAGACCGCAGCTTCGATTTGTTCTTCTTCTACACTCACAACCGTCCGACCCAAATTAGTCCCTTCCATGATTACTGCGTCAACAGAAGACGGCAGCTTTGTCAGCATCACCTCCGTCCATTGCGCATTCCGTCCATGTCCCCGAAAATCTCCTGTATATAAAATGTTCTTGCCTTCCCCTTGAATCAGAAATGCATGCGCATCTAACGCCGAATGGTCCACGCGATACGGTGTTATTTTTATCCCACCGATTTCCACAGGCTTCGCATCGGAAAAGCACTGCACATTAAGAGCGGACTCCTTACTTTTCCTCAACTCCTCCAGTCTCCCTACAAGCAAATCCCGCGAAAGACGGCTCATCCGTATGGGAATATCCGGATGCACCCAGGAAGCCAAGCCAACATGATCCACATGGGTATGGGAAATGAAAACAGCTTTAAATTCCGGCTCTTCCCATGCATATAGACCTTGGAGCTCAGGCAGCAAGCCTTCCTCGAACCAACTTTGCCATTGTTCCTTAGCAGGCTTCTCTTCAAACTTTGGCAAGTCTCTTCCCAGGGGAGCCCCTATGTCAAAAAGCAAGCGGGCTTTTTCGCCCGCTATCTCAATGCAATTGCCTCCAATTTGGTTGTTCCCTCCGTGCACAATGATGTTCATATTGATGAACCGAACTTCGTTAAAAAGTCAGGCAATATATAAACGCAAGGCATATATAATCCATATCCCATGAAATTACTTGTGGCTACCTTGATTGTAAAATTTGGGGGTGCGTTTGCACTGCACCAAGCAAGCGCCTTGCTAAATTCGACCTTAAGCTTAGAAGACTCTGGATCATGATTTGCAAAAACAAAAACAAACTCGGGCTCCTCATTATTGAAACCTTTAATTTTGTTTTTGTTGTCAATTAATCCCAAATCAATCTTTTGGTTAAATACAGTAATGATTTCCTGCTTTAAACACTGTAATCTTTGATGATCTGACAAATACCCATGAAGACTAGTTATGTGGTCCATAATTCCAGATGGACCTGCCAAAGCTCCATCTCCATACTTCATTTCTATAAATGTTAAACCGACATTATCGTCTTTTTTACGTTCCGCACTTATTGACGGCCATCGAATGGCAATCATGTCAAATCTTCCTTCATTATTAGCATATTCAATGTCGACAATAAAATAATCTGTTCCTTTTGCAATTCCTTTAAAGTTATTTTCCCTAACCATTAGCTGTTGAAACTCTCGTTCATTATGAGGGTGCCTTCCAAAATAAGAATCCATTGCGTGTTTTAGATAAGGAGCAATTTCCAGCCAATCACTGATATCAAGCGCATTTATACTTGGTTTGGCGACAATTTCACTTGCTAGCGTGCGGACAGCAACGCCCCTGCGCAATTTACTATACTGAGGAGAATTAAAATACTTGCTGTCAAAATAAATCGAATAGCTGCCGTTGGTTTCAGTCAGTTTCATGATATTCCCGCCGCGATAGTAAATATTGATATAGTTTTCCCGGATTTCAAGACAGAGTGAGGAATCTTCTTTTACCCAGTTCAAAACACCACTTAAATCTAACCCGCCCTGCCCCGTAACTCCCTGAAGATTTCCCATAAAAAGTTCTGATAAGCCTCTCATACTTTCATTCCCCTTTCACGTCTTCAAATTTTCCCAGCACTACTTCTATTTCCTGCGGACAATCAAAAAAATACGTTGCGCTCTTTAAATTATTGTCTGCAACCCGAACAGAAACACTTTTTTGGTTTTTGTACCCAAAAACAAATTTAAAAACAAAGCCCCAAAACGCGCCTATGGATTTCTTTTCTTCATCAGCAAGCTGGCCGCCTATAGTTGCGTTTGCCAGCAAAAACACCTTTACTGGCGGTATCTGCAGCACATCATTGCAAAAAACAAGATTGTTCATCAGCTTCGCATCCTGCGCAGCGGCAAGACATTCGTCCCATACCTTGCCGCTCTGGGGAAAATTGGAGAATGCCTTATATTTCTGAGCAAATCCCTCTTCAATACGTTGTGTAATTTCTGCTGTTGAAAAAACTTGCTTGTTCCCAGTCTGCTTCATAGTTTCTTCCTCCATGCCTTCGTCAAATATCGTCATAGCTTTCCATCTTATTTTGATATGCTTCTTCCGTTAACTGTTTCATCGTCGGATATTGGCTGGCCTTTTGACTATACTCCGCAGGCCATGCGAAGTCTTGTTTTGTTCGCGACCACCTTTTCATATACCGCTGAAACAAAGCTTCATCAACTGCATCATCTAGCCTCCCGTTTTTCACAAAGGAAAATTCCGACGGCAGATTTGAAATATCATAGTAATCTTCCTCACCCCGATAGGATGTCGTAACCAACTTTTCGCCGTTAGCATCAATGCTTTCTTTAGTCCCGACTAACACTCTACGATTAGCAAACACACACATCGTTTTGCCGTCTTCCTCAATATGCCAGCGATCAAAAAGATCAATTGTTAAGCATAGAAAATCAATCCCCTCCAGCATAGCCGCCGCTGCGCGGTGATGCCCGTCTAACAGAAAACTTAAGTGATTGATGTATTTATACGCAATCCCGCCGACTTGCTCACCTTTTTGTATTCTCCTGCGATATTCCTCCACCCTTGCCGGGTTAAACGCGGTAACCGATTGCGTTGGCGCTAAAAACCGCGCCGGGCCACGATATATATGATTGTACGACGCACAGTCATATACTCGCTGCCGATTTAAGGGCATCCAGAAAAATTCACCCTCTCCATCGGTAGGATAATACCTTTCCAATTTAAAGTGATACATCCCTTTAGCAAGAATGTTAATTAAAGGCAAGGCTTTTTGAATTACTCCCAGTTCGCCACCTTCAACATTGTCAGTTGCGTGCCGCAAACTCTCTAAAGCTTCCATGGAAGGCAGATGTGCAGGCCCTGCTTTTACAAAGTAGCGATAACAAGTAAAACAAGCTCCCTCCTTAACACCCGTCAAAAGGGCTGGCTCATCGCCAATCATTAGCATGCGGGGTTCCCAACAGCCAACCTTAACCTCACTAACCGACTCCAATCGAATCAAGTCCTGTTCAGAAGCAACAAGCGCCATAAATCCCCCATACCTTGAAGCCCACCAGTTATCCGGCAAAAAGTAAAGCAACTGACGATTATTATAATTCATTAGGCTCCCTCCCTTTCTACCAAGCGATATATTTCACCTTACCGCATTGGTTACCCGTCTTCGGTGAATACAAGGTTCCAGCTTTCACAGCCTTGGTACTCGGACAAAATTCAGGGATGTAAAACATATTGCGATACACCATGATTTGATGAGCCTGATGACACATCGGCTCATCTTTCTCCCCTTTTCCCAAGATGGCACCACACTCATAGACTTCCCCTCCATTAGTCAGGATGCGTGTAGCATGCAAACAAGAAAAACAATTTACTGCATCAGTAGAAAGCATCTTTTTCGCCATGATTACCCCTCCTATTCTTTGGAAGCAGTTTACTTAGTCATCTAGTTCTTTAGACTGTATTTATAACCCTTATATATTTAAGATAATACTTTTAAGTCTATAAATCAAGCGCATTTTTAATAAAATTTGAAAATATTAGTGATTGTCCTCCGTACACCATCAACAGGATAAGAAAAACCGCTACGCGGCCCTTAAAGAGAACGTCACATAGAACAGTAAAAATATTGAACAAGAGAACCGGAGTCGCGACGCTGCGCTAGATGCGCCTAGTGCCGGATGCAGCATGGATGGCGTAGCATACGGTTTCCACTAGAAAAAGAGGTTTACTGAATTTAAGAGTAAAGCGAAGGCAGGACTAAAACTGCGGCGGCCGTGACTGTATTTGAGACTTTTTTGGAGCAAGACGGTCCGCAGGACGCAAAAACAGGAGGCGACGGAGAAAAGTTCCGTATGTCTGAGCGCCAGCGAGTTCGCGGAACTGCCGTCGA
>SAAJ01000027.1 GCA_009929485.1 Negativicutes bacterium
TGCTTTCATCGAAAAGCAACTATACAACTGGATGGCGGCCTTGCCCAATTACATCAAGGCTTATTTCCCAATTTCCTGCTGCGAAAGTTGAGTTATTAACTTCTTGAATTTCTGAGTTAAGAGGATAGCAATCCAAAAAAGACGCGATAGCATCAGTACTAGTCAATATCGCCATGTACGGCGAGTGAACCGCCGCAAAAATACGCCAGGTGCTGACGTAGGGGATAAAACCAGGCTTATGAAAGACAGGATACTCCTCTAAGTCCTCGAGCCTTGGCAAAACCGGCTGAATCCCGGGATTTTTGGGGAACTCCCGCTGTACATGCCGCCCGCATAAGAAAACATACGCCTCCTTAGAAGACGAGAAGCCTTGAATATGAACCCCCACCTCTCTGGAAGTAATGGCCGCCACATCCTTGCATGTATTTACCAAAGCAAATCCACCTTCAAAATCCACCGCAAAACAGTTCATGAACTATTCCCCCTCTTCCTTTAGTAATTCGTCTACTGCTTCTTTGCGCAAAACCAAAAAGTGCCTACGTGGAAATTTTTTTGATTTGCACACATATTCATTGACCTTATTGCCATTGGCTACTTTTTTACCAACAGAAATGTCTTTGCTCAAAAGCAGCTCTTTGATTGTCAGCGGCTTTGTTAGCCATTGCTCCCCCTGCTTTTTGTAGTAACTCACAACCAAATCCCACGCACTTTCAAAACGCACCCAGATTAGATCCGTCTTTTTTTCGTGGAAGCCTATAAATTGGGACTCATCAAGAACATATGTTTCTTCGTCTTTTGCTAGGCCATTCTTGGGTCCTGTGCCAATGCTTTGCATCAAAGCATACAAAAATCTGACTTCCGGTTTTTGCTTTTTGCTATTTTCTTGATGCTGCTGCAGCAAGCTCATAATAGACCGCTCAAACAGCTGCATAAGTTCTGATTTTTCTGCTTCGCCTACCCCGCAGTAAGAAGCAAATTGAAGGACAAAATCAGCCAGCAAGCGCAGACCCGCTGCCGCATCAATTAAACGGCGCGTTTGTAGCGCTTGCTCATAATAAGCTCTGTATCGGAAAAAGAGCTCACCGCAACCCGATGCTAAGTCGTCACCATGCTCTTCCAAGAACTGCAGGTACAGGGCAAAATAATTTCTTATAATACTCTGGTCCTTTTGAAAGGTGGTTAATACCCCTCCATCAAAGCATCCTTCTACAATTGGCACCATAATGGTGCGATAATTGCTTGATGCTCCAAGGCCCAATTCTTCTTCACCAGTCAGGATAATGCCCGACCTAACTACATTCCTTGCGACACGGTCAGAATTCTTCATCGACATCTTTGTTGGAAACACTCCGTCTCCAACCGCACGAATGACGTCTTCTGCGGCCTCGACTGCTTTGTTTTTGCTGCTCTGCTCACTGTTAGAAAAATCGTCCAAGCAAACAGTCTGATCGCGAAGCATGCTGATATTGTATTGCAAGCTGGCCAGGGTAGATGCAATACGAATGACTGCATGGTTCCTGTTTCGATCAAAAACATTCGAGATTTCACGGGCGACAGATGTTTTCAACAAATTTGTCCCGCCTTTTAAAAAGAGGACACTGCGAAACTCAACACCAGCTTTTTTAAGCCAAATAAGACTATAGCCTATGTGCGCGAAAAGCCAAATAATACCAATTGCCGCATTGCCTTTTCCAATGTCCACGAATGAGCTTCCGCGCCTAAACAGGGTATACCGATTAGAATCGCGCACATCAGGAATTTCACAGTCTGAATAGAAAGGGTCTGATCCAATGTAGAATTGGGTTCGACCTTGTCTTGTCATCCAGCCTGTCGTCATGGTACTGACCACCCGTGGCAAGTCTTTCAGGCCATTTTTGACTATATCCGTCAAGTACTCTTCGATTGCTTCTCTACCAGCAGTGGTAAGCAGCACATCCGGATATTTCTGGTGAATGATTTGATAAATCTGCTTATACTGCTCCATCGGGACTAAAATATGTTTGATTTCATCGCCCCACGCTTTGCAACGCACTTCACAATGGAGCAATTCCTCAAATACTTTGTCGGTTTTGTATTGCTCTAAAATCTCGACAATACGCACCTTCGCACTGCTTATCAGTTCGGTTTCGTCAGTGCTTCTTTTTAAGTTGAGGCCTTCGTCGTCTTCAATATATTTACTACCTGACAAAAACCTACTGCCTAACAACCGTTCTTGCTTACTTTGCAATACCGAGCCTAACTGCCTAGCCCAAGTCCCATCTTCCAGTGGAATTGCACGCATGGACTGAAAGAAAGAAACATTGATGGCCTTTTCCTTCGGCAACACCAAAGTAACCGGCTCCACTTCGCCTTCACCTGCCGGAAGTTTCTCCGGCACCTTTTCCAGCTGAATTTCTCGGCTCTGCTTCGGCATAAATTCAACAGAATCAAAACTTCCTTTGGGTAAATTCATCGTTTTCCACTCCTTCGTGAATCGTAATGACCGGTAGCTTGTACTTCTTCAGTACCGCGTTCATGTATTCTTTATAGCCCCGAAGCACCGGCTTCTCCAGGCGAAACTTGCGCCCTCGATTCGGCCCATAAAGAACAATTGAATTTATCAAAACATGGACATGTGGCCAAAATACCGCCCCTTTGCTTTTGGTAATATGCACGCCCTGCAAAAACTGTATCCCATATTGCATGAGGTACTCATTGATTTCCCAGGCAATAAATCCGGCGTCATTGGCCCGTAACAGCCCTTTAAAATCGAGCAAGCAGTGGTAACAAAGTCTCCTGCCCGGATAGCCATAGGCTATATGCGGCAAAAGAAAGGATTTTAGAATTTCGTCGGTCGTTCCTTCCGCTGGCACACCAAAACCACTAACCATATTTGGCGTGTCATAGATAAAACCGTTCCACGTTCGCTTCTCCGAATCTACAACGTAATCAACCAGTTGCTTCAATCGGAGTTCTTTATCGTTTGGACCAGTAAATACTCGCAGAATTGGCATATCCGCAAAACCTCCTGCTTTACGCTGTCCTCATAGCTTTGCTTGCTATCCAGGAGCATAATGCGAAGCTCCATCAGCGCTTGCGTCAGCTCTTGCAAGCTTAAAAAGACTACGTTTTCCTTGGCGCGCAGGCGCTTAATCACGTATTTGTTCAACGAGAAGCCGCAAGCTGCGGCTTCCCTGGACAATTTTTCATGCAAATCCGCAGGGAAAGTAATCGTCTGTTTACGGAACATATGTGCCTCCCTTGATTACAGGAAGCCAAGCTTCGTAGTATTCGATCTGCTGCCACAAGCAGGCCACTTTCTCTGCATCTAATCCCCCAGTAGCAACCACTTGTTCCATCAACTTCCGCAGGCATTTCACATCCTGTACAAATCGGTCGCTTACAATGGCTATGGGCTTTTTGCTCCGAAGCTGCATATGAATAACGCGACTTAGCGAAAGCCCCGCTAGGTCCGCTTTGTACCGGAAATCTTGCACCATTAAGACAGGCAACGTCACACTTACCCGAGTGGTGTCCATTTTAATTTTCTTCTTCTTTCTCATTTGCAGCACTCTCCTTTCGATAGCGGCCAAGCAGCCGTCGCCACCCAAACCGCTATCTATGAAAAAAATATTGGGGTTCCAGAACATGTCCTTGAGTTGTATCTTACTGGAAACCAAGCAAGAAAACTCCCACTAAGTACTGCAAATTAAAAAGGCTATGAAAAACTTGAAAATCAAGAATCCATAGCCCACATTTCCGGAAAGCTTACTATTAAGATTTAAGCAGCCCCCTGTTGGTTTTTCTGACATTTCATGCATAAAGGACGACCAAACTTATTCACCGAGACTTTTTCCACGCCTGGTGTAATAGGCATATCGCAATCGCTGCAGCGTGCCGCTTTACCAACGCTGCTTCCATTCCCGCGCCCTTGAGTATTCGACATTCCCTCGTCAGTCCGGCTATCGGCTTCAGGGTCATCATTGGTACTAATAGCCAGTCCCATCAAGAATGCATATTTTATAGCTGCAGTCTGAGCCTTCATAACGGCTTTATCTCCTCCGTCCTGCCCACTTCCCAAACCGACTAACTGAACACTCTCCCCGCTGTCGGCATCCAAGAGCGTAACGGTAATCCGAACAGTCACTCGCTGCTCGACATTCCCCTTGCTGTTTTGCACCTCGCTTGACTGCAGCACCTCTGGCGTTACTATTGAAGCAATTTTGAATTTGACGAGAGCCGCATTCACCTTTTCAAGCACATCTGCGGATGTGGCGTATTTGTAATGATGGAAGTCGTTTAAGCCATTTTTTCTGACCTGGCTGCACTCAGCCATAACCTGTACTAACTTCCCTGCAATTGCTTTCATTTTTGTCCGTCCTCCTTGTTTTCTTCGTCCGTCCTGTCATGAATCCTTGTAAATACTGGCTTTTTTAACTAAACGGACAACTAACACCTAACCTGCATTCGCTTGAACGGACGTCCCGTCCATCTGTCGCAACGTCTGTCCGTAAGAACAATGCTCGGCCACCTGGCAGTAATCTTTACACTTGCGATCATGCCAACGCTCCTTACTGCTGCACCGGGGCGGAAGCCGCTTTTCCGCCAACGCCTGCTGCAAGTTTTGGGCTTTTTTCTGCATATACCGAAGAATCCAACTGTCACTGATGCGGCGAATAGGAATAAGGTATACGGCCTGGTCGATGCCTCGTTCTGCAGCCATGCGAAGGCTGCTATCGCGGCATAAGGCTTGGATCACCATTCGATTGACCGCAAGGCCCTGCTGCTCTAGAAGAATGCGGTAATAATTGAGCTGGATCGCCCAATCCCCTACGCCCCGAACGCCATCGTCGCGCCATTCCTTGCGGTACTTCATCTGTCCTTTCTTCTGACCACTTGCGTAATGTTGGCCAGTTGGCACGTCCACTTTATAACGGCCCAGGGCCTTCATAATTTTATAAGAGCTGGTCACCTTCAAATCCCCCAGCACCCCCTCATCTGCGTCTAATATTTGTCCGTACAGGTCAAACTTGCCGGTGGTAATGTCATCTCCCAGGCGTATCTCACTGAGCATATTTCCATTCGCATGCTGCTCATGCATTGTATGCACAGCGCTGCCATGTAGAGCATAAAGGAGGCTCTGCGGATCTACGGCATATTGGGTCATCTTCTTCAGGTAGGTTTCTCTGGTTCCGGCAATAAGCTCGGTCACGCTGGCTCCAGTAAGGTTCCGGTTTAAGGAGGCCGCAACGGACCGAAGGGTGGGCAGGAACATGCAGCGCATCGCCTGCTGGCATTGATTTAAACAATCTTCAATAGCGATTTGTTTTCCATTGGGGCAGATAAACGCATAGGCTGGCACAGAGCATCCTCTCCTTTTTCTGTAGTTGTTTCTTCGGTCTCGCTTTCTTCTTCCAGAGTAGCTACAGCTACCATATCCCCAGTTAAATCGGCTTCCTCCGTAAGTAACAGGCGCAAAGGTAGCTGCTTTAAAAGGGACTGCAAGCTATCTGCCAATACCTTAGCCTGAGAATAACTGAAGGATGCGCTCAATCGCATTCTCCCACTTTCCAGCGCAATATGCACAGCCCCGCGTTTCCCATCCAAAGTCACTTCTGTATCCTGATAGATGTAGCATTGATGGACATACATCACTTCATCCTCCTCACAAAATTGAGCTCAACGGGCCAGCGCCAAGGGCGTTATATTTTTCATGGGTCGGGCTTCTTCTTTAGAAACTGCTACCACCGGTACTGCCGAGGCAGCGCTGGCTAATAGTTCTCCGCCCAGGCGTTCGAGTTCCGTGGCCCTGCCATAGTCATCTACGTCCTGGCTGGTTCGGGTCACGGCATTAATCAGGCCATACTGGCTACAGTCTCCAGAGCTAATGAAATGCCGCAGGATGCTGCCTCGTTCGTTCTGGTTCAAAAGATACCGGTCTGCCAGCACTTCCACCGTCTGCACCGGATTGTTGCCAGTAGGTAGCTGCTTAGCTTGGCGCAACTTGTCTACAGATAGCTGGAAAAGAGTCTCGTCCACTACGGTTTTGAGTGTGTCTTGAACCTTCATGAAGAAAGTTTTATCGTCTTGGGCCAGCGTTTCATCGGAGAAAATTTCATAAGCGGCATCATCATTTTCAATCTGCCGCCCTACATGATAACGCTTCTGAGCATAGTCTTTGACGATCAGCCCGTTCTTGCATACCAGCCGGAAGAGAAGCGGCTCCACCTTAAGACTGCCCAAGCCTACCTCGCTGTTGGAAATAACCATGCCAGCTTGCACCGCATCCCCCACGTCCACCTCCGCCTGCAGACGTTTATTGATCACCTTAATGAACATATGCGATCCAGTCACCTCGCAGGACGCCAGTTCTGCGCCTTTCATGTCCTTAATGAACGGAAAAACTACCTCCGCCAGCTCCAGGTTATCCAACCGCCGATAGCGATCCGACAAAAAGGCTCTGGCTTTGCCGTCTAAAGTCCGCACCATGCGGCTGGCCGGCTGCTGGATAAACCAGCGGTTAATGTTGTAATCGAGCAGTTCCGGATCTTCGCCGCGCATTTTCTGGTAGTACTTTTGCGGAATCTGCAAACGTTCTCCCAACTGCCGATGCATCAGCTCGCTAACCACGAACTCTTCCGCTCCCTCTGGCAAAACAACCTGCAGCAAGCTTTGCCCTTCTTCCGTCTTGACCGCCAGTTTCCGGGTATCCGCCACAAAATCCTTACGATTTTTCCGCTGCCGCTCCAGCTCCTCTGCTAAATCGAAAATGCTTCTGCCTTGTTTCATCATGATCGCTTCCTTTCGTTTTAAAATTTCTTTACAGCCAACCGTCCTCTTTGGCGCTGGAGTAACCTAAATGACCTACGATAATATGATCCAGCACATCAATCCCTAGTATTTTCCCGGCTTCCACCATCCTGCCCGTCAGCATCTTGTCTTCTTGGCTGGGAGTGGTATCGCCGCTGGGATGGTTATGCACCAAGACCACTGCCGCTGCCGCCTGTTTAATGGCTCTTGTAAATACCTCTCGCGGCGCGACAAGAGCTCCGTCTAAAATACCGGTTGCAACATGGCTGCTCGATAAAATGCGATGTTTAGTGTTAAGCAGCAAAACGTGGAACTCTTCCTGTGTGCGGTACGAAAGCTGCCGGAAATACTGGAATGCATCTTGCGGACTCCGAATGCCAGGCGGTACTTTGGCTTTACTAAGCCCCTGGCAGCGCAGCATGAGTTCATACAGCGCTTGGAGCTGCTTGGCTTTTTTCGGACCTATCCCTCGAATCACCGCCATTTCTTTGGGCTGCGTGTTGACCAGCCATTGCCGCAAATGCCCGCAGGTTCCATACTCTGCGGCAATTTCCTGTACCGTTGCCTCCGGCAATAACCAAGACAGCAACTCTTCGTCACTGGCTTCCGAAAAACTCCCCACAACCAAATCATCATTAGCTTTACGCATCTTGGCATCGTCCTCTCATTTTGAAATTTGGGCATAAGAAAAAGAGCCAGCAAATTGCCAGCTCTTCAGCTTCCTTATACCCAGGTTTTCTATGTTACTATGATCCTCTGCAGGGTCTTGAAGTATATCTTCAAGACTGCAGCTTCTCTATTATAATATATATTTGAATATTGAGACTTTAGCTTTTCTATGCTTTCCGTCTTTACATGTAGCTACACAATTCTAACGTTCTATATTTGCAGCCACTATCTATTTACAAGCGCGTATAGTCTTGCGAATATCCTGTAGTCAAATTGTTCAGCATCATATAATCATTATTGCCATTTGTAAACGTCAGTGTATCGATGCTACGCCCTCCATTTACGGCAATCGTAACCACAAAGTATGTTCCGTCATCCGAAGCATCCCTAAGCTGATAAGACGCCTTACCAAAATCACGATATGTAATCGTTAGTTTACTTCCATCTTGTGCTTGCCATGTTCCTTGAATCAAATTACTTGCTCGAACAATATCTTGCTGGCTGGCAGCAACCGCATTCTGCGTATCGCACACATGATCAGCGATAATCGCTCCCACTCCAATTACTATTACAAACATTAATCTCAGCCAAACTTTCCTTTTCATAAAGCCCACTCCCTTTTAATTTTAATAACCCTTCGGTTTAGCCACAAATTACAAGGATGTTCCGATATGATGCACCGGTGTCCCTTCTACATCAAAACACAGCCTTGCCGTCCCTGGAAAAGCTGCAATTAATACCTTTTTTATTTCAGGCTCATCCTCATTAACGTACTGCTCTTCATCCAAAGAAATTAATTCGCCCGCTTCTAACGACTGGATAACAAACGGTGAGTGAGTAGTCGCTATAAACTGAACCTTGGGGAAAATTTTCTTCAAGTCTGCCACAACAAGGCGCTGCCATTTCGGGTGCAAGTGTAAGTCCAATTCGTCAATTAAAACCACGCCAGGCGTCTCAAGGAGCGCTTGTTCCTTTAACTGCGGATTCAAGGTAGCCATGCGATACGCAATATCTACAATCAGACTCAACATGCACCGGTAGCCATCGCTAAGCTGGGCATAACTTATTTTCGTCTTATCCGGGAAGATAACAATAACTTCTGCGGACGCAATATCATAGTCTACGGTAATACCTGGCTGAATACGGCCTAAGCAGGTTTTCAGCGCTTGCATTACAGTATCAAATTCACCACTCTCCTCCGGATGCTTTTGTGCACGATGAGCCAACACATCCAGATACTCTAGGGTATCATTAATCGACTGTTCAAATTGCAACGATTTTGCATAGCCTTTTACTCTTATTTTTTGCTTCTTATACTGCTTGCTGCGTCGAATCGGCTCTGACCACAAGCGAGCTGCACTATAATAGGCAACTACAGGCAAAATCAGATCCATATCATCTCGGCTATAAATACGCGCACTATACCCTTGCGTAATTTTATTAAGCTCACGCAATCCGCCATAAGTGGTATGTCCATTGATTTTATTCACGGACCGTTCCCACTCAACCATTTCTCCACGGATATCGGCCCGGCACTTAACAAGCACAGGAACTTGAGGTAACAATGCCGCAGACACTTTCGCTGCAACTTCCCGTATATCATTTTTTCTAAAATTCCGCTTATCCGCAGTCTCTAAACCGTCAAAACCATATATCCAGCCGCCTAATGCCACGCACAAGGCTTCTAAACATGCGGTCTTGCCTTTGCCGTTTTCCCCAACCAATACGGAAAACTGTTTTTTAAAATGAAATTCTCTTTCTGCAAATCCGCGAAAATTCTTCAAGTAAATATTTTTGATAAACATGCTATCCCTCCTCCCCTTAGGCCATTCGGTCTGCCTCATTCCACTCCCAGCGCCTTAAACACTGCATCCTCAGCGCTCTGGTAGAAGATAATGTTAAAATGTCCGATCAGATCCGAAGGAACGGTCCCCAAGTCACCAGCAGACGTAATCGGCAGCAATACTTTTTTAGCGCCGCTGTCCAGACATACCTGCAAAGTATTAGCCAGTTCCTCGACTTTTTTTATCGTCCCGCCAATGCTCAAGTCCCCAAGCACTACCGCACTGCTGACAGTCGGTTTATTGAGTGCAACCGAGCAAATGGCCACCATAGCTGGCAGCGTCAGGTACTTCGTCATACCAATGCCGTTTAAATCCTGCACATGCAACAAATAATCCTTGGTTGTCGTGCTAATGGAAGCGCTGATGTTTCTGGCATTGGCTTTTAGATAGCGATAGGCCGTATCGATGGCTTCTTTGGCTTCCCGATCAGAACCAATCCCTGTGCGCTCAAATTTTCCGTTCCCGCTGGTCATCTGCATTTCCAGCTTATATACCCCAATCATGCCTGTTCGCCCATGAGAGATAGTATAAATATGACCTGGCTTGCCCATGCCTTCAGGAATCAGCTTGCCACCGCCCTGTTCCGGCACGGCTACATATTCTTCATTAAAAGTTTCGCTGTCAATATAGGAAAAATTCACATCGTAAAATTCCATACCGCCGATTTTTTTCAGCTGCTCTTTTACTCGGCGGCGCATTTCAAGGGCAAAACGCAGTATTTCCTCGATGTTTTCCTTGGTAAATTGACCGTCCGGATAAATGAGTTTGACCAGTCCGGACACCGTTTTCTTGACGGCAATCACATCCCTCTGGTTGAGATTGCTGCCCAGTTTAAAGTACTTTTCAATGGCGTCGGCATAGGAAATTTTCCGCAATTCCCGCATGACTTCTGAATAATAGTCGGTAATAAAGCCAAAGCCGTCTGTAAAGTACTGCGGCCTATACTTGGGAATTTCCCAGCCCGGAATATAGCAGTGCATGCGATCCAAAAAAGCCGTATCATTACCCATGGCTTCGGGAAAGGGCTCAAACAAATGGGAGGTTTTCAAAATCACATCCACACTCTGATTGATGTTTCCCACAAAGACCATCGAGGCATAGGCGTTTTTCTCTTCCTTCCCTCTGGCAAACGAACCGGATGCCATATAGTCCTTCATAATCTGCACGCCGTCTTGATCCTTAAACTTAATCCCCGCCACTTCGTCAAAGGCCACACAGTCCCAAAGGCCGACCAAGCCTACGGTTTTGCTGCTCATATTATAGAACAAATTGGCCACCGTAGTCTGACCGCCAGATACCAAAATACTGTTGGGGCTGATTTCTTTATAGATATGGGATTTTCCTGTCCCCCTCGGCCCCAGCTCGCATAAATTATAATTGTTCTCAATCAAGGGGATCATCCGCGCCAGGTGCAGCCATTTTACCCGTTTATCAAACTGGGACGGCTCCATGCCGGTGCTTCGCAGCACCAAGTCGATCCATTCTTCTTCGGTAAAGTTGGCTCTGGCGGTTTTTACTTCCTCCAGATCAAGACCAGGCATCTGAATGGGCGTTAAATTACGAACCATAAAGGGACACCCTGGCGCAGCCTCATCATAGTAGTACTCCATTTTGACAATGCACCAGATACCGCCGCATAACAGCCGCTCATAATCAGACACATAGTTTGAAGCCAAAGGCACTCCTTTTAAGCCCAGATTGGAAAACTCAGCCTCATATATATCGTCCCGATAATTGAGTTTTACCGATACTTTATCAATAACCGTATAGCTGCCCCGTTCTCGCAGCTTGGAAATAATCTTTTGAGCCTCATCCGGACGCACATAGTTTTCGGCCAGGATCTGCTTTACGTTTTGCACGCCCGCTTCGATTTCATCTTCCTGACGAGAAGAGCAATACATGCCAAGAAGGTATTCCAGCACATACACCGGAACATTGGCGCCTTCCTTGATTTTTTTCGTCAAATCCTTGCGGACAATTTTCCCGGCAAAATACGTATGCAGTTTTTCTGTCAGCGTCTCCGCCTGACTGTCATCAATGACGTTTACCGCAGCTTCTGCAAATTCGCTCATCAGAGCACCACCTTATACGTTAAATCCGAAGTCGTTGGCAAAGGCAATGTCCATCACGACTTCATGGCGCAACGCTTCTACGCCGTTTTTCGTGTCCAAGGCCACCAGGTAATAGCGCTTCGCCTTATTGTACTGCTGATTTTTGAAGGTAAAACGCAGCCGGAAAATTCGTTTTTGCGGTTCAGCCTCTTTGCGGTCAGCCACATAGATGCATTCCCCGGAAATAGGATCTTGGTCTTCCGAGACAAAGAACAACCGGTATTCTGTCGCTTTTACCACGTCACTGACCGGCTCGGTTTGAATAAAATCAAGGGAAGCAATGAGATTGGTGATCTTCTGCACCATACTCACCATCGCAATTTGCGCCGTGCGGGTTTCAGTATGGTATCTCTCCGTCCGCACATCCAGTACCGGTATCAGCATTTCCTGCGGCGACGAGCCGCCATGCACATAATTTTGGCCACCGCCGGGAACCTTAAACACTTGGGAGCCAATTGGAAAAGAGACGCTTCTTTCGTCGGCATTTCCCAACAGCCTACCCAAGGGAAGCGACGCTACGCCATCTTCTGCCAATGGAGACGAGGAAATGATAAAACGGCGGTTCACAAAATTGCCTTTTCCGGCAATACCGCTAATCTTATCGCTTTCTGTCAGCTTATCGCGCTTATAGATAAAGCCGTGATCGGCAGTCACAATAAAATGATAGGTATTGGCGCTGCCTGACAGCCGTTTGATTAAATCATAGATTTCCCCTACCGCTTCTTCGCACGCATGAAAGACCTCATCTTCCGTGTTGGCTTTGTCGCCACGGGCATCAATCTGGTTATGGTACACATAGACCACATCCATACCGGTAAAGAGCTGCCGCAAATCAGCCCGTTTCATCGTCTTTAGCTCGTCAAACTGCACACAACGACTGCTGGGATTGTAGCTTTGCAAAATTGCTTCCCGCTGCTTCAAATCCTCGCAAGGAAGACCATCTGCCAACACCTTGAAGTCTCCGGTAAGTTCCAACATCTTATGCGGCAACAGCGCCGCCATGCCCAGCCGCGTATAGGACGGCAAAATGCCGACCATAGCCTCCAATTTCACCGTACACTGCGCATCGTCCTGCAATTTTTGATGCAGATAGCTTCCGGCCTCATAGCGCAAAGCATCTGAAATAATGACAACAACTTTATCCTTGCTGCCTTCCACATAACGCGAGAAAAACTTGCGCTGCAGCGGCAGTGCCTGCGGCCATGGTTCTTCACAAAAAGCTGCGTTCCAATGAGGCAGCGCCTTTGCCAAGTACTCATTCGTATATATATTTTCCACCAAATCCCGCAGTTTTTCATACTCTGCCGTTTCAGCCAGCTGGCTATAGGCATAGTAGAACTCCCGGTAATACCGATCCAGTTGATAATCCCTTGTCCGATACTGTTTTATAATGCCCTCTAAGTCAGCCGGACAGGAATAATTGGCTGCCCCAATCAAATAAAATGCGCTTGCCAGCATCTGATACTGCCCTGCAACAGCCGCTCCGAAATGCTTTTTGCGTCGATATTCGCAAAGCGCCGGTATATCAAGACCATTCAGCTTAGCGCCAACATTTTCATTTAATAAGCGTTCCGTAATCCACCGCAGGAAAAAGACATCCACCACGGCAAAGGTATCGCAATCCAGCAGTTCTTCGGCTTCATACGTTTCAAGCACAGCCACCGCCTTAAGGGTTGACGCCATCATGTCCGAAATAGCATCATACCGCTCCCGATAGAGGATGTTATTCATCAGATTATCCAAAAAAGCAATGCAGTTGCCTGTCTTATACGAAACAAAGCTGCGCCAGCTTACCGGCTGTTCGCCTTTCAAAAAGCGGACTGTATACGTCACAAACAACGTCACGACAAATTTTTCTAACGTCGGCTCACTGTCGCTATAGCCGAATTGTTCTTCACACAGCCGCCAAAAAGCAGACAACAAATCGTACTTGGCCAGCTCCGCCAAGTACTTATTTTCTTCAAAATCGTCTTCCGTCAAAACCACGCGCAGCACTTCTTCAAAAGAAGCCGTGCGGGTTTTGCAAAGAACGCTCATAATAGCAACTTCAATGCTTTCTTGGGTGAAGTTTTCAAGCTCCAGGTCGTAGAACTTTTGTGTCCGCTCTTTCGCTCCAAAAAACTTAATATGCTTCTGGATAAGAGGCTTAAACTTTTCATCGATGCCTAAGTCTACCGCCAACAGTGACGCACGATCCGCAAAGAACTGCTTTGAATACAGCAGCATATCTTCCAAGTGGTTCTCCCGCACAGACGGCTTCGGGAACGGCGCATACACCAGATAGCTTGTTTCCGGTTCCACGCGCTCTAAGAAATACTTGGTATAAAACTGGTTGTCTTGCTGCAAATGATACACCTTCGCCCCAACCAGCTCCAAAGTATCAACATCCTCAGCAAACTCGGCGTTTTCATCGTACCAGAAAACCAGCTTCCGGGTATCGGCGGCAAACTCGGCATTTAGTTTGTCGGTTATTTGCTTTAAGTTCAATTCAGCCATATCTTACCCCTTTACAGGTGATAGTTGCATTGGGAAGTAGGAAGTTACAGTAGGCAGTTGCCGTAGGAAGACGCAAGTTGGAAGTTGCATCTTCAATTGACGACTTTTACCTCACGAACCAAATTATACTTTTTAGCCAGCTCTTCATTCATCACTACGACTTCGCTTTTCCAAATTTGTCGATGAGCAAAAATATTCGCTTCCAGTGCATCTTTAATGGGCGATAGCCACTCGATTTGATGACCATTAATAATGAGAATAAACTTATAGCTTGCCTGGCTGTTATCAGAGGATCCAACCTTTCCCGGGATTGAATACTTTGGGTGTCTTCCTATCGCCGCAGACAAGTATAAGGCAAAGGAATGCAAAAACTTTTCAGATATTTCGTTGATAAATCCCCAAAAATCTTTTTGGTTACCTGGCTGCGGAGAACTTGATTTTGCTTCAACAAAGTCAAGACGACTCTCTTCTAAGGAAGCAATAAATTCTACCGTTTTAATGCCCTCTCCCACACTAGCATGCAATTCTGATCCTTCCATTAGAAAGACCCGTTCCTCCTCAAACTCAAAAACCATGTTCGATTCCGTTATTCTTTTCATTCCGTCATAGCCCTTCCCACTTCTTCTTCGTAAAGCTGAATAAAGGTATCACGAATATCATTCTTTTCTAAGTCTTTAAAACGTCCACTACTTTCGCACTTTACACCGCTCTCGGTTTTATATAAGGAATGAAATTGAATGGTTGTATCCTTCTTTGCTTTAACATCAAAATACTTAGACAGAATATAATCATGGGTGGCAATAAACACTTGCACACCGCTTTCCTGCAATTCCAGCAGCATCTCCACAATCAACGGGATGTGGATCGGATTAAGATTGGCTTCCGGTTCATCCCAGAACAATACGGCTCCTTTTTCAAGAGTTCCGTTTTTCATCAATTGCCACAGCAACGCAATCTTCCGAATGCCTTCCGCAACTAAATTAAACTCCACCTTCGAACTTCCGTGTTTTAAATAAAATCGATCTTTTTCCCCATTAAAGAACACTTTTCCTTCTATGATCCGCTCAAGACGCCGCAGTTGCTGCACCTTGCTTTGCGGATCTTTGCCTGCCGATATATCCACTTTAGCTGAGTGGATAACATCAAGATAGGTGTCATCAAATTCAATATTATTTTTTTCCGCCGCTGAAATCAGATTATACGAATTCGACAAGATCTCTTTGGCCGGAATGAACGTACTTTTCAGATTGTTTAATTTACTTTCCCAGCTTGCTTCGTTCGTTACTTCCGCATCCCACTTCTTAGTTTTCGTATGAAAATTTGCAGATATAATTTTTGTCGCTCCATTTACACCTGCAAAAATTTTCACCTCAGCCGTTCCTGCTCCCTGCTTACGGGTAATCAAACGACTAATACGAAAATCATCAGGTTGAAACGTCCGTACAATTTTTTGTGAGAAAGACACCTTCGGATCGACAGCTTGACATGCCGAATAAATCAACTTCATCAGATGTGTTTTTCCGGTCCCGTTTTCACCAATAAAAACATTAATCCCTTCACAAAAGTTAATCTCTGCCTCTTCAAATACTGTAAAGTTATTGAGTTGGACTTTCTTGATTGGCATTCCGAATGCCCCCCTTTTGTTGTAAGTGGCAGTAGGCAGTGGGAAGTTGCAGGGGGAAGTCACAGTAGGAATCTGCCCGCTTCCTTCTTCAACTTATAGCTTCAACTGCCTTCTTCCATCTTCCGTCTTCCTTCTTCAACTTACCGCTTCAACTTACCTCTTCAACTGCCGTCTGCCGTCTTCAACTAAATCTTCGCCAGCACTTCCAGCTTCTTACCATCTGTACCGATCTGAACCTTTTCATAATTCACTTTTACCCCATCATCGAGGTCAATGGCAATACGCGCCAGCGCCAGATGGGCTATCTTTTCATCGTAATCCTTCGTTTCTTGCAGCTGCTTAGTCAGCTTGTCCTTGCGCTTTTCCGCCATTACCACTTCGCGGGCATTTGTGCTGTTGTCGATGGTTTCCTGCATCCGGACAATTTCGCGTTCGTAGACACGCTGCATCTTGTGTAGATAGTCAATACGTAAATTGCCGATGGTGTTTTCGTCATAACGGTGCATGTAAATCAGGGCCTTAAACCCATTGGCCTTACCGCTGTCAAAGAGCCAGTAAATCGGGCGCTTTTGGTATATCTTGCAGTGGTCCTTGAAGAAATCTTTGAGGAAGTAGTTGCGGATAATATCCCGAGCAGTATCGCCCTTGCTGCCTAACGCCCTGGCAATAAAGTCGAGGTTTTCTTCGAGTTTTTCCACGCCATATACTTTTTTGACAAAAGCAACGAAAAGACCGACGATGTCATCTTCAAAATATTCCTCATCGGTAATGGGAATAATATTATCCTTATCAGGGATGAATGTGCTGTATTTACTGTCATCCCATTGTCCACCAGCATAGACAAGTCCGTCTTCATCAAGACTGTAGCGACCAAACATACAGCCAACGGCATACGAAATAAAGCTACGAATATCACGACCTAAATCTGCTTTACGGATAGTTACGTCTTTATCTTCTACGTCTGGAGTGAGTTCATCTTGGAGACCATAGATTTCGATGAAGATGCGGTTCAATTCTTCTTCATTACTTTTCAATTGAACAAATTGCATCTCAGATAATTGTTGCCACTGTACATAACTTTCAGTAATAGAGTTTTCACCACATAGCAATAAATGCTTTTTAAAATCCCATGATGTCTCGAAAAGGTCCCACTCGTTCCGAGATAAACGGATATTATCATGTACAATTCTATCAACATCTATCTTCTTATTTTTATTAAATAATATGGGCAATCGTGCAATATCACCGGCTTGAAAATTAATCGTAGGAGCAAGAACCTGCAGCATTTCCAACGCAATTAGCGTATTGCAATATCCCAATAAATAGAATACATTTTCTTTTGACGTATAAAATGACATTCCAGCAATATCTGAAAGGTTACATAATTTTAGTCTAAACGATGGTTTTACTGACGAAATTAAAGACCAAGAAACAGAGAGTGTAAACTTTAAATCTAAAGGATAATCTTGTACATTACGCCCGTCAGCTTTTGCACAATTGAAAATCTCATTTCCACTATTTTCCCAATTAACTACATAATCATTATTTCCATACCATTTTCTGAAATCCCCTCCTTTGTTATAAGGGAACCATTTAGCGCTTGACTGTATTGCTTCATTTGCGTCTTTTGCTGATAAATTAGTTTTATTACTCGAAACTTCCCACCATAGACGTAAAAATCTGCCATTATCTCCTGTTTTCATCCCGTTCCTGGCAGTAGCTAAATTACCAAGCAGCACCCCTTCTTTAAATGCCTTAATAAAATTGTAACTTAATGAAAAAACAAGAGGTGTTCCAGGAATCGAATGAAATTCACTATTTTTTTTTGCAAAACAGTCATTAGCGTCTTTCTTACGCAAAAAGACTTTGTTCTTATCATCTGTCACACGTCCGGTATTCAAATCAAAGTATATCCCGTTATACTCTTTGATCGTGGAATTACGGATAACAAAAGAGCAAGCATGCGCCACTTGTGAATTCATTTCAGGAAAGCTATTAAAACCTATTTTAAGTAGATTAACAATCCTCTTTTGGAGAATCTCTTCTCTTAAATCTTCAAAGCTCGTTAAAAACATCCACGACTGCATTGTGATCATAGCTTGATAGCCATTTTTTTTTGCCATTTGCCCACATTTTTTGATGAAAACTGCATACAAATCTGCCTTAGCATTAGGATAATTATCTTTAACATATTTATTAGTTTTAGGTTCTGAGTTTGTCATTGCCATATACGGCGGATTAGTCACTACCACGTCATATTTTCTCGCCAACACAGCGCCAATTTCTACCAACAAATACAATTGAGATTGGGTATCGTCCACGCCAACCATATCAAAGGATAACTGTCCGGTCAAATCCAGCTTATCAACAAACTGGCGCAGCAGTTCCCAATCATAGCTGTCCACGTTCAAGATGGAGCCGTATTCCTTGGCGTCAATAAAGGTATCCAGCAAACCTTGTATTTGCAGCAGCGCCACATTGCGCTGCATTTCGTCCATGCCAGCACCGAAGTATTGCATTTGGTCACGATTGATGCCGTTGCTTTCTTGAATAGCATATACGTGCAGCTTGGTCTCGCCGTTCAAAATGCGGCGATTATACTGTCGCGCCTTCATCATCAGGGCAAAATAGGCAAGCTGATAAGCACGATTATCAATATCAAGTCCAAAAATATTGTTTTCTATAATGCTCTTAGCAGCATCGCGCTGACTGTAGCCGCAGCTTTCATAGATCTGCATCAATACGTCAAAAGCATATACCAAAATATGACCGCTTCCCATGCAAGGATCTATGATTTTCACATTTTCAATGTGAAAATCAGTGTAGAGAGTTAAGAGTTGAGAGTTTAGTTGCTTGCGAACCTCTGGCTCTTGTTCAGCTTCGGTCAGATAGTATTTCCAGCCCATTTTATCTGCAATATTTTTTTCTTTTGCTATCCGTTCTTGTTCGCTTAACTCTAACCCCTTCAAACTCCACTCAATGAAAATCCTCCCCAGAGAATTTTCGACCATATACCGCACGATCCAATCGGGAGTAAACAGCTGCGTAGCGGCAGGAATGCGTTCTTTAGTAATTTTGACGTTCTTCTTTAATAGCGCAAAGGTTTCATCCTTGGGCTCTGTGTTGTAGTACTGATAAAGCCAGCCAATGATCTCTACCTGGCCGCTTGGAGCCTCTTCTTCTATCAATTCACCGCGCTTGATAGCCTCTTCGTCCGCTTCGGTTCTAATTTTGAAGTCCTCTTCCGGAAGATCATGTACCAGATGATACACTACGCCTTCTTTATCGGTAAAGGCCACATTCAGAAGAAGCTCGGTATAGTCGCTGGTCTTTTCAAACAGATTGGGAAGAATGGCATTGAGCGCATTGCACTGCTTAATAAAGAGCAGTCGAAAAAGCTCATCCAGCAGATTTGCCTGCTTCAGCTGCATAATGCGGTCTTTTTCATACGGAGTAAACTCAAGGTCTGTGTCAAAGGGATTGGTCACCAAGTCCGGTTCGTCTTTGCCTGCGCTTTCTGAGGAAATCACGCGTACGCGCGAAGGAATATATTCGTTAACCTCCATAAAACGCACAGCAATTAAACGGTTAAACCAAGTATAAGCTACTTCTTCCACAACAGCTTTAAAAGCAATGTTGAGAGTTGAGAGTTCAGAGTTGAAAGATAAGAGTTCAGGTTTGAGAGTTGAGAGTTCAGAATCTAAACTCTTATACCTGCTCCCTAAACTCTCAGTTCTAAGCTCTAAACACTTAACCCTAATTTTCTCCGCTAAGGCTTCGCGTTGTTTAATTTCAACGCCGGAAATAGAATACGGCTCTTTCGTGCCGATATCAAAAAACTGCACGTCCTTTGTCGATTGCGGCAAAGGTTCTTTTATTTCTTTTTCGGAAATGCCAAGCAGTCCCGCCTTATATGTGATATCGGCAATCAATTTATTTCTGGCCCATATGGCAAAGTTCTTAATGGCGCTTTTGTTCATCAGTCGCATGCTCCCCCTTAGTTTTAGAGTTGAGATTTTAGAGTTTAGAGTTAAGAGTCAAAGATTGAGGGTTTAGTTGCAAAGAGACAGTTTTAGTAGTAGCTGTTAACATTTTCCTCAATTCGAGACAGTCCGTTGTGATTGATTCAAATTCAGCTTGGCTTAAATAATCCGTTTCATAGAGGATTTCCAACCAATATTGCGTTTCCGCACATTCTTTCAAGGCAATATATACCTTGGCTAAAAAGTCTTTTTTAGAGCTGCCGCATCCAGCCTCAGCTAAATTTGCACCAATACTCGTACCCGAACGCAAAAGCTGTTTCGACAATACATATTCTTTTTTCTCATCGCATAAATACTTATAAAGCCTCACGATTCGCACTGCAAAATGCTTACTCTTAGATCTCGCCGTATTTTCATTTTCCATAGGTCTCACCCTTCAGCCAACCTAATTTATCTAATCTCTTATCTCTAAACTCTGTCCTCTAAACTCTGCCCTTAAAACTCAATATTAACCACAGTATCTTCTTCCAGTTCGCCCAAAATCCGCTCGCGCAGCGAAGCCAGGTGCTTATCTACGTCCTGGGCCGATTCAATCTGCCAGGAAGCGGCCACATTGACGGTTTTGATGCTGATGTTCTTGCGTTTTTTGATTTTTGGCGCTGGTATAGGTGACTGCTCTGGTTTGTCATAACCGGTTTTTCCTTCTGCAACGACCTTCGCTTTTTCTAGTTCCAGTACGATTTGTTTATCTTTATTGTCAATTTCGGTTAACAAGCGTAGTTTCAGAGCATCGGCTTCTACTTTTATATTTTGCAAAACCGCTACGTTATTGCACCTGTCCGCTTTAGCGCGAATCTCGTCAAAGAGCTGTAAAAATCTTGGGGTCAGCTCATTTTTATAGCTCTTGCTTCCAAGCTTTTCAAACACTCTGCTTCTGGCATCTTCAATGGCATGCAAAACAGGCTCTTCCATACTCTGGAGAACCTTTAAATAGGCATTATTAAAGCGGTCTAGCAGTTCCGGCAGCTTAGGAATATCCTTATAGGGAGCTTCTTTGTGCAAGATGCTCTTAATCGCAGCAACCGCAGTTTCTACTTCTTCGTCAACAATAAAGGTCTTGCTATCATCATAGATATGCATACTTTTTAGCGCATCTTCAAAGATTTTCTTTTGCTCTCCTGCAAAAAAGGCTTTTACCGGCTCATAGTCATCGGCGAACTCAAGATAGTCGTCGCGGTCTGTATGGATTTTCTTGAAAAATTCCATCGGCCCTTGCAGTTGGATAACGGCGCGCAAAAGAGCTTTCCCGTTGGCAACGGTCTTTTTCCCTGGCAAAGCCGCAGCTTTCTGCTGAATCTCGATTTTTTCCAGATCCGTGAGCAGCGTTTGTCCGTAGGTCTGAAAGGACTTCATCATCGCGTCGTCTTCGTCGTTGATGCTGGAGACGCCAAAGAGCTCCTTCATAACCTCCCGAACGCTTTTTTTCTGACTGTCATTGGCTTTTTCACGGCGCTCGGTGAGCAGTTTTTCCACATACTCTTTCTTGGTCAGATAACGAATAATTTCTTCTTCACTCTTATTCATAAGAGTAACGCTGCTGCCGCTGACAGTAAGGGCTATATCGCCATTTTTAAAGAGTTTGGCCACCAGCCACTCTACATCGTCTTCCACAAAGCCGTAGGGCGCTTTCATGAAACGATCCAGCAGGCTCTTCATGGACGTTTTGAGGTGCGAAATCGAATTGGCAGAAATATGGCTTTGCATATCGTTTAGGGCATGTACATTCGCAGGAGTATCGCCATCTAGATTCAATACCTGCTGCGACGAGTGTCTAAACAAGTCGCGGATGTTGGCTTCGCTCATGGCCACGTCAATATAGCTTAGCTTATGATACACAGTTGAAACCAAACGCCCTAAGGCGTCATTGATTCTGGCGGCTGCGTCCTTACTGGATATTTGCGCCTTATCGCCATTTACATAGATATCCGCCTCTTTCATAGCTTCTTGCAAAAACAACTTGGCATTGGCGCTGCGTTCGCGCATTTCAACCCGCTTGGCTTCTTTAATGGTTTCAAATTTAGTCAGTGTTTTGGAAGTAGTAAGGCGCAGGTACTTTTCAATTTTTAAGGCGCTGCGCAGTTCATCAATAAAAACGGTGTCCTTAGGCAAAACAACCAGCACTTCCTGTTGCTGCCCGGACAGCATGCGCAGCGTCATTTCATCATCGCCGTACTCGGATTTTGGCGTCAGTATATGCACGCCGATAGCATGGTTTTGGTTGGCCTTATAGGGACGGTCGTCAACCACCTGGTTAAAGGAAAAGTTGTAGCGTCCGTTAAACGACGGATAGCGATATTTTTTATCGGTAAAAATATCCTCAAAAATCAGCTCCGACAGTTTACCCAGCACTTCGCCCATTTCCACGTTCTGATTTTCGATTTCCCGGTTAATTTCCTGCTCTTCATCAGTCAGGAAAACATAGACGTCGCCATTCTTTTGCACCAAAGTCTGACGCACAAGTACCTTTAAGGCTTCTTCCACTTTCTTTTTTAGGTCGATGCGGTCTGCGTCAATATCGTCAATCATCAGACTGGTGATATTATCAAGATTGGCAGTGATCTCTTTGACATATTTAATCATAAACAGGGTCTTTAGTACGTTTATCGCAAAGCAGTCTTCTTCCCTGTCCGGATTGATATAATCGTTTTCCCCGGCCCGGATAATGACGCCTTTGTGGCTATGATCCAGAAATTGATGCAAGGCGTCGTAAAAGACATTGAACGGAATCACCGCGCCGGTTTCCTTATGCATCAGTTTCATGGCTGATTCTTTAAAAAGGGCAATCATGGAGCGTTCCCCTTCGGACAAATGCTTGCCCGAGGCCCCATGCGTACGAATGGACGTCAAAACGCTTGCCAGCAGGTTGAACTGATACGGCACAAACGGATACACCGCCGCAAAATCTTGTTCATCCCCATAGAGTTTTTTATCAATGCCATCATTAAAGACAATCAGGTTTTTGATAATGGTGGCTTTTTGCTCATATAATAGCCGCAGGGTTTGCTCAGGAGTGGGTTTTTTAGCCAAAATCCTTTTTTTAATGACTTCATCGACATTGGCCGAAGACAGCGACAAACGGGTGTCAAAACGCCCCTGAATTTTGGAGAAGTCATTGCTCCGCAGCCCCATATCTTTGGCGATGGCGTCAATATCCTGCTGACTGGTAACAACAACCCATGCCTTGCCTTGGCAAGCAGTGCCAAGGTCTTCGGTCACTGTTTGCAGGTTCAGCATGAGTTTGGTATCGTCCCCTATGTACTGGCCAATTTCATCCACCAGGAACACCACGTGATGATTGTTGCCTTTACGGTCAATATACTCCTTTACCAGTTTGGCAAAGTCTTCAATACTGATGGTATAGGTCTCTGTCGCTTTTTCGCACCAGTTGCGGGCCGCCGCCTCGCTCATGAACTCCATAGCTGCAAGAACGTCCACAATGGCGTCTTGAATAAAATCAAACTTATGCCGGGACTGCTCCCAAGGCTTGCCGAAATCGTCGGCAAATTTTTCTTTGAATTCCTCATAGCGCCCAGCTTCCGTCAGGGTGCGCTCCAAATCCGCCAAAAATGGAATCGAACCGCAGAAGCCCTGCATTTCGTTGAATACTTTTAAAAACACCGACACAATGGCGTCTTTAGACTGCTTGCCGGTCATTTCGCTTTTGGAGTCAATATTAAAGAGAACGACATCGGTCTGAGGCGCAATACTGGCAGCCAAGCGCATATCCGCCAGCACCATGGCATCGTCAATCTTATGGTCTTCAGTAAAATAATCTAAGGCTTTTTTGCCGTTTACCTCTTTATTTTCGAGCAGGTACGACAAAATTTTCAGGAAGTGGGATTTACCACTGCCAAAGAAGCCGGAGATCCAAACGCCCATCTTATCGGTATGCCCGTTAATCCCCCGTTTATAGCTACTGAAAAACTCGGCAAAATGCTTGCGGAGTTCCCGCGTAACCACGTACTCCTCCAGCTCTTGACGAATATTTTCATCGTCTCCCTGACCTACCTTAATAACGCCTTTAATATCACGGTCAATCTCTTTGGCAAACAGTTCTTTTAGTATCATTCGCTTCCACTCCTTCAATCTACGAGCCGAAAGGCCCGATAATAGTTGTCGTCTTTAATGGAGCCAAACAAAACCAACTCTTGTCCATCGTATTTCCCCGGATAAAACATGACTACAGGCACACGGTCCATCGCCTGGTGCAGATTGTTAAGCACCTTATGAGAGCGCAACAAGGGATAGCATTTCCCAATGCCTGTCAAGAAAACTACCGCCTCTTGAGGCGTGCGCTCTTGAATGTACTTCACAATCAAACTATCGTCATCGTTAATTCGTAGCAGGTTCCCCACAGCTTTTACAATGCGATCCATCCCTTTTTTCTTTTCAAACTGCACGCATTGCTCCAAAAAGCCTTCTGCTTCCAACAAATCAACCAGAATATCATAGAGGTCAAACACCAACAGCTCAAAGCCGTCACTCCCCTTGCTATTCTTGGACTTCATATAGTGCACACGTTCGCGTACAAGAAGCTCTTGCTGCGCCGGATAGTCAAACACATAATAGCCGACTTCATTTCCCAACCCCTTGTTTTCGCGAAACTCGGGACGCTTAATCAGCTGCTCCACCGCATCCAGCCGTTCTTCTAAGGTGGTCATCATCTCACTCCTGTCAGTGCATGAAGCAGTACGTCCATGCTGTTAGCTGTTAAGTATTCTTCTACAGATTTATCCAAAATGGGTTTTAAAATTTTCCGCGCCCCAACTCCATGCTCCAGCAAACCGGCTTCCATAAGCATGGTTTTGTAGCAAGTACCCAATCGCTTTAGCGTATAATCCTGCCATGCTGCCACTTTCTCGCTTTGGAGCTGCTTGTTCTTAAAAAAGATGGCTATATCACTATCAGCCAAGGTATCCATTCCCAGCAGCAGCTTTTCGCGATACACCTCATACATAAATTCAAAAAACAAGCAATCGCTTCGCATAATTGCCAGCAAGACAATGAACTTCTGATTAGATATGTCACAGTCTTCAAATAGAGCCAGGAACGAAGCGTCCAGCTCCTTTACACGCGTAGAAACCGAATTAAAAATTTGCACAGCCCTTGTCTGAGTGGGAGCGGCAAATAGATTATCCTGAAGGTTCAGTTGCTTAATTTCCGGCAGCGTCTTTCCCTGGTTCAACAAGCCAACCACTTTCCGAAACTCAGCAAACCAAAAGGAAAGCTTAACCATCCCTGCACTATATTCTTTCTGTTTCATCTTTGTCTTTCTCCTATATCCTGCTTCCCTACTTCTCACAGCGCCTCATTGGTGATGGGAACCACTTCCACAATGTCGCCAATATCGCAGTTAAGGGCGCGGCAAATCTTGACCAAGACGTCCATGGAGACAAATTCATTATTGGAAAGCCTGCTCATCGTATTAGGACTAACGCCAATTGCCTGGCGCAGTTCCGTTTTCTTCATTCTCTTGTCGATCAAGAGCTTAAACAGCTTGTTGTAGCATACATCCATCGTTTAGCACCTCTTATGAAAATTCATGATTGAGCCAAGTTACCGCTATAGATCCCCGAGCACAAGATATACTTTGTTGCGAAATAACTTCAATACTATATATAAATTCACCTTTAAAATTCTAAATTCACGCTAACAAACAAAATATCCTCTTTTTGCCACAAATACAAAGCAACATAATAGTAAATAATCTTAGGAGGTGATACATCATGCAAATTGAAAAACTGGTTCTTCACGTATCTGATGCAGCTAGCCTTATCGGCGTAAGCTCTCATAAAATCTACGAAATGATTCGGAACAGGGAACTGCCTGCCTACAAAGCCGGAAAAGCATGGAAAATCCCTGCAGACGCTGTGGAAGATTATATTAAGTTACGGCTGAGCAAATAGCATTTTCTATGCTTTAATCTTATTTTTCGTGCTTCAGTTATCACTTATATTACAGCTATTTTTTACTTCACCACCATTGCAACATAATAGTAAAAAACATTAGAAAGGAACGTGAAATTATGTTTGAGGACTATGGTGATCTTTTAACGGTGGATGAGTTTTGTGAAATGCTCTCCATCGGGAAAAACGGTGCTTACCAGCTATTAGCATCTGGAAGGGTAAAAGCCTTCCGCTATAACCGGGTGTGGAAAATTCCTAAGCAGGCAGTCGTTGAATATGTGCTTACCCAAAGCAAGTTGACTTAAACCAGTCCGGTCGGTAATTGCTTCTAGGATTCCCAAAATCAAAAGGCTTTGCGGTAAATCGCAAAGCCTTGATTTTATTGATTTTAATGCCAAAGAGGAAGAGACCGTTATTACTTCGCCACAAATTTCTGATGACGACTTTTAGGTTTATCAGGTAAAGTCAGTTTCAACTTTCCAGCCTGCACCAACGGCCAAACATATTTCTGCATGGCATGGTTCATTGTCTTTAGCCCCACGTACTTTCTTATTTCCTCCCTCGTTCTAGGCACCTTGCAAAAAAATAATATATCTTGCTCTTTTACATGGCTTGGCGTATCTTCTGCCGCTATACCCCTGTCATTATAGAGGGTTACCGCAAAGCTTCCTCGCGCATCAGCAAATTCCGGTTTCATTAAGCCAGCTTCTTTCATAGCCCTATAGATGGTTGGTATCCCTGAATATCGGTTCTCAGTAAGCCCCAAGTCTTCCATCATAGTGGCAATAACCGGATTTCTGGTATCTGGCTGCACCTTGCCTATATTGTCGATTCTAAAACGCCCATAAATACCCCCTGGATTTTTAATTTCCAAACGATTTTTATAGAGCAAAATCTGTATCGGCATTCCTTCCGTATGAATGCTATAATCCCTATGAATCAGTGCATTCAAAATAATTTCGCGAATGGCTTCCAACGGATACTCGGTTCGATCATTTCTCTTGCCTGTTTCTTTATCCACAATCGTTTTTATCGCCATATTTTTATGAACAAACCGTACAGCTTCTTCCAGCATTTCTGGCAGCGTACCATCAATTCGCTTATTATCAATAAATCGCTCTCCTACACTGCCGGTTTCACCGATTTCTTCTCCCGGAACAACCACAGCTGTAACGCACAATTGCGGGAAATATCCTTGCGGATATTTTCCAAACATAAGCATGCCCGCTAATGTGGGCGTTCCTCCTCGCGTCACTCCCATTAATTCATATATTTCCGTCACAGGCATCATCGCCAATTTTGGTTTTCTGTCTTTTAAGGAAATCGTATATTTTTCCAGCTTAGTTTGATCCAACATTGAAAAGTCCAAACGTTCAATCGCACGTATATCATCCTGATACTTTTTCCGGAAGGCATCATAGCTGTATATTTCATACTCGGTCATGGGTTCATCCGAATCACCCACACGAATATACGAGCCGGTAAGCCTGCCTTTCCCTGTGTAAAAGCAGGGCTTGTCCGCAAGTTCTATTTCTGGTATTTCCGCTGCAACAACAATCTGTCCATCGAGCTTGCAGCAGGTAAAAACAGCCCTTACGATAGGCTGCATTTGCTTACATTGCGCCACTATCTTCTTTTGCAAATCCGCAGCATTATACACGCCAACAACTTCAAAGCCCGTACTTTCTTTAAGGCCAAACAGAATAACTCCGCCGCCAGCATTATTGGCAAAAGCAGATATGGTATCATACAGCTTTTTCGGACAATCTATATGCGCTTCTTTCACTTCAATATCATGAAACTCGGTATTAAAGGTTTGTACTTTCCGAATTAATTCTTCTAAATCTCTTTCAAGCACAAGCACCCCTCCTTTCTTTGATTATACAACAATTAAACAAAATTGTTTATTCGTTTTGTTTAAAATTTAGCTTATTTTTTAAAGAAAGCTAAATTCATTTGTTATACTAAGTTTTTTTGAAAAAATCATAAACTTTTTAGTTTAAACATCTAACTTCAATAAAGGGTGCAACAAATTCGGCTAAAAATCCCCCATACATACTGGCCGAAATTCATTATTCGCAGCACTAATTTCGGCTATAATATGGCAAACTATAATTTTAGCCGAAATCAAATACAAAAAGCCGCATATAATGGCACTGTTTTTTTGCCATCTTCAAAGCCAAAATTTTTGGTTGAAAGCTTAATGGCATATTCCGGCTTAAACATCTGCATATACACCCCCAGGCTTTTCGCTCGGGTATTATCCGCAGCTTTCACCTCAATGGGTATAATCTGTCCCTGACGCTGAATAATAAAATCAACTTCTGCGCTGCGCTCCGAGATCCAATAATAGCTCGTGTACCCGCTAGCAGTAAGCTGAGCGCACACGTAGTTCTCGACCATTCCGCCTTTAAAATCGTTCAGCTCTTCCGACAAATACAAAATATCTTCCGGCACAATGTCCTTCTTCGCGCACAAAAGGCCAACGTCTGACACATAGATTTTGAATGCATCAATGTCCCGATAGTTCTCCAATGGCTTCTTAGGATGCTCCGCACGATATATTTTGGTTACAATCCCGGACAAGCTAAGCCATTCGATGGCGTTTTCAAATTCGGAAGCCCGGCCGCCTTTTTTCACAAGTTTATATTGGGGTCTCGCCAGCAAAACGCGCAAAACGTACGCTAAGTCAGTTCAGGCTCATAGAGAACAACACAAGCCAGAAACTTGGTAAAGTTCTGGCTTGTGTTGTTCTCTAAAAAAATGGCGTAACATACCTAATCTTCTTTTCTAGCATATAGAATCAATACTTCAAAAGAACAATCCCGGCAACAATTAGAAATGACGCAACAATTTTGTAAAAATTAAGTTTCTCACCTAAAAATAAAATACCTAAAAACAGAGCTACTAGCGGAAATGCTGCAACAATCGGAGATACTCGTCCTATTTCTCCGAATTTTAGTGCATAATAATAAGCCAGTTGACCTATTAAAGCAGCGCAAATACCTTCAAGTGCAATATATGTAGTATCTTTTATCGTTATTCCAGCAACATTTCCCCATTGCCCTGTTACAGTAACCGTTACTAATAGGATTGCACTAATAATCAGGCTACGAATAGTGAGTGCGGCTAATGGTGACACAGCACCTAATCCCAATTTTCCAAAGATCGGCGCAATGCCCCAAAACACCATCGCTATACCAGCCATTAGGTAGGCACTAAACATTTTACTCAACTCCCTTTTCGTTTACAGCCCAATATTAGATAATTCTAAAAGTCATTAGCCCCCCGAGAACTAGAACTCCAATTAGTATAATCTTTTTAAACAAGTCGTATGAGACTTTAGGTAATATTCTACTACCAATAATTGTTCCTAAAATTGCTGATAATACAATAAGTGATAGTAAAATTATATTTTCTTGTAAATAACGGAAGTTTGTATAGGCGTAAACTGGTATGCGTGTGGAATCAATGATGACAGCAATTAGCGCTGAAGATACTATTAGCTCTTTCTTTTCCAATCCGTAATTTAGCAGATATAAAGATCGGATTGCCCCTTGGTTGCCTATTAAACCACCTATCAACCCTGACAGAAATCCGCCAATAAAATCCACGTTATTTGGCAGTTTCACTTTTATATGATTGGGAATCAACGACAGTAAAGCGTATGTTATTAAAAACAGTCCAACCCCTACTTTGAGCCAAGCGCTATCAAGGTAGATTTGAGAGTAAGAACCAATAAAAGCGCCAATTATGCTCACCACCCCAAATCGTTGTATTATCCTCCAGTTTATCTCTGATCGATATATGGCTAACCTAGATATATTATTGAAGAAGTGAACAATAGCTGCCAAGAATATGGCTACCTTTACATCAAAAAACAAGGCCATGATCGGCATCATAATAGTGCCAACTCCAAATCCCGTAAAAAGGGTTACTACCGAAGTTCCCAATGTAACTAAAACGAGCATGACATATTGAGAGTACATTAATTCCATTACTTTCACACCTCTTTCTGCTTTACTACACTTATTATACGATTAAAGTATTATACTTATATCGTATAATAAGCATACACTTTTCCTTAAAATCAGTCAATACCTTCTTTTGAACATATTTCTACTTAATCAGTTTCATTTAGAAAATTAGCACTATCTGTTATTTTTTTTACAAGATTTATAAAGTGCTTTTTTTCTTCTGCATCTAGAGCCGACAATATTGAGCTAAAAAATAACTGATCTTCTTCAATATGATTTTTCACAATTTCTTTTCCCTGGGATGTGTGATACAAATAAACTGCTTTACGATCTGCTTTATCTCTTTCTCGCCTGACGAAACCTTTCTTTTCCAACCGTTCAACAATACCTGTTAATGTTGAAGGTTTAATATGATAGTTTTCCGCAAAATCATTAAATCTCCAAGGATTTTCGTTGCGAATATGTTCTATGACATATAATTCCTTCGGAGATAACCCTGTACGTTCCATCTGTTGGTCTTCTTTAGTTTTAAACAAGTGGATAAGCTGATGAAGTATATGGAAATCATCCATTATAAAAAAGCTCCTTTCATAATAAAGTACTATAGTATAATACGTGATACGTATCATAATGTTACACCGATTTCTTATACATGTCTACTCAAAGAAAAAATGCTTCAATGGACTAGTATAATAAAAGCGCACACCCAAAAGGTGATATGATAAAAATAGGGGTGTGATGAAATGGTAAAAAAGTATACTGACGAATTTAAAAAAGACGCTCTTAAATTAGCAGGAGAAATAGGCGTCAGTAAAGCAAGCGAACGATTAGACGTATCCATTAAAAGCCTATATGCTTGGCAACGTGCAGATCGAATCAAACAGGGCGCACCGCCAAAAGGCCTTAAGGCAGGCGAAAGTCCAGAAGACGGCTTCAAACGTTTAGAACGAGAAAATGACGAACTGCGTGAAGCCAACATGATTTTGAGGAAAGCACTGGGTTTTATGGCGGGTCGATAGCCGGAATTAAACCTCGTCACTTATATGCACGGATTGCCGAAAACCGTGGCAAAGCAAGTGTTGCCCTCTGCTGCATGGTACTTTCGGTTCGCCGTGAAGGCTACTATGCATGGCAAAAGCGTAAATGCCGTCTGAATCAAGACGGCGAACTGGCATCGGCCCTTACTGCAATCAGGAAAAAACATCCGAAATACGGGGTGCAAAGTCTGCTTGATGCATTGCCTTCGACCATAACTAAGCCGAGCTATGGCAAATGCTATAAACTATGCCGGGAAAACAATTTGCTACATCGACGTAAAACCCCGCGGGGCATCACAAAACGTAATCCGGAAGATCAGTTAAGTGATGACTTAATCCAACGCGATTTTAAAGCAGCCGAAGCAAACTCAAAGTGGCTTTCGGATATAACTGAAATGAAATGTGCTGACGGAAAGCTATATTTGGCGGCGGTATTCGACTGTTTTGACGGCGCGATCGTAGGAATGTCAATGGCCTCACATAAACGCGCTGAACTTTGCTCAGCTGCCTTACTCAGTGCAATCGGTCGTTATGGAAAAAGGAACGGTCTGATTTTTCATTCGGATCGCGGCAGTCAATATACAAGCCGTGAGTTTCGCCAAGAGCTAAAAAGGCACAAGTTAGAACAAAGTATGGGCCGTACCGGTAGTTGCTATGACAATGCTCGCATGGAAAGCTTTTTTGCTACGCTAAAGAAAGAACTGATTTATGAACTGCCTTTGTCTAAACTGACACGCGAGCAGGTTCGACAACGGATTTTTGCCTGGATCGAATCATACTATAATATCGAAAGACGGCATACTTCCAACGAAGCAAATATGCCGCCTCTTAAAAAACGTGCTTTATTTCAAATTAAGGTTGCCTAGTTTTATTTTTGTTCGTTTTTAGGTGTGCGGTTTTGTTGATAGTTTCATTCTATTCATGTTTTATAGTGTAATTTTTATTTATTATATACCGTTATTTTACATCTTTTCATATGGATGTTCAACGTAAAGCTCGGATAGCGTACAATTAAGTTCGCAAAAGTGCTTAAACGGACCTAAGATAGCCAACGCATTGGCTTTCACTCTCCGTTGCTAATTTCTAAAGATACTTCTTCTACTATAGCATTACTTCATGAAAATCTTCAAAAGGAGTGCCTCCACATGGAACATCCCCAACCCAACCAGCTCGCGCTTTTTATTGACGGCGAAAATACCAAACCTGATTTTGAACAGTTGCTTTCTTTTTGCAGCTCATATGGAGAAATACGCCTTGCTCGCATTTACGGCAACCGAGATTTGTTGCGCATTTCCCGCTGGCAAAAAGCCTGCAAGCAATTCCATTTTGAACCGGTTTACTCCGAAAAAGGACAAAAAAACAGCGCCGACATGCTTTTAGTGGTCGACGCTGTAGAAACTTTGTATCGTTATCCGGAAATCACCACGTATGTCATTGCTTCTGTAGACTCTGATTTCCTAGCGCTCGTCCATCGGCTTCGTAAGCACAAGAAACAAACCATCGGTATTTCCACGAGCTATCCTCCTGCCTTACTGCGGGGAGCATTCCATGAGTATCATACTTTGCTACGCCCGGAGTGGGACGTATTTGAATTTTGCGCTCAACAATTCTATCTGGCTTATTTAGACTGTCAGGTTTATGATGGCTGGGCCTTAGCCGATGAAATATTTTTTTCTTTGCCGGATCCAGTGCCATTTTTACAACGCTTGCACCAAATGGGTTTTGATAGCTTTTTCTCCTTCCTGAAAAACTGCCGAATGTTTTCTATCCACAAGGAGAAAATGCATTTACCCAAAAGTCAGATTGTATCCTATTGGATACGCAATCCATTTGAGCTCTTTTCAGAACCAGCAACAGAAAATATTCAGCCCCAATTCCAACAATATGCCCATGATTATTACATGCGAAATCAGCGCCACGTTTCTACAGGCATTCCTGGTTTGCTACGCCAATTTGCGTCAGCACCACCAGCGCAGACACTAGATTCATAGCATTTAGCTTCTAAGTACTCTCTCCCTTATGCCCGCCAACATACCCTGCCCTCTCCAGATACGTCCCTCCAGCCATAGAGCCGGCATAGAATATTACCTTTTTCCCAAACTTATCCCGTAACCGATCTACGGTAGCATCTAAAGAATGCTGCCGTTCGTCGCCATCGAAAAACAGTTCTAGCTGCTCGTGCCCTGCAGATGATATTTTCCCCGCTGTCACGTTAACTGAACGCACAGGTTCCCCATGCCAGCGCTTACAAAACTCTTTTCTCGCCAAGTCACTGAGCAAGTCCGTCGAATGCTCTGGCCGAACCAGCTTAATACGAGCCGTAAATCCTGGCTGCAGCTCGCGGTCCGAATAACCAATGCCAAGATACATCTCTTGGCATTTTTCTTTATGCTTGCGAAGCCTAGCGCAGATATCGCCCACCATTTCCTTAATCACAATGAGGATTTCGCTCTGGTCGTAATAGTCCCGCATCAATATTTGGTTCTTACTGTATGACGTGCTCTTGGGTTTGACCTTCTGCGCAATGATGCTGGCATCCAATCCCCAAGCATGGTAATACAGCTGCAGCCCCATTACGCCCATACTTTTTTGCAGCGCCAACGGATCAGCGCGAGCTAACGCCTCTATCGTATAGATTCCCATGCGTTTGAGCTGGTTATCGTACCCCTTGGAGATTCCCCAAAAATCAGTCATAGGGTTTATTTTCCATACGGTTTGCGGCACCATCTCGTACGTCCACTTTGCGATCCAAGGTGACCGCTTTTTGGCCTCGTTGTCTAAAGCCAACTTGGCAAGGAGCGGATTGTCCCCGATGCCTGCAGTCACAATCAGCCCCAGCTCGTCCTTGACCGTATGAAGAATTTTCAGCGCAATGGTTTCTGCCGGGCCAAACAGGTTGAGCGATGCCGTCACATCTAGAATGGATTCATCAATGCTATAGACATGCAAATCTTCATCGGTCACGAATCGTCGGAAGATGTTCTGAATGTCTCGATTCCGCTGCAGGTATAGTGCCATGTTTGGCTCTACGACCATAATCGGTGAGCTCTTGGGAATCTCGAACAGGCGGCTGCCTGTTTTAATGTTGTACTCCTTTTTTACGCGTGGGCTGCTGGCAAGTACCACGGCACCAGTTCGTCGTAAATCAGAAACAACGGCTATATATGCCTCAAGCGGATCAAAGCCGCGTCGAACCGCCTCTACAGACGCAAAGAAGGATTTTACATCGATACACAGCACAGAACGACGCGGGAATTTAGAGAAATCAACGAGACCCATCTTCATCCCTCATCTGCTCGTTATGCTCAGACAGCAGCATCCCAGCCCATTTCATCATGCCCCGGTCCACGTAGAATACCTGAGCCATCTGCTGGTAGAAAGGAATCGTCATTAGATCAACAGTATGCTCTTGCATTATCATCACCTCTTGAGATAATAATATCAGAACGTTTGTTCGATGTGAAGAAAAAAAGGACAGCCCTGGAACCATAGTCCCAAAGGCTGTAATCACGATACTCCTTGATTCCCCTTCAACGTATCAATCAAATCATGCCTAGCTCGCCTGCATATTGCGCTACTGCTTCATCGTAAGCGTCTTTTATTCCAGATAATGTTGGCCTTATCGTATCCCAACTTCCCATATTGTCTAGAGAATTGCTTACACCTTCTTCTAAAGCAAGACGATATCTATCTATTTGATCCACAGTCTCCCTATCAAACAAATTCATAAAATAGCGTCGCCGCATCAAATGAACCAAATACAACCTTGTTTCTATGCCATCATTATTAGCCGGACGGAGAATAATCGTACTAAGCTTTACGTTTTTCTCCCCCCCATCCATTCCATATCGTGTAATCGTGAAATTGTTATTGAGCGGTGTAGCACAACATTGCATCATCGTAATAATTTTCCAAAAAGCAACCGTTTGCTTATTAGGCTCTACTATAAGTTGCATCAGCTTCATTGCGTGAGAAAACGATTTAGAGACATCAGCATCATAGCCCAAAAAGATTTGTACTTCCCGCCAGTATTGCCTTATCACTTTTTTTGCTTCATCATAAGAAACTTCACACAGAGCCACTTTGGGGTCCATAAAAAGAGGACGAACCTTGAGCTGCTCTTCATTCAACGATTCCATTTTTATCATGGAATGTTTGAGTATATATTGAAATTGGTATAGCTTAAGTTTCATTTCTTCTTTTAGCAAATTAAACAACACTTCAGAAAATAAGCTTCCACAAAACTCTGTTTTTTCATCCTTCGGCTCAAGACTCCATATCATTCTATAAAATGCAGATATATTCTCGGGAGGATGACCGCTTAAACCTACATTGTACATTGCAGTTATAAAATCGTTATACCATTTTTCCCAAAAGCTTTTTAGCACCATATACGCTAGAGCCGCACTTTCTCCCGCCATACGCATTATTTCTTGAAGGAACTCATTCATTACGTATCTATAAGGCTTATTAGGGATAACTGCCCCTTTTGTACCATCAAATAAGTCCCACGGAATTTTATTTCGATTTTTTAGCATTGCGAAAAAGTTCATTCTATATTTTATCCGTTTTCCATCTTGATCTCGCTTGTTTTTTCGTTTTTCTTTACTTTTTTCATTATAATACTCTTTAATCGGAGGTGGTTCATAAAGAATAGACTCAAAGCAATCACACAATGATTCATATTCATTTTTACGACTCCCAACATCAATACCCCAAAGCACTTTCAAATGATCTTTTATTGTATGATTGTTCCAATGTCTACGTCTTTGCTGATCAGTTTTTCCACTATCATTCAAACCAGCGATGCGTTTGATTTTAAAAATTTTACTATACTTTGGATTGCTTACTTTCGTAATGCGTGCATATTTTTTTGATTTCTTCAAAAAAATGCTTTTATTCAATAGCAACAGCTTCCGTAAGCTATCGCCTTTGTATTCCATGTATTTTATCCAAAACCAAACTGCACCTATACCATATGCACTAAGATTCCGCATAGTTGTTCTTGTCTTCAGTACTTTGTTCATTTGCTCGACATTCCAAACTTTTTCACCTGACAAGTACATTTTCAAGTCCAAGGCTTCTTTCCGACATTGCAGAATAATACTCTTAAGCATTTTATCTTCATATTCCAAATCTTCTTGCGAAAATCCGCTTTTACAATCGGTCACTATCTTCTTGAAAAAATCAGCAAATTGAGTCAGCCTCTCGTTGCTTGTATCTTCTATTGCTGCGATCAATAGGGCATCAAAAGATATTTGCAAATCTTTAAAGTTCATTAAAGCCACCGCCCCCAGTCTATAATCTCAAGCAAAGTGCATCACTTTTCATAACGGAATTTTAAAATGTGCTGCACTTACTCTGTTTTAGTTCGTCCGCTTGTCCTGCTTGTCCTGCAAAATAACACCTACTACTCCCCCTTGATATATCAGGCGGAATACCAAAATCGTACCGGACAGAGGACAAAACCGCCTATTTTGTCCGGCTCCAAGCACCCCCTAGAGATGCTTATTACCATGCAGTATGTGCATCAGCTTAGCATGTCGAACTGCATCACCAATACAACGTAAGTGGAATCAAAGCGCTTACGTTTATGCTAAAATTATCGCTTTTCATTACTCCTCGCTCAGTCCCAAAAGCATAATATACCCCATTCATTTAAGCACCTCATTTTCCTTTTGAGGTCAAAATGAGGTCAAAATCGTATATTTTACTTTTGACGTAAAAAAAAGGCTTTGCGGCAAAATCCGCAAAGCCTTGATTTTATTGAGTTAATGGCGGAGAGGGTGGGATTCGAACCCACGGTCCCTGTTAGGGGACACTTGATTTCGAGTCAAGCACCTTCGACCACTCGGACACCTCTCCAAATGCTATTTTTTACGCCGTTGCCGAAAGAATTCTTTCATAATGCCAGCGCATTCTTCCTGCCGCACTCCGGAGGTAACCTCTAACGAGTGGTTCAATGCAGGATGTTGTACGATATTGAACAAAGACTCCACAGCGCCAGCTTTAGCGTCCGCGCTTCCATAGACAAGGCGCGTAACACGGCTATTCACGAGGGCTCCCGCACACATCGAACACGGCTCAATTGTAACATAAAGCGTTGTCCCAGTCAAACGCCAGCGAGACAGTTTCTCGCAGCCTTGGCGGATCGCCAGCATCTCTGCATGCGCGGTACCGTCATGGCCGGTTTCGCGAAGATTGTGCGCCGCCGCCACTACTTGACCTTCATAGACCAATACCGCCCCGATGGGGATCTCTCCTTTTTCGGCGGCTTTACGCGCTTCTTCCAAAGCCAAGCCCATGTAATAGTCATCCTGTTCCTGCTGCAACATAGCCAGCCTCCGTTTTCATGCTGGGGGTATTATAAAATACCCTTTTTCTCTTGTCAAGAAGACAGGTCAAGAAGCTGTTCTTCCTGTAACAAGACAATGCGATTCCCCTCCATCGAAATCCACTTGCGCCTTTTAAAATCACTTAAAGTACGGCTTAGGGTTTCCCGCGAGGTTCCCATCAAACCAGCCAGCTCCTGCCGGGATTCCGGTAATTCCAAAAGCGGCTTCCCTGCTGCGTCTCGATGTCCCTGCTCCCGGCTCAAGCGCAGCAATAATTCCGCCGTCCGAGCAGGCACATCCTGCAACGCCAATTCCTTGATTTTTTGCTGGGCGTACAGTAAGCGCTGACTCAACGAGCGAATCAAGAGCAACGCCAAGGCGTTGTTTTCCAAAATTAATTTTTCCAGGTCCTCATTGCGAATCAAGCCAATCCGACTGTCTTCAACCGCTATCGAAGCAGCTGGATAGGGCAGATGGTTAAATAAGAGCACTTCCGCAAAAATCTCTCCCGTTTTTAGAAATTTGATAATGTGCTCCCTCCCGTCTTCCGCCGTTTTGACAATTTTCACTCGCCCTGTGCGCACAAAATGGAGTCCTTCTCCTGGTTCTCCTTCTAAAAAAATGCTTTCCCCTTTTTTATACGTCCTCTCCAAAACAACCGCATCAATTCGCTGTAACACCTCTGTCGGCAAATCGCCAAACAGCGGCACTTGCTTCAAATATTCCACTTCGCATCCCTACCGTTTCTTCATTTAGTTGCCGACCCTATCCAAACATGTTAGAATAACTTTAATGTTAATCACATCTGTTCTTTCATGAAACTCTCAAGGAGGACTCTATGAAATACCTCGATACCTTAATCCGCATGTTATCGATCTGCAAATATGGTTTAGTTATCGGCTATGTATACGCCGCTTTTGTTCTGATCTACCAAGATTACGACATAACCACTCTTTTTCTGGTTTCCTTTGCTTATCTTTTCGTCGTTGCCATCTTCGCTTTCTTTGAGCGCCAGCTGCGCAAACGCTACGATTCTATTTGCGCAAAGTTTAATTCTTAAGAGGGCTGTGCAACGCTGCAACTCTGTCGTTTATACAAAATTCGCGACGGCTTATCCAAACCCTGTTTTTTAGCTCAAAATTTGCATAAGATAAATCAAAACTGCCGTTAGTAAGCAAGCATGCTCGCTTACTAACGGCAGTTTTCGCATTGATTACACCTGGTTTTCTAACAAGTCTTTGTTTTTTAAAGCGCGCCCGCATCCAAGCAGTAAGCCTACGCCTAAAAACGTAGATATTAAAGAAGCAAGAAGGATCGCCAATTTAGCCGATTCCAAAAAACGCACTTCCACAAAAGCCAAATTAGCAATAAAGATAGCCATCGTAAACCCAATGCCTGCAAAACATCCCGCCGACCACATCTGCCGCCAAGACATACCATTAGGCCGTTCGGCAACGCCCAGCTTCTCCAAAAGCCAGCAAACACCTACAATTCCAACAGGCTTTCCCAGAGAAAGCCCTGCAATGATTCCTAACGACAATGGCTCAGTCACACTCCCTAATAGTTCCGGCTGAATGGTTACCCCCCCATTGGCCAAAGCAAACAACGGCAAAATGGCATAGGCAACAGCCGGATGCAGCGCATGCTCCAGCCGCTGCAAGGGGGTCCCTGCATCACGATACAGTTTAGCAATCTGGGCCAATACATCATGATAGACTGGATCTGCTAAAACCTTTTTTTCTGAAGAAACTAAGGTTTGCAACTTGCGCGTCAGCGCATCGCCTTTTTCCGCCGCCTTAGCCCTAGAAATGCGGGTGTGCACCGGAATAGCAAAGGCAGCCAGCACGCCTGCCAAAGTAGCATGTACGCCGGAAAAAAGGATCGCTCCCCACAGCAACACCGCCAACCCTAAATAAGAACTTACATTCCGCACTCCAGAACGATTTAAATAGAGCATGAACGCAAAAATACCCGCACCAGCTCCCAGCCATCCCCAGACTGGCGCCGGGGAATAAAACAGTCCAATTAACAAAATCGCCCCGATGTCATCCACAATAGCTAGCGCCGTCAGAAAAATTTTCATCGTAACCGGCACCCGCTTTCCTAGTAAAGACAAAACGCCCAAAGCAAATGCGATATCTGTCGCCGTAGGAATTGCCCAACCTCTTACGGTCTCTGGGCTGCCAACTTGAAGTGCTGCAAAAAGAACTGCAGGCATAATCATGCCGCCCGCGGCGGCTGCCACCGGAAATAAGGCTTTACGCCAAACCGACAGTTCTCCTACGAGAAGTTCTCTTTTTATTTCTAAGCCGATCAGAAAAAAGAAAATTGCCATCAAACCGTCATTGAGCCAATGGTGTAAACTTTTCTTCAAAACAAAACCGTCCAGAAAAACTCCCAAATACGATCCTTCCCACAATGCATAATACTGCTCTGCAAAACTGGAATTAGCCCAAACCATGCCAATAACCAAAGCTACTAAAAGAAGATTCCCCCCTAACGAGTTCGCTTGCATAAACTTTTTAAAAGGTTCAGTCACAATATATTGCAACTGCCTCGCAATCCGCAATTTCAAGCGGCTTCTACGCATACCGCCACCTCCAAGCTATTTTCGCTCCCAATAATCAACCTTTTCCAAGAGTTTGCCTTGCTATTTTCCCTTAACATTCGCTTCTCCTGCACTCTCGTTTCAAGGATTTCTCTTTTATTCCTTGCGTTCCTTCTTCAACAGCTGCTTTGCTGCTTGTTTTTTCAAGCCTCATGAGCTATAATAAAGTCCGTCGGAACAAGCGAGTTTGCCTTGTTTTGATATAGTTTCGAGCGGGTGTAGCTCAGTGGTAGAGTACCGGCTTCCCAAGCCGTGGGTCGAGGGTTCGAATCCCTTTACCCGCTCCAGATTTTCACAAGCATTCAGCAAAACGCTGAATGCTTTTTTATTTGCATATTTAGTATTTTTATGCATTAGGTTTGAGTTTTAATTCTATCCTTTATATCAAAAAGAATAGGAGAAGCCCTTGGTGACAGGCTCCTCCACAAATAACGACTATTAAATTGATATTAGTATATAATGCGAGCTGCATAAAATCAAGTCATTTTGATTTCTTTCTTTTTCTTATTGATAACCTTGTACCTCATTTTTAGCCTTATTTTATTTCAGAACTCTTGTTTGCGGACCATTTTGCGGACCATTTGCTCCTTTTCACCTGCATTAAGCGACTTTCAGCTGTACTGCTACAATATTTTGCTTTATGGCAACTCAGGCAACCCAAGCTCTTTCAAAAATTGGTTATGTTTAGCCTTAGCCTTGCTAATAGTATCTTCTATTGCATCCAAACTCTTTTTTACACATGCAAGGTTAACAATTTCTTCTTCCTCAGCCGTACTAACATATCTTGAAACATTTAAGTTGAAACCATTCTTTTCAATTTCTTCCATAGATACACGTCGAGAGTATTTTTTGTCATCTTCTTTTCGATATTGATATGTATCAACTATTTTGTCAATATGCTCTGGCAATAAGACATTTTGCCGCTTACCCCTGTCATAGTACTCACTTGCGTTGATAAACAGCACATCATCAAATTTTTTGCACTTTTTAAGCACAAGAATACAAACTGGAATACCGGTTGAGAAAAACAAATTAGCCGGTAAACCAACAATCGTGTCAATATTTCCATCCTTGAGTAGCTTTGTTCTGATTTTCTCCTCCGCACCACCACGGAACAGAACACCATGAGGCAAGATGATTGCCATAGTTCCCTCATCACTTAAAAAGTGAAACCCATGAAGTAAAAATGCAAAGTCGGCTGCTGATTTTGGTGCAAGGCCGTAGCTTTTAAAGCGGAAATCCTCTGCCAAAGTATCGTTAGGCTCCCAGCGGAAGCTGAAGGGTGGATTGGCTACTACTGCATCACATTCCAACTTTTGAGCTGGATTCATTTCATTAAGAAAGTCCCAATCATTTCGCAGTGAATCTCCATGAAATATTTTAAACTCGGAATCTTTAAGCCCATGCAGAAGCATGTTCATACGAGCAAGGTTGTAAGTTGTAATATTCTTTTCCTGTCCGTATATCTGACCGATACTATTAGTACCAAGCTGCTTTCTAACATTAATTAGAAGCGAGCCGGAGCCACACGCAAAGTCAAGCACGTTTTTGAGATACTTCTTTTTCCCAGTACTTGGGTCTTGGCTGTCAAGAGTAACTATGCGAGAAAGAATAGTTGAAATTTGCTGGGGCGTATAAAACTCCCCAGCTTTTTTGCCTGAACCTGCGGCAAATTGCCCTATTAAGTATTCATAAGCATCACCCAAAAGATCACTTTCATTGGGAAACTCCGATAATCCTTCTGCAATAGCAGTTATTATTGAGCACAGCGTTATGTTTCGCAATTCATAATTCTTCCCAAGTTTCTCAGAGTCAAGGTTAACCTCTGAGAATAATCCACGAAACGTGCTATCAAAGGATTCGTTTTCTATAAACTTAAAGGCTGCCTGCAAGTTTTTTAAAAGATCTTTACTTTGTGTGCGAGCCAATTCATATATATTACTCCAGAGATAATGTGGCTTAATTACAAAGTGAACTTTACGGCGCATTTGTTTTTCAAACATCGTCACCTGATCTAAATTATTATTATACCAAACGATAAGCGGAGTTAACTTTTTACTTTCAAATACTGCAAAATGCTCGTCAATCATCATCTTTTTTGCGTTTTCTTCTAGTTGTTGTTTGCTAAAATAATTCGATATCTGTTCTTTCAATAAATTAATCGTCTCATCTTGTTTGCCAGCACTATAAATGCCATCAATTTCCTTTTCACATTGCAAATAATCGCTACCAAGCTCTTTTTTCGCTGCCTCTTCATAATTATCCGAAAGATAGCGCAAGAAGAGAAAAGATAACATATAATCACGAAAGTCGTCGGCGTTCATGGCTCCGCGTAATTTATCGGCGATACCCCATAGGGTTGCGCCTAATTGTTTTTGTTGTGCATCAGTCATTCCTGCTCCTCCTGAACTTGAGCGTCTTCAAATAGCTTTTTATTAAAATTATAATCTTCTAAAAAATTATTTAATATGTTTTTGAAGTGTTCTTTATTATCTGGTACCATTTCTATCGGGTCAAATAAAGAATAATTCCCATGACTCAAAAGGTCTAATATTCTTTTATACACAGGCCCCTCTTCGTCCTCTCCCTTTCTTATACAAGAAGAAAAGTGCGCAAAACCATGAAAAGATGCTGTCTTTTCTAATATATTCCTAAGAATATTAAAGTGATATGAATATAATTCACCTGAATCAGACGCTTTTTTCAATTCCTTTAATAACGCAACATGATGAAAGAAAGGTGTTTTTGTGGTGTCTTTAAGTATATAGGTTCCGCTCTTGGTGTTTTGTAAAAACAATTGTTCTGCTTTATTAATTTCATTACATAAAACATTAAAAAACAATGTATGATGTGATGAAACAATCACCTTGACATCATTACTGCTCATTAATTGCGCCAAATGACTTGCCACGGCAATAACATTATTGTCATCCAAAGAAGAAATAGGGTCATCAACGTAGATATACTTTACCCAATTATATGATTCTTCTTTATCCACTACCAACTGCACAACAGCAAGAAAGAAACACCACACAAAGATATTTTCCTCACCACGAGATATTTTTATATTATCAATCCGCTGAGTAGTACCCGAAGTCAGGACATCTCTGGAAAATATAATTGCCGAGTTTTCATAATTGATAGTGAAGTCGAAATCGGCATACCGATGGAGCAATGGACGAATTTTGCTTTCCATTTCTAATTCTTGTAGTCCTGCAAAAAATTTGGAGTTACTGTTTAACTTTAATAATCGCTCAGCATCATTATCTAAATCATTATCCCAAT
>SAAJ01000069.1 GCA_009929485.1 Negativicutes bacterium
TGTTAGCACTTACTGATTCGCATTTGTGGGGGTGAAGTCCTTTTTATTGCCTAAAAACCCTTTGATTTTTCTAGGGTTCTAGAATATGAAAATCACTCACTTAAGCGGAGCGTTCATTAAATCAGCGGCTCCTTAAAAAGATAAGAGTTTAAGGAAAAGTAAAAAGGAGAGCTTGCTATCAATGGCAAGCTCTCCTTTTTGATATGCTAAAATTTATAAGTTTTGAGAGGCTGAGATAGGAGAAATGGCGGGGTTTTTTGGATAACGAACCGCGAAAAACGCGAAAGGGGTTTTCAAAGGTTAGGAGCTTCTGTCTAAACTGCGGTATGCTTGTATTTGAGACAAGATTTTCGCGCGGCTTGCCAAATTTTATTTCTCTGTTACCTCTGGCATTTCTCTGTTACTCTCTGTGTGACGTTCCCCTAAAGGACCGCACATTTGTGGTTGGTCAAATTTTAAATTTTGCCACCGTTTCCCGGAGTTCTTCCGCCATACAGGACAAGGCTTGGCTGGAAGAGGCGATTTCCTCCATTGAGGCGGATTGTTCTTCTGTGGCGGCGGAGACGGTCTGCGTTTGTTCGCTGGTTTTGCGGCTGTGTTCATCAATGGTACGAATGGAAGAGACCATCGCTTCATTTCCTTTGGTAATGGCGCTAAACGCCTCGGACATAGCGGTAACCTGTTCGGAAATGGAGGTAATGAAGGAAGAAATTTCTCGGAAGGAGTCGCCAGCTGTAGCGACGACCTGATTTCCTTGTTCTACTTCTTTGGTGCCTGCATCCATCGCGGCTACGGCTGTTGCGGTTTCACTTTGAATTTCGCCGATCAATTGGGCGATTTTTTTGGCGGCTTCTTGAGATTGTTCCGCCAGCTTGCGCACTTCCTCGGCGACAACGGCGAAGCCTCGGCCTTGTTCGCCTGCTCGGGCCGCTTCGATGGCTGCATTCAGCGCCAATAGGTTGGTCTGGCTGGCGATGCCGGAAATCGTGTCGATAATCTGCCCGATTTCCTGAGAACGCGCTCCCAGGGTAGTTACCACTTGTGCTGAGCGGCTGACGGATTGAGAAATGGCTGCCATTTGCTGCGTGGCGGCGGCAATGGAAGTATCCCCGCTGGCGGCGGCCGTAGAAGTGTTGGTTACTGTAGCGACAATTTGAGAGCTGTTCTTTGCCAGATTATTGATGTGCTGCGAGGTGTTTTCCACTGTTTGCATGGCGTCGGTCATACTGTGTTGCTGCGCGTCAGCGCTGCTGGCTACCAGGCTGATTGCTTCGGCTACTTGGTTGACGGCTTGCGCGGATTGGTCAGTGCTGGCTGTCAACTGCTGCGAAGAAGCGGCCAATTGTTCGGAAGACTGAGCGACCCGTTGTACCAAGTGACGCATGTTTTCCGCCATAAAAAGGCCAGAGCGGCATCGGTTTCGCCATTAACAATGCTGGGCATAGTGGCGAGTAGGGAAACCTCCTGCTCGCTGGCGTTCAACCACAAGCCGACTTCTTTGGCATAGCTTGTAGACTGATCGACCAACAGTTCTTCCGCATCGTTGATCAGAATGCTTCTGGCGTTGTAGTAGTTGGCAAGACCAAGAATACTAAGGGAAAGCAGCAGACCGCAAATGACGAACAGAATTACTTTGGCGGTCAGGCTGCTTTGGATCTGTTTACAAAATGACACTTTTCATCACCCTAATTGTTAAGTTATAGTCATCGTAACAAAAGATTTGTTGTTTAGCAATAACTATATAATAAAATGGGCATCTCGCCAAGAGATGCCCAGAAGAAGGCTGTTATTTACCAGAGGCGTTGGGGGACCCCAGGACCTACAGGCAGCCCCATGAGGTACCAGAAGATGAACAAGGCGTACCACATAGCGAAGAACGAGAGGGCGTAGGGCATCATCAAGGATAAATAGGTGCCGATGCCGGACTCCTCTTTGTACTTCTTTAGTGTTTCCAGAAAGAGCGGCAAGAACGGATTCACTACCTGGATGGTGTTAAAGGCGCCGTCGCCAGCGCGGAAGGCCACCTGGATAAAAGCGGGGTGATAGCCCAGTAACATGAACATAGGCACGAACACCGGCGAAAGCAGCGACCAAATGGCGGAACCGCTGGCGATGAAGAGGCCCATGAATTGGCCGAAAAGCATGAAGCAAAGAAGTGCCGGCAGGCCGGTCATGCCGATGCTTTTCAAGAAATCCGCCCCGGATGTGGCAATAAGGGTTGAAATATTGGTCCAACTGAAGGCGGCGATAAACTGGGCGATGGCGAAAACCATGACCAAGAAGCCCGCCAGGCCTCGAACGCATTCGGTCATCATTTTGACAGCGTCATCGCCGCTTTTGATGGTGCGCGCTTTGATGCCATAGGTTAAACCGACCGTAAGGAAAAAGAGAAAGAGCAGCGGCACAATGCCTTTAATGAAAGGAGAACCGGGAATACCGCCGGTTTCCGGGTTGCGCAAAAGAGCGCCTTCGGGAGACACCAGCGCGACCAGGATGGCGACAAAAGCGAGCGTGCTCCAGCCAGCTGCTTTTAAAGAAGCCAACTGAAGGCCGGAGGGCTTTTCCAAAACCACGGTCTGTTCTCCTATGTATTTTCCCATGCGGGGTTCTACAAATTTTTCCGTGACAATGGTGGTTAAAATAGCTAGGTAGAAAACGGCAAAGCACATAAAATACCAGTTATCCACCGGCGTGACGATCATGTTGGGGTCGACGATTTTAGCCGCTTGCGTCGTAATGCCGGAGAGAAGCACGTCGGTAGTGACGATTAAGATGTTGGCGGTAAAGCCGGAGTAAATCGCCGCCAAAGAACAGGCGAAACCTACAAAAGGGTGCCGTCCCATCGAATAAAAGACCATCGCCGCAATCGGCGGGACGACGACAATGGCGGCGTCCGAGGCCAAGTGACTCATAAAGCTCATGATAATGATCGTAAAAGTAATAAACCGTTTAGGAATGGTATGTATAGCGGTTTTAATCAAGCTTTCCATGAGCCCGGTTTTTTCAACCAAACCGATGCCAAGCGTTAGAACCAGAATCATGCCGAGAGGCGGAAAGTTGATTACATAATAGTGCGTGATAAGCGTATGAGATAACGCGAAAGGTCACCTCCTAATGAGTCGCTTAAGGACATTTCCTAAAATTCAAGAAAAAACAGGCTGCTTAGCAGCGGTTTCTGGTTGTTTTAGCGCTAATAAAGCTGTTTGGTAAAGAATGGCTACCCCATGAAGCAAGGCTGCTTCGTCGATTTCGAAATAAGGACTGTGCAGACCGTGGTTTTCTTTGTCTTTGAAGCCGCAGCCCAGCCAGAAGAAACTGCCGGGAACCCGCACGAGGTATTTAGAAAAGTCTTCGGCCGCTAAGACCGGCTTAACATCGGTGTGCACCTGGTCGGCGCCGAGAACCGTTATGGCAGCTTGTGTTAAGAGTGCTGTGGGCTGGGGCCAGTTGTTGAGTACCGGATAGCCATGCTGGTAGTTAAGACGGTAAGAGCCGCCTTGGGAAGCGGTCATGCCGGAGAGAATACGATCCAGCTTGCTCGGCAGCGTACCGCGAACCCCTTCGGAAAGAGTGCGTACGGTGCCTTCGAGGATTACTTCGCGTGCGATCACATTATAGCGGTCGCCGCCGTGGATTTGGCCGATGTTGATGGTGGCCGTCTCCAACGGATCTAGCTGGCGGCTTAAAATATGGCTGATGCCTTGCAGCACGTCGGCGGCAATGGTAATGGCGTCAACGCCGTGCTGCGGCTGACCGGCATGGGCGCCTTCGCCGAGGATGGTGATGCTGAGCCGATCCGAGGCGGCCATAAGAGCGCCCGGGCGCAGGCCGATTTCGCCACAGGGAAGATCCGGCCACAAATGCAAGCCGAAAATGGCGGAAACGTCATCTAAAAGACCTGCTTCCAGAAAGAAATGAGCGCCTCCTTCCGGGGAGGCTTCTTCGGCGGATTGGAAAAAGAGCTTGATTGTACCGGCTAAATGCTGACGGTTGCTGTGGAGTAAGCTGGCTAAACCAAGCAAGATCGCCATGTGGCCGTCATGGCCGCAGGCATGCATGGCGCCCTCATGCTCGGAGCGAAATTCGGAGGCCGCTTCTTCACGGATGGATAAGGCGTCCATGTCCGCGCGGAAAGCGATGACAGGGCCGGGCTGGCTGCCGTGAATCACCGCGCATACGCCAAGATGGTTGCTGAACGTTTGCACGGAGAGTCCAAGCTTTTGCAGTTCCGCGGCAATCGTTTGGGATGTTTTTTTCTCTTGGTAGCTGGCTTCAGGGATGCGGTGCAGCTGTCTGCGCCAGGTAATCAGTTGGAGTTCCAATTGGGCCAGAGTCGATTTGTCAAACATAATAAGCACCTCTGTGTCTAAACGTTAGAAAGCGCGGTCATTGTGCACTTGCAGAACCATATTGTTCGTTCGTGTGCTTTCTTAAGCGTATCATACCATATATTTAAAGGCGCTTTAAAGACATTTCCTAAAATAAAATCTAAAAGATAACGAAAAAACAGAAAAAATACAAAGTGCAAAAAAATAGAGCTCTCCACATGCGTGAAGAGCTCCGTTGCTCATTGGCTTTAAATTGTACTCAGTATATACTTTCCATATGATAGTGTCAACCACCAGAAGCTGTTTCGTCTATAGCTGGCTGCAGAAGCTGCTGCCAGTGGATGGAGTATAGTTTGCGGGGCCGCCCTTTATTGAGCAGCTCTTCGCCGGTGACATCGGCTAAACCTTGATTGGCCAAGGTTGTCAACAGACGGCGGGCGCTGCGGGTGGTAATGCCTAGGTGAAAGGCCAGGTCGTCTGCGGCCAAGGTATCGCGTTTCAACTGATCCAAGGCGGCAAACAGCTTGTTGACCGTGGTACGGCTGAGACTCAGCTTTTCGGCAAAATGTTGGCAAACCGAGTCGCTGGCGCGCAGGGAATATTTCAGATGCGTAGGCGAACTGAGCGGTCCTACGGCTTCGCGGCTGTCGGTAACCGCCATCCACAGGCCCTTGCCGGCGCGTTTGGCCAGACCTAGGGCGTGAAAGGCGTTCTCTTCCGCCACATAAGCTGTGGGGCCAAAGCCGATGCCGCCGCTGACCTTGGCGCTGACTTGGCGGGTGATTTCGTCGAAACAGGGCAGGACGGTCAATTCCTCGGTCCACTTTTCCAAAATGCCCCTGGTGGAGTAGAGCGTGTATTGACCGTCGCCGCGGACAACGATGGAGCCTTGCAGATGTTTGGCGTAATCTACCAGGATTTCGTAAAGACGCAGCTCTATTTTTTTGGCGGCGTAGCTCGATGAGTTGCGCACCAGGTCGTCATAGTCGTCAAGCGTGATGTGCTGAATGGCCAATTGACCGCCTTTAAAGCGTTCCGCCCGCACCGCATTAAGCGCTACTTCGATGGTAGTGCGGATGTTGCTGCGCGTAGGCCAGATGCGGAAAACGGGCACGCCGAGTTCTTTGAGCTTTTCATAGGTAGCTAGATAGCAGGTGACGGCAATATGGCTTTGGCCGCTTTGCCAAAGCTGGTAATGGTAGTCTGCCAGTTCGGCGGCGGTGACAATATCTTCGGTTTCGTGCAGAAACAGCTTTGGCAGAGGCATGTTGGCGTCCAGGAAGGTTTCTTCGATTTCCTGGCGGTTGAAGGTGTCAAAGCTAATGCTGTCTATTTCTAGATGGGCCATATGGGTGATCTGCAGCAGCGCTCGGTAGAGGCTGGAGCCGATATGCGGAATATAGAAGCAGGGAATGTTCAGGCCGAGGCGCTGCGCATGCTTATAAGGAGAAATGCCGGAGAAAAGCCAGAAGTCGAACTCCTCCAAATGCTGACGGACAATGTCAGGCACTTCGGCGGCGTTTTGGTAGACAAAAGGAGTGGACACGATTTGGTCCTTCCATTCTAAAGCGACAGGATAGGTTAAAGCGACCGAGTCGGCGGGGCCGACCAGAGCCAGGCGAAGTTTTTCCATGAATGATACCTCTATTCTTTAGCCAATGTTGGATTACTTCTTGATTTAATACGTATTCGCCTTTAACTCTAAAATTCCTGTAAAAAAAAGACCCACCGGCGTGTTGGCGGTGGGGAGCAAGACTCGCTGCCGGGGCTGCAGTCGGAGAACTGCAGCTAGAGAGGGTGCTGCACAGGGGGCGCAGCAAACCAGCGAGTATCTTTATCATACGGTAGAAGCAGGGAAGCGGCAATGGACATCGTTGCACCATGATAGAAAGATGCTAACCATTCAACAACGACGGAGGAGGGGAGAAGGCTAAGGCTTCTTCCGCCGGGAGCGGTTTGGCGAGAAGATAGCCTTGAATCAAATCGCAGCCCATGGCGTAGAGGCGCTGGAACTGTTCTTCGGTTTCTACTCCTTCCGCGACGACGGAGAGCTTCATATCGTGCGCCAGACGAATCATGGCGCGGACAATCGCTTGATTTTGCTCGGTGTGATGTTTTTGTAGAAACGTTTTGTCTAGTTTGAGGCGGTCAATGGGCAACTGATTGAGATAGGTCAAAGACGAATAGCCAGTTCCAAAATCGTCCAGGGAAATGCTCAGGCCTATTTCACGCAGCTCTTGCAGCTTTAGGACATGCTCGTCAAAGGATTCCATGAGAATGGATTCGGTCAATTCCAGCTCCAGCCATTCGGGAGGAATGTTTTCTTCCGCTAAAATGCGCCGGACTCGCTGGGTAAAATCGGTCTGCATAAGCTGGCGGCCGGAAATGTTGACAGCGACCCGGATGGGAGGTTCTAGCGGCGAACGCTGCCGCAGGAACCGGCAGGCGCTGCGCAGCACCCATTCGCCGATAGGCAGAATCAAGCCTGTTTCCTCGGCGAGGGGAATGAACTCCAGCGGCGAGACTAGGCCGCGTTCCGGATGCTGCCAGCGGATGAGGGCTTCAAAGGCGGTGATGTGGCCGCTGGGAAGATCCAACTGGGGTTGAAAATAAAGAAGAAACTGCCTGGCGGCCAAAGCTTGATGCAACTGGCTTTCCAGCTGAATGCGCCGGATCATGGCCTCTTGCATGGCAGGCTCGTAAAGAAGCCAGGTTTTTTTACCGGCGCTCTTGGCGCGATTGAGCGCGGTGTCGGCGTTGCGCAGCACATCGTCTGCAGACAGGTCGTTGCTTAGGGGGCATATGCCCAGGCTGGCCGACAGCGGCAAAGAGGTGCCGCGCACCATGAGCGAGCGGCTGCAAAGGTCTAGAATGCGCTGCGCCCATTCATCCACTTCGCGGGTTGTTAAAGGGCCAAGCAAAACCGTAAATTCATCGCCCCCCAGACGGGCGGTCATGGTTTCGGCAGGCAGCATACTTTGCAGGCGGTGCGTTATTTCCAGCAGTACGTCGTCGCCACAGGCATGGCCCCAGGAATTGTTAATGAACTTGAAATTGTCCAGGTCAAAAAGAAAAAGAGTGTGCCGTTTTTCGCCGCTCTGCTGCGGCAGCAGCTCCGTTAACTTTTCCAGAAGGCTGGCGCGGTTAGGCAGGTTGGTCAGCGTGTCGTGATAGGCCATATGGCGGATGCGTTCTTCCTGTTTTTTGCGCGTCGTAATATCGGTGTAGGAACCGCACATGCGCAGAGGTTTATCTTGCTCGTCAAAGAGCGCCTTGCCCCGTTCTTGGACCCAGCAATAGCGGCCATTAGGCAGGCGAAAGCGGTATTCGACGGAAAAATAAGAGCTTTGCTTTAGTAAATGCTGCCGCATAGCCTGACTCCGTCCTGGCAGATCTTCGGGATGAATGTGTTGCAGCCAGCGCTGGATGCTGTCTTCATAGGCTACGGAAGGGAAGCCAATGCGCTCCGCCCAATGCGGCGAGACAACTACTTGCTTGCGCACGAGGTCCCAATCCCAGATGGCGTCGTTGGAGCCGGCCATAGCCAAACGGTAGCGATCTTCGCTTTCGCGCAGCGATGCTTGGCTGGTTTCGAGCTCGCGAATCTTCGACTTTAGTTCCTCTTCGGCTTGCGACAATTGGCCATAGAGCGATTCCAGTTCTTCATAACTGGCCTGCAGCTCTTCATATACGTCGGAAAGGTGCTGCTTGTCTTGCTTGTGCCGGGTGATGTCCCTGGCGACGATGACCAGCACGTCTTGGGTGGGCAGTTGTACCCAGGTAAGAGTAATTTCCACCGGTACTTCTTTGTTGCCGCAGCATTGCAGCAGACATTCCTGGGTTTTGGCGGTCAACTCCACCGGTGGATCAGGGGTGATGTTTTCTGGTAACTTCAGGCGCAGCCAGTTTTGAACTGGCTCGCCGATGACTTCTCTGGCGCCGGCGCAGTTGCGGGCTGCGGCGTTGGCGTCGAGAATGCGGTGGCTAGCGCGGTCAACGAGAAAAATGGCGTCATGGGCTTGGTCAAGGAGCAGGCGGAAACGTTCCAGCTCCGCCATGCGTGCTTGCAGCTCGGGGTAATAGTTTTTGCGCAGGGAATCCTCTCCTAGGCCAATTAAAAGCTCTCGGGTGAATTTATTTTGTTCCTCAGAGCGCTTGTTCATAAACGGCCTCCAACTCTTCTGCCGTCAAATCGCGGGGGTTAGTGGCCAGGCAGGCGTCGTTACTGGCATGTTCAGCCAATAAAGGCAGGTGTTCCTTCCGTACGCCCAAGTCTTTAAGGGTACGGTCGACGCCCAGACGTCGCCGCAGGTCTTCGATGTAGTTGCAGAGGATATGGCTGCTTTCGCGAGGCGATAAGTCGGCTACAGGCAATTGCAAAGCCAAGGCGATCTGTTGGTAGCGTTCCGGGCAGACTTCCATATTGCTGCGGATGACTGGTGCTAATAAGATGGCATTGCACTCGCCATGAGGCAGGTCTAAAAAACCGCCCAGGCTATGAGCCATGGCGTGGACCGCTCCTAAGATGGCGTTGGAAAAAGCAAGGCCGGCTTCCAGACTGGCCAAAAGCATTTGGCTGCGAGCTACAAGATTATTGGGATCTGCCCAAGCGGTGGGCAAAGACAGACCGATCAAGCGGATGGCTTCTAAGGCGTGCAGATCGGTAACTGGCGAACTGGCGTTGGAAACATAGGCTTCAATGGCGTGAGTTAGCGCGTCAAGACCGGTGCAGGCTGTTAGCTCCGGGGGCATGGTGACGGTGAGTTCCGGGTCGATCAAGGCGGCGTCGGGCACGACGGCCTTGCTGACAATAGCGATTTTGGTGCGACGTTTTTCGGCCATAATAATGGCAAATTGAGAAACTTCTGAGGCCGTTCCGCTGGTGGTGGGCAGGCATAAAAGAGGCGGCATGGGGCGTAAAATACGGTCTACTCCTTCAAAATCCAGCACATGGCCGCCGTTGGAGCTGACAATGCCGATGCCTTTGGCGCAGTCCATGACACTGCCGCCGCCAATGGCGACGATGGTGTTACAGTGTTCCTGGTGAAAAAGTCTGGCGCCTTCCATGGTTTCTTCCGAGCGGGGATTGGGCGTGATTTGATCAAAAAGCACGCTTTCCAAGCCCGCTGCGGTCAAAAGCTGGCGCATTTCTTGAATCCAGAGTGTATGCTCCCGGAGAAACTTGTCGGTCACCAAGAGAACTTTGCGGGCGCCGCAATTTTTGGCGTAACGCCCAACAAGCTTGCGGGCGCCTAGACCGAAAATAAATTCCGGCGCGACAAATTTGCGCAGCTCCAACAGGGATCGCGTGTCTTGATTCATGGCGGCCAACCTCCTTACTTATATATAAAATAGAGGATTGAACAGATGTCGCGTGAGAAGGAAGGGTTTGCAATAAAATAAAGGGGCTGTGACAAAATGAGGAATCATTTTGTCCACAGCTCCTTTTTTGTGTCCATTTTGATTTTTTCACAAGATAAATCCGAAAAAAGAGTATACG
>SAAJ01000070.1 GCA_009929485.1 Negativicutes bacterium
CGCCTTTTCAAGACCTTGCCGCACTTGCTGCTGCAACAACGCGTTCTGCCAAACGCCGCCGCCCAACACGATCTGATTTACATTATGCTTTTGCGCCAAACAGCAAGCCATATCCAACACCGCTTGCCCCAGAGCTTGGTGAAAGGCAGCCGCCAAAGCTGCTGCGTTTTCTCCTTGGCGATGCTTCTCCAGCAATGAAGCCAATAAAGGCGCCGCGTCCACCTGCCAAATTTCCTCTTCCATTCGCAAACGGCAGCCAACTAGCTCTACCCCCGTACCGTCGCTTCTGGCCGCAAGTTGTTCCAGTTCGATTGCCGCCTGTCCTTCATAATGGCTTTCCGTGCATACTTCTAAAAGTGCCGCCGCCGTATCAAACAGACGCCCCACGCTGGAAGAAAGAGGCCCTGCCAAGCCGCTCTGCACCGCCTGCATAAGCATTCGCCACCCCTCAGGGAAGGGAGCTGTTTCCAAAGTCTCCCCCGTTCCGCACACTTCCTGCCAAACCCAGGCCGCCAAACGCCAAGGCTGCCGCACCGCCTGTTCTCCTCCAGGCAACGGGCGATACGAAAAATGCGCCAGCCGTTGAAAGTCCTCGTACTGAGCCAGCAAAAATTCGCCGCCCCAAAGTTTGCCGTCGTCTCCATAGCCGGTTCCATCAAACACCAAGGCCAAGGCAGGTCCTTCCAGAGCGTGTTCCGCCATCACTGCCGCCGCATGGGCGTGATGATGCTGCACTGGAATATGCGGCAACTTCCTTTTTTGCACATATTGCCCTGTCAAATATGCCGGGTGCGGATCATAGGCTACCGCTTTCGGTTTTATGTCAAAAAGGCGTTCCAAATGCTCCACAAGCGATGTAAATGATTCATACGCAGCCCCGTTGGCCATATCTCCTATATGGGGACTCATAAATGCATATTTCCCGCGAGTCAGACAAAAAGTGTTCTTCAGCTCGCCTCCCGTACTCAAAAGAGGCGGTACTGCAAAAGGCAGCCGAATAGGCCTCGGCGCATAACCCCGCCCGCGGCGCAGCAATTGAACTTCGCCTTGCAGCACGCGCGCTACGGAATCATCCACACCGCGGTAAATCGGCCGATTATGCCCTAGGAAAAAATCGGCCAGGCCGCCTAAGCAAGGCAATGCCTCCTCTTCTTCCCGCACCATTGGTTCGCCGCTGGCATTGCCGCTGGTCATAACCCATACATCTTCTTTCTCTAACAACAACCAATGCACCGGCGCATAGGGCAGCATCACGCCTAAAAAATCATTGCCAGGAGCCACCGCTTCCGCCATAGAAGCCCCGGATCTTTTCCGCAACAACACCACGGGCCGCGCTGGAGAGAGTAATAGCTTTTCTTCCTGCGGCGATACATAGCAAAGCTTATGAACTTGCTCTAGGTCGCGGCACATCACCGCTAAGGGTTTTTTTTCTCTTCCTTTACGCCGCCGCAACCGATGCACTGGTTCTTGCTGTTTGGCATCACAAGCCAAATGATAACCGCCAATGCCTTTGACCGCCAAAATCCTCCCATTCATCACTTTGCGCCGAGCCGCTTGGAAGACATCTTCTCCTGCCGCCAGCGAAAGGTCTTTTCCCATCGCATCGGTCAGACGATACGCCGGACCGCAGGCGGCGCAAGCGTTAGGCTGGGCATGGAAACGACGGTCAGCGGCATTCTCGTACTCTTCCTGACACGCTTGGCACATAGAAAATCCAGCCATCGTCGTCTGCGGTCGGTCATAGGGAAGATCCTTGATAATCGTATAGCGCGGCCCGCAATGGGTGCAATTGATAAAAGCGTAACGATACCGTCGATCTGTCGGCTCTAATAATTCTTTTTGACAAGCATCGCAGGTAGCCGTGTCCGGCGAAACAAGCGTCAGCGTCTCTCCGGCCACGCTTTGCTTGATAACGAACTTGTTTTCCCCTGTCATTGGTTTGACTTGGTACTGTATTCTCTCCACCAAAGCCATCGGCGGCGCCTCTGCCGTCAACCGTCTCATAAATACTTGCAACGAAACTGCCAGTCCCTCTACCTCTGCCAGCACACCTGCTCCGGTATTGCAGACAAACCCCGCCAACTCCAACTCCTGCGCCAGGCGGTGGACAAAAGGCCGGAATCCCACTCCCTGCACAATGCCTTCCACCTGCACCTGCCAGCGCTCTTTAACGTCTTCCATGCACAACTGCCTCCAATAATTTACACGGAGCAGGAGAAGAAGTTACTGAACAAGAGAACCGGAGTCACGAGAGGGTACGCAGGAGAAACAATATTTAACAAGAGTATAGTGAGTAAAGGGAGGGAAGATTAATTTTAGGAGATTGCCGCGTCGCTCACAATGCCGCAAAATCCCCCTGGACCTGCGGCCCCTCCCTCCTTTTGCAAGGGGAACTTTAAGCCTTGCCTCCCTTGTCAAAGGGAGGTGCCGCCACTGCGGCGGAAGGATTCAAAAACTCCGCTTACGCAGAAGAAACCCCAGAAAGGAGATTGCCGCGTCGCTGCGCTCCTCGCACTGACGGGATAAGCTGGCCATTTATCTGAAACAAACCAATTGCCGCTCTAACCAACTTTTGTCATTGCGAGCGCAGCGAAGCAATCTCTCTGCATTTTTCTATTAAACCGTAACCCTCACTCTACTCCCTCTACTCCTGTTCAAATACCGTACTCCGTAACCCTCATTCGTACCCTCAGAATCTCCTGTTCTCTTGTTCAATCTCCACACTCCGTTCCTGCCTAATAAAAAAGTGACTATCATCTAGATAGTCACTTCTCTTTTTCACTTTAAGAATCCTGCCGTTTCGCCAAAGCCAGCGCCGCCTGCACCATCAAAGCGCACTCCAGACGCTTTTTCTGCAGCTTGCAGCCAAGCTCATAGGGCTTTTCTAAACACCCATGGAACGCGTCTGCATTAGCGTGACAGCCGCCGCTGCAATAAAACCGCGCCCAGCACTGACTGCATTCTTCCTTGGCCAGCACATGCGCCCGCCGGAACTTCCAAGGCAGTTCTTCGTTAACAATGCCTTCTTCCACCGAGCCCAGACGATACGCTTCACGCCCGACAAACTGATGGCAAGGATAGAATTCACCTTCCGGCGTGACCGCCAGATACTCGTGACCAGCGCCACAGCCGCTGAGACGCTTAGCCACACAAGGGCCGTTCTCAATATCCACATTGAAATGGAAAAAGTCAAACCCTTCGCCTCGCATCTTGCGTTCCAAGTATTCCTTAGCCAATAATTCATACTGGCGGAACAACTCCGGCAAGTGCTCTTCCTTCAATGCATACTCTGCCTCATCTTCGGCGACCACTGGTTCTACGGATAACTGCGTATAGCCTCGATCGGCCATATCCAGCACATCAGCCGCAAAATCAAGGTTATGCGCGGTAAAGGTGCCGCGCAAATAGTAATTTTGATCGTTCCGCGAACGAATGGCTTTGTCAATGTTAGACATTACCGTTTCGTAGCTGCCGTTGCCGCCGGCATTAGGACGCATATAGTCATGAACTTCCTTGCGTCCGTCCAGGCTGAGCACCAAGGAAATCCCCTCTTCATTCAAGAAGCGAAGCTCCTCGTCTCTCAGCAGCACCGCATTGGTAGTCAACGTCAGTTTGACTTCCTTGCCGGCTTCCTGCTCTCTGCGTCGCACGTAGGCAGTCAGCTCTTTTACCACTTCAAAATTCATCAAAGGCTCGCCGCCAAAAAAGTCGATTTCCAAATGACGACGACTGCCGCTTTTTTCCAAGAGAAAATCAATAGCTTTTTTGCCTACTTCCGCAGACATCAAGCCTCGGCTATGTCCGAAGTCGCCAGTACCGGCAAAGCAGTAGCGGCAGCGCAGATTGCAGTCATGGGCCACATGCAGGCACAAAGACTTAAGGATAGGTTCCGCCTTAAAGGTAGGCGGAACCTCCAGCGCCGGTGTAAACAGCTTTTCCGCGGCAATCAGCTCATGCAGCTCGGCAAGCGCTTCGCGCAGTTCGTCTTCGCTGTATTGCTCCGCTAAGGACGCCAGCACTGCTTCGTCATTGCCGCCGTCAAATACGTTCATGATGTCGCTAATCATCTCATCCACCACATGGACAGCGCCGCTATTGACATCCAACAGGATATGCATCCCGTTTAAGCTAAAAGAATGTATATTCATGGTCTTTCCTTTCAAAATAAAGTGGGGAACGAAAGGAACGATACACAGAGTAACTGAGTAACAGAGGAGGCGCAAAGAAGAACGGAAATTTGAACAAGAGTAGAGGGAGTAAATGGAGGGCACGCAGAAGAAGGATGAAAAAAGAGGTAATACGTCATTGCGAGGAGCGCAGCGACGCGGCAATCTCTTGATGCTATTTTTCCTCTGGCCTTTCCTCTGCTCCCTCTGTTACTCTGTGTAAAACGTATCTTCTTGTACTCTTTTTATAATTATATCTCTGTGTGAAACGTATCTCTCGTATTTTTACAGTCATAGGGCCTCTTGCCGCCAGCGGCAAGAGGCCCGACATTTGCTAGTGAATTAGTTCTGCTTTTGGCACACCTGATTGCCGACGGTGCAAGAGGTCTTGCAGGCCGACTGGCAGGATGTCTGGCATTCGCCGCAACCGCCGGTGTATGCCGTCTTCTTGAGGGCTGCACTATTTACAGTCACAATATGTTTCGCCATGGATTCTTCCCTCCTTGTCTTTTCAGGAAATGATCGCTTTATCTATTCTACCGTCTTTGCCTTCCAGATGCAAGAGGCCAATCTCAAGCGCCGCCGGAACGCCAATACGGCGACAAAACAAGGCGCACCGGCAAGTTGGAGCCACCTGGAGGACTAAAGCGCACAAACAAGTCTTGCCCGCTGACATAGCGTCCTACCAGAGAAATTTGCCTGAAATCACCTACTGAACCGAAGGCGGTTTGTCCCATGGGGGTCGGCAACACCAATTCCGCAGGTTTTTGATACCTCACACCTAAAAACCCTGCATATTCACCGCCTTGAGGACTCAAATACAGGGCTACGCCGCCGGAATTAGCCGTAGGTAAACGCAACTGATATATAACGCCGTAGTTGCCGTAATTAACCGTTTCCGTTCCGTCGGTAGCATCGATTCCCTTAACAAAAGTGTCCTGGGCATTGTCGGCCAGGGTTACGGCTACGGTATTGTCATCTAGAGGGTTATAGGTATTCTTCGCTGTAAGCAAACGATCCGCCTGTAAAAAAGTTCCCCGCATTCGATATTGATCCGCCGGCAAAATGGGAGCCCAAGCGGCAAATTCAGTGGCTTGCGCGCCAGCCGGACAAAAGACAATTTTAATGCGCACCGGACGATCCGCTTTTAAATCCATCATACCTGTGAGCAATTCATTATAGCGAAAGGAAACACCGTTCTCTCCCGAAAGAATTTCTACCGCACCGCCAGCAGGTATGCTTACTTTGCGCGCCCCTGTTCCTTGAAAATAACGGGCTTGCACTTCCTTGCCCACCGCCAGATAATCCTGGCTTGGCCCTGCTTGACCCGTCCGCTGAATTTGTAGTTGCGCCACGCCAGGCCCTGGATTTTCTACGACAATGGCTAAACGTTTCCAATTTTTAGTATCATTCACATGATGATAAAACAGGCGCACATCCCCCTGCACCGTATCTTGATATAAAATACCGTCGTTTGCTGCCATCTCCGGGCTATCCGAAAACAGAAGGGTCGGGCCGCTTCTTTCCACTGTCATCGGCCATTCCGGCAACGCAGATACCTCCATATTTCCTACGGAAGTACGATCATCCGCGGCAGTGCCGGCGCTGACGCCCCCCGTCTGCAGTAAAACAAAAAGAAACAGCAGCAGTGCCGCCTTCCAGACTTGGTTATTCACTATAGTATATCTCCCTTCCCTTGAGTTGATGATGGAGCCATCGGCAGCCCATACTTTTCCGCCAGCATTTCCAAGCGACGTAAGCGATGGTTTAGACCGGAACGGGACAGTTGCCCTCCAGACAGTTCCACCAGCTCTGATAACGGCGCCTCCTGATGTTCCAGACGCAAGCGGGCTGCTTCTTTCAAATGAGCCGGAAGCTTTTCCAGCCCTACAGCCTCATCCAAATACCGAATACTGGCCACTTGACGCACCGCCGCTTCCACCGTCTTTTGCAAATTAGCGGTTTCACAGTTAACCAAACGATTGACCTGATTGCGCACATCTTTGACTACACGCACGTTTTCAAACGAAAGCAATGCATTGTGCGCGCCAATAAGGCGCAAAAAAGAAATGATCGCATCTCCGTCCTTGAGATAGGCCAAATACGACTGCTTGCGCTCTGTCAAACGCACAGGCAGCTCAAAATATTTCATGATTTTCGTCAGCGATTGAGCAAATTGGTAATTGTCCGTTACCAGCTCCATATGGTAGTCCCCCTCTGGCCGGTTCACCGAACCGCCGCCCAAAAAGGCCCCCCTCAGATAGGCGCGGCGACAACAAGACCGCCTAAAGCTGCTGCTGTCGCGCACCATATGAATGCCGTCTTCTTTCCAAAAGCCCACAGCGGTCAGCAATTCCCGCACGCCCGGCGCAGGGGCCACCTTGATCTGATAGGTATTCATTTTTTTCAAGCGACGGCCACGTTTGACCACCACTTCCACCGTCAGAGAAAATCCTGTTTTTATCAATGAAAACGCTTTGCGGGCTACTGCCGCATTTTCCGTGGTAAAAGTAAGGCCCAGGTTCTTATTGCCGCCGATAAGCAACGTTCCGCCCATACGCAGAAGCGCGGCCAGTTCGGCAATCCGGCAACAGTCATTATCTCCCTGGACACGGGCCAATTCGTTTTTGACCTCGGTCGCATAAGACGCCATTGCCGTGCCTCCTTTTCGTCAGCAGCCACCCTTGCGTTCCCGCAAGGTGTCTGCAATAAGATAATGATCCAACAGCGCCATATGCTCCGCATGCGGCCGCAGCCGATAGATCATCGAAACAAGGGTGCGGCACAGTTTCAGCGGATCATGACGGACCACATCACTTTCCGAAATGACATCCGCCCGAAAGGCTTTAACACCCAGTTTTTCAATCCGCTCCACGTCGGCCTCAACCGGAGCCGCCCCCTGGTTAGCATAAATACTTTGCAGCGATTTCGCCACTGGCTGACCATTGACCAAAACATAATCCACGATTCCCGCGCCTGCATGCTGCAGCAACGCTTCCACATGATCGGATGCGGTATAACCGTCGGTTTCTCCCGGCTGTGTCATTACGTTGCAGATATAAATTTTAGCCGCTTTGCTCGCCTTGAGTTCCGCCGCCACTTCTTGTATTAACAAATTCGGCAGCACACTGGTATACAGGCTGCCCGGTCCAATCAAAATCGCGTCCGCCTCACGAATCGCTTGCAACGAGCTAGCCACAGGCGCCACGTCTTCCGGCACCAAGCGCACTCTGCGAATCGCCTGCCCAGCCAAGGGAATATTGGATTCGCCCTCCACGATTGTGCCATCAGCCAATTCAGCTTGCAAACGCACCGGCGCTTCCGTAGAAGGAAGCACACGCCCCCGTACGGCCAAAACCTTGCTGGACGCCGCCAAGGCGCCTTCCACGCTGCCAACGACTTGATTCATGGCGGCAATAAAAAGATTGCCGAAACTGTGCCCGGCTAAACTGCCCTGTCCCCCGAAGCGGTGTTGAAACAATTTTTCCATCAGAGGTTCCGTATCCGCCAAAGCAACCAAACAGTTGCGCAAATCCCCAGGCGCTACTACGCCCAAATCTTCCCGAATGCGCCCGGAAGACCCTCCGTCATCCGCCACCGTCACAATCGCCGTAACATTGCTTGTTACGCTTTTAATGCCTCGCAGCAACACCGACAGGCCAGTGCCGCCGCCGATGACCACAATATTAGGGCCGCGCTTCAGACGGCGCTGCGAAAAAATCCGGTCAATAAACTTTTCCGATCCGTCGGGAATCAAGGCGCCAATAACGGAACGAATAATCTGCCTTGTGGCAAACAGCATAGAACCAAGGCCCAGCGACAATACAGATAAGCCAGCCAAAAAAGTAATTGTGTAGTAGTAGCTGCCAGTGGCCAAATAGACGGTTTTAAACAGCCATTCTTCCAAATACCCCACATATTGGTAATTCAGAAGCAGAGACATCCCTACGCTCACTAAAATCGTGCCCAAAGAAAACAAGAAAAACCAACGTTTCAGGCGAATGCCGGGGTAGAGCCACTTTAAGAAATCCATCGTGTCACCTCAGCATTTCATTTCCGGTTCCGGCAGGTTATGCCGGATATCGCGATGTTCAATCGTAATCTTATAGCCGTGATTGCGCAACCGTTCATATAATTTCTGCGCAATATACACAGAGCGGTGCATCCCGCCTGTGCAGCCAATGGCAATAATCAGATGGCTTTTCCCCTCGTCGACGTAATGAGGAATTAAATAATCTACAAAGGACCATAAGCGCTCCTGAAACTGCTGTGATACCGGCCATTTGGCAATATACTCTCCCACTTCGGGAGTCACGCCGCTTTTACGGCGCAAAGTCTCCACATAAAAAGGATTCGGTAAAAACCGCACGTCAAATACCATATCCGCATCCAATGGCAGCCCATGCTTAAAGCCGAAAGAAACCACGGTAATGGACATTCTCTGCATCTGCGCCCCTGTAGCGAACAAGCCTGTCAATTTTTCCCGCAGTTTTGCCGTCGCCATACCGGTAGTATCAATCACATGGGTCGCCCTGCCGCGAATGGGCTCTAACCGCGCCCGTTCACGCACAATGCCATCGCTGACCCGCCCTTGCGCCGCCAATGGATGACGCCGACGCGATTCCTTGTAGCGTCGGATTAAAACCTCATCCGAAGCCTCCAGAAATAGCACCTCGTAAACCTGGCCCTGTTTTTCCATTTCTTCCAAAACCTGCGCCAAGGTATCGAAAAACTCCCGGCCGCGAATGTCCACCACCAAGGCAATGCGGCTGACCTTCCCTGCCGACTGCGAACACAGCTCAGCAAACTTGGGAATCAGCGCCGGCGGCAGGTTATCGACACAAAAATAGCCCAAATCTTCCAGGGCGCGCACAGCCTGCGTCTTACCAGCGCCAGACATACCTGTAATGATTACCAGGCGAAATTCTTCCATTGCCATGCTGCCTACGCCCCCTCATCCTACTAATTATCTCAACTAGTATTATAGAATATCAGTTAAAAAAAGGCAAAGCGCTTAAAAAACTAGCAGGTTCCAGGCACTCCTTAAGCGAATTAACAAATTACAAAGAACGAAATTGGAGATTGAACAGGAGTATAGGGAGTAGAGCGAGGGCACGTATGAGGGCACGAGGTACGGTTTTATTCTAAAATGCTCGAGGAGATTGCTTCACTACGTTCGCAATGACAAAAGTTGGCTAGAGAGGCAATGCGTTTGCCAAACTTAAGCTTTTTGAATCCCACCGCCGCTGTGGCGGCACCTCCCTTTAACAAGGGAGGCAGGGTTTGAAGTCCCCCTTGCTAAAGGGGGAAGGCCGCAGGCCAGGGGGATTCGCGTCATTGCGAGGAGCGCAGCGACGCGGCAATCTCTTGAAAATCCCTCTGGCTTTTCTCTGTTACTCCCTTAATATACAAGCCTTTTCTTTAATATTCTCTTTCAATCGCAGTATTTCTAAAGAATTGATTTTGTAGATTCTT
>SAAJ01000102.1 GCA_009929485.1 Negativicutes bacterium
AGGACAAAATTGCACAGACGGGCGCGAAAGCGCCTGTTTTGCTTGGGAAATTACGGTTTTGCGCAGCAAAACCCATCTGTTTTTCTGAGGGGAGAATTGCGGTTCGAGCACGCGCAGGCGTGCTTTTTTGTTTTTTAGAATCAGGTTAGAGCCGAAGATTTCGAGGCAAAGCGACTTTTTCGCCAATAGATCATCACTCTCGGCGATTTTACAGATAGAAACGGCAGTTTCTAACCACTTTTTCATCGGTTCGAGCCAAAGGTTTTGACCAAGCATCAGCTTGGACAATTTCTCCTCAAAACCTTTCTTTTGGCTCATAATTTCTGCTTTCTTGCCGATGTAAGTTTCTCGATCAATGTCTTGGTCGAGATAGCTATCGAGCAAGCGTTGGAGCTTGGCAGAAAGTCCGGTGATATTCGCTTGTAAGCCGGCGGTTTGCGCTTGACTGCGTGTTTGCTGGTCGCTTACATCTTTGTCCATAAGCTCACGCAACTTGTCCGCCCAGACAAGCGGCATAGCATATTCTTGTAACATTTCAGATAGTTGCGCATCAAGTAATTCCTCGCGAATATGAGGCTCAGGACAGCGCGGAGTATTTTTGCGTTTTTTCGTGCAGTGATAATACACATAATGATGAATATTACCGTTCTTTTGCCGTTTCGTCTGGTTTTCTCCGGTAATCATCATATTGCACGAGCCGCAGCGCAGCAGTCCGCAGAGCGGCTTTGGGTCGTTTTGTTTGGTAGTTCGTTTATGTTTGCGACGGTCGATGACTTGCTGGACATTATCAAAAAGCTTTTTCGAAATGATCGGCGTGTGTTTGCCCTCAAACACTTCGCCCGCATAGCGAAAATGTCCGTAATAAAACGGATTTGTTAGTAGTTTGGTTATTTGGTCTTTTTTGAGCAGTTTATTGCCTTTAGTTTTGATGCCTTTGCTAAATAGAAAATCGGCAATATCTTGCAAACGACTTTGACCTTTTGCGTACAACTGAAATGCTTCAATGACAAGCGGTGCACGCCGTTTGTCTACGACAACTGTTTTAGTACGCATATCATTTATATAACCGAGCGGAGCGCGCCCGGGCATTTCTCCACGCCGAACTTTTTGGCGCAGACCGCGTTTGGTATTTTCGGACAAGTTGTCTACATAATATTTCGATTGCCCGAAAGCAATCGACAACATAAATTTGCCTTGTGAGGTGTTTTCGAACCAAAACGAGGGAAATTTGAGCACATTGAGGCGCGATTGATCGAGTAAATAGATGATTTGGCCGCCATCTATTGAGTTGCGCGCCAGTCGGTCGGGGTGCCACGCGATTATGCCGTCGGCTTCGCTGGCCTCAATCCGCGCCAACATTTTATTAAATACCGGTCGTCCCGGCACTTTGGCAGATTGCTTTTCGATAAGCTCGTCTATTATTTGCAAGTTTTCGTTGCGCGCGTATGCGCGCAATTCTACCAACTGCGCCTCGATAGACAAAACTTGTTTATCTTCCACATCTGTACTCTTGCGAGCATACAAGATATACTTTTCACTCATCGTTCCCTCCCAACTTAAATGACCGTCCTGGTGCAACCAACCTAGATAATCTAGATTGTCCAAGACGGCCATTAAAGCCCTCGAAAATACAAAAAGATTATCTGTGGTTGGTTGCATTTCTATTATATCGCAGATCGCCGCAAGGCGCGAAAAACAAAAAGCGTGTCTTTAGACACGCCGAACCACAATTCTCCCCTCAGAAAAACAGATGGGTTTTGCTGCGCAAAACCGTAATTTCCCAAGCAAAACAGGCGCTTTCGCGCCCGTCTGTGCAATTTTGTCCT
>SAAJ01000103.1 GCA_009929485.1 Negativicutes bacterium
TGGGAGGTAAAATAAAAAGACCTCATTACGAGGCCTGTAAATTCAAGGGTTTTGAGTTTGTGAGAACACTCAACAAGAGTAAAGGGAGTAAAAGGAGGGTAGGACAGAGGGAATAGAGATTTCCGCACACGCAAAATTGCTGGCGCTGCCGCGCTGTATCCTGTATAGTAGAAGCAAGTTAAGGAGAGGAGCTTCTACTATGGCTGGCAAGAATAAATTCTACGCCGTCCGTGAAGGACGAATTCCCGGCATCTATACGAATTGGCCGGAGTGTCAAAAACAGGTCAGCGGCTATCCTAATGCCGCTTTTAAAGGATTTCCTACTAAAGAAGAGGCTGTTGCTTTTATGAACGCTCAAATTTCGACGGCTGCCACAACGGAAGAAAATCCTGCAGGCATACATATCTATGTAGACGGCAGCTTCAGCAAAGGCCAATACAGCTGGGCCTTTGCCGTCTATGAAGACGGAAATTTGACGCACTCCGACAGCGGCGTCGGCGAAGATCCCGAAGCGGCGAAAATGCGCAATGTAGCTGGAGAGCTAGCCGGCGCCACTATGGCTATCCAGTGGGCGGAAGAGACTGGTGTTCAGCCTATCTCGATTCATCATGACTATAGCGGCCTAGCCAAATGGGCTACAAAAGAATGGCAGGCTAAAAACCCGTTCACTGCCTGGTATGCCGAGTTTGCCTCGCAGCGCCTTAGCTGGGTGACTTTCTGCAAAGTAGCCGGTCATACAGGCGTAGAAGGAAACGAGCTGGCGGATCGCCTGGCCAAACAGGCCTTGGGGCTCCTTAAGTAACAGATAAGACCAGAGGAGTACGGGATTGGAACAGGAGTAGAGGGAGTAAAGGGCGGGAGCCAATGAGGCTACGGTGGCCGTGATTGTATTTGAGACTTTTGGGAGCAAGACGGTCCGCAGGACTCAAAAACAGGAGGCGACGGAGAAAAGTTTCGTATGTCTGAGCGCCAGCGAGTTCGCGGAACTGCCGACGACTCCTATTTTTGCGAGTCGCGCGGAAATCTTGTCTCAAATACAGTTATGCCGCCGTTTATATAGAAGCTCCTACCGCTTGATGACCCTAGGCTTTTCAGCCGTAAAAACTTATAAACTCTGGTATAGCGAAAAAACCGGCCTTCTCCGCAGCGTTCATCAGCTGTGAAGAAGGCCGGCGTTTATTTCTTTAGCCCTCTGCGTACCCTCTAGTTACTCTTTGTTCGTTCCCCTGGCTCGTCCGGCTGTTCTTTAAGGGTGCAAATGCCATCCTTGCAATCGTCATTGCCATTTACATCGCCGGTATTACCCGGCGGAGACGGCTCCCCGGCGCCCGCCAACGCGACACTGCTGCTAAGTAAAGACAACGCCAGCAACATCATTGCTAGGTATTTCTTCATTTTACTTCCTCATTTTTTCTCATAACCTGCTGGATGGCTTTCTCCAAATGTCCTGGAGGCATCATACCATCTTTCCGTATCCGGATAGTGCCTTCCTCGTCGATGATCAAGGTCACCGGTATGCCGCGAATGCCCAAGTCATTTGTCAAAGCTTTATTCGTATTGTCAAAAAGCGTCGGAATTTGATATCCGTTTTGATACATAAAGGCATTGGCCTTATCCGGCGTGTCCCACACGTCAATAACATACATTTTGATTTTGTCTTGATATTTTAGGTATACTTGGTTGAATTCCGGCAATTCTCGTACACGAGTGATTTTCATATTCTCGAACCCTAGAAAAATCAAAGGGTTTTTAGGCAATAAAAAGGACTTCACCCCCACAAATGCGAATCAGTAAGTGCTACCCT
>SAAJ01000071.1 GCA_009929485.1 Negativicutes bacterium
TAGCACTTACTGATTCGCATTTGTGGGGGTGAAGTCCTTTTTATTGCCTAAAAACCCTTTGATTTTTCTAGGGTTCGAGAATATGAAAATCACTCATATGACTTCGATACGATCGACAAACTCCGGTCCAAAAACCAGCGCGACCACTTCCGCAAGTTCCAGACAATATTTTATTTCCTCGGCATCGTAGCGAAAGTTTAAAGGTACGGCCACGGCGCCAGCTTTGAGGATTCCGAAATAAATCGGCAGCCATTCCAGACAATTCATTAAAAGAATCGCCACTTTATCGCCTTTTTTTATACCACGGCCTAGGAGCAAATTGGCAAAACGGTTTGTTGTAGCATCAAATTCACACCATGTCATTTGGCGGCGAAAGCTCGCAGCAGGATTGGTTTCAATCAACTCATACTCTTGCCAGGAAACTTCGTGTTTTTCCTGTAACTCGGGATTTATTTCAACTAAACTGACCTTGTCACCATATAAGGAGGCGTTGCGGGACAGTATTTCCGTTATGGGCATTTTCTTTGCTCCTTTTCATCCTCGCTTACTTTACCTTCAAGCCTTCCTGGAAGGCAAGGAGATTGACTGGAACCGCGCTTGCTTTAACACTGGTCTTAATCACTTCTTCCCAATCGATATAGTCAATTTTCATGGCCTTTACCAGAGCGCCGAACAAAACTACGTTCATCGCCTTGGCGTTCCCCAAGCGCTCGGCGATTTGGGCGGCACAGATAACGGTTGTATCAGCTTTCTCCTTTAGCAGCTCCAGCACTCCGGCGGGATACTCTCGTTTGCCCATGAGGATCGGCGCGGAGGGAATCTGGTAGTCATTAACGACGACTTTGCCTGTTGGCGCCAAATATTTGAGCCAGCGGAGCGCTTCCATGGTTTCAAAGGAAACAAGTATGTCCGCCTGCCCCTTGCCGATAATCGGCGAGTATACTTTTTTTCCATAGCGCACCTGGGTGCTGACGCTGCCGCCGCGCTGGGCCATGCCATGTACTTCGGACATCTTGACATCATAACCGGCGCTCACCAGGCCATTGGACAAAATCTTGCTTGCTAAAATGGTTCCCTGCCCGCCTACGCCCACTAGCAGTATGTTTTTTACCTCAGACATATTATTCACCCACCTTTACTGCGGCTTTAGCCGGACATAGTTGCACGCATACTTCACAGCCGACGCATTGAACCGGATCGATGGCTGCTTTTTCCGTTTCTTGATCGAATCTAAGGGCCGGGCAGCCTGTGTTAACGCACATTTGGCAGCCGATGCACTCGTCTGTGTCAACTTTGCAAGTTGCCATATAAGCACCAAATTCTTCCTTGTCTTGGGGCGACTGCTTTTTCAATACGCAGGGCCAGCGGGTAATAATAACCGACGGCTCATCCAAGGCAAGAGCCCAATCAAGAGCATCTCGTACTTGCCGAAGGTTTAGGGGATTGACGGTTCGGACATAGTCAATGCCTAACGCCTTAACTACTCCTTCGATGGCCAGCGCCTTCGTCGGCGTCCCCTGCAGCGTAAAACCTGTACCAGGATGATCTTGGTGACCGGTCATGCCGGTTATCCGGTTATCGAGAATAACGGTAATGGTTTTACTGCGGTTATAGGCTATGTTCATTATGCTGTTGATGCCCGTATGGAAGAAAGTGGAGTCGCCGATGGTCGAAATAACACGCATGTTTTCATGGAACTTATCGAAGACTTTCTGCGCCCCATGTCCTATGCTTGGCGCGGCGCCCATACAAATGCACATATCTTTGGCATTAAGGGGTTCGGCCCCGCCCAGGGCGTAGCAACCGATATCTCCGGCCATCACAACATTTTTCTTTTTACTGAGTTCATAGAAAAATCCCCGGTGCGGACAGCCGGCGCAAAGTACAGGCGGTCTATTTACTACTAATGACGTATCATACTGGATCAACGGTTTTTCTTCATTCAGCAATGCTTTCGCAACAATATCAGGGTTAAGTTCGTACATGTTGGGGATTTTTTCTTTACCAATGCAGGATATGCCCATTTGCCGTATCTGTTCTTCCAAATAGGGTTCCAATTCTTCAATAATATAGAGCGTTTCCACCTGGGCGGCAAATTCCCTGATTTTTTTCGCCGGCAGCGGGTACGTAAAGCCTAGTTTGAGATACGACGCTTTATCGCCGAAAACTTCCTTGGCGTATTGGTAGGCGACCCCGGAGGAAATAATGCCAATCTTAGAATCATTCCATTCGAAGTAGTTTAAATTCGTTTCATCCGCAAAGACGGCCAGCTTGTGCAGACGTCCTTCTAATTCGGCGCGCAGCTTTTTGGAAACAGCCGGAATAAGGTCGTATTTGGCAAGGTTTTTTGCATACGGTTTTTTGCTGGCTTCCTTTCGTTCGCCGATTTCAACTAAGCCCTTGCTGTGGCAGACTCTGGTGGTCATTCTGAATAAAATCGGCGTATCAAATTTCTCGCTGATTTCCATGGCTGTCTTCAGCATGTCTTTGGATTCCTGACTGTCACTTGGTTCGAGCATGGCTATTTTGGCAAATTTAGCGTATTGTCGATTATCCTGTTCATTTTGCGAAGAGTGAAGGCTTGGGTCGTCGGCTGTGATCAGCACCATTCCCCCGTTTACGCCGGCATAGGCAAAACTGAACAAGGGGTCGGCAGCCACGTTGACGCCGACCATTTTCATGGCCGCTAGTGCTCGGGCGCCGGCGATTGAGGCTCCTATCGCGTTTTCCATAGCCACCTTTTCGTTTGGCGCCCATTCCGCGATGATATCCTCATTGTAGGTGGCGATGTTTTCTAATATCTCGGTGCTCGGCGTTCCGGGGTACGCTGCAGCATAGGTCACGCCAGCTTCGTATGCCCCTTGCGCTACCGCTTCATTACCGGTCAGTAATCGTTTCATCATAAACCTCCAACTGCGAATATATTCTCAGACTGGTTCAGGGGGACGGTTCTACCGAACCAGAATTAACAAAACTGACTCAGGAGAACCGTCCCTCTGAACCACTTAAGCACTTACTTTTCTTCTTTTCCCGTAGGCAAGGATAGCGCCCAGCGCTACCGACAAGTAAGCTGCCATCAAAACTCGATACTCAGGGGGTAATAAAAACGTAATCGTATGGGCTGGTATCCAGAAAAAGGGAATGGTTTTAAAAATGACAAAAGACACCAGGCCCTGCCAGTCAATCCTAGCAATGACGTCAGATAACTTCACGTTTCCCATTGAATTCGTTTCGCCACAAGCGAGGTCAATATAGGTGTCTGTAATCCGGTGCAGGGTCATAAAGGCAGAACCAAAGAACAAGTTCATGATAGCGCTAATCCAAAAGGCAGCCCATATTTTATTGGCAAAAGCATCGCTGCCGGACCAGAGCAGTCCTTTTTTTATGGCGCCCGTAACCCCGCCGGCAAAGACTTCAAACATCAGTACAATGAGCATGCCGATGAGGCCCCAAATAATACTGCGGTAGATTATCCCTGCAGGCGCTTTCCAGGCTCCTGCGGCAATACGGATGGCTAAGAGTTCGCCCATTGTCGCTAAAATGCCAAATTTGACAAAGCCCATAAGGTACGGATGCGCTTTGGTTGCGCTGACAAATACTTCATGCGTAGAGGGAACCACCATTACCGACGAAACGGCACACAGCGCAGCCAGCCAGATAAAGTCTCCTAGTCTCATGTTTCCTCCTAAAATAGGGAATTATCGTTTACCAATAAAAATCAACAGCATCGTTGGCTTGCAGGTATTCCTTAATCTCCGGATCATTGCTCAATAAGTTCATTGCCTGATCGACATCATCCGCTTTTACTACTACTTTGGCCACATTTTCAATGGCCGTGGTGAAGGCATAAACATACTCAATGTTAATACCCGCGTCACTTAGTTTATCCACATAAGTCAGCAATGTGCCTGGCTTGTCGCCGATAGTGAGAGCAAGGACCGGCGTTTTCTTAACAATAAAGCCTGCTTCGCGTAAGATTTTTCCCAAATCGTCCGGCTTGGCAACGATAAACCGCAGGATGCCAAAGTCTGCCGTGTCGGCTATGGACAGAGCTTTAATATTAATGCCATTAGACTGGATAACCTGCAGTATTTCCCGAAAGGCCCCAGGACGGTTCTCCACAAACGTTGAGATTTGCTGAATGATATTCATAAGTTTTACCTCCTGCTTTATATTTTTCGCTTATCAATGACTCTTTTAGCCTTACCTTCACTGCGCTCGATAGTCTTGCTCGATACCAGTTTTACTTTACTGGAGATACCTAATAGTTCGCTTATCTTTTTCTTCAGCGTATGTTCCAGCGTTTCAAGTCCGCGAACTTCATCCGTAAATACTTCTTCCGTAATCTCCACCATGATCGTCAATTTATCAAGATTATCAATGCGTTCCACAATCAGCTGATAATGAGGCGCCATGCCCAGATCAAGAAGCACGCTTTCAACCTGTGACGGAAATACATTAACGCCGCCGATGATTAACATATCGTCACTGCGGCCCATAACCTTCTGCATCCGTACCAGCGTTCTGCCGCAAGCGCAAGGGGTTCTGTTGAGCACCGTCAAGTCCCTAGTGCGATAGCGCAGCAGAGGCAGGCCTTCTTTGGTCAAGGTAGTAATAACGAGCTCGCCTATTTCGCCCTCCGGTAAAACCTCTCCAGTTACAGGGTCAATGATTTCCGGGTAGAAATGGTCTTCATTGATGTGCATGCCATCTTGTTCCACACATTCACAGGCGACGCCAGGTCCGATGATTTCACTCAAGCCATATATGTCATAGGCTTTGATATTCAGCTGGCGTTGAATTTCCTGCCGCATTTGCTCTGACCAGGGTTCGGCCCCGAAAATTCCCACCCGCAGAGGCATATCCTGGCAGTCAAAACCTGCTTCGCGCATCGTTTCGGCAATATGCAGGGCGTAGGAAGGCGTACAGGCAAGAACATTCGTGCCAAAATCTTTCATTAGGGTAATCTGTCGAGCCGTGTTGCCGACCGAAGTGGGAATAATCGACCCTCCTACCAGCTCCGCGCCGTAATGCACGCCTAACGCGCCGGTAAACAGCCCATAACCATAGGCGTTTTGAATAAACGATTTATTTGTAACACCTACGGCGGTTAACGCTCGCGCCATAACTTCAGCCCACATGTTGAGGTCGCGCTTTGTATAACCAACAACGGTCGCTTTGCCAGTAGTGCCGCTTGAGGCATGGATGCGGACTATTTCACTCATCGGCAAGGCAAACAAACCATAAGGATAGTTGTCACGCAAATCCTGCTTGGTTGTAAAAGGCAATTTGTGAATATCTTCGATTCCTTGAATATCTGCGGGTAACAAACCAGCGGCCTGAAACTTCTGGCGATATGAAGGCACACAAGTGTAAACCCTTTGTACTAAATCACGCAGCGAAGTAGATTGGATTTCCGTCATTTCTTTTCGGTTAAGCTTTTCAATATGATTATTCCAATACAAACTGACGACCTCCTCATTCTTTGACTGGGAAAAGCCTTTTTTCCCAATAAAAAAACTCCCGTCCTGTAAAGGACGAGAGCATTTTCTCGCGGTACCACCTTTGTTATTCGTGCATGCACGAATCAACTTTATAGGTACGGGCAGTTGCCGATACCTTCCATCTGTAACGTGATGGTCACGGCGGCACCTACTATTTCAGCTTTCGCTAAAAATTCAGTTTCGCAACTCCAAGGAGAACTTCAGCCTACTTCTTGTACCGGCTTCCCAGCTCCGCCAGCTCTCTGTGATAATCTGTAAGCCTACTTTTCCTCTTCAACGTCATTCGTTGTTAAATTGAATTTAGTATAACAATAGCTAGGGATAATTTCAAGAGCCATTTTGTTATTTTTGTATATTTTTTTAAAAAATGTTCTTCGGATAAAAACACATATCTTGCATTTGATGGTTTTTATTCTAGCATCTTGCCTGATGAGAAAGTTTTCGCTATCATAGATAAGGGAATGCCTAAATCTATTCATACAGGAGGAAAAGGACTCATGACAGTGGAAAAACGTGAATTTCAAGCGGAAACCAAACAACTGCTGGAGTTGATGATTCACTCCATTTATACGAACAGGGATATTTTTTTACGGGAGCTTATTTCCAATGCTTCCGACGCTATCGACAAGCTGCGCTTTGAGGCGCTGACCAACCCTGAACTATTGGGCGAAAACAACGACCTTGAAATTATGTTGTTGCCGGATGAAACTTCCGGTACGTTGACTATTGCCGATAACGGCATGGGCATGACTCATGACGAAGTCATCGAAAATATTGGCACCATCGCCAAATCCGGCACCAAAGCGTTTTTGGCGGCCATGCAAGAAAAAGAAAACGCTGGCGGCGATACCAATCTGATTGGTCAGTTCGGCGTCGGCTTCTATTCGGCGTTCATGGTAGCGGACAAAGTGACTCTTCTCACCCGCGCTCCAGGTCAGGAAAAAGGTGTGCGCTGGGAATCAACAGGCGACGGAACCTATACGCTAGAAGAATGTGAAAAAGAGAGCCGCGGCACGACGATCATTCTTTCCCTGAAAGAAGAGCATCGCAAAGCCGAAACGGAAAGCGAGCAGTTTTTAAACAAGCATACCTTAGAGCGGCTGGTGAAAAAGTACTCCGATTATATCCGTTTCCCCATTCGCATGAGCATGCCGGTCATGGCGCCTCCAGCCGCCGAAGGCGAAGAGCCGCAGGAGACAAAAGAAGAAGTGCGTGTTCTAAACTCCATGTCTCCCCTTTGGATGCGCAATAAAAATGAAATTAAGCCGGAAGAATACAATCAGCTTTACAAGCATCTCTTCTTGGACTGGCAGGACCCCATGGAGGTTATCCACTCTAAAGTGGAAGGCGCTGTGGAATACACCAGCGTACTCTTTATTCCCTCCCACGCTCCCTTTGACTTTTATCAGCGTGAAGTGACGACAGGCATTCGTCTTTATTCGAAAAACGTGTTCATTATGGACGACTGCCAGGATCTTCTGCCGGAGTACTTACGCTTTGCGAAGGGCCTTGTGGACTCTCCTGACGTCTCCTTGAACATTTCCCGCGAAGTGCTGCAGCAGAGCCTGCCTTTGAAGAAAATCGGCAAGAATCTGGAAAAGAGCCTCCTCAAAACGCTGGAGCAGCTGTGCAAGAAAGATCGGCCCAAATACGAAACCTTCTGGAAAGAATACGGCAAAGCCCTCAAAAGCGGCGTATATTCTGATTTTTCCAATCGCGAACGTTTGCAGGATCTGCTGCTCTTCTCCACGTCCCGCAGCGAAGATGAGCTGACTACCCTAGCTGACTATGTGGAGCGCATGCCGGAAAAACAAAGCGTTATCTATTATGCCGCAGGCAAAGATCGCACCGCTGTCGAGCGTCTGCCTCAAATGGAAATGCTGCAGGAAAAAGGCTTGGAAGTGCTGTATCTTTTTGATCGCGTTGATGAATTCGCTGTAGATGCGCTTGGCAGCTACAAGGAAAAACAGTTCCGTTCCATCAGCCGCGGCGAGCTGCAGCTGGATGATCTGGAAGACGAAACAGAAAAGAAAAAAGAACAGGAAGAATTGACTAAGGAAAATTCAACCTTGCTTGAAGCTATCAAAAAGCACCTGGAAGGAAAAGTGACGGAAGTTAAACTGAGCCATCGCTTAACCTCCAGCCCGGTTTGCCTGGTCAGCGACGCTCAAGGCATCAGTCTCTCTATGGAGCAGATTTTGGCGGACATGGACCAGAAAAATTCCTTTAAAGCCAGCCGTATTTTGGAATTGAACCCTAATCATGCGGTGTTCAAGGCCCTGCAAGGGCAGTTTACCGACGGTAACACTACGTCCCTCTTTGGCGATTACTGCGAGCTTCTTTACGGTCAAGCGCTGCTCTTAGAAGGCCTAGCACTGGAAGATCCGGGCCGCTTTGCCCAGCTGGTAGCCTCCTTGATGGCCGCACCGGCTGCGAAAGCGTAAGAAAAAGACAAATTACAATAACCCAGCCTGTTGTCTACACAATAGGCTGGGTTTTCCAATTTAAAATTATTACTGAAGTTGGCGAAACACTTCAAGTATTTTCAATTACTATCAATTTTTCTAACGCTCTTGAACAAGCAATATAAAGCTCATTGTCGGTTAAATCATAATTGAACACAATAACTTCTTTAAATTCTAATCCTTTTGAACTTATTATGTTTAAAACATTTAATTTATTTTCAGCAAAGGCACTGTCGCTGTCAAAAACTATATTTAAATTTGCATTATTCAAACAAAGAACATGTTGTGATAATTTTGTCAAGGCATTACTATTCTTAACAATTAATATCTTCATAGATTGCATATCACTAAAAATGGTCGAAGTAAGATTGTTTAGCTTGATTACCTTTACTATCCCAGTCAAACCTAATGGATGCATAGCAGTATTGCAGTTTTCATTAATATACTCGGTTATTTCTTTGCAATTTCTGTAATTTGTATTTAATTCATACTTTTCAAATTCTTTGCTTGCCTTATCAAAATAATAATCCTTATTAAGCTTTCTTGTTCTTTGTGCAAAATCACCGAAAATATTGATAGTTGGTGATTTGTTTATAGATTCGAGGACTGAAATCTCATTTTCTAAAATATCTTGTCCTTCATCAATGAATAAATATCGATCAACATCATAGAGGGAGCCATATTTGTGATTTAGATATGAAAGCAGCGCATACAGTTCAAAATGATATCTTTTGTTTATTGGAATGCCATGTTTGAGTTTAAACTGCTTAATATACTCGTGCCATATATATCTAATATAACTATTGTTGGTTTTGCTTTGGAAATTCTCTAAAGAACAAATAATATAGTTTAATCTTTGAAAATCATTCATAAACTTGGTAACTTCATCAATCTTAACTTCGTCAATCGATGGATAATCTTTCAATACTTTAATATAATTTTTAATTCGGGATATCAAATCACCTAGTTCATCATATTTGATTTTTTCTTCTCGTATTTTTCTTTTCCACTCCTTAATTGGAGAAATCTCTATGACAGCCCCTCTGCATCTTTTCAAACGGCGGACTCCCCCACTCTTCCCACGTTTAACACCACGTTCTACTATTTTCTTTGTCTTTTCTGTTTTTAAATATTCACTGGTCATGAAATAATCTTCTTCTTCGAGAGATAACTCGAGTTTGTTTAATTTATCATAAAACAACTCGGAATTAAACGAGACTTTAAGGTCTTTGAATTTTTCAAGAATGCTTATCTTCAATTTTTCTATAGGTGTTACTTCCTTTTTGAATATGCACTTGATTTTTGAGTCTTTTGCATAACTAGTATTTTTAAAAAACAACGCGACATAATACGCCGAAAGATGCTCCGCCAGGTTCTCAAGAATGCAATTCAGCTTTC
>SAAJ01000004.1 GCA_009929485.1 Negativicutes bacterium
TCATTTAGGAGCCGAGCGACCAAACGTTTGTGGAATAAAAAAGGTTCACGTCCATTTGCTGCTTTGTAGCGTTGCGCTACTTGCAATGGCTCGTGCTAACCAAAAGCAGGAAAAAGAGGCCGCTTAACGGATAAAAAGCTCCGTTTTAAGCGATAATGGGAGTAGTCTGCCTTTTTTCAGCTGCAGTTCCACCAGTTTTTGCAGTGGAAAGCAGAATTGCATTTTTGGAAGCCTCGTGGAGCGTCTTTGTGTGTGTCATGTCTTGTTATTTTTAAAAAATGCTAGTTATGCAAAAGCCTCATTTAAGTGACGGCAAAGAAAAACATGGCTGTAACCTTTGGGCTTACAAGGGGTACAGCCATGTTTCTATTTGCGTTGGGTAGGGCGAGTATTTAAAGAAAGAGATGTCACCCGTCGGGTGATAGCGGGTAAGAGAAATCTCCTATACAATCGTAGTATCGGGATAAAAGGTTGTTTGAAAGCAAAAATAAGGGAGGCAGAATATGAAAAAATGGATGCAAGTATTGTTACTCTGTTTAGCCGTGTGTTTGGGAACTGGTTTTTGGGGGATGGAGCATGGGGAGGCCGCGGAAAAAGTCGTTTGGACAACGACGGATTTGTACTATGAGCTGGATGGGCAAGGCGCCCCCAAAAATGTACTTGTTATCGAAGGGTATTTTACAAATCATACGGATAAATATATCAACTATTTTTACGAGCTAAACCTTGCCGCTACCATGAGAGCTGACATTGGGGCTGGCTATACAGGGACCGTGAAGGGAACGTTTCGAAATTTTGAAAAGATGATTGACCCTCATAGCGAGGCTGCTCATACTTTTAGAATTACGAATGCAAAAATAGTTTGGCCTATTGAAGAGTATGAAGTGGTTCAGGGCTATACGAAATGGAAGCAAAGTGATGCTGCGGGTTGAGTTGGTTGGGGTTGATTATTGTATGTATGGATGCGCCGGCGGTTTGCTTAGCCGTGAGATTAAGTAAAGAAAAAATGGAGGATTAAAATTATGATGATGCGTTTATTCATGGTGGGTTTGCTTTCGATGGCAGTATTGCTTGCGGGATGTTCAAAAAGCCCGGAAGATGCAAAGAAAGAGTTAGCCGATAAAAAAATTCAATATAATGAGCAGAGCTTTGTAAAAGCGGTAGAGGATCAAAAGAAGGATGTTGTGGAGCTGTTTATTGAAGCAGGGATGAACCCCAATGTTACAACTGCTAATGGCACTCCGTTGGTAACCGCAGCGGCGACGGGTAATTTGGAAATGGTTAAGTTTTTGGTTGAAAAAGGAGCTGACGTAAATAGTAAAAGCAAAGATAAAGGAGACTTAACGCCGCTGTTTGCTGCGATTCTCGGGGGAGGGAAAGACAAAGACAAGCAGGAGACAGTAAAGTTTTTGTTGGATAAAGGGGCGGACGTGAATGCGCGTTTTGCTTCTAAAGGGTTTGAGGCAACACCGCTGATGATGGCGGCGGCGGAAAAGGATACAGAGATCGTTCGGCTGCTGTTGGCGAAGAAACCGGATATTCAAGCGATAGATGCAGGCACAGGACTTACTGCTTTGATGATGGCTGTGCTTAACAATAATCTTGAAAATACCAAGGAGCTTTTGGCGCAGGGCGCTGATGTGAATAAGAAAGCTAAAAACAATGTTACAGCTCTTTCGCTGGCGAAACAGGAAAAAAATAAGGATATGATTACGATCCTGACGAGTGCAGGAGCAAAGTAAAAAAGGAGAATCGCAACCGTGTGTTGCGATTCTCCTTTTATCATCCTGATTGCAGCTGGTTTCAGAAGCGCTATCAGCGATTTGCTGGCAACGTTCTTTCCAAGAACAACGCTCGTTCCTGCTCCCAACTCATGCCACTCTGTGATCTCATCCCTTCTGTTGGCATGACGACTAACTCAGTCGCTCAGGATACAGAACTCTTCGGATGAGATGTTGAAGTGGGCTATCCGATCTTACCTTGCCCCACTTATGACTCTTTGATCCACTTGCGACTCTCTGACTCGCCTATGACTCGTTGACCAAACGGCCCTCTTCTTACTTTCATAGTACACCCGAAAGAGATTAATGTCAATATAGAGAGGATGTTATATTGTATTCATCAGCAGCCTTTTCATCGAAAAACCTCAAATGCAATACGCAATCCTCTGCCTTAGCGAGTTCCCAATACTTCGCCGTCGCTCAGCGCCGCCTGAGCTGCAGCCAGGCGGGCTACGGGCACGCGGTAGGGAGAGCAGCTGACAAAGTCCAAGCCGATTTCATGACAAAACTGGATAGAGCTGGGGTCGCCGCCATGTTCGCCGCAGATGCCGATCAAAAGCTCCGGACGTGTGGCGCGGCCGCCGGCGACAGCCAGGCGCATGAGTTTACCGACGCCTTGACGGTCCAGTTCGACAAAGGGATTGGCTTTGAGGATCTTCTGCTCTAAATAATGAGGCAGGAATTTGCCTTCCGCGTCGTCGCGGCTGAAACCCAGGCAGGTTTGGGTCAGGTCATTGGTGCCGAAGCTAAAGAATTGCGCGCTGGCGGCCAGTTCGTCCGCCAGCAAGGCGGCCCGGGGCAGCTCAATCATGGTGCCGGCGGTATAGTGGAACTGTACCTGGCGCTCTGCCATGACTTCTTGAGCGATGCGGTCAATGCGCTCTTTGAAGAAATCCATTTCCTCCCGGCTGATGGTGAGCGGGATTTCTACTTCAGGGAGTGCAGTGAGGCCTTCTTTGGTCAGTCTGGCGGCGGCGTTCATAATGGCCCGGATCTGCATCTCGTATACTTCGGGGTACGTAATGCCCAAACGGCAGCCGCGATGTCCCAGCATGGGGTTGAATTCGTGCAGGTGACGGACTTTTTTGAGGAGCAGTTCTTTTTGCGCCAATGTTTGCGGGTCATTGCCGAGAGTGCGTAGCCGTGTCGTTTCCACTAATAGTTCTTCCAGGCTGGGCAAGAACTCATGCAGCGGCGGATCAAGCAGGCGGATGCAGACCGGATAGCCTTCCATGGCTTTTAAAATGCCGTAGAAGTCATTTTCCTGCATGGGCAGCAAATGAGTCAAGGCGTCTTCGCGCGCCTCTAGCGTCTCGGCGAGAATCATCTGTTGTACATAGGGAAGGCGGTCTTGAGCCATGAACATATGCTCCGTGCGGACCAGACCGATACCGGTTGCGCCGAAGGAACGGGCTTTGGCGGCGTCTTCAGGGGTATCGGCATTGGCGCGGACATCCAGGCGACGGTATTCATCGGCCCAAGCCAAAAGAGTTAAGTATTCCGGCGAGAGTTCAGGCTCTTGGAGGGGGATGGAACCGCTGATGACCCGGCCAGTGGCGCCGTCAATAGAGAGGAGGTCGCCTTCTTTTAACGTCAAATTGCCGATGGTCAAGGTCTTGGCGTTATAATCGATGCGGGCGGCCTCGCAGCCGCAAACGCAAGGTTTTCCCATGCCGCGGGCTACAACAGCGGCGTGGCTGGTCATGCCGCCGCGGCTGGTTAGAATGCCCTGAGCCATGACGATGCCGTGAATGTCATCAGGAGTGGTCTCGGTACGCACCAAGAGCACTTTTTTGCCTTGGCGTCCCAAAAGTTCTGCTTCGTCCGCATCAAAGACGATCGATCCTGAAGCGGCGCCCGGCGAGGCTGGCAGACCTTGCGCTAGGACGTCGAGTTTGGCGGAGCTGTCAATCTGGCGGTGGAGCAGCTGGCCGATTTGCGTTGGTTCCACCATCAAGAGCGCATCGGCGTTGCTTACCAGGCCTTCTTGCACTAAATCGTGAGCCACTTTGACAGCGGCGGCGGCAGTGCGTTTGCCGTTGCGGGTTTGCAGCATATAGAGCTTGCCTTTTTCGATGGTGAACTCGATATCCTGCATGTTTTTGTAGTGCGTTTCCAAAGTCTTGACGATTTGACAGAACTGTTCATAGACATGCGGCATGTCGTCCGCCAGCTTTTCAATGCTTTGGGGGGTTCGAATGCCGGCGACGACGTCTTCGCCTTGGGCATTCATTAAGTACTCGCCGTAGAGCTTGTTTTCGCCGGTCGAGGGATTGCGGCTGAAGGCGACGCCGGTACCGGAGTCGTTGCCCATATTGCCGAAAACCATAGACTGGATATTGACGGCCGTACCCAGATCGTGGTCGATTTTGTTCAGATTGCGGTAGACGATGGCCCTGTCATTATTCCAAGAGCGGAAAACGGCCGTAAGGGCCATGAAGAGCTGTTCTTTGGGCTCTTCCGGGAAGTAGCGGCCGCTGTGTTCGTGGACTAGTTTTTTGTATTGTCGGATGACTTCTTTGAGGGAGTCGGCGCTGAGATCTTGGTCAAAACGGACGCCTTGCTCTTCCTTGACGTCATCAAGAAGTTGTTCGAATTCGTATTTGTGGATGTCAAGAACGACGTCGGAGAACATCTGGATAAACCGGCGGTAGGAGTCGTAGGCGAAACGCTCATTACCGGTAGCGGCGGCTAGGCCGACGACGGTGTTGCTGTTCAGGCCGAGGTTTAAGATGGTATCCATCATGCCAGGCATGGAGAAGACGGCGCCGGAACGAACCGATACCAAAAGCGGATTCGCGGCGTCTCCGAAACGTTTGCCGGTTTGTTCTTCCAAGACGGCTAATTGACGCGATACTTCCTCTTCCATGCCTGCAGGGAGTTTGGCGCCTTGCGCGTAGTATTCGCGGCAGCCTTCGGTGCTGATGGTGAAGCCAGGAGGCACCGGCAGACCCAGATTGGTCATTTCGGCTAAGTTGGCGCCTTTGCCTCCTAAAAGCGAGCGCATTTCAGCGCTTCCCTCCGTAAAAAGGTATACATATTTTTTCATCGTAATTCGGCTCCCTTCCGGTAATATTCTAATACTTTGGCAGCGGTTTCTTCGGTGGCTTTATTGGTGACGTCAATAATCGGGCAGCCGATTTTGCGCATAATGCGCACGGCGTACTCAATTTCTTCGAGAATGCGGTCATAGTTTGCGTATTCCGCCGTTTGCGCCAGTCCCATGGTGCGCAGGCGTTCCCGGCGTATTTCATAGAGATGATCCGCTTTGATGGTGAGGCCGACTGCTTTGTTCGCCGGCACTTGAAAGAGCTCCTGAGGTACGGTCACTTCCGGAACCAGTGGCAGGTTTGCGGCTTTAAGTCCTTTGTGCGCCAGGTACATGCACAAAGGGGTTTTGGAGGTGCGCGATACGCCGGTGACGACGATGTCGGCTCGCAACAGGCCGCGCGGCTCTTTGCCGTCGTCGAATTTGACGGCGAATTCAATGGCTTCAATACGATTAAAGTACGCTTCGTCGATTTTGCGCAAACTGCCAGGCTCATTGCGCGGGTCCAGACCGCTGATTTGCGTGAGAGCGTCAACAACAGGGCCCATTACATCCACACAAGTTAAATTCAATTTCGCAGCCTTGATTTTCAGAGCTTTACGTAAATTGGGACTAACCAAAGTGTAAATCACGGCGGCGTTGGCAGTGGCTGCAGCTTCCTGCAAGGCTTCCTCCACTTGATAAACAGAAGCCAGATACGGCATGCGGCGCAATTCGACATGACCGGCGTCGAATTGGCTGCAAGCGGCTTTGGTGACGACTTCCGCCGTTTCGCCGACTGAGTCGGAAAGCAAATAGAGAACGGCGGGATGCGCGAACTTACCGGAATGAGTCATGAAGAAACCTCCTTTATGAGCGGCTGCCCATTTGTACAAACAGCCTTGTGATGTTGGACTTGGTGAAGCGGCCAAGCAGGCGGTAACGTTCTCCGTCCGGCGTGTTTTCTATGATGACTACCGGCAGGGAGTCGACTTGATGTGTCAGCAGCTTCTGCGCAGCCCGGAGCACGGACTCTTCCGGCGTGGTCACAATAATGTTGGGCATGCGAGTCATGATTACGCTGATAGGCAAGTCTTCCAGTTTGCGCTGTCCCAAGGCGGTTTTTAGCAAATCTTTACGCGAAACCACGCCTTCGAGAAAGCCTTCTTGAGAGACAATAAACATGGTGCCCACGTCTTCAATGAACATTTTGACAATGACATCATAGACTGAGGTTTTTTCCCGAACTGCTACGGAGATGGAATGAGCCTCCTTGACGCGCAAGGGGCTGAGCATGCCGGCGATAATGTCCTTTTCGTCTTTGCCGCTGTAGTAGTAGCCTACCCGGGGGCGGGCTTCCAGCAGACCGGACATGGTCAGAACCGCCAGATCCGCACGCAAAGCGGCGCGGCTGACTTGCAGGCGATCAGCCAGCTCTTTGCTGCTCAAGGGTCCGTTTTCTTTGACCCATTCCAGAATGGTGCGTTGACGTGCCGATAATTCGATGGTACTCACCTGCCTTGTAATTCTATTTATTGAACGTGTTTAATGCCATTTGTATGGGTGAATGGCGTAGACGATAAACGAAAAAGATGTTTAATACTACAAATAGCATACGCTAATTATAGCATATAAGTACCTGCTGTTGGCAAGGAAAAATCGCTGCAGGATAAAATTATAATGAAACAGAGGCCGTAAGAAGGATTTACGCCAAAGAAAACGGAATACTTATTTTAAGCATTAAGAAACGGTTTGTAATTTATGGAAAAAAGTAAGACAGGCAAGATGATGTGCCGGTTTGAAGGGGACAAGGGGGACGATTTTGCGTGCATGAGCTTTTAAAACGGATTCTTTTTGTATGCCTGGCTTTGTTGTTTATGGCCGGATTCTGGCAGCCGACGGCGGAAGCGGGGCTAATCAGCAAGGACCAGGAAATTTCTATGGGCCGCGATGTAGCGAAAGAATTGGAGAAAAAATACGGTCTTGTAGACGACGCGCAGCTGCAAGAGCGCATCCAAAAAATAGGCATGAGTCTGGTGAAAGTATCGGAACGGCAAGATCTTCCGTATACGTTTAAGGTTTTAAATTCCAAAGAAGTGAACGCTCTGGCTGTGCCTGGCGGTTTTATCTATGTCTTTAAGGGCTTAGTCGATCTGATGCCGGATGACGATGAATTAGCTGGCGTTATTGGGCATGAAGTAGGGCATGTGGTTAAGCGGCACAGCGTGAAGCAGATGGAAAAAAGCCTGGGGATGGGCTTGCTTTTCAGCATCCTATTCGGTGATCGAGGGGTGCCGCTGCAGAGCTTGGCGTATCAGGTGTTAATGGCCGGTTATAGCCGGGATGACGAACGGGAAGCGGATCAATTGGGATTTGTACATTCCTTTAAGGCTGGCTACAATCCGTATGGCATGGCCATGGGCCTGCGCAAATTGGCGAATACGAATCAAAATTATCACCCGGATCTATTTTCCAGTCATCCCGAGGCGAATTCGCGGGTGGAAAAAGTGCTGGGTTATGCCCGGGAGGCCGGTGTGCGTCCCTTTGTGGACGAAGGCGCCAAGCAGGTGAAGGATGGAACTTGGAGCCTGCCGCCCTTTAAAACCGCTGTTGATGGACAGGAACCTGTGTTTCGGGCTTTTGCCGCTGCGGGCGCCATTTATCGGGCTCGGAGCAGCGCGGGCTTTTCGTCGGAACGGTATGTGCCGGACAGTGACGGAACTCAGTTTTATATCTATTATAATGAGCGACGTATTATGACGATTGCAGAAAGTGAGGCCGCTGCCTACGGCGTTTCCCAGGAAGAATTGATGGAACGATATCTGGAGGCGCTGCGGCGGTATTGAAAAAAGAAAGCATTAGCTGGTAGTGAGACGGTAAGACTGATAGTCAGGAAGGGAGAGACGCGTGAATATGAAATCTGACCTTGAACAACAAAGCTCCAAAGAAATATTCCGCAAGAATTTTGTAACCCGTGTGCAGTCTTTATACGGGAAAAGTATTGACGAGGCCTTGCCAAGCGAAAAATATATGGCCTTGGGCATGGTGGTCCGGGATTACATTAGCTCGAACTGGATCCAGACAAATCAGCAATATTCGGATCGCGGCGAGAAGCAAGTTTACTATTTTTCTATTGAATTTCTTCTGGGACGTCTTATGGAGCTTAACCTTATCAATCTGGGCATTCGTGATGTGTGTGAAGCGGCCTTGAAGGAAGCGGGGACCGACCTTCAAGAATTGTTAGAAGTGGAACGGGACGCTGGCTTGGGAAATGGCGGCCTGGGGCGCTTGGCGGCCTGCTTTTTAGATTCGCTGGCGGCCATGGGTTTGCCGGGGCATGGCAATGGCATTCGCTACCGCTATGGTTTGTTTGAACAAAAAATTGTCGACAACTATCAGGTAGAGTTGCCGGATCATTGGCTTAAGGATCGTTATGTATGGGAGTACCGCAAAGCGGACAAGGCGGTGACGGTGTGCTTTGGCGGCCGCATTGAAATGATCGAGCAAGACGGGCATATGCGGGTAGTGCATCAGGATGCTCAGGCTGTCCTGGCGGTTCCTTATGACGTGCCTGTTATCGGTTATGACAATAATACGGTTAACACCCTGCGTTTGTGGAACGCGGAGCCGCTGCAAAGCGAATTTGATTTGACCAGCTTCAACCGCGGCGACTATCTGCAGGCGGTGCAATATCAACAGCAGGTAGAGGCGATCTCCAAGATTTTGTATCCAGAGGATACCTTTTACGAGGGACGTCTTTTACGCTTAAAACAGCAGTACTTCTTTGTCTGTGCTGGTTTGCAGAGCATTCTGCGGCGGTTTAAGCGCAAGTATTTGGATTTGCATCTTTTGCCGGACAAGGTGGCGGTGCATATCAATGATACGCATCCGGCCGTAGCCATTCCGGAACTGATGCGTCTTTTAATGGATGAAGAAGGCATGGGTTGGAATGAAGCCTGGGATATAACCATTCGTACGGTGTCTTATACTAACCATACGATTTTGCCGGAAGCCTTAGAAAGCTGGCCGGTGGATATGTTTGCAACGTTGCTGCCCAGGGTGTATCAGATTGTGGAGGAAATCAACCGCCGCTACTGTGCGCGCCTTTTAGACCGTTTTCCGAACGATGATGAAAAAATTAGGCGCATGGCGATTATTGCCGACGGCATGGTGCATATGGCAAGATTGGCGGTGCTTGGAAGCTACAGCGTCAACGGCGTGGCGGCCATTCATACAGATATATTAAAGCAACATCTTTTTCATGACTTTTGGAAGGAAACACCTCATAAATTCAATAATAAAACTAATGGGATTACGCATCGCCGCTGGCTGCTTAAAGCCAATCCGCGTCTTTCTAACTTGCTTACGGAAACCATCGGCGATTCGTGGATATATCACCCTACGGATTTGGGGCGGCTGGCGCATAAGCGGCATGACGCAGGGCTGCTGGCGGAACTAGACCGGGTGAAAAAGGCCAATAAGCTGGATTTTGCTGACTTTGTGAAACGCCAGTACGGCATATCCATTGATCCGGAGTCTATTTACGATGTGCACATTAAACGAATTCACGCCTATAAACGGCAGACACTGAATATTCTTCACGTAATCCATCTTTATAACCAATTGCAGGAGAATCCGGATTTGGACATGGTGCCGCGGACCTTTTTCTTTGGCGGCAAGGCGGCGCCCAGCTACAATACGGCAAAACAAGTAATTAAGCTGATTAATGAAGTGGCGGACAAGGTCAACAACGATCAGCGCATCGATGGCAAGCTGAAGATCGTATTTCTGGAAAATTATTCGGTTTCTTTGGGAGAAAAGGTGTTTCCGGCCGCCGATGTGAGCGAGCAAATTTCTACAGCTAGTAAGGAAGCGTCCGGTACCGGGAATATGAAGTTCATGATGAACGGGGCAGTCACCATCGGTACGTTGGACGGAGCCAATGTAGAAATCGCCGAGGAAGTGGGCGACGAAAATATTTTCATCTTTGGCTTGAAGGCGGAGGAAGTCTTCCAATATTACGCCCAAGGAGGCTATAACGCCTGGGATATTTACAACAGCGACGCCCGGGTGCGTCTGGTTGTCGACCAGATTATGCGGGGAGTTTATGACGGCGGGGATTCGTACAAGCTGTTGATGGATTTGCTTTTAGGGCATAATGACCAGTTCTTTGTGTTGCGTGATTTTGACGCCTATGCGGCAGCGCAGCAGCGTCTGGATACCGCTTATCGCGATCGCGAGGGGTGGCTGCGTCGCAGTTTGATGAACATTGCCATGTCCGGCGTGTTTTCCAGCGATCGCACCATTGATGAATACGCCAAAGCGATCTGGAAAATTCGTCCGGTGGAAATACTGCAAGGATCGTAGCAAGAGCAGAATGGGAAAGGAGGGCGTGTATGACACCTTCGCCTTTATCCAAAGACAATCTCTATCTATTCAATGAAGGAACGCAGTATCGCGCCTATAAAATGTTGGGAGCGCATTGCCTCAAACAAGACGGCGTGGACGGGGTGCGCTTTGCCTTATGGGCGCCGCATGCCAAATTGGTGCAGTTGGTAGGGGATTTCAACGCCTGGGAAGGCCAGCACCATGCGATGAAGTTCCATCCTCGCTCAGGAGTATGGCAGCTTTTTGTGCCGCAAGCTCGCGCTGGCATGGCTTATAAGTATGTTATCCATGCCGCTAACGGCGAAGTGCTGGAAAAAAGCGACCCTTATGCCGTCCATGCGGAGACGCCGCCCAAGTCAGCTTCTGTGGTGTGGGAACTTGGCGGCTACGAATGGCAGGATGAACCTTGGCAAAAGCAGAAAAAACAGCACAATATTTATGAATCGCCGGTGCTCATTTATGAGGTTCACTTGGGTTCTTGGCGCCGCGCGACGGAGGGGCGGCCGCTGACGTACCGGGAACTGGCGGAGCAGCTGGTGCCATATGCGGCGGAAATGGGCTATACTCATATCGAGCTGCTGCCGTTGGCGGAGCATCCCTTTGACGGCTCTTGGGGGTATCAGATTACCGGCTTCTTTGCGGTGACCAGCCGTTATGGAACGCCGCAGGACTTTATGTATTTTGTGGATTGCTGCCACCAGCAAGGACTTGGGGTGATCATGGACTGGGTGCCGGGGCATTTTTGCCGCGACGGCCATGGCTTACGGTGTTTTGACGGTACGCCTCTTTATGAGCACCCGGATCCGATGCAGGGTGAAAATGAAGGTTGGGGCACCTGCAATTTTGATTATGGACGACCAGAGGTCAAAAGCTTTTTGATTTCCAACGCCCTTTTTTGGCTGGATGTCTATCATATCGACGGCCTGCGAGCGGACGCGGTAGCCAATATTTTGTACCTGGATTACGGGCGCAAGAAAGGGCAATGGCGGCCGAATCGCTACGGCGGCAACGGCAATCTCGAGGGCATGGCGCTTTTGCGGCAGACCAATGAAACGGTGTTTCGGGAGTATCCGCAGACCCTGATGATGGCCGAAGAATCGACCTCTTGGCCCATGGTTTCCTGGCCTACGGATTGCGGCGGTCTGGGGTTCAACTTTAAATGGAATATGGGCTGGATGAACGACATGCTCCGTTATATGGAGCTGGATCCGATTCATCGCAAATGGCACCATAATTTACTGACTTTTTCCTTGATGTACGCTTTTACGGAGAATTTCGTACTGCCTTTGTCTCATGACGAGGTGGTGCACGGGAAAAAGTCGCTCTTAAATAAAATGCCTGGCGATTATTGGCAAAAATTCGCTAATCTTCGTGCCTTCTATGCGTATTGGCTGGCGCATCCCGGGAAGAAGCTGCTTTTTATGGGCTGCGAGTTTGGCCAGTTTATCGAGTGGAAGCATGACGACAGTCTAGACTGGCATTTGCTCGATTATCCTCAGCATCAGGCGGTGCATCACTGCGTGCGGGAATTGAACCGCTTTTATCGTCAACACGCTGCTTTTTGGGAAAATGACGATGATTGGGACGGCTTTTCTTGGCTGGACTGCCAGGATTACGAACACAGCGTAATTTCGTTTTTGAGGCGGGATCGTCAAGGGGGAACGGTTCTCGTGGTTTGTAATTTTACTCCGGTGGTGCACGAAGGCTATCGCATCGGCGTTCCCGCGCCGGGAGAATACCACGAAGTATTCAATACCGATGCCGGATGTTTCGGAGGCTCCGGCCAAGGCAACGGCGTATTGCGCTCGGAACCGATACCCTGGCATAGTCAGGAGTGTTCATTGGCATTGCGCCTACCGCCTTTGGCAACAGTATATTTACGGCTCCATACAGTTAAAGAAGAGCAAGAAACGACCAAGGATACGAGGGGGAATGGCTATGTCTAGAAGAGAGTGTGTCGCCATGCTCCTGGCAGGGGGCCAGGGCACGCGTCTGGGGAATTTGACGAAGCAGATTGCCAAACCAGCAGTACCCTTTGGAGGGAAATATCGGATCATCGATTTCACTCTTAGTAACTGCCATAATTCCGGTATTGATACGGTGGGCGTGTTGACGCAGTACAAGCCGTTGGCGCTCAATGCTTATATCGGTATTGGCAGCGAGTGGGACTTGGACCGGCGCGATGGAGGCGTCTTCGTTTTGCCGCCTTATATGAGCGAAGAAGGCGGCCAGTGGTACAAAGGAACCGCAGACGCCATTTATCAGAATTTAAACTTTTTGGAGCAGATGAATCCAGAGTATGTGCTGATCCTATCGGGCGACCATATTTATAAGATGAACTATGCGAAAATGCTGGCCTTTCATAAAGAGGAGCAGGCGGACGTAACCATTGCGGTAATTCCGGTTCCTTGGGAAGATGCTAGTCGCTTTGGTATTATGTCGACCGATGAAAACGCTCGCATTGTTGAATTTGCAGAAAAGCCCAAGGAACCGAAAAGCAATTTGGCTTCCATGGGTATCTATATTTTCTCGTGGGCGGTCTTGCGGCGTTATTTGCAAGAAGATGCAGAACTGGCTGACTCGTGCCATGATTTCGGCAAAAACGTCATTCCGGCTATGCTTAAAGGGCGCAAGCGGTTGATGGCGTATGCCTTTGAAGGGTATTGGAAAGACGTTGGTACGGTGGAAAGCTATTGGCAGGCGAATATGGATTTGCTGGAGGAAAAGCCATCGTTGGATTTGTTTGATAACGCTTGGCGCATTTACTCGGTCAATCCGGCGCGACCGCCGCACTATCTGGGACCGAACGCCAAGGTGAATCGTTCTTTCATTAACGAAGGCTGCCAGATTTTTGGCGAAGTGGAGCATTCGGTGGTTTTCCCCAATGTAGTAATCGAGAAGGGCGCCGTAGTACGAGATTCTATTCTCATGCCTGGCGTGTATATTGGCGCTGGGTGTCGCGTGGAAAAAGCGGTAGTCGGTCGTCAGGTTCGCTTGGGGGACAAGTGCCGCATTGGCACCCCTGTGAATGCGAAAGGGCGGCGGGATATCGTCGTTATTGCGGAGAAGATCAAGCTGCCGGCGGAAACCGTAGTCGATAAGACGCTGTCTTGCTATACGGAACTGGCTTGCGCGTTGGCCGGAAGGGAGGGGAAATAATGGACTTGATGGCAATCATCAATCTGAATGAGATGGATGACTTGGTCAGTGAGCTGACCCACAACCGGCCGTTAGGAGCCATTCCCTTCGCCGGGCGGTATCGGTTGATTGACTTTGCTCTTTCCAATATAGTGAATTCCGGCGTCGGCAATGTAGGGGTGCTGTTGGGACATAAATACCGCTCCGTAGTGGATCATCTTCGTTCCGGCAAGGAGTGGGATTTAGCCCGTAAACGGGAGGGACTGGCGCTTTTGCCGCCAGCCTATGCCACGTATCCCCGTTATATGGCGTATCGGGGGGATGTGGAAAATTTCCACGCCAACCTGGAATATTTGCGCTTCAGCCGGCAGAAATATGTAGTTATCGCCGGGTCGGAGGCGGTTTGCAATATTGATTTCCGTCCTGTGTTGGAATATCACCAAAGCTGTCATGCGGATGTAACTGTGGTGTATAGTAAGCGCAACTGCAAGGATCATGATTGCAACGGGGCGCTAATGCTGGAGATGGATCATTGCGGTCGCATCTGGGACATGCATGTATCCGGCGGTGCGGCTTCGGAAGATCGTATGGCTTTAGGCATGTTTTTGCTGGAGCGGGAGCTGTTGATCGAATTGATTGAGGCGACTTCGTCGCGAGGCGGCTATGATTTTGTTAAACACTGCCTGATCAGCAATCTCAACGAGCTGGATATGTTCGGCTGGATGTATGACGGCTATGTGGCGCGGGTCAATTCGGTGTCCACCTATTTTCAACATTCCATGGAACTGTTGAAGCCGCCCGTTTGGCAGGATTTGTTTGGACGCTGCGGCAATATTTACACCAAGGTCAAAGACGAGCCGCCGGCTCAGTATACAGAAGCCGCCCAGGTTACCAACTCTATGGTTGCTAACGGCTGCTATATTGACGGCGTTGTGGAGAACTCCATTCTTTTCCGTGGCGTTTCCGTAGCCAAAGGCGCGGTTGTGCGCAATAGCATTGTTATGCAAAAAGGCGTGATTGGCGAGAATTCTCGTCTTGATTATGTAGTGTGTGACAAAAATGTAAATGTTTCTGCAGGGAAAACGCTCAAGGGAGAAGAAAATCATCCTGTTGTCATTCGCAAGGGAAGGAAGGTGTAAACGATGATGAAAGTGCTTTGCGTTGCCTCTGAGGCGGTTCCGTTTATCAAAACAGGGGGCTTGGCGGATGTTATTGGTTCGCTGCCCCAGGAACTGCACAAACATAAGGTGGATGTGCGGGTGGTGCTGCCTTTATATGAGGATATTCCGCAAGAGTTTGTTTCGCAGATGGAATTGGTGGCGGAGCTGAGCGTGCCGGTGTCCTGGCGACAGCAGTATTGCGGCGTGAAGAAACTAGTATATCAAGGCGTTACCTTCTATTTTTTAGATAACGAGTATTATTTCAAACGCCCGGGGCTTTATGGGTATTTTGACGATGCAGAGCGCTTTGCTTGGTTTGCGCGGGCGGTGCTGGAAATGCTGCCTGTTTTAGATTTTCAGCCGGATGTGCTGCATTGTCACGACTGGCATGCAGCATTGGCGGTGGTGTACCTGCGCAGTCTGTATCGGGATGAGGCTTTTTATCAAGGCATGAAGACGCTCTTCACCATTCATAACCTGCGTTATCAAGGCGTTTTCGGCCGCGAAATTCTTGGCGATATCTTGGGCTTGGGCGAGGATGTCTATGACGAAGCTTTGGAATTCAATCAAGCCGTCAATTTGATGAAAGGCGCTCTTGTTTATGCGGACCGCATTTCCACGGTCAGCTGCAGCTATGCCGAGGAAATTCAGCAGGCTTATTACGGCGAAGGGCTGGACGGATTGCTGCGGCAGCGCCAGGAAAATTTGGAAGGGATTGTGAATGGTATTGACTATGCCAGCTACGATCCGCAGAAAGACGCCCATGTGTTTGTAAATTACGATGCAGACCATCTGCTGGCAAGACGCGAGAACAAAGCGCGTTTGCAGGATCGGCTGGGGCTGCCTGTACGGCGGGATGTGCCTCTTGTCGCGATTGTATCTCGGCTGGTAGCTCCTAAAGGGTTGGATCTAATTGGACATATTCTAGGAGAATTGGTTGCTGGCGAAGACTTGCAAGTGGTGGTGTTGGGAACCGGCGATGCGCAGTACGAAAAAATGTTCCAGCAAATGGCCTGGGATCACCCGAATAAAGTGTCTGTGAACATTTTCTTTGACGAGACTTTGGCTAGGCAGATTTATGCTGCGGCGGACCTGTTTTTAATGCCGTCTCAGTTTGAGCCTTGCGGTATTGGGCAGATGATCGCCTTGCGCTACGGCGCCATTCCGATCGCCCGCGAAACAGGGGGACTGAAGGATACCGTGTTTTCCTTTAATAAGTACACCGGGAGAGGGAACGGTTTTACCTTTGCCAATTACAATGCCCATGACATGCTGTATACGATCAAGCGGGCGTTGAACTATTTTTACGACAAGCCTGTTTGGGAAAAAATTGTGCGTAATGCTATGAACTGCGATTATAGTTGGGGCGCATCGGCTAAAAAATACGTGGAAGTGTATCGCAACTTGCTGCGGTAGAGCTACTGTAAAGAAGTATAGGCAATTTAGCAGGGAACCACTGATTTCGGAAACACTCCGTCCGGCGCAGCATGCTGTGGCCGCCTTGGCGCGAGAGTTGCTAGAATCAGTGGTTCCTTAAAAATAAGCGGGAGAAACGAGGCTGAGATCATGGCTGGTAATGAACAAACTGCAGCCGCTTGGATGTATCATCATAGCTGGCGAAGCGAATTTCGCCAGCCTTTTGGCGCTGTTTGCTGCGGCGCCAAAGTACGTCTGGCTTTTCAGACGCCGCCGGCGGAAACGCTGCGCAAAGTCACCCTGCGGTTGTGGCTACAAGGGCAGGGGGAACGGTTGGTACCGCTGGAGGATGTCGGCGCAGGCTGCTGGCAGGTGCAATTCGAAACGCCGGCGGAACCGGGCTGGCTTTGGTATCATTTTATTGCCGAGGAAATGAATGGAACAGTTTGGTATTATGGCGCTAGTGAAGATGGACTGGGCGGGCTTGGTTATCGTCGTTCGCAGGCAGGGCCTCGTTCTTGGCAGATTACGGTGCATCAGCAGCAAGTGGCCCCGTCTTGGTTGACTGACGGCGTCATCTATCAAATTTTCCCGGATCGTTTCTGCAACGGCCATGAACAAGGCGAGATCTGCGGCGCGCAGCCGGGAAGCCTTTTGCACGCTCATTGGGAGGATGTGCCGTTTTATGTGCGGGATGTGGATACAGGCCATATGGTAGCGTATGATTTCTTTGGGGGCAATTTGGAAGGTATTTGCAGCAAATTGTCCTATTTGGCGGATTTGGGAGTGACCATTCTCTACCTGAATCCGGTCTTTTTATCGGCAAGCAATCACCGTTATGACGTGGCGGACTATCATCAAATTGATCCGATGTTAGGAGAAACGAAGGATTTGGTACGGCTGTGCAAGCAGGCGAAAGCCTTAGGCATGCATGTGATTCTGGACGGCGTATTCAGCCACACCGGCAGTGATAGCGTATATTTTAACAAGGAAGGGCGTTTTCCCGGCGTCGGCGCTTATCAGTCCAAGGAATCTCCGTACTATCCCTGGTATCGCTTCAAAGACTATCCGGAAGAGTATGAAGCTTGGTGGGGCATCGGTACAATGCCTAATGTGGACGAGGTTAACGAAAGCTATCTGGATTTTATTATCCGCGGTGACGACAGTGTTCTGCGGCGTTGGCTGCGCTGCGGCGTCAAAGGATGGCGTCTGGATGTGGTGGATGAATTGCCGGACGCTTTTTTGGAAGAGTTTTATCGGGTGTTGAAGGAAGAGGACCCGGAGGCGGTTCTGATTGGCGAAGTGTGGGAGGATGCCTCACGCAAGGAGAGCTATGGGCAAATGCGCCGATATTTGCTGGGGGACGAACTGGATTCCACCATGAACTATCCCTTTCGTAAAGTCTTGCTGGAGTTCTTCTTGGGGCGGGCGACGGCAGAGCGCACATTGAATGTGTTGCGTTCCTTGCAGGAAAACTATCCGACGCCCCATTTTTATGGCGCTATGAACTTAGTCGGCAGTCACGATGTGCCGCGTATTTTGACGGAATTGGGCGAAGCCCCGCCTGGAGAGTCGCTGAGTGAAAAAGAGCGAGCTTTTTATCGCTTGCCCGAAGAACAGCGCCTTTTGGCATTGCAGCGCTATCGCATTTTAGTCTTGTGGCAGATGACTTTTCCAGGCGTGCCCAGCGTCTATTACGGCGATGAGGCGGGCGTGGAAGGGTATCGCGATCCTTTCAACCGGGGGACTTTTCCCTGGGGCCGTGAGGATGAGGAATTACTGGCTTGGCATCGCGCCTTGATTCATCTGCGTCAGAGCCATGCTGCGCTGCGTCGCGGTTTTTGGCTGCCTTTAGAATGCGGCCAAGAGGATGTACTGGCCTTTTTGCGCACGATCGAGAACGGACAAGATGCCTTAGGCGGCCAAGGGGAAGAGGAAGTCCTGCTGGTAGCTGTCAACCGCCACGAGACGGAGGAACGCTGGCTGACGGTGACCGATGAAGTTCGCTTCAAGGGGCGCTTTGTGTCGTTAGTGGATGAAACACAGCAGCCGGTAGCTGCCCGGGACGGCGTGGTGACCTTGCGCCTGCCGCCCTTGTCCGGCGTGGTGCTGCAACGCGAAGAGGCTTCGGTGCTGCCGCGCAGCGCGGGACTGCTGCTGCATCCTACCTCTTTGCCTGGACCGTACGGCGGCGGTGATTTCGGACCGGAAGCGAGAAAGTTTGTTGATTTTTTGGCGCGCGCCGGCCAGTCTTGGTGGCAACTGCTGCCCCTCAATCAGCCGGGACCGGCCAGTTGCGGTTCGCCCTATCAAGCGTTGTCCGCTTTTGCAGGCAACGTGGCTTTGCTGTCTCCCGATGATTTAGTGGCTGACGGCTGGTTGCCGCAGGCGGATTTGGAGCCGCTTCCGAAAGGGGGGGCTGGTGTTTATGATTGGGAAGTCGTTACAGCCTACAAAGAGCAATTGGTTAGGCGGGCCTTCGAACGGTTGCAGCCGGAATGGGCGGCTGCGCCGGACTATGAGACGTTTTGCCAGTGCCAGGGAGACTGGCTGAAGGATTACGCTTTATTTCGGGCGGCTAAGAACCGCTACAAGGGACTTCCTTGGACGCAATGGCCGCAAGGGCTGCGCGAGAGACGGCCGGTAGCGCTGGATGAATTGCGGCGCCAAGAAGGGGCGGCCATTGACCTGTATCAGTTCGAACAGTATCTCTTTTTTAAGCAGGCCCGGCGTTTGCGGGAATACGCTAACAAACAAGGCGTAAAGCTTTTGGGCGACTTGCCGTTGTATGTAGCTCATGACAGCAGCGATGTGTGGAGTCGGCAGCAATATTTTCTGCTGGATGGAGAGGGGGAGCCTGTCGGCGTAGCCGGTGTACCGCCGGATTATTTCAGCAAGGACGGGCAGCTTTGGGGCAACCCTCTTTATGATTGGAAGGCCATGGAACAGCAAAACTATCGCTGGTGGCGCCGGCGCTTGGAAGTGGTGCTGGAATTGACAGACTGGGTTCGTCTGGATCATTTTCGGGGAATCGAAGCCTACTGGGATGTACCGGCGACAGCTGAAACGGCGGTGTCCGGGCGTTGGCAGCCGGGACCGGGCGCCTCCTTGCTGGCGGCATTGCGTCAAGAAGAAGGCGTACTGCCTCTTGTTGCGGAAGACTTGGGAATTATTACGCCGGAAGTGGATGCTTTAAAAGAAGCGTTTTCGCTGCCTGGCATGGCGGTGCTGCAGTTTGCCTTTCGCCAGACGGAAGAAGGAGTCAAAAACCCGTTGGTGTCGCGCAATACAATTGTTTACACAGGCACCCATGATAATGATACAAGTCGTTCCTGGTTTGAAACGCTGGCCCGCCAAGACCCGGGGCTGGCTTCGGACATTGCTCGCTTGCTGCAGGTTCGGGGCGGAGGCGTAGAAGCGGTTGTGCGGGCATTAGTTCGTTATGCCTATGCTTGTGACGGGGATGTAACTATTTTGCCGGTACAGGACGTGCTAGGCTTGGGGCGTGAGGGACGCATGAATGTGCCTGGCGTGGCGAAAGGCAACTGGAGCTGGCGTTTGTCGCCGGGAGCGCTTGGCGAACGCCAGGCGGTCTGGTTGGCGGAATTGTGCGAGCAATATGGTCGGACTGAACGTTAACCATTTTACTTGGCGATGTTTACGAAACTTTCCCAGTGTGCTATGATACAAGAAAAAGTATGCATATCCGGGGGGAGTTAGTATGAAATTAGCTTTGAGGGAACAAATCTTGATTGCCTTGTTTGCGGCATTGACGGCTATTGGCGCGTTTATCCAAATTCCTACGCCGCTGGTTCCTTTTACGCTGCAATATCTGTTTTGCGCATATTCCGGCGTGATGCTGGGTTCAAAAAAGGGTTTGTATGCGCAGCTTTTATATGTAGGGATTGGCTTGATCGGTATTCCTATTTTCACTAAAGGCGGCGGACCTTCGTATGTATTGCAGCCGACCTTTGGCTATCTTCTTGGTTTTATCGCTTGCGCGTATGTGGTGGGGCTGTTGACGGAGCGCCAGGAAAAGCTGCGCTTAGTTCCCACCATGCTGGCTCTTTTGGCTGGACTGACTGTGTTGTATGCAGCTGGCGTGCTCTATCTCTATGGAATCGTTAATTTTTATCTGGGTAAATCCATGTCCATGCAGGGCGCTTTGGCGGCTGGATTCCTACCGTACATCACGGCTGACTTCATTTTAAGCGTTCTGATCGCAGTGACTTCCATCAAAGTGATGCCGGTGTTGCGGCGTACCGGTCTTGTGCAGGCGACGCTCAGTAAGTCGGCTTGAGAACGGAACACAGCGTAAAGCAGCATGATATTGCGAGAGAAAGCCAGCCTGAGGCGCAAGGCGCTGTAGGCTGGCTTCTTTGCGGCTGTTATGTCTATTTCTTATTTCGGTTAGACATGGTATAATATTTGGTAATAAAAAATATGGAATATCAAGGAGGTGAACCTATGCCGTCGTTGGCGTAAGCCGACGAGGGCTGGGGAAGGGTTGGACCCTGCGTCGTTTATCGGGAATTTGCTGTTAGTTTTGTTTTTGGTGTTTTTGAATGGTTTTTTTGTGGCTGCGGAGTTTGCTATGGTCAAGGTGCGCAGTACGCGCCTTGATACGCTGCTGCAGGAGGGCAATGGGCAGGCGAAGATGGCCAGGCAGCTGGTAGATCATTTGGATGCCTATTTGTCCGCGTGTCAGCTGGGGATTACCTTGGCTTCTCTGGGACTTGGCTGGGTGGGAGAACCGGCGGTGGCTTCGATGATCACGCCGGTGTTGACAGAGCTCGGTTTGCCGACTGCAGCCATTCATGCTATTTCTTTTGGTTTAGCTTTTTCTTTTATTACGGCGCTCCACATTATTATTGGCGAGCTGGCGCCTAAATCGCTGGCCATCCAAAAGGCGGAAAGCGTAACGTTGTTGGTGGCCTGGCCTTTGCGCGCGTTTTATCGCTTAATGTACCCTTTTATTTGGGCTTTGAATTCTACGGCTAATGCACTTTTGCGCCTGGGCGGCATTTCCCTGGCGAACGAGCAGGATGCGGCTCACACGGAAGAAGAAATTCGTATTTTGATGGAAGAAAGCCATCGGCAAGGATATATTGATCGGACTGAACTGACCTTTGTCGATAATATTTTTGATTTTGCCGAGCGCAATGTGCGCGACGTCATGGTGCCGCGTACGGATATGGTGTGCTTGTATCTGCAGGACGATTTCGCTATCAGCTTGGATACGGCGGTGGAAGAAAAGCTGACAAGGTATCCGGTATGCGATCCGGACAAAGATCATATCGTGGGTTTTGTGCATATCAAGGATATGCTGCAGGCGGTAGCTAGACAGGAGCAGCCTGCGCTGCGGGATATGATGCGACAGGTGTTGTCGGTGCCGGAGTCTATGCCGCTAAGCGATTTGCTGCGCCTGCTGCAGCGGAAGAAGCTGCAGCTGGCGATTGTGGTGGACGAGTACGGCGGTACTGCCGGTCTTGTGACGGTTGAAGACATTTTGGAAGAAATCGTGGGTGAAATTCAAGACGAGTTTGACGAGGAACGCCCAGCCATTGAAATGCGCGGCGAAGACTTGTTCTCTGTAGACGGTCGGCTGATTTTGGATGAAGTCAACGACGCCCTGGGGGCGCATCTGGAATCGGAAGATGTTGATACCTTGGGCGGCTGGCTGTATTCGCGCGTGGAAATTCCGCCGCGGGTGGGACAGACCGTGCAGGAAGACGGATATATCTTTACGGTGGAAGAATGCGACGGCTCGCGGATCACCCGGGTATTGGTGCGATGCTTGCCGCCAATTACGGAGGAAGACGAGAGCGCTTCCAAAAATTCTTAGGTGAAAATTTAAAGAAGGAAAGCCTTTGCATGGTAACGAAGGCTTTCCTTCTTTGCCTATGCGGAGAATCATTGGATGCCTAAGCGACAGAGGCGGATGTTGATAAACTTGTTTCGTTGATTTCGCAAGGCGAAAATAAAGGAGGCGTTTAGGATGCAAAGGTTGTCTGGCAGAGCTGCTAGCGAAGCAACACGGGCGTTAGCTGCTCGCAACGGGGAAGGACGGTATCGCCGTCTGGGACGCAGCGCCTTGTGGGTTAGTCAGGCTGGTTTTGGCAGTTATCGGGTAGATGCGGCGGTGGCAGCGCATAAAGAGGCCTTGCGGGCGGCGTTGCAAAGCGGTATTAACCTCATTGATACTAGCGCCAACTACGCAGATGGCGGCTCAGAGCGTCTCATTGGCGAAGTGCTGACGGAAATGGTTTCTACTGGCGCTGTGCGTCGGGACGAAGTGGTGCTTATTTCTAAAGTCGGTTACTTGCAAAACAGCAATCTTCGGCTGCGCCAAGAACGGCAGCAGGCAGGCAATGATTTTCCGGAGGTAGTTCCTTATGCGCCGACCTTGGAACATTGCATTCATCCGGACTTTTTAGAGGAACAGCTGGAGCTCAGTCTGCAGCGGCTGCAGATAAGCTGCTTGGATGGATTTTTGCTGCACAATCCGGAATACTATCTTTTATGGGCTTTGCAGCAAGGCGGCGACGCTGCAGCGGCGCGGGCGGAGTATGTGCGCCGCCTGCGGCAAGCTGTTTCTTGGCTGGAAAAAGCAGTGCGCCAAGGGCGTATTGCTTGGTATGGAGTCAGCTCCAACACCTTTCCGAGGGCTGCAGGCGATCCGCAGCGGACGCCGTTGGACGAACTATGGCAAGCGGCTTCTTTGGCCGGCGGTGCAGGGCATCATTTTGGCTTTATTCAATTTCCGTGCAACCTCTTGGAACCGGCGGCGGCAATGCTGCCGGCTTGGTCTCAAGAGCGGACGCTGCTGGAGTATGCCGCTGCCTTGGATTTGGGCGTGTTGATCAATCGGCCTTTAAACGCCATTCAAGAAGGCGATTTGGTTCGCTTGGATGAAGACGTATATGACGCAGAAGGGCGGGCGGCGGCGCGGCGCTTTTATGAAGACGCGGCGCAGCTTAACTCGTCCTGGGGAGAAGCGCCTCATCTGCGTCATTTGGCGCTGCGGGCTTTGCGGTCAGCGCAGGGGGTAAGCGCCGTCTTGGTGGGCATGCGCCGGACAGCCTATGTGGCCGATGTGATGGCCGAGTTGGAACGTAAGGCGCCTGAGCGCAGCGATAGAGAAACCTGGAAGCGAGTTAAAGCGTTGCGGGCAAGAACGTAGTGGAGAGGACAACTGGCCAATGAAGGGGAAAAGGGACACCTTGCCAATTGACGAAGTGTTGCCGCAACTGCAGGAAGTATTGCGGCGGCAAACCCGGGCTGTCCTTGTGGCGCCTCCTGGCGCTGGCAAGACGACCAGGGTGCCGCTGGCTTTACTAGAGGAGCCATGGCTGCGCGGCCAACGATTGTTGTTGCTGGAGCCGAGACGTTTGGCGGCGCGAGCGGCGGCTAGGCAGATGGCGCGCCTTTTGGGAGAGGAGCCTGGGGAAACGGTGGGCTGGCGCATGCGCCATGACAGCCGGGTCAGCGCCAAAACGCGGCTGGAAGTGATTACCGAAGGCGTCTTGACGCGGCTGCTGCAGGAAGATGCTTCCCTGCCTGGGGTTGGCGCTGTTGTATTTGATGAATTTCATGAGCGTAGTTTGCAGGCGGATGTAGGTTTTGCTTTTTGTCTGCAAAGTCAGGCTGTCTTGCGGGAAGATTTGCGCTTGGTGGTGATGTCGGCAACGCTGGCGGCGCAAAAGGTGGCGGCTCTTTTAGGGCAAGCGCCGGTTATTGTCAGCGAGGGCCGGCTGTTTCCTGTTGCTGTGCACCGCGTGGGACGTCAGGATAAGCTGACTATAGAAGAGAATGTGGCTGAAGTTGTCCGCAAGGCGCTGGCGCAAGAAGCAGGGGATGTACTGGTGTTTTTGCCGGGAGCTCCTGAAATTCGGCGCACGACCGCTTTGCTTACAGGTCTTGCGGCAGAGGTTAAGGTGCTGCCGTTATATGGGCGGTTGTCCGGATCGGCGCAGGATGAAGCATTGCTGCCTGCGCCTCGGGGAAGCCGTAAAGTCGTACTGGCTACGTCTTTGGCGGAAACCAGCTTGACCGTGGAAGGCGTCCGGGTGGTTGTCGACAGCGGCCGCATGCGGGTGCCGCGTTTTTCGCTGCGCAGCGGCTTGACACGGCTGGAAACGGTGCAGGTTACGGCTGATGCGGCGTTGCAGCGACGAGGCCGCGCGGGAAGGCTGGCTCCGGGAAGCTGCTATTGCCTGTGGAATGAGCGTGAAGAGGCCTTGTTTATAGCGGAACGGACACCGGAACTCCTGGAAAGCGATTTGGCGGCGCTGGCGCTGGAGTTGGCGCTTTGGGGCGTTAAGGAACCGCAGGAATTAGCGTGGCTTGACGAACCGCCGGCGGAAGCCTTTGCGCAGGGGCGGCAGCTGCTGGAAGGACTAGGGGCGCTGGATGCTGCTGGCGCGGTGACCGCTTATGGTCGCCGTCTGGCTTTGCTGGGCCTGCCGCCGCGTCTGGCGCACATGGTGCTCCAAGGGACAGAGCTGGCTTTAGGAGCAACCGCGTGTTTGCTTGCGGCTCTTTTGACGGAAGGAGAAATCGCGCAGGCGGATGTAACGGCGGTGGTGGCGGAAGCAGCTCAGCACGAAAAGAATCCTCTAGCCGGGCAACGCCTTGTTTGGCGGGCGGCGGCCCGCTATGCACGGGCCGCCGGTGTGCCCCGCGGTGAAAGTGTAAAACCGGAGCAATGCGGCCTTCTTTTGGCGTTGGCTTTTCCGGAGCGTTTGGGACAAAACCGCGGGGAGGGTAAGTTTTTGTTGGGCAATGGACGCGGCGCTTATCTTCCTAAAGGACATCCTTTGACGTGGGCGACCTATGTAGTGGCGGTAGAAGTGGATGATAGCGGCAGAGACGGTCGCATCTTTCAGGCTGTTGCGGTGGAGATACATGAGGTGAGGCGTGTGTTAGCCGGGCAAATACGCCAAGAAAGCCACGCTTTTTGGGATGCCGCGACGCGAAAAATTTGCGCTCGGGAAAAGGAATGCCTGGGCGCATTGGTGCTGAAGGAAGCGCCGACAGCGCCAACGTCGGCGCAAGTGCGCCAAGTTCTAAAAGCGGTGTTGCAGAGCGAGGGGCTGGCGAAGCTGCTTAACTGGACGCCAGCGGCGCAGCAGCTGCGGCAGCGACTGGCGTTTGTTCACCATTGGGATGCGCAAAAATGGCCGGATGTAAGCGAAAAAGCCCTTTTGGCGCGGACAGACGAATGGCTGGAACCGTTTTTGGGGCCGGAGCCGGATGGCAGCGCTTTGCAGCGTTTGGACTTACACCAAGCTTTATTGACGCTAGTCCCTTGGGATTTGCAGCGCTCTTTAGAGGAATGGGCGCCAGCGGCGGTGCGAATGCCGTCGGGGCGAAGCGTAGTGATTGATTACCAAGATGCGGCAGCCCCTTTTGTGGCCGTCAAGCTTCAGGAAGTCTTCGGCTGGCAGGAAGCACCCTGTTTGGCAGAGGGGCGAGTGCCGTTGACGCTGCAGCTTTTATCCCCGGCGCAGCGGCCGGTGCAGGTGACGCGCGACTTGGCCAGCTTTTGGCGGAACGGCTATTTTGCGGTGCGCAAGGAGCTGGCTGGACGGTATCCGAAGCATTATTGGCCGGAAGACCCGCTGACGGCTGTACCGACAAGCAGGCCTAAAGGGAAAAGATAGGAAATGAACAAGAGAACCGGAGTCGCGGGAGGGTACGCAGGAGAAGTACAAGGAACTGTTTTTGAACAAGAGTAGAGTGAGGGTATGACGTGATTGGATGGAACAGGAGCCGCGCTGAGAACGAGCGGGTGCGATTGAGGGCTCAGATATTGTAGATAAGAAAAGGAGCTTGCCTTGAGGCAAGCTCCTTTTTAAAATATACCAGAATCTACAAAACGAACCGCGAAATACACGAAAAACGCGAAAGGGTTTTATGAATCAGTTTATACTTCTGTAAGGACGATAAACTCTTTTTCCCAGAGCAGGGCGTCGAAGTACGCGTTGACAATGGCATCGTGCGGCAGCTGCACCGCTTCGCCCACGGCGAGCACTTGCTCCCAATTGCCTTGCTCATAAGCGATAACCAGATCGAGAACTTGGCGCAGCGGGTTGGGACGGCCAGTCAAGGCGTCTTTAACAGAACGTGCCAACGGCAGTTGTTCAAGGACGTCGGCTAAGGGCTTTTGTAAAAACGCTTCCAGTAGAGAAAATAGACCTACTAGAAAAAAATGATCCTGAGGGATGCCAGGATGCGGGCGGTGCTGAATCAAAAGCTCGCTGAAGCGGGCGCGTACTACGGCTGTGCGCAGAAGTTCCGGCGGCTGCTCTTGCGCTAAGTTGCGCAAGGCTACAAGGGAGATCCATTTAGCCAAGCCTTGCTGTCCTAAAAGGGCGGCGGCATGGCGAATGGATTGCACCGGCACGCGGAAACCGAAAAAAGCGGAATTTATATACTTAAGAAACTGCAGCGACAGGGAGAGGTCTCGCTTGATGAGCTGCTCAAAACGCTCCACATCAAAATCGGCGGTGTAAAGCTGGTTTAAGAGTTGCAAATAGTGCATGTGATTGACAGGAATGCTTTTTTGAGAAAGAATGGCGGGGCGGCTGAAAAAATAGCCTTGGAATAGAGTGTATCCGTCCGCTAGAGCCTGGCGGAATTCAGCTTCTGTTTCGACCTTTTCCGCTAAGTAGCGAATGCGGCCGGGACAGAGGCGTTCGGCGAATTGGCGTCCTTGCATGCTTTTGGGGCTGCGAAAGTCGACTTTGATGATGTCAGCCAATAAAATGAGAGGAATCTGCGCCTTGTCGGGTTCAAAGTCATCTAAGGCTAAGGTATAGCCGGCTTTTTTTAGCAAGGCGCAGGCATTGATGACTTCTTGGGTCGGCTCGACGGTTTCCAGAATTTCTACGGTGAGAATATTGGCAGGCAAAAGCTGCGGCACTTGATCGAGAAGGGTGGCGGTGCCAAAGTTGACAAAAGCCCTTTGGCCATCAGTAAGAGAGTCGATGCCCATCATCAAAAAGGCATTAGAGAGGACGGCGCGTGTTGCCGCAGTGTCATCCGTGTGGGTGGCCGTTACGGCTCCGGGGCTGCGAAAAAGCAGTTCGTAGGCGACAACATTTTTTTGAGTGTCGAAAATCGGTTGTCTGGCAATGAAAAGTTCCATTTGGGCACGCTCGTTTCTGTGTTTCTTATGCTTAAAGTATAGCAGGAAAAACACATAATTGTAAAACAAACAGAAACTCTTTGGTGCAAAGAAGACTTGATGGCTTTTGCCTGTTTTCCAGGCAGTGGCCTTGTGGTACAATTTTCCTAGAAGAGAACTTGTTTTCTAGGTTGATAAACAGGAGGGATAGTATGCTTACTTTTCAGAAGCTGGCACAGCCGCAGTCGTTGGCGGAAGCTTACGAAATACTGACGGCGCAAAAGAACAATTTCCTTCTGGGCGGCGGCGCTTTTTTGCGCCTGGGGTCGGCAAAACGGGGCACGGCGGTGGACTTGTCTGCTTGTGAGTTGAATTATATAGAAGCAAATGAGGAAGAAGTGCGCTTAGGGGCGATGGCATCCTTGCGTGATTTGGAAACGAGTCTTTCTATGCGCCAACTTGGGTGCGGCGTGGCGTCGCAGGCAGTGAGTCATATTATTGGCGTGCAGTTTCGGCACAGTGTCACTGTAGGTGGTTCTGTGTTTGGACGTTTTGGCTTTTCCGATTTGCTGCCGGCGCTGTTGGTGCTGGAGGCGTCGGTTCATTTGTACAAGGGCGGTATTGTGCCGCTAGTACAGTTTATGGAGCAGCCGCCGCAAAAGGATATTCTTACGCAGGTAGTGATTCCTAAAGGCGCCTGCCGCGCGTCTTACCAGCAGATGCGCACATCGTGCAGCGATTTTCCGCTGCTCAACATGGCCGCAGCCGAAACAGACGGCGTTTGGAAAATTGCCGTCGGCGCCCGACCGGGACGTGCGGCGCTGGCGATACAGGCTGCTGCTGCTTTGGATGCTGGCGTTGCGCCGGAAGAGGCGGCGCGCTTGGCGGCGGCAGAATTATCTTTTGCCGGGAACAATCGCGCCAGCGAAGCGTATCGGCGTCAACTTTGTGAAGCGCTGACAGTTCGAGCTGTCAAGGAGGTGCTGGCATGCAAATAGAGACGATTATTAATGGGCATAAAACCATCTGGCAGCTAGAGGCGGATGCTTCTTTGGCAGACGTGCTGCGCCAAGAGGGCTATTTGAGCGTACGCAAGGGCTGTGATACGTCCTGTTGCGGCCTTTGCACGGTCTGGCTTGAGGGCAAGCCGGTTCTTTCCTGCACGGTGCCGGCTTTCCGGGCGGCAGGGAAGGAAATCACTACGTTAGAAGGCGTGAGCGAAGAAGCGGAAGCTTTCGCTAAAGTCCTCGCCGCCGAAGGCGCGGAGCAATGCGGCTTCTGCAGCCCCGGATTCATTATGACCGTGCTGGCCATGAAGAGGGAGCTTTCGCAGCCGTCAGAGGAAGAAATTCTTCATTACTTGACAGGCAATTTGTGTCGCTGCACCGGCTATATGGGGCAGCTGCGGGCGGTTAAAATCTATCTGGGAGGTGGAACGCGATGAAAGTGGTCGGACAAAGCCTGCCTAAGATTGATGCGCTGCCTATCGCGACAGGGCAGCCGGTATATACAGAGGATCTGGCGCCGTCTCAGGCGCTGGTGGTTAAGGTGCTGCACAGCCCTCATGCTTTTGCGCGCCTGCGCCAGGTGGATGTTTCCTTGGCCCTGAAGGTTCCCGGCGTGGCCTGTGTCTTGACGCATCAGGACGTGCCGCAGGAGCGCTTTACCTTGGCAGGACAGTCCTATCCGGAACCGTCTCCCTATGATCGGCGTATTTTGGACGAATATGTACGTTATGTGGGCGATGCCGTAGCCATAGTGGCGGCAGTGGACGAAAAAACAGCAGAAAAGGCGCTGCAGCTCATTCGCGTGGAATATGAAGTGCTGGAGCCGGTACTGGACTTTGAAACTGCAGCCAGACATGCCAGCGTCGTGCATCCGGAAGATAATGTGCTTTGCAACTTTCCCATCGGCATGGAGAAAGAGAAAAATATTATTTGTACCCACAAAAACGAATACGGCGATGTAGAAGCGGAGCTGGCCCAATGTCCGGTAGTGGTGGAGGAAACCTACTATACCCAGGCGCAGGCTCATGGCATGATGGAGACGTATCGCGCCTACAGCTACCTAGACCATGCAGGACGGCTGACCATTGTGAGCTCGACGCAGATTCCGTTTCATGTGCGGCGGCAAATGGCAAGAGCCTTGGAAATGCCAGCCAGTCGCATTCGTGTCATCAAGCCTCGCATTGGCGGCGGCTTTGGCGGCAAGCAGACCGGAGCGGTGGAGATGTTCGTGGCGGCGGTGACTAAACGTACCGGCAAGGCGGCGATTATTGTTTACAGCCGCACAGAAACGTTTAGTTGTACGAATAGCCGCCATGCCATGCGCTTGAAAGTGCGCCTGGGGGCGGATGAAGAGGGAATCATTCGGGCGGTGGATATTCAAGGGCTTTCCGACGGCGGCGCTTACGGCGAGCATGCGCCTACCACCTTTTCCGTGGTAGGCGAGAAAACGCTGCCGATGTACCACAAAGCCAAGGCGGTTCGCTTTATGGGACAGGTTGTGTATACGAACAAGCTGCCTGGCGGCGCGTTGCGCGGCTATGGGGCAACGCAGGGGACCTTCGCCCAAGAGTCGGCGGTCAATCTGCTGGCGGCCAGACTAAAGATGAACCCGGTGGAGCTGCGGCAAAAAAATCTGATTCGCCAGGGGGATTATTCCCCTATCTATAAGGGCAAGGTGCTGGCGAGTTCGACGCTGGACCAATGCATTGCTACCGGCAAGAAACTCATCGGTTGGGAAGAAAAATATCCGGTACGCGATTTTGGGGACACCTTGCGTGCTGTAGGCATGGCGGTAACGATGCAGGGCTCCGGCATTGCCGGCATTGATACGGCGTCGGCGGAAATCCGCCTCAATGACGACGGCAACTATACGCTGCTTATTGGCTCTACCGATATGGGTACGGGAAGCGACACCATTTTGGCGCAGATGGCGGCGGAGGTTCTGGAAACCAATCTGGAGCATTTGATTGTCCATGCTGCAGATACGGATGTGTCTCCTTTTGATCCCGGTTCGTACGCTTCCAGCACTACCTATGTGACTGGTATGGCGGTTAAGCTGGCGGCGGAGGAATTGCGCGGCAAGATGCTGGAACAGGCGGCTAAATTATTGGAAGCAGACGGGGCTCAAATTTCTTTCGACGGCGTGAAGTTTTGGAGTGAGGATGGCAAGAGGCGATTGACCGTGGCCAAGCTGGCGGAACGGATGGCTTTAGGCGCGGGATGTCAGCAATTGACAGGGCAGGGCACTTACGGCAGTCCCACGTCGCCGCCGCCCTTTGTGGCGGGCTTTGCGGAAGTGGAAATTGACAAGGCTACCGGCAAGGTGACGCCTATCGATTTTGTGGCCGTTGTCGATTGCGGTACGGTGATCAATCCGGCTTTGGCCCGCGTGCAGACTGAGGGGGGCGTTGTCCAGGGGATTGGCATGGCGCTCTATGAAGAAGTGCGCTATACTGGGCAAGGGCGTTTGGAAACCTGTAATTTTATGCAATATAAGATTCCTTGCCGCAAGGATGTGGGAAACGTGCGGGTGGCCTTTGAGCCTAGCTACGAACCGACAGGTCCTTTCGGCGCTAAGTCCATCGGCGAGGCGGTCATTAACACGCCAGCGCCGGCGATTGCCCATGCCGTCTTCAACGCTACCGGCGTACAGTTGACACAGCTGCCCTTGACGCCGGAAAAAGTGTTGAACGCATTACTAACCAAGAAACGAGGCTGAACCATGGAAAAAACCCATCCTGTTAACGAGATGCTGCCGCTGAGCAAATTGTTTGTGTACGGTCTGCAGCACGTGCTGGCTATGTACGCCGGGGCAGTGGCGGTTCCTCTCATTGTGGCGAATGCTTTGGGATTGAGCAGCGAGCAATTAATTTATCTGATTAACGCCGATCTGTTTACCTGCGGCATTGCCACCATTATCCAAACTGTCGGCTTTGGGAATATGGGCGTGAAAATTCCCATGATCCAGGGAGTGACTTTTGCCGCCGTGACACCCATGATTTTAATCGGCCAAGCGCACGGACTGACCGGTATTTACGGCTCGATTATTGTGGCCGGGATTATAACGTATCTCGCCGCTCCTTATTTCAGCTCCCTTTTGCGCTTCTTCCCGCCGGTGGTGACGGGGACGATCATTACGATTATCGGCGTGACGCTGATGCCGGTGGCGGTGCGCTGGGCTGGCGGCGGCAATCCGGCGGCTAAGGACTTTGCCAGCGCGGCTTATATCTTGCTGGCGTTGGTGACCTTGGCGTTGGTTCTTTTCTTTTACCGCTTTTTCAAAGGATTTATCAGCAACATTGCAGTGCTCTTAGGTTTGTTGTGCGGTACGATCTTAGCCAGCTTTTTCGACATGGTCAATTTTTCCAAAGTAGGCGATGCTTCCTGGCTGGGAATTACTACCCCTTTTGCTTTCGGCTATCCTACTTTTGATGCGGCCTCTATTGCCGCTATGGTGCTGGTCATGCTGGTGGTTATGACGGAGACGACTGGCGACTGTATCGCCGTAGGCGAAATTGTCGACAAGAAGATTACTAAAGAGGATTTGAGCCGCTGCTTGCGGGCGGATGGCTTCTCCACGATTCTGGGCGGTATTTTCAACTCCTTTCCCTATACGGCCTTCGCACAGAACGTAGGCTTGGTAGCATTGACGAGGGTCAAAAGCCGCTTTGTAGTTACCGCTGCCGGAGTTATTCTGATTCTTTTGGGCCTCGTGCCCAAACTGGCTGCGGTGATTGCCGCCATTCCCTTGCCCGTTCTGGGCGGCGCAGGTATTGCCATGTTCGGCATGGTTGCGGCCAGCGGGATGAAAACCTTGTCGCGCGTTGAGTTCGACGGTACGCAGAACATTATGGTTGTTGCCGTCAGTCTGGGCGTGGGCATGATTACTCTAGCGGTGCCGAATTTCTATCACAACTTCCCGGCCTGGGCTCAAGTCATTTTACACAGCGGCATCACCGCTGGCAGTATCGCCGCTATTGTGCTTAACTTGCTTCTTAATGGCGTTTCGGCAGAAGAAAAAGATTTGGAAGCCGGTAAAAACAAGTATTTATAAAAATAGTTGTTTAACGAGGGACGGAACAAAGAGGAAGCAGAGAAAAGTGATACAGACATAAAACGAGGAGTTTTGCTGTTTGCAGCAAAACTCCTCGTTTTTGGCTGATGATATCGGATCCCTCTGCGTACCCTCTGTTACTCAGTTACTCTGTGTTCGTTCCTTGTCTGTTTTTCTTGTTTAAATTGAAACATCCGGCGACGGTTCTTCACCTACAAAGCGAACCTGGCCAGATTTGAAGTCGGCAATACGGGCCAGCGATTCCAGACGGTAGCCGGCGTTTTTGATTTTGGCGGCGCCGGGTTGAAAGGATTTTTCAATGGCAATACCGATGCCGACAACTTTGCTGCCTGCTTGGCGTACCAGCTCGGCCAAACCTAAAGCAGCTTCTCCGTTAGCCAGAAAATCATCGATAATCAAGACGCGCTCGCCAGGCGGCAGGAAGCGTTTAGATACAATGACATCACTAGTGAGATTTCTAGTGTAAGAGTGGACTTGGGTAGCATATACCTGATCATTCATGGTGGTAGAGCGTATTTTGCGGGCGAATACCAAAGGGACGCCCATGCGCAGCGCCGTAGGCAGAGCAATGGCGATGCCGGAGGCTTCTATAGTGAAAATGCGCTGTACGCCTTCGTTGGCGAAGCGCCTGGCGAATTCTTCGCCTAGCTCCATCATCAAAACAGGATCAATTTGCTGGTTGAGGAACGAATCGACTTTTAAAATGCGGTTTTCTAGAACCAGGCCTTCCTTGCGAATGCGTTCTTTAAGCAGTTCCATACTAAAACTCCTTCTTTTAAGAAACCACAAAGTGGCGGCTTCCTATCTAACAATAACTTCATTAGGCCATTGTATCATATCGCAATTGGGAAGTGAATGATTTTTGGGAGAAAGAAGGAAGAGGAAGCAAATGCTTCAAATAAAATAACAAAAATGAAAAAAAATTGTGATATAATAACATTATTGTAATGGGTTGTGTGTGGTGAGAGATAGGGAGGGGTTTCTTATGGAAGAAAAGACAAGCGTTGGCAGAGTGCGGCAAGTATTGGAAGCGTCCGGGCTGCCGTTGCAGGTGCGGAATATGGAAGAAACGACGCGGACAGCGGCGGAGGCGGCTGCGGCGATTGGCTGCGAGGTAGGGCAGATTGCCAAGTCCATTGTTTTTCAGGGGAAAAAGAGCGGTATGCCGTTTTTGGTGATAGCCAGCGGCGCTAACCGCATTAACGAACGCAAAGTAGCCAAGTATTTTGGCGAGGCCCTGCGCAAGCCGGATGCGGACTATGTATTGGAACATACCGGCTTTGCCATTGGAGGCATTCCGCCGGTAGGGCATATAGAGGAGATTCCGTGCCTGCTGGACGAAGACCTTTTTCAATACGCCGAACTTTGGGCGGCGGCAGGTTCGCCTTTTGCGGTATTTCGCGTGACAAGCCAGCAATTGCAGGAACTCACTGGCGGACAGGTGGTTGAGGTGAAATAACGCAGGGGGTAGAGTGCAGTATTTTCCTTGACGCCGACCGACGGTGACGCATAAAATGGTAAAGATGGCAAGGTTTGGGCCAGGTTTTAGCGCGTAAGAAACGGTTGGTTGAGTAAGGAAGGAAGTACGAATGAGAAAGACGGTAGGGCTTTGTTTGGGGTTAGCAGCGAGTCTTTTGCTTTTGCCGGCTGCCTCTGCGCAAGCAGTGCTGCAGGAAGAACAAGAGATGAGTGTGGCTGCTGCTGCAACCATGGAGCCGCTGGATTATGCTTTTTTAGAAGCGCCTGCTTCTGGGAAATTGGAATTGTATGATTTGCGCAGTGTGGAAAGCGGTTCGGTTTTGACGATGTATCTGGATACGGAGCGGGGGCCGATTTGGCTGCAGCTTCGCTTTGACGGCGGTTATGTCGAGGCGTGGCTGCCGCATCGCCAGCAGACCTTGTGGCAGGTGCCGGTGTCTGCGGTGTCCCGCAAGAGTCCCTTGACTGTGACGCTGCGGGATGGTCAGCTGGTTGTGGCTGTGGGGTCTGTCGGTGCAAGCGTGGATGACATCAAAGCATTTCAAGGCGTATTTACGACCCAGGGCGTATCTGGTCGGATGAAGGTTTATAGCTGGCAGGAGTCCGGCAAAAAGCGGCTTCTCCTGGCTTAGAGGTTATGAGGATTTTAACAGGAGTAGAGGGAGTAAAGGGAGGGTTACGAGGATTTTGGTATAGTTCTGAGGTTGCCAAAATTCGGAGCAACCCCTGATAGTCTTAGCTTTACTTGAATTTTAAAATTACAAAGTTTGAGAATCATGGCATATGTAAAAGAGCTGCAAATAAAGAAAATCTTCTTGTTTGCAGCTCTTTTACATATGTCTTTTCTGTCATGTTCTTTGGGTATATTAACTTTTGCAATTTTCCAGGGAGCCGCTCATTTAATGAGCGGTTCCCTTAGAGGATAGGCTGACCGGAGCGGAAGGCGGGGATGGTATGGCGGCGCGGGTGCTTGCGCAGATTGCGCAAGGCTTGCCCTAAGCGCTGGGCGGCAATTTCCATGGCGGCCTCGTCGTGTGTAGCAAAGCACAGCCGGAAATAATCCGTACCGGCGCGGTCGGCGTAAAAGGCTTCGCCCGGAACAAAGGACACGCCTTGCCGGGCGGCTTCGTATAAAAGAGCCTGGGCGGAGCCTTCTCCTTTGAGACGGCACCAAAGATAGAAGCCGCCGAGGGGTAATTCAAAAGCAAGATCTGCGCTGCAATGGCGTTTAAGCGCTTGGGCTAACGCATCACGGCGGCGCTGGTAGTGGCCGCGGATGTGGCGCAAATGAGCGTCCGCTTTACCGGAGCGCATATATTCTGCCAGACATAGCTGCGCCAGATTGTTGCTGTGCAGATCGGCGTACTGTTTTTCTTCGGCCAGGCGATTGAGCACTTCCCGCGGCGCTGCCAGCCAGCCGGTACGTAAACCGGGGAAAAAGATTTTGGAGGCAGACCCTAGATACAAGACGCCGCCGTAGTGGTCGCGGCTTTTTAAAGGCTGCGGGGCGGGCGTTTCGTAGTGTAGATGTCCATAGGCGTCGTCTTCTACAATGACCAGATGATACTTGGCGGCCAAGTCTAGAAACTTTTGGCATACTGAGGCGTCGGGACTGCGGCCGGTAGGATTTTGGAAGGACGAGCCCAGATAGAATAGCTTGGGGCGGTAGCGGACAAGGTAGTCCTCCAAGAAAGGCAGCGACTGGCTGTTCAAGGGACCGGGGAGAGTGAGCAGGCGTGCGCCGGCCGCCTGGAAGACTTGGATGGCTCCCAAATAGGTTGGTGATTCGACGACAATACTATCACCGGGAGAGATAAAACATTTGCAGAGAAGATACAGACCTTGCTGAGAGCCGCTAAGAATCATGAGATCCTCCGCGTCTAAGTGAAGCTGGCGGTTTGCTAGCCAAGCCGCAAGCTCCTGACGTAAGGGCGCATATCCTTCGATCGGCAGATAGCCAAGTTCGGAGGCGGGAACCGGTTGCTGTAGCTGCTGCAGCATATCTAGGGGGTATAGCGCAGGAGCCGGCATGCCGGCGGCTAGGGAAATGCTGTCAGCAGCAGCGGGAATGGCCAAAAGACTGCGCAAAATTGAGGAAAGGGGACTACTCAAATGCGGCAGTAAGAGCTGGTTCCAAGGCATCGGCGGCAGGGGGGCAGAAGCGGCGTCTTCGCCGATATAGGTGCCGCTGCCAATGCGCGAAGATACGCTGCCGTTTTGTTCCAGGAGGCGGTACGCATTGACAATGGTAGTGCGGCTTAGACGCAGGTCTTCTGCTAGACGCCGTTCCGGCGGCAGGCGTTGCCCGTTGCGAAGCTGGCCGGTTTCAATGGCTTTTGTCAGCGCCAGGGACAATTGTTTATAAAGCGGCAGAGAAGATGGGGGCTGTAATTGAGTTTGCAAAAAATTGGTTAAGTCCATTTTCTGTTCCTCCTGAAAAAAGCCAGATATTTCTTTGAATATCTTAAATTGGCTATTTCCAATTCAAATCCTCCTTGGTAAGATGCAAATGCAAGAAAATACAAAATGCAAAATCAGGAGGGAAAATGATGCTAGAATGTGTTGATAGTGCCTGGCGAAAAGAATTTTGTCTGGGCATGAAAGATACGGCGCCGCTGATGCTGGGCGTATTTCCGTTTGGCCTTACTTTTGGCATGCTGGCGCTGGGTGCCGGAATGACGCCGGCAGAAACCATGGGCATGTCGTTGTTGGTTTTTGCGGGAGCGGCGCAGTTTTTTGCTATTTTGCTGCTGGGCCAGGGAGTGGTGTCTTGGAGCGTACTAGGCTTAACCACACTCCTTGTCAATTTGCGTCATTTGTTAATGGGAGCATCCATTGCACCTTACGTATTGAAGCTTCCTTTTTGGCAGCAGGCGCTGCTGGCGTTTGGCATGGCAGATGAAACCTATGCGGTGACCGTAAGCCGTATTGCCACGCATGGTTATCAACCGGCCTATCAATGGGGCAGCAATGCCGCTGGCTACTGTACTTGGGCTGTTTCTACGGCTTTAGGCGTAGCGGTAGGCAGCCAGCTGGGAGATCCTTTGGCCTGGGGTCTGGATATTGTCATGCCGGCTACCTTCTTAGCTATGCTGATGCCGCGTTTGCGTCACAAGCCGGGCTTGGCGGCGGCGCTGACAGGAGCCGTTATTTCTGTAGTGGGCTCGTTGTATTTGCCGGGGAAATGGTATTTGCTCTTGGCTACGGTAGCGGCAGCGTTTGTGGGCGGCTGTCTGGAGGGAGAGAAGCAAAATGCGTGAAGAATATTGGCTGATCATTTTAGTTATGGCAGGCGCTACGTATGCTACGCGGGTAGGAAGTTTTCTGCTGTTGCGTTTAACCGGTTTGCCGAAGGGGTTGGAACGTTGGACGGCGCAGGTGCCTACCGGTATTTTGGCGGCGCTGGTAGTACCGGCTTTGCTTTTGCCCCAAGGACAGCTAGATCTGTCTTGGCATAACACCTATCTTGTGGCAGGCGCAGCGGCTGCTTGGGTAGCGTGGAGGACCAGCCAAGCCGTATGGACGATGGCTGCAGGCCTTGGCGTAATGGGACTGTTGCGCTTAGGAGGAATTTGAGATGGCGGATGCGGTGCAACAATGGGCATGTGAGCGTGTACACCAGTGTTATTGGCAGAACGATTGGAATTGCGCTCGGACGCAATTGGCTCTGCAATGTGAAGCGGCGCAGCTGTCATTGCCGCCCCTATGGGCAGAGGCGATGGCTGGGCTTCATGGCGCTGGCGGTTATGGAGCGCAGTGCGGCTTGGTGGAAGGGATGCTGGTCTTTCTTGGTTTGCAAGGAGCGTTGGCGGAGGAGTCGGCAGAAGAAATCTCGGCACATTGCCGGGGCTTTGCGGCTGCCTTTGAAGCCCGTTTTGGCAGCTTGCTGTGCCGGAAGCTGCGGCCGCAAGGCTTTCCGCAAGACGGGCCTTCGCATGCTTGCGAAACGTTGACAGCCCAGGCGGTCGTATTTGCCAGACAGTGGTTGTTGGCAGCGAAGATCCAAGGGAAAATGGATTGACGCCTGCATGGCGTCAACATAAAATCAGACCGCTAAATCTATAGATTTAGCGGTCTGATTTTGTGTTGTATGTTTTTAGCCAATCGTCTGTTCCGTGCGTTCGATGATTTCATCCTGCAGCTCTCGGCTGAGATTGTGGAAGTGGTCGCTATAGCCGGCGACGCGGACGATAAGATCCTTGTAATCTTCGGGGTGTTCTTGGGCAGCTAAGAGCGTTGCCCGGTCAATGACGTTGAATTGAATGTGATGGCCGTCCAGGGAGAAGTAGGCGCGTACAAGAGCGGCCATGTGCTCAAGGCCTGCTTCGCCTGCAACGGCGGCAGGATTAAATTTCTGATTGAGCAGGGTCCCGCCAGTGAGAAGCTGATCCATCTTGGCCGCTGAGCGGATGACGGCGGTGGGGCCTAGGCGGTCAGCGCTTTTTTCAGGTGAAATGCCTTCGGATACCGGCTTGTGAGCTAAGCGTCCGTTGGGGCTGGCGCCGAGGACGGAGCCGAAGTACACATGGCAAGTGGTGGGAAGCATATTGACGCGGTAGCTGCCGCCGCGGCCATTGGGGCGCCCGGTAACTTCGTCGTGGAACGAACGAAAGGCTCGCTGCATCAGGTCGTCGGCGGCATCGTCGTCGTTGCCATAGCGAGGGGCTTTTTCGCGCACTAAATGGTGCAAGCGCAGGTGGCCGTCAAAATTATCTTGTAGGGCCGTAACCAGCTCTGGGAGGGTGAATTTGTTCTCTTTGTAGACCAGAGTTTCGATGGCGGCAAGACTGTCGGTGAGCGTGCCGATGCCGACGCCTTGGATATAGCTGGTATTATAGCGGGCGCCGCCTGCATTGTAGTCTTGGCCGTTTGTGATGCAGTCGTCTACAAGGCAAGACAGAAGAGGCACGGGCATATAACGGGCGTATAGACCTTCGATAATTTGATTGCCTTTTACTTTGATATCTGTCATGTAGTGCAGCTGTTCTTCATAGGCCCGATAGAACGAGTCAAAGTCGCTGAAGGAAGCCGCTTCCCCGGTTGCCGGTCCCAGACGCTTGCCGGTCATGGGATCCACGCCGTTGAAGAGCGTGAGCTCCAAAATTTTGGGGAGATTGAGATAGCCTGTCAGGATATAGGCTTCCTTGCCGAAAGCGCCTGTCTCTACGCAGCCGCTGGCGCCGCCTTGGCGCGCATCCTCCAGGGACTTGCCGGCGTTAAGCAGCTCTTGCACGATACTTTCGGTATTGTAAAAAGCAGGCTGTCCCCAACCCTGGCGGGAAATAGCGCAGGCTTTTTTGAGAAAATCTTGCGGCGTGCGGCGGCTGATCTGCACGTTGGAGCTGGGTTGCAGCAGGCGCAGTTCGTCCATGGTTTCCAGAATTAGATAGGAGACTTCGTTAACGCCGTCGTTGCCGTCGGGCGTGATGCCGCCGGTGTTGAGATTGGCAAAATCCGTGTAAGTGCCGCTTTCTTTGAGGGTAATGCCTACTTTGGGAGGAGCGGGTTGGTTGTTGAACTTAACCCAGAAGCATTGCAGCAGCTCCTTGGCTTGTTCTCGCGTCAGGCGTCCTTCGGCCAGGTCTTTACGATAAAAGGGAATCAGGTGCTGATCTAGGCGGCCAGGGCTGTAAGCGTCCCAGGGATTGATTTCTGTCGTTACACCGATGTGCATAAACCAATACATCTGCAGCGCCTGATGGAACGTTTGCGGCGCATGCGCCGGGACGGTAAGGCAGTTGGCAGCAATGGTTTGTAACTCGCTTTTTCGCTGCGGATCGCTTTCTTTTTCCGCCAGCTCCTGTGCCAAGGCGGCATAGCGGGCGGCATAGAGCATCATGGCGTCGCAGGCAATGCGCATCCCTGTGAGCTGCGCTTTTTTATCTAGATAGGAAGAATCGGTCAGCGGGTCTAGTGCGGCCAAGGAGGTATCAATTCGTTTCTGGACATCCAAAAGGCCGCTTTGGTACATTTTGCCGTCGGCAACGGTGTGCCCAGGACCGCGCTGCTCCATAAACTCTGTGAAAAGGCCGGCTTCATAACAATCGTGCCATTCCTGCGGCAGAGAATCCAAGATCTTGCCGCGCAAGGCGCGATTTTTCCAAAACGGAATAATTCGTTCTTTTTGCAGCTTTTTTTCGTCCTCGCCAACGCGGAAATACACAATTTCTCGTTGGTCCATGACGGTGAGATCGTCTTCGGTGTGGCAGCAAAGCTCGGGAAAAGAAGGCGCTTGCTGCGGGGCTTCGGATTTCTCGCCGACTAACAGCTCGCCGGGTCCCAGGTAGAGGGATTTGTGCAGCATAATATGCTGCAGTGTCAAGGCTCGCAGCATAGGCACGGGGACGCGGCCTTCGTATTTTTCATAGGCTTCGGTAACCAAACGACTGCGCTCCAGGGATAGGCGAGGTTCCGCCGTGGTACTCTCCTGGCGCAGGCTACGGATGCGTTCATTCATGCCTCGTTCGTGTTTCATTGTATTATCCTCCTTGTTGCACCGGATGGCCGGCGTTCTGAATGGTAGTAAGCCAATGTTCTAAGGTAGAAGCTGTGGGCGGCTGTCCCTGGAAAACGGGATAGCCCAGGCGGCTTGATTTGGAACCGCCAATGCTATGATAGGGAAGCAAGTGGATGCGCTGCGGCTTAATCTCTTCAAACAGTGGCAGCCACGCGGCAAGATCTTGGGGACGGTCATTGCGATCGGCTGCAAGGGGCAGGCGCAGCGAGAGAGAGGCGCCTGCTGCGGCCAGTTTGCGCAAATTATCCAGGATGATCTTGTTGCCGACGCCTGTAAGACGTTGGTGTTCTGCATCGTCTGGATGCTTCAAATCGTAAAGAAAGAGCCGCGTATATGGAAGAATAGCGGCAAAATGCTCAAACGGCACATGACCGCAGGTATCGACAACGACGGAAAGGCCTCTTGTGTTGGCGGCCTTGGCTAACGCAAGAGCGGCTTCCGGCTGTGCCAGCGGTTCGCCGCCAGATAAAGTAATGCCGCCGCCGGAGGAGGCGTAAAACGCTTCGTCCCGCAGGGCCAGCTGCAAAGCCTCTGCCAAGGAGTACTGGCGGCCTGCCAAGTGACGGGCGTCTCCCAGGCATTCTTCGCAGCAGAGAGCGCAGGCTTGGCAGTTGTTTCTTTGCAGTCGGCCCTGCGGCGGCGCTTGCTGAGGGCAGACGCTTTCACAATAACCGCAGGCAATGCATTTTTCCGCAGCATGCAGCAGTTGTGGCTGAAACGCTTGGCTTTCCGGGTTGTGGCACCAAAGGCAGCGCAACGGACAGCCTTTGAAAAAGAAGGTCGTCCGAATGCCCGGTCCGTCGTGGATGCAGAAGCGTTGGATTTGAAATAGCAGCATAAAAACCTCCGGTTGTTGGTCGTTTCTAAATTAAGGAGCTACTGGTTTAATGAACGCTCCCACAGAACATAACTTTTACTGGCGGCGGCATTGTATTTGAGACAAGATTTGCGCGCGCCTTGAAAAAGCTGTCTAAGACGGCAGTTTCTTAACTCGCTATGCTCAAACAGGCGAAACTGTGATCCGTCGTAGACATCTTTTTCATCCTGCGGACCGCCTTGCTTCAATAAAAGTCTCAAATACAATGACGCCGCCGTAACCCTCTGCGAGCCCTCCCTTTACTCCCTCTACTCTTGTTTTTCCTTTCCCTAATGGGGGTTCGGGTGGCTGACGACGAGAAAGCGGACGCATTTGTTGGTAAGATTGCCCCAGTTGTGCGGCAAGGAAGAAGGGTAATGGGCGGAGTCTCCTGGGCAGAGTTCTTGGCGTTCACCGTCAAGAACAAGGGTCAGCACGCCTTCTAAAACGTAGATGAATTCCTCGCCGTCATGGCTGTAAGGAAGAAGGCTTTCTTCCTTATTTAATGGAAGAAGTTCTACAAGTCGAGGCAGCATGGCCTTTGGTTCGGCTTGATTCGTGAGATGGTAGTGGATGAAGCGGCCTGGCTCAATTTGTGCAGTTTGTCGCTCGTAGCTGCGCAACAAGCGTTTTTTTCCAAGAGGGGGGCTGCTGAAAAAAAGGCTGGGTTCTACATCGAGAGCTACGGCGATTTTGCGCAGGGAATCTACGGCGATGTCGGTGAGATCTCGCTCTAGTTGCGAGAGGAAACCTGTAGAAAGGCCTGTTTTTTGTGCCACCTCTCGCAGCGTAAGACCGCGGCGGCGACGCAGTTCTTTGATTTGCGCACCAATGGAAGTGGTCATAGAAACCTCCAGACTTTGTATCTTTTTAATTTCATTTTAGCAGTTAAACTTAAAAAAACAATGTCGAATTTTGATAAGAAGATACTTATTTTGATAAAGTGAACACAAAGAAAGAAAAGGGTCAAAGTTGAGGCTAAAATCCGTATTGACGCTTGTAACTGGCTGTGATAGCTTTGAGTTATCTTTGAAAAAACCGTAAATTGGAGGGAATAGTATGGCGGAAAGGAAGAAAATCCGACTTTTTTTACAAGAAGTGCAGCCAGGAATGGCTGTGGCGGAGCCGATCTGCCTAGAAGGCGAAAAAACCGCTTTTTTGGCAGAGGGAGCCTTGCTGACGGAGCGGATTTTAGAGCTATTGCGATTGCGAGGCCAAGAGGCGGTAGTGGTATATGTTCCAGCCGCGAATGATGCGAATTTCGCCATGCAGACGTTGTTCCGCGAAACCTATCAAAGTTTGTTGGGAACGTTGGAGGGAGTTTTTCAGCAACTGCGCTATGGCGGCGTAGTCGAAAAAGAAAGCCTGAATTTGCTGGCGGAAGAGACGATGGTTGTTTTGCACCAACCCGATATTTTTTCGCTTTTAAGCATGTCTGGTCAGGGGCGGGAGTCGTTTTTGCATCATAGTTTGAATGTAGGTCTTTTATGCGGTTTGCTGGCGCTTTGGCAAAGTTACGATGAAACCATGGTGCGTGATGCCGTAACGGCCGGATTGCTTCATGATATGGGAAAAAGCCGGGTGCCAGAGCACATTTTGGAGAAACACGATGTGCTTTTGGCGCACGAACAGCATGTGATGTACTGCCATCCTTTTCATAGTTATCAACTGCTATTAGGGGTCAGTGTATCGGATCGGGTTTGCCGGGCGGCATTGCACCATCATGAACGTCTGGACGGCAGTGGCTATCCGGAAGGATTGAAGGGGGATGATATCTCCCCGTTAGCGCAGCTTGTAGCGATTGCTGACGTGTATGACGCTATGGTTTCGCCGCGGCCTTACCGCGAAGCCCATTCGCCGTTAGAGGCGCTGGAAGAGTTATTGCAGGGCATGTTTGAACGTTTTAATCCTGCTATTTGCATGAAAATGGCGGACCGTCTTAAAGATTTGCTTTTAGGGGCGACGGTCGTGCTGGATGACGGAAGGGAAGGCGTGATTCGCCAATTTCCACATTCGTTGAGCCCGCGTCCGTTGCTTGAATTGCCAGAAGGGGTATATCTGGATCTGGATCGGGAGCCGGAATTAGGGGTGGCGGCTATTCGCGGTTTGCAAGGAACCTGGGGCAGCCGGGATAGAGTGGAAAGCTGAGAGTGTTAAGAAGTGGTTTTCACTTTGTCTTGACAACGCGGTGAGACTGTGATATTTTGTAATCAATGTTTAAGTTGACTGATCAGAAATACTGAAGGTCAGAAAAGCGCTGCTTTTCTGACCTTTTTTGCACGGAGGATGCTATGCCGATTAAAATACCCAATCGCCTGCCGGCGCGTAGCGTGCTGGAAAACGAAAATATTTTCATCATGGATGAGGACCGGGCGTACTCGCAGGATATTCGTCCCTTGAAGCTGCTGCTGCTCAATTTGATGCCGACAAAAATCGTTACGGAAACGCAGTTGCTGCGCCTGTTAGGGAATACGCCGCTGCAGGTGGAAATTGACTTGCTGTACACGGCATCCTATGAGCCGAGTAATACGTCGCAAGAGCATTTGGTGAAATTCTACGAGACCTTCCAGGATGTGAAGAATCGTAAATATGACGGCATGATTATTACCGGCGCCCCGGTGGAACAGATGCCTTTTGAGGAAGTGGCATATTGGCCGGAGTTATGCGAGATCATGGAATGGTCAAAGACTCATGTATATTCGACCATGCATATTTGTTGGGGAGCCCAGGCGGGGCTGTACTATCACTATGGCGTGCCGAAGGTGGATTTGCCGGCGAAGATGTTCGGCGTCTTTCCGCATCGCTGCGTGGCTACCGAGAGAGAACCGTTGTTGCGCGGTTTAGACGATATTTTTTATGTGCCCCATTCGCGGCATACCGATATTTGTAGGCAATCGCTGGAACAGGTGCGAGAGCTCCGCATTCTGGCGGAATCGGCGGAGTCTGGCGTCTATCTCGTGGCAGATGCCACGGGCCGGCAGATTTTTTTGACGGGCCATGTGGAATACGACGCGCTGACCCTGCATAAGGAGTATGAGCGCGATATTGCCAAAGGACTGGATATTGCAGTGCCCCGCAATTATTATCCCCAGGACGATCCGGCGCAAAAGCCGCTGGTTACCTGGCGCAGCGCGGCGCATTTGCTTTTCGCCAACTGGCTTAACTACTATATGTACCAAGATACGCCGTATGATTTAGAAACATTGTAGTGAGATTAGTAATGCAAAGGAGTGTTGTTGAATGAGTTTGCCAACAGATTTACGGCCAGATACGTTGATGGTTCATGGAGGACAGGAGCCGGATCCAGCCACCGGTTCGCGGGCGGTGCCGATTTATCAGACGACAGCCTATGCATTCCGTGATAGTGAGCATGCAGCTAATTTGTTCGGCTTGAAGGAGTCCGGCAATATTTATACGCGCATTATGAATCCGACAACCGATGTTTTTGAAAAACGGGTGGCGATTCTGGAAGGAGGCGCGGCGGCTGTTGCGTTTGCTTCCGGCCATGCGGCTATTAGCAGCGCCATCTTTAACATTGTCCAAGCAGGAGACGACATTGTCAGTTCGGCTAGCTTGTATGGCGGCACGCACAATATGTTTGCCCATACGCTGCCTAAATTGGGCATAACTGTAAGTTTTGTCGATCCCAGCGATCCGGAAAATTTCCGCAAAGCCATTGGACCTAATACCAAAGCCATCTATGCGGAGACCATCGGCAATCCGCAGATTAACGTTCTGGATATTGAAGCGGTAGCGGCCATTGCCCATGAAAACGGCATTCCGCTGATTGTAGATAATACCTTTGCTCCGTACTTGCTGCAGCCTATCCGCTTTGGCGCGGACATTGTCATTCATTCGGCTACCAAGTTTATCGGCGGGCATGGCACATCCATGGGCGGCATTGTTGTCGACAGCGGTAAATTTAACTGGGATAACGGTAAGTTTCCCAATTTGAGCGAACCCGATCCTAGCTATAACGGACTGAGCTATACCAAAGATCTTGGGGCTTTGGCCTATATCCTGCGTTTGCGCGTGCAGATTCTGCGTGACTTGGGCGCTACGGTCAGCCCGTTCAACAGCTTCTTGTTCCTGCAAGGTCTGGAAACCATCCATCTGCGTTTGCGCCGTCATGCGGACAATGCGCTGCAAGTGGCGCAATACCTGGCCAAACATCCGCAGGTTTCCTGGGTCAATTACCCAGGACTGCCAGGTGACTCACAGCATGAATTGGCGAAAAAATACCTGCCCAAAGGAGCGGGCGCGATCCTGACCTTTGGCATCAAAGGCGGCTTGAAGGAAGGCAAAGCGTTCATTGACTCGCTGCAGCTTTTCTCCTTGCTGGCCAATGTGGGCGACGCCAAATCGTTGGTTATCCATCCGGCCAGCACGACTCATTCGCAGCTAAACGCTGCAGAACGTGCTGCTGCCGGAGCGCCGGATGACATGATTCGCCTTTCTATCGGTATTGAAGACGTAGAAGATCTTTTGACAGATTTGGAACGCGGCTTTGCCGCTGCCCAGCAGTAAACGATAGCGTAACGTGAATTTGTAATACAAGAGAATAAACGGCTGATCCGAAAGCGGAAGGCCGGCAAACAGAGCGCGGAGGCGCCTGTTTGCCGGCCTTTTCTTTATCTTAATTTTCTAGTGCCAAGAAAAAAGGAGGAGATGGTATGTCGGTAATGATTGTAGGCGCTGACCATTTGGGAAATATGCGTAAGAATTTGGAAGACTATGGAATTAAAGAGGTTGAGCATATTTGCGGCCGCAAAACAGCGGACCGCAAGCGTTTTGAGCTTTCGCGCGGCACCTCTTTGGTTGTGGTGCTGGTGGATTTTGTTAATCACGGTACAGCCAAACACATTAAAGAACAAGCGAAAAGCCAGGGAATTCGTACCGTTTTCGCGCAGCGATCCTGGTGTTCTCTGCAGCAGCAGCTGGAGCGTATTGGTCTGAATGTGTAATTCCTTTATTTAGCGTGCTTGAAGGGCCTGGCGTAAATCCTGCAGCAAGTCGTCTGGACTTTCCAAACCTACGGACAGGCGCACAAGGGAATCCGCAATGCCCAGCTTTTGCCGTTCCGCTGCAGGAATGGCGGCATGGGACATGGTAGCCGGATGGGAGAGAATGCTTTCTACGCCGCCAAGGCTGACGGCAACGGCGGGGAGCTTTACTTGCCCTAAGAGGCGCTGCGTCAATTTGAAGTTCACTAAATCAAAAGAAAGCACAGCGCCAGGGCCAGCGGCTTGTCCTTCGTGAATGCTGCGGCCGGGATGATTGAGTAAGCCGGGATAATAGACGGCTTTTACTTCCGACCATTGCTGCAGCTCGGCAGCGATATAGGCGGCTGATTTTTGCGCGGCTTCCAGACGGACCTGCAGCGTGCGCAGGCCGCGCAACGTCAGCCAGCTGTCCTGCGGACCCAGCACAGCGCCTAGACCGTTTTGCAGCAGATAGACTTCTTTGGCCAGCGCCTTGTCTTTAACAATAACGAGGCCGGCAATGACATCGCTGTGACCGGCGATGAATTTAGTAGCCGAGTGGACGACAATATCGGCGCCCAGCTCTAAAGGCCGCTGCAGGAAAGGGGTCATAAAGGTGTTGTCGACGATAACCAACAGTTCGTGTTTTTTGGCCCAGGCGCAGGCGGCCTTCAGGTCGGTGATCGCCAGCAGCGGATTGGAGGGGGTTTCTAAATAAAGAGCTTTGGTGGTGGGGCGCAAAGACGCTTCCAGCTGCGCCTGGTCATTCGGGTCAATGAAGGAGTGCTCAATACCCCAGCGCGGGCAGAGGCGGGTCAACACGCGGTGCGTGCCGCCGTAGATATCTCTGGCCGCCAAGATGTGATCGCCTTGAGAAAAAAGCAGCAGCGAGGCGCTGACGGCGGCGATGCCGGAAGCAAAAGCAAAAGCTTGGCTGCCTCCTTCTAGGTCTGCGGCTACCGTTTCCAGCGCCTGCCTTGTAGGATTGCCGCTGCGGGAGTATTCAAAGGGCGCGTTTTCTTCATAACGTTGGTCAAAGGTGGAAGTTTGAAATACAGGGACGCTGCTGGCCCCTAGGCGTTCGTTTGCCGGCAGGCCGGGAGCCAGCAGGCGGGTAGCAAAATCATGCATAATAAGTCCTCCTTGAAGGCGACGTTGCTTTACTCGCATCTCACGCTAAACGGGTTCTTTTTCCGCCGGACATCGTCAGAAAGCCTCGGTATAGCGCCGCTATGCCTGTTTTTTCTTTCTCGTCTGGCGAAAAAACTCCTTAGTTTAGCGGAGTGCTCATGAAAGCAGCGGCTCCTTTGTTTTATTTTATAGTGTTTTCGTAACCCTCTATCGTACCCTCAGTTACTTTGATTCTCTTTTTCGTTTTCTGTATTCTTCAGCCTAAAGCCTGATCCAGGTCTGCGATGAGGTCGTCGGCGTCTTCAATGCCGACGGATAGACGCAGCAGGCAGTCAGAGATGCCAAGGCGTTCACGGTCGGCAGCGGGAATGTCCGCGTGGGTTTGCACGGCGGGGAAAGTAATCAGCGTTTCAACGCCTCCCAAGCTTTCGGCAAATTGGATGAGCTGGACTTTAGCCAATACCTGGGGTACCAAAGCCGGGTCATTTACTTCAAAAGACACCATGCCGCCGTAGCCGCTGGCTTGGCTTTCATGAATCGTATGGCCGTTGTGCAGCGGCAGTCCGGGATAGAATACGCGGCTGACTTTTGGGTGTTCTAGCAGCCACCGAGAAATAGACAGCGCATTAGCGTTGTGCTTTTCCATGCGCAGCGCCAGAGTTTTCAAGCTGCGGATGAGCAGCCAGCTATCGCTGGGGCTGAGAATAGCGCCGGTAGCATTTTGCAGAAACTTTACTTTTTCGGCCAATTCCGGTTCTTTAGCGACGATGACGCCGCAAAGCAAATCGTTGTGTCCTGCAAGATACTTGGTGCCGCTATGTACGACAAGGTCGGCGCCAAGCTCTAAGGGGCGCTGGAAGTACGGCGTCAAAAACGTATTATCTACAATAAGATGGAGATTATTGCTGCGACAAAACGAAGCCAAGGCCCGCAAATCCACAATGCGCAGGAGGGGGTTTGTGGGGGTTTCAATGAAGACGGCTTTAGTTTCCGGGCGCAAGGCTTGTCCGATGGCATCGAGGGTGGTCGCGTCGACATAGGAAGCAGTCAGGCCAAAGCGCGACAGCACTTGTTCAAAAAGGCGATAAGTGCCGCCGTAACAGTCTTCGACGACAATCAAATGGTCGCCTTGCTGATACAGCATTAAAAGTGTAGTGATAGCCGCCAGACCGGAAGAAAACGCACAGGCGCCGGCGCCTCCTTCAAGGCGGGCCAGTCCTTCTTCGAGAGCTTGCCTTGTAGGATTGCCGCTGCGGGTGTAATCATAGCCGGTGCTTTCTCCCAAAGCAGGGTGGCGGAAGGATGCGGTTTGGTAAATCGGGGTGCTCAACGAGCCGGTGCGAGGATCGGCTTTGCAGCCGATTTGAACAAGCTGTGAAGAAATATGCATGATAGTCACTCCTTGCTATACTATTTTTTTTCTATTACACGTTTCGTAAAGCTGACAATACTGCCGCCGCGGATGACAATAACAATTTCTTCTTCCTGCGAGGTCGGCTCACAGGGAGGCTTTGGCGTGCTTGGATTCATGAAGGTCACCTCCGGAAAATAAAAAAACAGGCCCCAAGACGAACGGGCCTGCCGTACGTCTCTCATCTTTCAGGCGCATTGCCTGCTGGAATTGGCACCACTGCAGTTTCCTGCCGGTTGCCGGGCGTCATTGGGCCAGTCCCTCAGCCTCTCTTGATAAGAGAACTTACATATGAAGTTAAAAAGTATGGCTTTTATTAGGTTAGGCTTGTTGGAAGAAACGAGCTGTCGCCGCTGCGGCTAGTGCAGGTAACAACCGAACCGTCACTTAAAAACACCAACACCTGCTCTTCCTGACCATGGGCTTGTTCGGGTGAAAAAATAAATTCCTTTTGTTCCATGACGGCACCTCCTGTCAACTTCCGCAAAATAAAAAATCCTCTTCTCTAGAGAGAAAAGGGGTGCAAACAAATGCCCTCCTCTTATCTCCCAGGCGGCTAGCCTGCTGGAATTGGCACCACTGCAGTTTCCTGCCGGTTGCCGGGCGTCATCGGGCCAGTCCCTCAGCCTCTCTTGATAAGCGGTAAAACAACTATTTAATTTATAAAGAGAATACCATGGGTTTATGCAGGAGTCAAGAGTGAAAAAGTTATTTTGAAACAAAAATGTATAATTCAAAGGACGAAATACCGACAAATGTCCGAAAACCGACATTGAGTTCTTGGCGTGTTCACCTTAAAATGAAAGATGTGTTTTTGAGAGCGACTAAAATGCGTCAAAGTAATAAAAAAGGAGCAAAGAATATGAGGAAGTTGCTGAACCGGCTGCGGTTTCGCAGCAAGTTTACTCTGCTGATGGTTTTAGTATTGCTGCCTGTGGCAATGCTGGCTTATTTTCTAGTGCAGGAAATTGATAAAAATCTTGATTTTTCCGCGCAGGAACAAGGCGGGGCGGAATATTGCCAGACGGCGGTACAATTATTGGTGGAACTGGAAGGGGCCAATGATGCTTCTAAAGTACAGTCTTTGTTTGGAAAAATGCTGGTCGTGGATGGCCGTTTAGGTAAAGACTTTAAGACTGAGCTGCCTTTGCAGGAATTGAAAAACGCATTAGACTTAAAGCGCGGCCATGAATCAGGACGCGCCATGGTTAAACTAATCGCTCAAGTGGGGGATGGGTCTAACTTGATTTTGGATCCGGACCTGGACAGTTATTATACGATGGATACGGTTATTACGAAGCTGCCAACCTTACTTGTACGTAAAACCGATCTATTGTTGCAACTGCAAAAATTAGAGCAAACGCGGCAAATTACAGTGGAAGAACGTATTGAACTCGCTATGACGTTAGGAAATATCCAAAATCTTTCTGAGACTATGCGAGGCGGCTTGCAAGTGGCGTTTCGGGAAAATGCGCTGACACGTCAAACTCTGGAAGAGAAGCTTTTGGTGCAGCAGCAAAAGGAGAAACAGCTTTTAGACCGGTTGAATGCCCTCTTGGCTAAAGGAGAACTGCAAAACGTTCCTGAGGGGGATTTTGCGGCGCTGCGTCAGGCGGCGACGGCTTCCAAGGCGGCGGACGCAGCCTTGTTGCTCCAAGCCAACAGCGAATTGCTGCGGTTGCTGGACGTACGCATGGACACCATGAGCAGTCATAAGTATAGCGTGCTTTTGTCAGCACTCATCTTATTGGTACTGGCAGCGCTGATGATTGGACTGGTCTATCGTTCATTAGCCTTCGGTTTGGAACGGCTGGCGACGGCTTCTGACGAATTGCAGTCAGGAAATTTGACAGCCCGAGCCGGCATGGAGGGCCAGGACGAACTGGCCAAAGTCGGCATGGCGTTTGACGAGATGGTAATGTCACTGCAGGAAATGGTGGTTCGTACGCAGTCTGCAGGAGAACGGCTAAATCGGGCGGCGGTAACGGTACGGTGTATTGCAGAGGGAAATCAGGAAACGTCTCAGGATATTGAACTATTTTCGTCTCGCTTGGCGGCGGTGACTAAGGAAGAAGGGCGCTCCATCCAGCAAATTGGCGGCAGTCTCCAGGAAATCAGCGCCGAAGTGCAGCAGATCGACGCTATGTCTGTGGAAACAGGGGAAGCTACGCAGCATGTGAGGGAACGGGCGCATACGGGTCAGTCTATTCTTAAGCAGGTTGTAGAAAATATTGACTTGGTTCAGGAAAAAGCCGGGCAGACAGAGCGTTCTACAGGGGAGCTGGTGCAGACGCTGCAGATGATCAACCAAGCGGTGCAGACCATCAGCTCCATTGCCAATCAGACCAATTTGTTGGCGCTCAATGCTTCCATCGAATCGGCTCGGGCTGGCGAGGCTGGGCGGGGCTTTGCCGTGGTAGCGGAAGAAGTGCGGAAACTGGCGGAACAGACAAAAGGTTTTTCTGAATCCATTATTCGTGAGCTGGCGGAAGCGGCGGAGCATGCGCAGCAGATGCAAGCTGCAGTGCGTGGTGTGAACGCTGATATTTATCAAGGCGTTGATTTGTCGAAAGAGGCGCAAAGCGAGTTTGCTCGTATTGTAGAAAGACTGGATCGAGTATCGGGGGCAGTACAGCAAATGGCTTCTTCTGTAGGGACGGTCAACCGGTCGGTGCAGCAGATTTCCTTGGCGGCGGAAGAATTATCCGCTTCGGCAGAAGGTACAGAGGAGGATGTGGTGCGTGTAGCGGGACAAGTGCAACAGCAAGTTGCAACTGCTAACGAATTAGTGACCGAAGCCGATGAAATGGCTCGTCTTTCTGAGCGGCTCACAAGTCGCCTGGCGACCTTCCAGACATCTTGAGACGTAAGTTGAAAAACCGGAGCAGCGCAATTGGTTTGCGTTGCTCCGGTTTTTCTTGCTATACCAGAATCTATAAGTTTTTACGGCTGAAAAATCTAGGGTTATCAAGGGCTGGGAGCTTCTGGGTAAACGGCAGCCGCAGGCTCGTTCATTCCCTCGCATTACTCCGCTGGCCTTTCTCTGTTACCTCTGTTACCTCTGTTACTCTGTGTGCCGTTCTCTTTCAAAGGACCGCGCAGCGGTTTTTCTTACTAAGCAGCAGGATTGCGTTAGTAATGACGCGAATTATTTACTTCAATAAAGCAGTGAATGAGGAGAGACGACGTTGGCGAAGGAAATGCGAGGGCGCTTTGCCCCAAGCCCTACAGGGCAGATGCACTTGGGCAACGCCTGGACTGCGCTGTTGGCTTGGCTGCAGGTGCGGGCCCAAGGCGGAAGCCTGGTATTGCGGATGGAGGATTTGGATCCGGATCGCTCCCGAGAGGAGTACGTGCAGGGCTTAGAGGCGGATTTGCGCTGGCTGGGGCTTGATTGGGATGAAGGTGGTGATTTGGGCGGGGCCTATGGGCCATATGCCCAAGATACGCGCCGTGATTTGTACGAAGCGGCGCTGCAGCGTTTGCAGGAGCAGCACATGGTATATCCTTGCTATTGTACGCGAGCGGAGCTGGCGGCGTCAGCGCCGCACGGCGAAGACGGCGAACGCATCTACCAGGGAACTTGCGCTAGTGGCGTAGCAGAGAATAAGCGGGGCAGGAAGCCATCGCTGCGGCTGAAAGTGCCGGCGGTGGAGATTGTCTTTGAAGACGGCGTATATGGCTTGGTACGGCAAAACTTACGCCAAGAGTGCGGCGATTTTGTTGTGCGCCGTTCCGACGGCGTTCATGCCTACCAACTGGCGGTGGTGGTAGATGATGCGCTGATGGGCATTACCCATGTGCTGCGCGGCGCGGATTTGCTTTCCTCTACGCCGAGGCAACTATATTTGTATCGCTTGTTGGGCTATGATGCGCCTTCGTTCTCGCATGTGCCTCTTTTAGTGGACGAAAAGGGAGTACGCTTGTCCAAGCGACATGGCGCTTTAGCGGTGGCGGCCTTGCGGGAACGCGGCGTAAGAGCGGAGAAGATTATTGGCTTATTGGCGTGGCTGGCTGGGTTGCTTCCCCTGTTGGAAGAGGTGAAGCCGCAGGAGCTTGTTGGGCTTTTTGATTTGAAAAAAATACCGCGCCAGGACATCATCGTTTCCGAGACGGCCTGGCGCTTCCTTAGTTGAGAAGTTGCTGACTTATGAGCCCATGCCACGCTAGTCCTTTTTCCGCCTAGCGGCGTCAAGAAAGCCTCAAAATAGCGCCGCTATTCCCTCGGCTTCCTTTCCTTGCCAGACGAAAAAATTACTCAGTGTGGCAGAGCGCTCAGTAAATCAGCAACTCCTCTTATTGGTTTAAATTATATTTTCTTTCTTGCCTGGCGAAAACATTCTTCGTCTCGGCGGAGCGCTCATTAAATCACAGGCTCCCTTTAAACTGTTATAGAATTTACTCAGTGTGGCAGAGCGCTCAGTAAATCAGCAGCTCCTCTTATTGGTTTAAATTGGTTTAAATTATATTTTTTGTTTTTTATGAGCAGTTATCGTGAAAGCCTCGCCATAGCCCCGCTATGCCTGCGTTTTCTTTCTTGCCTGACGCAAACATTCTTCGCCTCGGCGGAGCGCTCATTAAATCACAGGCTCCCTATAAATAATAAAAAGATATTCTCTGTTTTCCTCTGTTACTCAGTTGCTCTGTGTTCCGTACCTTCCGCCGGGTCTGTTCTATTACATCCCTGTGATGGCGGCTACTTGGGCGGCGTCTTTGTCGCCGCGGCCGGAGAGATTGACGAGGAGCAGATGCTCCGGGCCGTGCTCTTTGGCGAGCTTGCAGGCTAAAGCCAGGGCATGAGAACTTTCCAGGGCGGGGATGATGCCTTCGGTGCGGCTCAGAAGGAAGAAAGCGTCCAATGCTTCCTGGTCGGTGACGGCTTGGTAGTTGACGCGGCCGATGTCTTTAAGATGGGCGTGCTCTGGTCCTACGCCGGGGTAGTCTAGACCGGCGGAGATAGAGTAGACTGGGAGAACTTCGTCTTTTTCGTCTTGCAGGACATAGCTGCGGAAGCCGTGCAGAACACCGGGGCGGCCTAAAGTAAGCGTAGCGGCGTGGTCGGGCGTGTTTACGCCTTTGCCCGCGGCTTCAGCGCCATAGATTTTTACGGATTTATCTTCCAAGAAAGCGGCAAAAAGACCGATGGCGTTGCTGCCGCCGCCGACGCAGGCGACAATGCTGTCCGGCAGGCGACCGGCAGTTTCCAGCATCTGCTGCCGAGCTTCGCGGCCAATGATTTCCTGGAAGTCGCGAACCATCAAAGGATACGGATGCGGGCCGACGGCGGAGCCCAGAAGATAAAAAGTGTCAGTCAAATGTTCTACCCAGTATTCCAGGGCGGCATCAACAGCGTCTTTGAGGGTGCGCGTGCCACGGGTGACGGATACTACTTCGGCGCCGAGGGCGCGCATGCGAAATACGTTTAACTCTTGACGAGCTACGTCTTCTTCACCCATGAAAACGGTGCATTGCATGCCGAATAAGGCAGCGACGGTAGCGGTAGCTACGCCGTGCTGGCCGGCACCAGTTTCGGCGATTAAGTGCTTTTTACCCATGCTGCGGGCCAAGAGGGCCTGGCCGATGGCATTGTTGATTTTATGGGAGCCCGTATGGTTTAAGTCTTCACGCTTGAGATAGATCGTGGCGCCGCCAAGATGACGCGAGAGATTTTCTGCGGCATACAATAACGAAGGACGGCCGACATATTGGCGCAGATATTGGGCGAACTCTGTTTGAAACGCTTCTGTCTGGCGGATTTTTTCATAAGCCGCCGCTACTTCTTCCAAAGCGGGCAGTAAAAAGTCGGGTACGTACTGCCCTCCAAATTCACCAAACATACCATTGCGTGTATTCATTGTTGTTTCTCTCCTTTTATTTTAAAATATGAACAAAAAGAACAAGTGAAACCTTAACTTCACCAATGTAGTACAAAAAATACATTTTAGCAAGATATAGCTATGAAAAACGTCACTTAATAGAAGTGGATAGTTGTAGGGGGGGACAAACAAGCCGCAGAGATGGTCTGCTGGGATAAAAAAGAGAAAGAGGCGCTTGTTTTGCGCCGGCGGGGCTGGTATAGTCTTCAGAGTATAGAGTAAAAGGAGTGAGGTTATGACGATGAAGGGCAATGTTTTGATTGCGCAGGGTGGTGGACCGACGGCAGTAATCAACCAAAGTCTGGCCGGCATTGTCCGGGAAGTGCGGCGGTTAAGTCCGGAAAGCCGTATTTACGGGGCACTGCATGGTGTGGAAGGCGTGGCAAAAGAAGAATTTGTCGATTTGACGCAAGTAACAGAGGCCAATTTGGAAGCGGTAGCGGCAACTCCTTCGGCAGCCTTGGGTTCTACGCGTGTAAAGCCTAAAGCGGATTTTTGCAAGAAGATGTTTGCTGTTATGAAAGCCCATGATATTCGTTATTTCTTCTATATAGGGGGCAATGATTCGTCAGATGCGCTGCTGATCATCAGTGAAGAAGCAGCGCGGGAGAAGTATCCTCTCAAAGCGATTCATGTACCGAAAACTATTGACAATGATTTGCTTGTTACCGACCATACTCCGGGTTATGCTTCGGCAGCTCGCTTTGTAGCGCAGGCCTTTGCGGGGGTGTCGTTGGATATGCGATCCTTAGGCGGTGTGTATGTCGGTATTGTCATGGGGCGGCACGCCGGCTTTTTGACAGCGGCCGCTGCTGCGGCGCGGCGCTATGAGGGAGATGGTCCGCATTTGGTATATCTGCCGGAGCGTTCTTTTTCATTAGCAGCTTTTTTGGAGGATGTACGGCGTGTACATGAACAATACGGTTTTTGCGTAGTGGCCGTCTCTGAGGGGATTTGCGACAAATCAGGACAACCGCTTTTATTGAGTCTTGTTGATGAGGTGGAACGGGACGCTCATGGCAACGCTACCTTGTCCGGAACCGGCGCATTGGGAGACTGTCTTTCGAAAAAGCTTAAGGAAGGACTAGGCATTTCGCGAGTGCGTTGTGATACCTTCGGCTACCTGCAGCGCTCTTTCTTAGGCTGCGTGTCTTCCGTTGATGCGGCGGAAGCGCGGGAAGCTGGGGAGAAAGCGGTTCAGTTTGCTGCATTTGGGCAGGAAACGAATGGCTCCGTAACCATTCACCGAGTGGGCGATTATGCGGCTGCGTATCGATTGACGCCGTTGATCGAATTGGCGGGCAAAACGCGTTACATGCCGGATTCCTTCATTAATGAAGCAGGCAACGACATTACTCCCGCTTTTTTGGAATACGTACGGCCGCTTTTGGGGAAAGACTGCCCTGTGGCAGCGAGACTGGAAGCGCCTCGCATAGCCGGAAGCTGCTAATAGGAAAATGGAAAAGAACAGGCTTGCAGTCGGGATAGGCTGCAAGCCTGTTTATTATTGGCGAGTGTATGCTCGTTTGAGAGTGTCATTATCGGCCATAAAGAAACGAAGTTTTAATGTGCTAATTTCAAACCGATGACACCGGCAATGATGAGGAGCACCGATGCGATACGTAAAATCCCGATGGGATCGTTATATAGTATAATCCCCAATATAAATGTACCTGCAGCCCCGATGCCGGTCCAGACGGCATACGCTGTGCCCATGGGAATGTCCTTTTGCGCCGTAAATAGGAAAAAACCGCTAAGTCCCATGGCGATTACCGCTATGGCAAGGCCTGTAAATTGTTTTCCTTCCATGGTTTGCGCCATTTTTAAACCGAGAGGCCAGCCGATCTCGAACAATCCCGCAATAACCAAATAGATCCATGCCATCAACGATTCCTCCTTTAAAACTAGGACTGACGGGGTTAGTTAACTAGTTCCTTGTTTGGAGAATATTTCCTGCCAAAAAACAAGGCGACGACGGAAAAATGTTGAATTTTCAAAAAAAATAATTGCCGTTAATTTCTATGAAGTAGAGGGCTGAGTTATAGTAACTGAAATCTTGGATAAACAGAATGATGAAAGTTTTATTATCCATAAAAATAGATTGTGTGTTTACTGAAAAGACGTTATACTGTATAATGCTGAAACTGACTGCTTGGTCCAAAAAAAACAGTAGTTTCCTAAAGGTATTTTTTAGCAAATAAAGAATAAGTAGTTTTATTAATAGGTAATCCATAAAATAACAGTAATGTATCGCGTTTACATAATCGTATTAACTGTAAAGAATAAAGAAACGGAGGCATTTATCTATGCTATTTAAACCATGGGGTAATTCCGCAGGAAAGAAAAGACTGGCTTGTGTTATGGCACTTTTGCTGAGCGGCTTGCTGCTGGCAGGATGCAACGGCAAACAGCAGGCGCCGCAAGGGCAAGCAGTGGCTGTAAAGGCCATGAAGGTGATCAAGCAAGATACGCCGGTTTCCTATGAGTTCGTGGGCGAAGTGGAAGCCAAGCAGGAAGTGCAGATTAAAGCGCAGGTAAGCGGGAATATTATTGAAAAAATGGTGGATGGCGGTACTACTGTGTATCGCGGCCAGCCCTTGTTTGTCATTGATCGGCGCCAGTATGAAGCTAATTCATTGAATGTGCAGGCGCAACTGGCGCAGGCTGAAGCGTCGCTGAGTCGGACGCGGCGCGACGTAGCTCGTTATGAGCAATTGGCAGGACAGCAGGCGATTGCTCAACAGGTACTTGATAATGCCGTGGCGGAAGAGCGTCAAGCGGCGGCTCAGGTAGACGCGCAGCGGGCACTTTTGCAAAAAGCTAATAACGATGTGAACGATACGACGATTGTCGCGCCTTTTGACGGACGTATTGACACGAAGGATTTAAGCATTGGTAACTATGCTACAGCTGGCTCGACGGTGCTGGCAACCATTTCTTCTACCGATCCGGTGCGGGTGCGCTTTAGCGTTGGTGAAAACGATTACCTGAAATTTATGCGCATGGGCGGGGGAGCTGCAACAACGGAACGCAAGCTGCGCCTGATTCTAAGCGATGGCAGTGAATATCCCTTGGAAGGAACGGTGGACCAAATTGACCGTGCCTTGGGGTCGGATACTGGCGCCTTGACCATTAAAGCGCTGTTTGCTAATCCGAATCGTATGCTAGTGCCTGGCATGTTTGCACGGGTAGTTGCGGTGGCGGAAATGCGTCAAGGCGCACTCCTTGTACCGCAGCGGGCGGTGCAGGAAGTGCTGGGGAAAACCTTCCTTACTATTGTAAATGCAGAGGGTAAGGCGGAAATGCGTCCCGTGAAAATGGGGGCGCGTATTGGTCAAAAACTTTGGATGGTGGATGAAGGCCTGAACGAGCAGGATGTAGTGGTTGTAGAAGGATTCCAAAAAGCACAGCCTGGTACGCCGGTGGATGTGCAGACAATTACTCTTGCGGACTTGGCCGACGCAAATCAGAAATAAGGAGGTGGCTTGATGGCCAAGTTCTTTATTGATAGACCGATTTTTGCTATCGTTCTGTCAATTTTCATTACGATTGCCGGACTTGTTTCCATTACGCAGCTGCCTATTGCGCAGTATCCGCAGATAACGGCTCCGGTGGTTAATGTAAGCGCCAGCTATGTCGGCGCGAATGCGGAAGTTGTGGAGCAGGCTGTTGGTCAAGCCATTGAGCAGCAGGTCAATGGCGTGGAAAACATGGTGGACATGCGTTCCACCAGCGATGATAACGGCCAATATTCCTTAAATGTGAAATTTGAGTTGGGCGTCAATCCGGATATGGCGACCGTGCAGGTGCAAAACCGCGTGGCCCAGGCGACGGCGAAGATTCCGGCTGCTGTGCAAAGTTCAGGCATTACCGTACAGAAGCAGTCACCGGATACGGTTATGTATCTGTCCTTATGGTCGCCAAAAAACACCTATGATTCGTTGTTTTTGAAAAACTATGCGAATATTTACTTGGTGGATGACCTGAAACGTGTCAAGGGCGTTGGCAGCGTTGGCGAATATGGTCCTGAGTTTGGCATGCGCGTTTGGCTGCAGCCGGATAAAATGGCCCGTCTTGGTATTACCGCTGATGACGTGGGCGACGCGATTAAGGAACAAAACGTGCAGGCTCCGGCAGGTACGATTGGTCAGCTGCCTTCTCCTAAAGGTCAAGAGTTTCAGTACTCGGCGAGGGTACAGGGACAATTGCAAGAGGAAAACGAGTTTTCGCGGATTATTGTGCGGGCGAAACCGGACGGCTCCTTTGTGCGAGTCAGTGATGTAGCCAGGGTTGAACTGGCGGCGAAAAACTATCAGTATACCAGCGATTTGAACTTGCGGGATTCGGTGACGTTGGCTATCCAATTGACTCCGGACGCGAATGCGCTGGATACGGTTACCGAGGTCAAGAAGGTGCTGGAGACCAACTCCAAACGCTTCCCGACGGACCTGGAATATCATATCGTTTCCGATAATACCCGCTTTATTGATGAGTCGATGATTGAAGTGGTCAAGACCTTTGTCGAAGCGTTGCTGCTGGTCTTGCTGATCGTATTTATCTTTTTGCAAAGCTGGCGGGCTACTCTCATTCCGATGCTGGCGGTGCCGGTATCCTTGATTGGTACCTTCGGCGCGTTTATTCTTCTGGGCTTTAATATTAATACTTTGACGATGTTTGCGATGGTACTGGCCATCGGCTTGGTTGTTGACGATGCTATCGTTGTGGTGGAAGCGGTAGAGCATCATATGCGCCATAATGGTATGACGCCGAAAGAAGCGGCCTATCGGGCGATGGAGGAAGTGTCCGGGCCGGTTGTGGCTATCGCCTTTGTGTTGGCTTCCGTATTTATACCGGTTGCTTTCTTTGGAGGGACGGCAGGCGTGCTGTATAAGCAGTTTGCCTTGACCATTGCGGTTTCTATGGGGCTTTCGGCGTTAGTGGCGTTAACGTTGACGCCGGCTTTGTGCTCGCTTATCCTTAAGCCGCATGATCCCAATGCCCACGCAGGATATTTGGGGCGCTTCTTTGAGGCGTTTAATGACAAGTTTGATGCTATGACTGGACGCTATGGAAAAACGGTACGTAAGCTCATTCGAGGCAGCAAACTTTGTTTGGCTGGGTTATTGGTAATTGTTGTTTTGGCGCTGACTTTCTTTAAGATGCTGCCGACGACCTTTGTGCCGAATGAAGACCAAGGGTATTTTATGGCTACCATTAGCTTGCCCGAAGCGGCCTCTATGAATCGGACCCGTCAGGTTGGCTATGATGTGGCCGAGATTGTGAAAGGAATTCCTGGGGTAAAGGATACTCTGGTTATTGCTGGTTATGATGTTCTCGCAGGTGCTTTGAAGCCTAATGCCGCCTTACTAGTTGTGGCTTTGGATACTTGGAGCGAGCGGCCGGATAAAGAGCGGTATGTAGACAGTATTATTCGTCAAGTTTACATGAGAACCGCGCGTGTTCCAGAAGCTACGGTTATGGCCTTTAACGCCCCGGCCTTGCCAGGCGGCGGTTCGACAGGCGCTATGACCTTCATGCTGCAGGACCGCGGCGGCGGTAATGTAGAAGAGATGACAGATGTGTCTAAGAAATTCTTAGGCGAGGCGCGCAAACGTCCGGAATTGACCGGCGTATACTCTACCTTCCGCAGTGATACGCCAGCGTTCCGCTATGAAGTAGACCGGGAAAAAGCGGAGAAGCTGGGCGTTAAGGTGGACGATGTGTTTAGTACGCTGCAGGCTTTTCTCGGTGGTTTGCAGGTCAATGACTTTACTCGTTTTGGTCGTACTTGGAAAGTGGTTATGCAGGCGGAGCCCCAGTATCGCTCCGACGCGAACGACATTCGCTACTTCTTTGTGCGCAGCAATACGAATGCCATGGTGCCGCTGGCTACCTTGGTTAAACCGTTGCCGATCAGCGGTCCTACGGCGATTAAGCGTTTTAACGGCAATCGAGCCATTCAAATTGGCGCTAGTCAGGCGCCGGGGTACAGCAGCGGCCAAGCCATGACGGCCTTGGAGGAAGTGGCTAAGGCAACCTTGCCCAATACGTACAGCTACGAATGGGCGGACCAAAGCCGCGATGAAAAGCTGTCCGGCGGTCGTGCTGTGTATGTCTTTGGAGCGGCCATCCTGTTTGCGTTCCTGTGCTTGGCGGCATTGTACGAGAGCTGGAGCGTTCCCTTTGCGGTACTGCTTTCGGTGCCTACGGCGATTTTCGGCTCGGGCTTGTTCCAGTGGGCTCGCAGCCTGGAAAACAGTATTTACATGCAAATTGGCTTGGTCATGCTGATTGGCTTGGCAGCCAAGAACGCGATTTTGATTGTAGAATTTGCCAAGGTGCGCGTGGACAAAGGCGTTGATCCGGTAGAGGCGGCCATTGAAGCGGCGAAGCTGCGCTTGCGGCCGATTCTAATGACCTCTCTGGCGTTCATCTTGGGCTGCGTGCCGTTGATGATTGCTACAGGCGCTGGCGCCGGTGCGAGAAACGCCATGGGTACGGCGGTTGTCGGCGGCATGCTGGCAGCAACTATGCTGGGCGTATTCTTGATTCCAGTGCTCTACGTAGTCGTTGTAAAACTGACGCGTAAGCTTACTTGGCGCAAATAGAGTCAATTACAAACCCGCCTCTCGAATTTTCGGGAGGCGGGTTTGCTTTTTGCTCCCGCGACTCTTGTTCGATCTTCGTTCTCTGACTTTCGTTCTTTCCTAGAGGTTTCTCGGCAGTGCAGGCAGGAATTTTCCTTCTCCAAGAGTAATAGAATAAGCCAAGGAGGCGGAAGCAATGAGAGAATGGCTTGTTTTTGACGTCATGGGAGTCATCTTTACCGTCGGAGACGATACCAATGAGTTGCTGGTGCCGTATGTACAGAAATTTGCGCCGTCGCTTACCAGCGATGAAATTAACCAGGCCTATTTGGAAGCTAGTTTAGGGAAAGTAGCTTCCTGCGGTTTTTGGAAAACCTTAGGTTTGGGGGAGCGCTATCCGCAGATTGAGCAAGACTATCTGGAAAGCCAGTTGACGTTGGATGCGGATTTTCCGGCGGTGGCCCCAAAATTGCAAAAAGACCACCATTTGGCTTTGTTGTCCAATGATGTCAGCGAATGGTCTGCGTATTTGCGGAAAAAATATGATTTAAACCAATACTTCGAGGAAATTGTCATTAGCGGCGATGTCGGGCTGCGTAAGCCGGATCGGGCTATTTACGAGCTGTTGCTGCGGCGGCTGCAGTGCCGGCCGGAGAACAGCGTCTTTATTGATGATCGTCAGAAAAATCTTATTCCGGCTATGCGGGAGGGTATGAGGACGATCCAGTTTAAACGGGGCTGTGACGGCAGTGAAATGTGCGGCAGCTTTGAGGTGAAGTCGTTCAAACAGCTGCCAGGGCTTGTAGCGCATTTGTTTGGTGTTTAGCGCGTTTTGCGCAGCAGTTGTGCCGGAAAGATAGAAGGAGTGAGCAGGGTGACAACTTATAAAATTGCGGTGATTCCCGGAGATGGCGTCGGGCCGGAGGTTCTAGCGGAAGGAATTAAGGTGCTCCAAGCGGTGGCCGCGCTGGACGGGACTTTCTCTTTTGAATTTGAAACCTTTCCCTGGGGCTGTGAGTATTATTTAAAGCACGGGAAAATGATGGACGAAGACGGGATGGAACGCCTCGCTGCTTTTGACGCTATTTATCTTGGAGCCGTGGGCTTTCCGGGAGTTCCCGATCATATTTCCCTGTGGGATTTGCTGCTGAAAATTCGCAAAGGCTTTGATCAATACATTAATTTGCGTCCCATACAGCTGTTGAAGGGCGCGCCTTGCCCTTTGGCTGGGGTAAGGGCTGGCGAAATTGATATGCTGGTAGTGCGGGAAAACAGTGAGGGCGAATATGCTGGCGCTGGCGACTGGCTGTTTAAGGGCAAACCGGAGGAAGTGGTGTTGCAGACCGGTGTGTTTTCACGCAAAGGAACGGAACGCGTGATTCGCTATGCCTATGAATTGGCTCGCAAGACCGGTAAGACCCTTACCAGCATCAGCAAAGGCAACGCTTTGAATTATTCCATGGTTTTTTGGGATCAGGTTTTTGCGGAAGTGGGCAGGGAGTATCCGGATGTTAAAATCTATTCGTACTTGGTTGACGCAGCCAGCATGTTTTTTGTCAAAGATCCGGGCCGTTTTCAAGTCATTGTGACGTCTAATTTGTTCGGCGATATTTTGACAGACTTGGGCGCTGCCATTACCGGCGGCATGGGCCTGGCGGCAGGAGCCAATTTAAATCCGGAGCGGGCCTATCCGTCCATGTTTGAGCCTATCCATGGTTCCGCGCCGGATATTGCCGGGCGCAGCATTGCTAATCCGCTGGCCTCCATATGGTCGGTTAGCCAGATGCTGGACTTTTTCGGTCACGAAGAGTGGGGCCGGCGCGTGCTGCAGGCTATTGAGGATGTGCTGCAGGAGAAGGCCTGCTTGACGCCGGACTTGGGCGGCAGCGGCAAAACGCAGGAAGTGGGCGATGCTGTAGTCGCTAAGCTGTCCAGGCAGTAAAGGCATAAGGTAAGGTCGTATTAGTGCCGGGTTTGGCGGTTGACAGAGCAAACCCGGCACTGCTATCATAATTGGGTAGTGTAGTGATGCTGCGCGGCGGCATCGGTAGGGAAGGTTCTGGTAAGCTTCACTAAGGTGATCTTGCGGAGAAGCTTCAACAAGAATAGCAGGTAGTTGAACGTGTAGAAAGGTAGGATGGGTAGGATGACAATTCAATTTTGGATCATAGTATTGTATATTTGTGTTTTGTTTGCTATTAGTATTTACGTAAAGCGGCGGGCTGGCAACAGCAGCGGCTTTTTGTTTGCCGGACGTAAATTGACTACGCCTTTGGTGGCGGCGAATATCGCCGGCACGGCGATTGGCGCGGCGGCTACCATCGGCGTGGCGGAGAACGCCTTCCAATCGGGCATTGCCGCCGGTTGGTATAATGGCGCCTGGGCGGCTGGCGCTGTGATGATGGCCTTTGTAGCGGCTAAAAAATATCGGGAGCTTAACTGCACTACGGTTCCCGAACTGTTTGAACGGTATTACGATAAAAAAGGCCGGGTCATTGCTGTCTTGGGCATGCTGACCATTCAGCTGGTTATTACGTCGCTGCAATATTTGGCAGGCGGCGCTATTTTGTCTTCGTTGCTGCCGGATATTTTTTCCTTCCAAGGCGGCATGGTTACCAGTGCGGCGGTCTTTATTGGCACGACCATTCTGGGCGGGCTGTGGTCGTCTGGATTGTCCAACATTCTCAGCGTTTCTCTGATTTATGTAGGCGTGCTGATCAGCACAATCACTATTGTTAATAATCAAGGCGGTATTGGCGCTATTGCCGCTTCGCTGCCGCCGGGTGTCGATTGGTTCGGTCCTGTAGGCGGTTTGGGTTTGGCTACGGTTATCGGTTGGTTCGTGGTGATGATGACCCAGGCTATTACAGCCCAGGGACCGGTACAAGTAGCTTGTGCGGCTAAAGACGGCGCTGCGGCGAAAAAGGGCTTTCTTTGGGGCGCTTTGCTGATGTTCCCCATTGGTTTTGCCTGCGCCATTATGGGCGTGGCCGCCCGGGCGGCGCATCCGGAGATGAAGGCGACCTTGGCGCTGCCTTACATGATTATGAGCTTGGATCCGGTGATTTCCGGTTTGACCTTGGCGGCTCTTTGGGCTGCGGACGTGGCGACGGCCTGCCATATTTTACTAGCGGCGGGCACGTTGTTTTCCCAGGATATCTATAAACGCTTTATCAACCCCAATGTAAGCGACAAGAAATATACGCTGCTCAACCGCTACGCTATTTTATTCTTGGGCGCCGTTACTTTGTGGTTTGCCTTTAATGCGGTGGGTATTGTGAAAACTATGCTGATCGGCCTGAGCTTGACTACGGCCTTTACGTTGATTTTCCTCTTTACCATGTTTGCTCCCGGCTTGTGCCGAAAGAATTCAGCGTTTTATACCACTCTCGCAGGCATTGTGACGTTGTTTGTCTGGCAGGCCTTTCCGGCTGTACAGATTTTTGCGCATCCCATATACATGGAGTGGCTTGTCTGCTTGGTGACTTTCTTTATTGTGGCCGTAGTAGACAAACAACCGATTCGGATGGCTGCTCCGCAGGAGGAAGAAGCGAATGGAACTTACCAGTCTTGATATTGGCCGAGCTGCCTTAGCTATGGCCATTAGTACGGACCGGCAGGAAGAACAGGCTCTGCGGCAGAGGCTGCAAAACCGCGGAATTCTGGCCGTAGCTGTCGATTTTGGCGGTGAGTATTTAAGCTCCGTCAAGAAGATGATTGAGAGAGCTGTAGTGGCGGCGCAGCGTCAAGGGCTGATTGAAGCCAGTCATGTAGGAGAAGGTGCGGTGGCTGGGGCGACGCATGCGGCGTTGGAGCAGATTACGCCTAAGGCCGTAGGTCTAAATGTGGGCGGGAAAATCGGCGTAGCCCGCTACGGGGAGCATGTGTGCGTGGCCGTCTATTTGGGCGTCGGCGTACTGCACCTTAACGAGGTAGCGGTGGGGCTGGCCCATCGTTCCCTTCCTATGTCGCAAGAATAAATTATCAAAGCTGCGGAGGACTTATGAAAAGTTTTCCGCAGCTCTTTTGCATATACCCGAATTTATAAGTTTTTACGGCTGAAGTACCTAGGGTTATCAAAGGCTGGGAGCTTCTGGGTAAACGGCGGCATAACTGTATTTGAGACAAGATTTGCGCGCGTCTCGCAAAAGCAGGCTAAGGCGGCAGTTTCTTAACTCGCTGTGCTCAAACAGGCGTAACTGTCATCCGCCTTACCCTGTTTTTACATCCTGCGGACCGCCTTGCTCCAATAAAAGTCTCAAACACAATCATGGCCGCCGCAGCCTCAGTGATCCCTTGCTTTACTCCATCTATTCCTGTTGAATTCCGTAATCCTCAGTCGAACCCTCTCGCGACTCCGGTTCTCTTGTTCAATATTTTCGCTGTTCTGTGTGACGTTCCCCTCAAAGGACCGCGCAGCGGTTTTTCTTATGTTAAATGTTTTGTATTGAGTGCCAAAAACAGGAAGGAGGCGTAAAACATGACAGGTATTGGATTCTATCGGGACGAGGCGCTGCCGTTTTTTGAACTGAAGCTGTGTCAGGAATACGGTGTTGCTTACAAAAAGCATGCCCATGAGGAATACTCCCTAGGGCTCGTTGTTGCCGGGGGTAGTTCTTTTTGGTGCGAAGGCGGTCATGAAGATATTGCACCACAGACGATGCTCTTATTGCCTCCGGGATGTATGCACGCCTGTAAGCCGGTGGAGTCAGGATGCTGGAATTACCGCATGTTGTTTGTGGCGGCAGATTGGGTGCAAGCGTTGGCAGCAGAGCGGCCCGGAACTATATGGACGCAGCCGATATTAAAGACGGTTTCGCCTAGAGCAGTGCAGCGCTTGGAACGGCGGTTGCAGCGGCTGCAGGGGACGGAGACGCCGCTGGCCAAAGAAGCGGTGCTGATCGACCTGTTTGACGGACTGCAGCAGGGAGACAAGAAAATGTGGCTGCAACGGCCTGGAGAGGAACGGCCGCGCTTGAAGCAGGTCAAAGAGTATTTGCAAAACCACTTTGCGGCAAAGGTTACCTTGGAAGAGTTGGGGGCGGTTTCCGGCTTGAATAAATTTCACCTGCTGCGGCTTTTTAAAAAAGCTTTCAAGATCCCGCCGCACATGTATCAGATGGTGCTGCGCATTAATTTTGCCAAACGAGAATTAGGGAAACGCAAGGAGCCGGCGGAGGTGGCCCAGGAGGCGGGGTTTTACGACCAGAGCCATTTTAGTAAAACTTTTAAAAGCTATACAGGCATTACGCCGGAAAAATATCAAAAAGGCAGTTGACCTCAATATTTTACAATACAGGGCGGCGGTTTCACGTTAGGATAGAAGAAAAAAGAGGAGCGATAACGTGAAACTTGTTATGGTAATCAATCGTGATTTGCCGCTGGGCCTAGTGGCCAATACCGCGGCCGTGCTGGGCATCAGTCTCAGCAAAATCTACCAGGAGGATATTGTCGGCGGCGACATTGCCGATGCCGACGGGAACTTGCATTTGGGCATTACAGCGCAAACCATTCCTATTTTGAGTGCAAGCCGGGAGCAGGTAAAAGAAATCCGCGAGGCCATGTTTGAACCGGCTTTCGCAGAAGTAGCGGCTATTGATTTTAGTGAAGCGGCGCAGCGCTGCCTGAACTATGAGCAATATATACGGAGTTTAGCTCAATTGTCTGCGGAAGAGCTTTTTTATCTGGGTGTCTGCATGTACGGCCCCAAGAAAAAAGTGAACAAGCTGACAGGCAGCCTGCCGCTGTTAAGGTGAACAGGAAAGAAAGTGTGCACAAGAGAACCGGAGTGATTTGAGGGGGCGCCGGAGGGATACGAAGCAGAACGTCTAAAAAACTTGATATACTAAAAGAGCTAAGCAATAAAGGACCGCACGTCTCGAGTGCGGTCCTTTATTGTTAAAAAATATAACCGTAACCCTCAGTTGTATCCTCCGGTTACTCATATCCTCTTGTTAATTCCTCGTTTCTAGAAATGAACGCCGTTTTCATAGTACCGAAGTTCTTGCAAGGGGATAAAGAACACATCGATTTGGGTGTGGCCGGCTAGGCGTATGTGGCGGGTAATCGCCTCGGCGGTACGGCCTTGCACGTCCTGGCCGCGTTCAAACCAATTGACTTGTACTAAAGGCGTTGCAGCTGTTCGCTGACCGTCAAAATAATAGGTTGAAGCCGGAACCTCCAAAGTAAAGTAATCTCGGGGGCAATCGATGATTTGCGCTAGTTCATCGATTAGGGCGGTACTGAAGGCTTGGACGTCTTTGCCGGGCAGGCCTTTAAATATCAATTGTGGCATAATGCTTCCTCCTGTTTGTGCATAATAGTGTATAGCATTTCGCGCCAGATGCGATTAGTTCCTGCTGGAAATGTTTGAGAGCAGGAATCCGACAAGATGTCCAGAAAGATAGTATGAAAATGAGGCGGAGAAGAGGTAATGGAAATGGCGGACGTTGTTTTTCGGGAAATGCAGGAAGAATACTTGGACGCGGTGCGGGATATTTATCTGCATTATGTGCTCCATACGACGGCGACCTTTCACTCGCGGCCGTTAACGCGGGAGGACATGCGGGAAATTGTGTTTTTTGAAAATGAAAAATATAAAACCTTTGTCATTTTTCGAGAGGAAGAACTTTGCGGCTATGTGCTCTTGACGCAGCATAAAAAAAGAGAAGCCTATGATACGACGGCGGAAGTGACCGTGTATTTGAAGCCAGGCTGCATTGGCGTCGGCCTGGGAAGCTTGGGACTGCAGCATTTGGAAGAATATGCCCGGAAGCAAGGCATTCATGTGCTGGTAGCTACAATTTGCGGCGAAAATGAAAAAAGCATCCATTTGGTAGAACGCAATGGCTATTTCCGTTGCGCTCATTATAAAGAAGTAGGCCTTAAGTTCGGACAATACTTAGATATTGTAGGGTATCAAAAGATTTTAGCGTAAGAAACATGTCAGGAATGCTTTAGGAAACCAATAGGCAGCTGTTATGGTTTGCTGCAAGCGCTGCTTGTACAATAAATGCATACGAAAGGGGGAGTATGCCTGAAATATTGGTGTAAAGTATTGGTATGGCTGGCGCTTTGGCAGGGGATGATTTTGGGTCAGGCGTTGGCCGCTCCTGTTGAGGCGCGCGAAGATTTGGCAGACTGCTTTCAAGGCTTTTCGGGGACCTTTGTGTTATATAATCTGGAGGCGGAGCAGTATACTGTTTATAATGAGGAACAGAGCCGCAAACGGTTGTCTCCTTGTTCAACCTTCAAAATACCTAATTCCTTGATTGGTCTGGAAACGGGAGCCGTAGATAAGGAAGACGTATTTACCTTGAAAAAATGGGATGGAACCCGTTATGATTTTCCCTATTGGAATCACGATCATACGCTGGCATCGGCTACGAAAGAATCGGTTGTCTGGTATTTTCGGGAATTGGCGAGGGATATCGGCGCTGCAAGAATGCAAAGATATTTACAAGGCATAGACTATGGTAACGCCGACATTTCAGGCGGGCTGACTCAATTTTGGCTAGGCTCTTCTTTGCAGATATCAGCCCAAGAGCAAGTGCGTTTTTTGACGCGCTTAGAGCGGGGCGAGCTGCCGCTTTCCCAAGAAACGCGGGCCATTGTCTATAAGAATATCATCGTGGCAGAGAAAAACGGCGTTGTACTTATGGGGAAAACCGGCTCACGACTGCAAGACGGACGCTGGACCTTGGGGTGGTTTGTAGGTATAGTAAAGAAACCGAGAGGAACCTATGTGTTCGCGACCAATATTGAGGGGGCGGACGGGGCTATAGGCGGTAAGGCCAGAGAGATCAGCCTGGCGGTATTGAAGAAAATGAACGTATTATAAGGAGGCGCTGAGGATGAAATCCTATGAAATGGCGGTTCTGGTTTTGAGTGACAAGGGTGCGCGCGGCGAGCGAGAAGATCTGAGCGGCCCGGCTGTCCGTGAAGTATTAGGCAAGCAGTATCCTGTGGTGTACTATAAAATGATCCCCGATGAAAAAGAGCAGATTATTAGGGAACTTTGCTATATTTGTGATGAACTAGCGCCGCCTTTGCTGGTTACTTCGGGCGGGACTGGTTTTTCCGAGCGGGATGTTACGCCGGAAGCGACGCTGTCAGTTGTGGAAAAGCTTACTCCAGGCATCCCGGAGGCCATGAGGTTCTACGGCATGCAGAAAACGCCGCAAGCGATGCTTTCACGGGCGGTAGCTGGTATTCGGGGCAAGACGTTGATTATCAATCTGCCTGGCAGCGTGAAAGGCGTGAAAGAGTCCTTGGAAGCCATTACCCCGGCTTTGTCTCATGGGCTGGGAATTTTGCGCGGCGATGCCCAAGAATGCGGGCAGCCTATGGCGAAAAAACCAGCTGCCGTGTTGGCGGTGAATCGCAGCGAGAAAAAAGGAGAAATCAAGGTTCCTATTGCCAAAGGGTATTTTGCGGTGGACAGCGGTCTGCAGGGCGATGCCCATGCCGGAGACTGGCATCGTCAAGTGAGCCTCTTGGGCTATGAGAGCTTTGAAAAGATACGGCAACTGGGCGTAACCGATTTGGAACCAGGTGTTTTCGCTGAGAATCTAACAACAGAAGGCATCGAGCTGTTTACTCTGCCTGTGGGGACTCGCCTCCAAATTGGCGAGGTGCTGCTGGAAGTGACGCAAATCGGCAAGGAGTGCCATTTAGGCTGCGCCATTCGCGAAAAGACGGGAGACTGCGTCATGCCTAGGGAAGGTATTTTTGCTAAAGTGTTGGCGCCGGGCTGGATTGTTCCGGGAGACTTGATTGAGATTGTATCATAAGGGGTTGCACGACAATGAAAACCATTAAGACGCAGGATGCGATTGGGACTGTTCTGTGTCATGACATAACAAAGATTGTGCCGGGAGAGTTCAAAGGACCGGCGTTTCATAAGGGACATATTGTGACGGAAAAGGACATCCCGGAGCTTTTAGCGTTAGGCAAAGATCATCTATATGTATGGGAATTGCAAGATGAATTTGTGCACGAAAATGACGCTGCACTGCGTTTGGCGAGGGCGGTGCGCGGCGGCGGTCTTGCAATGACGGACCCGGAGGAAGGCAAGGTGAATCTCCGTGCCGAACAGGACGGTCTGCTGCTTATCGATGAGGAGCGCCTGCTGCGTTTGAATTTGCTGGGCGAAGTGGCGGTGGCTACTCGCAGCCAGGAACGGACGGTGAAAAAAGGCGATATTGTGGCCGGGATTCGCGTGATTCCACTGGTTTTTGCAGAAGAAAAAATGCAGGAGGCGGAGGCCATCGGTGCGGAGGGAGACGTTATTTCCGTACAGCCTTTTCGGCCTTGCAAAGTGGGCATTATTACAACAGGCAACGAAGTCTATTATGGCAGAATTGTCGATCGTTTTGGGCCGGTTGTGAAAGAAAAAGTGGAAGCCTTTGGTTGCACCGTAGCGCAGCAGGTGCTGGTGCCGGACTCGGCGGAGAAAATTGCCCAAGCAGTGCAAAGCCTGCTGGCGGAAGGCTGTCAATTGATTTTGACTACAGGAGGCATGTCTGTGGACCCGGATGATGTGACGCCGGCCGGTATTCGCCTAGCCGGAGCCAGGATTGTTTCCTACGGGGCGCCGGTTTTGCCTGGATCGGTGTTCATGATGGCGTATCTAGGAGCAGTGCCTGTATTGGGACTGCCAGGCTGCGTCATGTATAACAGCACAACTATCTTTGATTTGGTGCTGCCCTTGGTTTTAGCTGGGCGGGAAGTAACCAGGGAGAGAATCGCCCGCTGGGGCGTAGGTGGTTTGTGTCTAAACTGCGAGACGTGTCGGTTTCCAGAGTGTTCTTTCGGGGCGTAGAGGCTGAAGTAAGGAGGTGGATTTGTGAAGAAAAATGTATCCTTAGAAGAAGCGCAGCAGCTGCTGTTAGCGCAGGCTGCGCCTGTGGGAGAACGGCAGATTTTCCTGGCGGAAGCGGAGGGAAACGTGCTGAGCCGGGATGTGTTTGCACCGCTAAACTTGCCTTCTTTTGATCGTTCACCTTTAGACGGCTACGCGCTGAGAGCGGTGGATGTTCGCCAAGCGTCCGAGGCGCAGCCGGTGGCCTTGCGGGTTGTGGAGGAGGTGCGGGCGGGCTTTGTAGCCTCTCAAACGGTGGATGTTGGCTGCGCCGTTAAGATCATGACCGGCGCGCCTTTGCCAGACGGAGCCGATGTGGTGGTGCCTTTTGAAGACGTGGAATGCAGGGGGGACTTGGTGTGCATTACGGAATCATTGGCAAGCGGCAGCAATATCATATATGCTGGCGAAGACCTTGCGGCAGGAGGCTTGGCAGCTGAAACAGGGGTTCTTGTAACGCCGCCTCTTGTGGGGCTGTTGGCTGCCTTGGGTATGGAAACGATTCCTGTTTACGGGAAGTGCAATGTAGCTCTCTTCAGCACGGGGGACGAGCTGTTAGAGCCGCCGCAAGCGTTGCAGCCGGGAAAAATCTACAATTCCAATCTCCATAGCCTTCGCGCCTATTGCCGCATGGTGGGCGCAGAAACCGTGGTGCTTGGTACGGCGGTTGATGAAGAAGGAGCGATTGCGGCACGTTTGGAAGAAGCGTTGCGGCAGGCGGACTTGGTGGTGACTACAGGCGGCGTATCCGTAGGAGAATATGATTTGCTTCCGGCGGCTTTGCGGAAAGTAGGCGCACAGGTTTTATTCCATGGCTTGGACATGAAACCGGGTTCGCCGGCCATGGGGGCGGTTTGCCGGGGAAAGCCGGTCTTGGCGCTTTCGGGTAATCCGGCAGCGGCTTTAATTGCTTTTGAGCTGTTGGGAGCGCCGCTGCTGAAACAAATGCTGGGTTGGCAAAAAGTCTTGCCGCAGCGGTTTGGCGCTGTTTTAGATGATGATTTTGCGAAGACTAGCAGGCAGCGCCGTTTTGTGCGGGTGCGGTTGGAGGTGCAAGGGACTCAGTTACATGCAAAGCTGGCTGGTTCGCAAAGCAATGGGGCGTTGCAGTCTATGGTGGTGAGTAATGCCTTGCTGGATGTGCCTGCTGGCAGCGGGCCATTAAAGGCGGGACAGGCAGTCGAGGCGGTGCTGACAGGCCCGTTGGCGTAGGAGGAGCGATATGGCGGTAAGCGGCATTGTGTTGGCAGGCGGACGCAGCATGCGCATGGGAACGGATAAAACGCAGCTTGCGTGGGGGCGGCATACGCTGCTGGAGCAAGCCGTTTCTCTGTTGCGGGGCGTCACGGACGAGGTGTTGGTTGTTGGCAATCTTGAGGGTACATATTGTCTGCAGGGAGTTCGGCAAGTGCAGGATCGGTACGCGGGCCGCGGGCCGCTGGGAGGCATTCACGCAGGCTTGCTGGAGTCAAAACACGAGGCTGCGATAGTCCTTTCCTGTGATATGCCTTTTGTAACAGCGAAATTGGCTGCGTTTTTGGTAGCTCAGAGCGACGGCTTTGCTGCGGTAACTCCACGCTGCAGAGGGCGGGTAGAGCCGTTATGTGCGGTATATGCGCGCAGCTGTCTTGCTGTCATCGAAGACTTGCTGCAAGCGGGGGAGAATCAAGTGCGGCAAGTTTTTGCCAAGGTTAACACCTGCTATGTAGAAGAAGCGGAATTGCAGCTGTTTGGTGAGGTGAAGCAGCTGTTTTTCAACCTAAATACGCCGCAAGACTGGCAAGAGGCTTTACGACGCAAGGAGGAAGGGCATGGAAGCTAACAAAATCCCGATCGTTTCTTTTGTATCGGCTTGTTCCGGAGTCGGCAAGACTACCTTGCTGGAAAAGGTTGTGGTCATTTTAAAACAGCGCGGCTTGCGTTTGGCGGTAATCAAGCATGACGCGCATCGTTTTGAGATGGACCATCCAGGCAAGGACACCTGGCGTTTAGCGCAAGCAGGAGCTGATGTCGTTGCCATTTCCTCACCGGAGAAGGTAGCTCTGCTGGAAAAAGTGCCTAGCGAAAAATCACTGGATGAAGTGGCGGCTATGATTTCCGGCGTGGACCTCATTCTTACAGAAGGCTTTAAACAAGGCGGCAAACTCAAAATTGAAGTGTATCGGGCTGAACTCCAAAAACCTCTGGCTAGTTTAGCGGAGGAATTGCTGGCGATTGCCGGTGATACGTCCTTGCCGGGCGTTCCTTGTTACGCCCTAGATGATGCGGCTGGGATTGCAGGGGAACTATTGCGCTATGTGGAGGGCTTTCAGCTGCGCTAATGCACAACCAAGCATGACACCAATTAAAACTTATAAATTCGGGTATCGCAAAAAGGACTGCGCCGTAGTGGGCGCAGTCCTTTTAAAAATATAATTTTCTCTCCGGTTTTTCCTCTGTTTACTCTGTTACTCTATGTGAAACGTATTTTCCGTATTTCGCACTCTTTTCTTTAAGCGCACTCTTCTTCGACGACAGCAATGCTTTCGCGGTCTAACGCGTAGGTAAGGAAGAACGTACCTAAGCAGGCTAGCCATTCGAGGTAAATTACATGCGGTAAAATGCGTACGGCAGGTACAGTTTGCCAGAGAACAAGAACGACAACGCCAGTAATAATGGTGTTGAACGCCGAATTCTTGCGGCAAAATCGGGGAGCGAACAGAGTGAACAGCACGATAACGCTGAAAGCCGCCATTAGGCTGAGGCCAATCATAAGCGTGCTGATGATGCCGCTGATGGTCATGGCTAAGGTCAGCGTCAAAAGACCCAAAAGGACAACAGCGCCTTTAGTGATGCGCAGGAAGTTTTGCTCGCTGACATTGGGGTTAACAAATTTTTTATAAATATCTTGGGAAAATAAAGTGGCTGAGCTGAGGAGCAGATTGCAGGCGGTGGAAACGTCGGCAGCCCAGAGGGCGGCTAAGGTAATGCCTGCCAATATCGGGTCCAGGGACATGATGGCTTTCGGCAAAGCTAAAGCAGGGCTGACATCGGGAAACATGGCTTTGGCCATGACGCCCATGAGGGCGCTCACAAAGCCGATGGGCAGCATCATCAAGCCGCCGATAATGAAGCCGCGCTGGGCGGTACGGACGTCTTTGGCGCCCAAGGAAATCTGGATAATGCTTTGCAGCGAAAGATTAACGGTAACAAGGACTACAATCCAGGTGATAATACCCGTAATGCCGACGCCGTCAAAGAAATCCATGTAGGGAACGTTTTGCGGCAACTGCAATTGGAGCTTGTTTAAACCGCCGATTTGGCTGACCCCTACGATGGTAGCTAAAATGATGCCGATGTACTTTAGACTGACGTTGAGCAGGTTGGAAAGACTAGCGGACCACATGCCGCCAATAGAAGTAATGCCGATAAATACAGCGGCGCTGGTCAGCATGCCTGTAGTCAGCGTGAAGACTTCGGGCATGAGAGCGCAGAGAATGCTGCCGCCGGCAATGTACTGCAAGGACATAACCACAAGCTGTACGATGATTTGGCAGGCAATACCGGCAATCATACCTTTTTTGTCATAGTAGCGTCCCAGAAGCTCCGGGATGGTGGTGATATTGAGTTCGCGATATTTTTTGGCTACCAACAAGCCCATGACAATGGCGCCGATGCCCCAGGCAGTGGTGTACCAGCCTGCAGATAAGCCCACTTTGTAAGCTTGCTCGGCTACGCCGATGGTGGAAGCGCCGCCGACGGCCAAGCCGACGATGGAGACGGTAATTAAAGGAGTCGTCAGTTTACGTCCTGCCAGGACGTAGTTTGTCGCCGAGCCGGCGGAGCGGCGTTTTGCGTAGTAGCTGATCGCGAATAAGAGCACAATATAAAGACAAACGATTAAAAAAGCAATATTCATAATTTCTACCTCCTGAAGTATCTTACGCATGAAAAAGTATATGCTTTCTTTCAGGCTGGCCAGCGAACTGAAAGAAAAAACCGCCCCTCCTATAGAGGGACGGTCAAAGCCGTGGTACCACCCAAATTGAACCTTGGGAAAATAAAAAAGAGCCGTACCAAAGGGGCGACAATGCCGCGGTACCACCCTGTTTCAATCCGAAGATCTACTCGTACGCCCGTAACGTGGGCTTTGCGGCGCAGCCTACTTTTAGTTCAGCCTGCAGTTCCGAAAGGAACTTCATTTCGTTTGTTCATCTGGCTTGCACCAACCGCCAGCTCTCTGTATGACAAGGACGAAACTACTTTCTTTCATCATCACTAGTAAACGTAATTCAATTGATATACTGATTATAGTCAGGCGATTGTATACTTGTCAACTGTTTTTTTAGCGGACAAGAATAGCTGACGAAAGGAATCGTGCAGTAAAAAGCGAATGTATGTCAAAGGAATCTATAATGGTATCTGCATAATGGGAAAGGGATTTTATGGAGTATCTTATTTCATTTTTAGAAGGAATTATTACTTTTGTTTCGCCGTGCATGCTGCCGCTGTTGCCTCTGTATGCCGCTTATTTTGGCGGCGGTGCTTCTTCGGGCAAGGCCTTATTGCATGCAGTGGGCTTTGTTTTGGGTTTTACTTTGGTTTTTGTGACGATGGGGGCGTTTGCGGCGACGGCAGGGTCTTTTTTGCGGGAGTACCAAGGGCAAGTTGATTTGGCGGCTGGCGCGATTATCGTTTTGTTTGGTTTGAATTATACCGGCCTGTTTTCAATTGGATTTTTGAACCGTACCTATGCGCTTGATATGCAGGTGCGTCCTTTGGGGATAGGGTCGGCTATATTGTTCGGCATGGTATTTGCCTTAGGGTGGACTCCTTGTGTGGGCGCTTTTTTGGGTTCGGCGTTGCTTTTAGCCTCGCAGCAGGATTCGGCGGTTCGCGGCGTAGGGATGCTTCTTTGCTACTCTTTGGGCTTGGGGATACCTTTTGTCGTGGCGACGATGCTGCTGGATCATCTGAAAGGCGCCCTGGCGGCAGTGAAAGAAAATTATCAGTTGATTAACCGAATTTGCGGGATATTACTCATTGTGTTGGGTTTGTTGATGATGTCCGGCTGGTTGGGAGTATTTTTAGGGATGCTTAGTTTTTAGGAGGTCATGATGAACAAGAAAATTTTAGCATTAGCAATTGTCTTGGTGGTCGTGCTGGTTGGGGCCGGCGTTGCTTATCGGTCACTGACGGCGGATACAGGGACGCAAATCAAGCAAAGCCAAGAAACTGCAGCTTCGCAAGGCGGCAAAAGCGCTAAACGCCAGGCGCCTGATTTTTCCGTGTTGGATGCCGAAGGTAAGCAAGTGCTCTTGTCTTCTCTACGAGGTAAGCCTGTTGTTTTGAACTTTTGGGCTAGTTGGTGCGGGCCTTGTCGGGAAGAAATGCCTGATTTTCAGCAGGTATATACGCTATACCAGGGACGCGTGCATTTTATGATGGTGAACTTAACGGACGGTTCGCGGGAAACACAGGGAAAAGCCGCAGAATTTGTGCGGCGCAATGGCTTCTCATTCCCGGTGTATTACGATACGAAACAAGAAGCAGTTAAGGGGTATGGGATTACCGCCATTCCTACGACGTTCATTTTGGATGCGGACGGGATGGTGATTAACCAATCCCAAGGCGTCATGCGCAAAGAAGCCTTGCAAAAAACATTGGATCAAGTATTGGCGAGGTGAACTAGAAAAGAGAGAACCATGGGAAAAATTGAAATGGAAGCATAATGAAAATCAGGGGGGAGATACGTGGAAAAGATTATTGTTAATTGGAATGGGCCGTATGTCTTTGAGAATATTAATGATTGTGAAGCGGGTTGTGAAAAAGGGCTTTATCTTATTTCAAGATTTTGGGGTGGAAAGGAAACTTTTTTGTATTTGGGGCAAACCAAACGAGCGTTTACGGTTCGACTAAACGAACATAATAAGTCCTGGTTAGGAGAATTTCGAGGGCAAATAAAAGTGAGAGTTGGCATATTAGAGTTTGAAGAAGGAAGAAATTATTCTAAAAATAAATTGAGCGATGTTGAAGCGCTTTTGATTAATTGGCATAAATTTCCGCTTAATGTTCAGTCTACTAAATATTATTATGGGAGAGAGAAGCTAGGTGTTATTAATCGAGGCAGAAAAGGGATACTGAAAGACTATGTGAATACGGATGATCTTCAATGGGACGATTGCTGATTAGGAGTGAAGAGTTTAAGCCATTTGCAAAAATAGATGATTTGAACGAAATGTGGTACAATACGATGCATATAAAGCCAAAGAATGGAGAATGTGTAGATGTCGACATTGCCGAATTGTCCTAAATGTAATTCCGAATATACCTATGAAGATCGGGGCCTTTTTATTTGTCCCGAATGCGCGCATGAATGGGCTGCCGGGGAATCTGCCGAGGCGGAGGAAGGCCTGGTGGTCAAAGACGCCCATGGAAATCGTCTTGCCGACGGCGACGCCGTGACCATCATCAAGGACTTAAAAGTAAAAGGAGCTTCTTCTTCCTTGAAGATTGGCACCAAGGTGAAGAATATCCGCCTAGTAGAGGGAGATCATAATATCGACTGCCAAATTGAAGGCTTTGGCGCGATGAAGCTGAAATCGGAATTTGTTAAAAAAGCCTAGTCTTGCATTGTTATGCAAACAATAGTATACTGAAAAACAATTAAAGAAGCACAAAATGGGGAACACCACCAAAAGGGTGTCTCTTCGTTTTGTGCTTTTTGTTTTGTCGTCACTGTGAAGTCAGAACATAAGCTGTTGGCAAAAAAAGCAGATGGCAACATTGTATTTGAGACAAGATTTGCGCTCTCCTCGAAAAAATCGGCGCAGTCGGCAGTTTCTTAACTCGCTGCGCTCAAACAGGCGAAACTGTGCTCCGTCTTAGCCGATTTTTCGTCCTGCGGACCGTCTTGCTCCAATAAAAGTCTCAAATACAACGCCAGCCATCATGGTTGCCTTGCTATTGAAAATTTGTATTTACTCTCGTGTCCACCTTCTATTCTATTTACCCGTCACCCTCAGTCGTGCCCTCCCTATACTCCCTATACTCTTGTTTAAAATTCGTACCTAAAAGGAGGTGATCGTTATGCGTGTGAATGGTGAAAAAACTTGTCTCGAAAAACCGTTGACCTTGGCGGCGTATTTGGCAACAAAGCAGTTTGACTGCCGGATGGTTGCGGTGGAGCGCAATGGAGAGATTGTACCCAAGGCTGACTATGAGAAAGTGGCGCTCCAAGAAGAGGACATTTTGGAAATTGTGCGCTTTGTAGGAGGTGGTTGAAATGAAAATCGAAGTCAACGGCAAAGAACGCGAGTTGTCCTGCCGCACGGCGTTTGCAGTGAGAGACCAGCTGGGAAGCGATACAGACGTGCTGATTGTCAACGGTTTTCAGACGGATGAGGATTGCCAGCTCCAAGAAGGCGATACCATAGCGCTCATTAAAAAAGGCGTGCTGCCGCCGCAAGAAGAGCTGGAAAGCTTAATGCGCTCCCGCCACACGCCGCAAGTGCACGACAAGCTCAAGGCAGGCAAGGTAGCTATTGCTGGTTTGGGAGGTTTAGGCTCTAATATTGCGGTCATGCTGGCGCGTATTGGCGTCGGCAAGCTGCTTTTAGTGGATTTTGACGTCGTAGAGCCGAGCAATCTGAACCGTCAAAGCTACTATGTGAGCCATCTGGGCTTACTCAAGACCGAGGCGCTGAAAGAGCAACTGGCGCAGATTAACCCGTTTATTCAGGTAGAAACTCGCGCGGTCCGCGTGGAAGAAGAGAACGTGGTGCCGCTATTTCAGGAGTATGACGTGATTTGCGAGGCTTTTGACAAACCGGCGGCTAAGGCCGTATTGGTGAACACCGCCTTAGAAAAATTGCCCCAGGTCAAGGTGGTGGCGGCTTCCGGCATGGCTGGTTTTGGCAGCGCGAATACGATCAAGACGAAGCAAGTTATGGAACGTTTGTATGTCTGCGGCGATTTGGAAAGCGGCGCTTGCCGGGGACGCGGCTTGATGGCGCCGCGCGTACAGGTTTGCGCCGGACACCAGGCGAATACGGTGCTGCGTCTCTTAGTGGGCGAATTAGAAGTAGGAGGAATGTAGAAAATGACAGATGTATTGAAAATTGGCGGCCGAGAGTTTAAGTCTCGCTTGATTTTGGGTTCGGGAAAATTTTCTCTGCCCCTGATCCAGGCGGTTATCGAGCATGGCCAAGTGGATATGGTGACGCTGGCGCTGCGGCGGGCAAATGTGGGCGGTCAGGAAAATATCTTAGAATACATACCGAAGGGCATTACGCTGCTGCCTAATACCTCCGGCGCCCGCAACGCCGAGGAAGCGGTGCGTATCGCCAGACTGGCTCGGGAGCTTGGGTGCGGCGATTTTGTTAAGCTGGAAGTCATTCGGGATACCAAGTACTTGCTGCCGGATAATCAGGAAACCATTAAGGCAACGGAAATCTTGGCTAAAGAAGGGTTTCAGGTTATGCCGTACATGTATCCGGACCTAAATGCAGCCAGAGCCTTGGCTGATGCCGGAGCGGCGTCGGTCATGCCCTTGGGCGCGCCCATTGGCAGCAATAAAGGGCTGTGTACGCGGGAGTTTATTCGGATTTTGATTGAAGAGATTGATTTGCCGATCATTGTTGACGCTGGCATTGGTCGGCCTTCGCAGGCTTGCGAGGCGATGGAGATGGGTGCGGCTGCGGTGATGTGCAATACCGCGATTGCCACGGCCGGCGATGTAGCGCAGATGGCGCGAGCCTTTAAGCAAGCAGTGGAAGCCGGACGGGAAGGCTATCTTGCCGGTTTAGGACGGGTGCTGGACGGGGCGGAAGCATCCAGCCCGTTGACCGGATTTTTGGAGGCGTAAACATGGAAACTAAAAGAGTCAATCACATGGAATACCAGCCAGGCATGGAGGCGCTGGAGTCGGATGTGCTTGCAAAGGTGCTGGAACGGACCGCGTCGTATGAGTACCAAAACTACACAACCCAAGACGTGCGGCGTGTCCTGGCCAAGGAATCCTTGTCGCTGGAAGACTATGGCATACTGCTGTCCCCGGCGGCGGGAGACTGTTTAGAAGAAATGGCGGTGCGCGCGCGTTGGGAGACGCGTAAGCATTTCGGTAATTCCGTACAGATGTTTACCCCTCTGTATATTGCCAATTACTGCGAAAACCACTGCGTGTATTGCGGCTTTAACTGTCAAAACCGCATTCATCGGGGTAAGTTGACGCTGGCAGAGATTGAAAGTGAACTGCAGACCATTGCTAAAACCGGGTTGCAGGAAATTTTGCTCCTTACCGGCGAGACGCGCAAGCAATCCGGCGTGGATTACATTGGCGAAGCGGTTAAATTGGCGGCGAAATACTTTTCTACGGTAGGTATTGAAATTTATCCTCTCAATTCGGATGAATACGCTTATCTGCACGCTTGCGGCAGTGATTTTGTCTGTGTGTACCAAGAAACCTACAATCCGGATAAATACGAGCAGGTACATTTGAGCGGCCCCAAGCGTATTTTCCCTTACCGCTTTCACGCGCAGGAGAGGGCTCTTTTGGGCGGTATGCGCGGCGTGGCCTTTGGGGCGCTCTTAGGATTGGACGATTTCCGAAAAGACGCTTTTTCCGTAGGAGTTCACGCTTCTTTGATTCAACAGAAATATCCCCACGCGGAGATTTCTTTTTCTACGCCGCGTTTGCGTCCGTATATCAACAATGCGGCTAATAACGCCAATGACGTCCATGAAAAGCAGCTGCTCCAGGTGATGCTGGCGTACCGCCTGCTTATGCCCTTTGCGGGTCTTACGATCTCTACCAGAGAGCGAGCCGGCTTCCGGGATCATGTTATCGGCCTTGTGGCAACAAAGATTTCTTCCGGCGTTAGTGTGGGCGTTGGCGGACACAGCGAAGAGGAAAAAGGCGACGAACAGTTTGAAATTGCCGATCCTCGCAGCGTTGACGAAGTTCATCAAATGGTACTGGCTCGCGGGCTGCAGCCGGTATATACGGATTATCTGCGAGTGTAACTATGGCGGAATTGTTTTGCGTGACTCAGCGTAGTTTATGCCCGGACGATTTTTTAGAGCGCGTCCGCCGTTTGGCGCAGGCGAAGCCGCAAGCGATTTTGTTGCGGGAGAAGGATTTGGGCGAAGCAGATTATGAAGTGTTGGCGAGGGAAGTGCAGGAACTCTGCGCTCCTTGGGGTGTACGCCTTATAGTGCGTCGTTACGCCGATGTGGCGCGGCGATTAGGAGTACAGCAGTTACACTTGTCCATGGAAGAGCTGCGCCAGGCGGAGCCTGAGGCGCTGGCTGGTTTGCAAACGGGAATTTCGGTTCATTCTGTGCCAGAGGCATTGGAAGCGCAGCAACTGGGGGCGGCTTATCTTATTGCGGGACATATCTACGCGACCGATTGTAAAAAAGATTTGGCGCCGCGCGGCCTGGACTTTCTGCGCGAAGTGTGTCAATCGGTCAGCGTACCTGTATTTGCCATTGGCGGCGTGACGGCGGAGCGGGTGCCGGAACTGCTGGCTCGCGGCGCAGCGGGCTGCTGTGTCATGTCGGGAGCGATGCAATGCTCCTCGCCGGAAGAATATATCGAGAACATAATTACAAAAACTATTGATAAAAATTAAAAAAAAAGAGAAACGTAAAATAAGTTATTGACAAAGGAAAATACTTACGGTATATTTTAAAACATCCTCGGAAAAATTTTATAACCAAAATGTGATGAAGGAACCTGTGCTTTTTAAAAGTTGTTTCAGAGAGCCGGCGGTTGGTGCGAGGCGGCAACAGCGTAAAAGCGCGAATCATTCCGGAACAGCAAGGCTGAAGCCTCTTGGAGGCCTAGGCTGCGCCGGTCTCAGCTTCCTGCGGGAAGTGCAGTCGTTATTCTGCTAAGGTTGTTGGACCTGATGAGAAACAGAGGGAAACTTCTGTAAAAGGGTGGTACCGTGAGAGCGACGTCTCTTGCCCCTTTAAGCTGTTTAGCTTAAGGAGCAAGAGGTGTTTTTGTTTTTAGAAGTGTGTCAAAGTGTTATACTTAATCTACAGAATAGAACAAAAATATCACAAAATCATTTGATTTTATCCGCTTGCCTGCAAGGATGCGTAGAGCCGGAAGGCGCGCCAAAACTGGATTTGAAAAGAAAATTCCGTAAAATCAAAGCGTTGGCATTTGAATTGCTTAGATGTAACAGTGGCGTGCTGTTACGAAAAGGCAGGCTGAAGCGGGAAGGATTGAGGAAAGGAAGGAAGTTCATGAGTTTATTGGCCTCGCATACGGAGGAAATGTTTTATACCATTTTGGATAATCTGCGGGAAGCCGTCAATGTAGTAGACACCAAAGGGTATATTACCTACGTGAATCCCAGTTCCGCCAACTATGCTTCCGCGCGTGTCGAGGATATGATTGGCAAGCACATTACCGAATACTACCCGCATGCAGCGCTTTTGGATGTAATTCGTGACAAAAAACCGCTGTTGGATCAAAAAATGGCGCAGGGCAATGGCAGGACCTTTATTGTGAATGCAGTGCCCTTGTACCGGCAAGGTGAATTTTACGGAGGCGTTTCCACGTTTCGGGACATTACCGAACTGGATGAACTGGCCCGGACGCTGGAGTATCTGGAAAATGAGCTGACTTTGAGCCAGGGCAGCGGTATTTTTGAGAGCTTCATCGGCGCTGATGGATCTCTGCGCAATGCTATTTTTAAAGCGCAGCGCAGTATTGCCTCGGTCGGGGGGCCGCGGCATTCGGTGATTCTGGGAGAGACCGGTACAGGTAAGACGATGCTGGCTCAGGGTATGTATCATTTTGCCCGCAAAATTGGTATTTTAAAAGAGGGTGCGCCCTTTGTCGAAGTGAACTGCGCGCAGTTTACCAATGCGGACATTGCGGCTATGGAAATCTTCGGCACCGATAAAGGAGCCTTTACAGGGGCCTTTGACAAGCCTGGACTTGTGGAAGTGGCCAATGGGGGCGTGCTCTTTTTGGACGAGGCCCATGCCTTGGTGCAGCACCAGACTATGCTGCTGAAGTTGATCGAATCCGGCTTGGTGCGGCGCATGGGAGGACGGACCGAGCATGAAGTGGATGTCATTATTATTGCGGCATCCAGCCAAAACTTGAAAGAAGTGTTTTTGCCGGAACTCTACCAGCGTTTGGCGCAGTACCAGATTGAGCTGCCGCCGCTGCGGGAGCGCAGTTTGCAGGAAAAACAGAAATTTTTGGAACAATTCGTAGAGCTGTACTGCCAAAAGGCGCAGGCTCGCTATAATGTGAGGCTGAAGGTTCATTTTACAAGCCGCGCGGCGGAGCTGCTTTTAGCGGCGGTGTTCGACCGCAATGTCCGGCAGTTTCGGGATGTGGTCAATGCCAGTATTGACGCGGTGGCGCCTTTAGTTAATCACCTTTCGCAAGGACATGAGCTGATTAAGCTGGTGGTGGATGAAGAAGACATTCCCAAGGCCATGCTGGAAGAGAAAAGCGTAAGTATAGAAGCTGCGGAACCGGCGGCAAAGCGGGAGAGCTTGGAAGAACTTCTTCTCAGCTTATCGGCGCTGGGCCTAGGGGTGCGGAAGATTTCCGCAGAGCTGAAACGAAGAGGCATTTCCCTGGAATACTATCAAGTGGCGTATAAGCTGAAAAAGCTGAAAAAAGATAGAGTATAGTTTGGGTAAGTAGAAAGGGGCAGATACAATGAGTAGAAAAATGAAAACCATGGACGGCAACACGGCGGCGGCGCATATTTCGTATGCCTTTACCGACGTAGCGGCCATTTTCCCCATCACGCCTTCGTCCAATATGGCGGAGAGCGTGGACGAGTGGGCGGCGCAAGGGCGTAAGAACCTCTTTGGACAGACGGTGCAGGTAGTAGAAATGCAGTCCGAAGGCGGCGCGGCCGGTGCAGTGCATGGCTCGTTGCATTCGGGAGCGTTGACGACGACCTATACGGCGTCGCAAGGCTTGTTGCTGATGATTCCGAATATGTATAAAATCGCCGGCGAATTACTGCCTGGCGTATTCCATGTCAGCGCCCGGGTGGTTGGCGCCAATGCGATCAGCATTTTCGGCGATCACTCCGATGTGATGGCTACGCGCCAGACTGGGTTTGCTATGTTGGCGGAAAGCAGCGTTCAACAGGTTATGGATTTGTCCGCTGTCGCTCATTTGGCAGCCATCAAAGGACGCGTGCCGTTCCTGAACTTCTTTGACGGGTTCCGTACGTCCCATGAAGTGCAGAAGGTCGAAATGCTGGAGTACGAAGAACTAGGCAAGCTCCTGGACATGGAGGCGGTCAACTCCTTCCGGCGCGGGGCGCTCAACCCGGATCATCCTGTCTTGCGCGGCACCGTGCAAAATCCGGATATTCATTTTCAGCAGCGGGAAGTATCCAATAGTTATTGGGAGAAGCTGCCGGAGATTGTTGAAGAATACATGGCGGAAATCAGCAAGCTTACCGGGCGGGAGTACCACTTGTTCAATTACTACGGAGCGCCTGATGCGGAGCGTTTGATCATTGCCATGGGCTCTATGTGCCAAACCGTAGAAGAAGTGGTGGATCATCTGAACGCCAAAGGTGAAAAAGTGGGCCTGTTGAATGTTCACCTCTATCGCCCGTTTTCTCTGAAGCATTTCTTCCAGCACATTCCAAAGAGCGTCAAAAAAATTGCTGTGCTGGATCGCACTAAGGAATTGGGCGCATTGGCGGAACCACTGTATTTGGATGTGAAAAGCGCGTTCTACGGCACGGACTGGCAGCCGCTTATCGTTGGCGGTCGCTGCGGCGTAGGCGGCAAGGATGTTATGCCCAAACATATTATGGGGATTTTTGACAACCTTAAAGCGGCGCAGCCTAAGGATCACTTTACGGTTGGCATTCTGGACGATGTTAGCCATCTATCCTTGACAGAAGGCGAGGACATCGATACCACTGTGGCGGGAACCAAGGCTTGTAAATTCTGGGGCTTAGGCGCAGACGGCACGGTAGGGGCCAATAAATCCGCCATCAAGATTATTGGCGACAAAACGGATCTGTATGCGCAGGCGTACTTTGCGTATGATTCCAAAAAATCGGGCGGTATTACGGTGTCCCATTTGCGTTTCGGCAGTCAGCCGATTAAATCTCCCTACTTGATTGATAAAGCCGATTTTGTTTCTTGTTCCCAACAATCCTATGTTGATAAATATGATTTGCTGACAGGCTTGAAGCCGGGCGGCGCTTTCCTTTTAAACACCAATTGGTCTGCAGCGGAACTGGAAACCCATCTGCCGGCGGCGATGAAACGCTATCTGGCGGAAAAAAATATTCGTTTCTATACGATTAATGCCGTAGGCATTGCCCAAGAGCTGGGTCTTGGAGGCCGTTTTAACATGATTATGCAGTCGGCTTTCTTCCAGCTGGCTCAGATTATTCCCATTGAAAAAGCGGTGCAGTATTTAAAAGATTCCGTAGTCGCCACGTATGGGAAAAAGGGCAACAAAGTGGTGGGAATGAATCACGCCGCTATCGACAAGGGTATCGCCGGTTTGGTGCAGGTGAATGTGCCGGCAAGCTGGAAAAATGCTGTTGCAGCCGAGCAGAGTGTGCAGACGAATGGCGTGCCGGCGTTTATTCGTGACGTGCTGGTGCCGATGAACCGTCAGGAGGGAGACAGCTTGCCTGTGAGCGCGTTCCTGCCTCAGGCGGACGGCACGTATCCGCTGGGAACCTCGGCTTATGAAAAGCGCGGCATCGCCATCAATGTACCGGAATGGCAGCCGGAAAATTGCATTCAATGCAATCAGTGCTCTTTTGTTTGTCCTCATGCCAGTATCCGGCCCATTCTGGTGAACGATGCGGAAAAAGCGGCTGCGCCGGAAGGTTTTGCCGTTAAAGACGCCGTTGGGGCGAAGGATCTATATTTCCGCTTGGCTATCTCGACGCAAGATTGCACCGGCTGCGGCAACTGCGCGGAAATTTGTCCGGCAAAAGTCAAAGCGTTGCAGATGAAGCCCCTGGCTTCGCAAGATGCGCAGGTTACGCTTTGGGATTATGCGGTGTCGCTGACGCCGAAGAAGAATCCGGCCAATCCCTTTACAGTCAAAGGCAGTCAGTTTGAACAGCCTCTCTTGGAATTCTCCGGCGCGTGCGCTGGCTGTCTGGAAACAGGCTATGCCAAGCTAGTGACGCAGCTCTATGGCGATCGGCTCATGGTCGCCAATGCCACTGGTTGTTCTTCCGTCTGGGCGGGCAGTACGCCTTCGGTTCCGTACACGACCAACCATCGCGGCCACGGTCCGGCCTGGGGCAACTCTCTCTTTGAAGACAACGCCGAGTACGGTTTGGGCATGGCGTTGGGCGTGAAACAACTGCGGCAGCAGTTGGCGCAAAAGGTGGCGGAAGCCGCCAAACTAGACTTGGGAGAAGAGTGGAAAAATGCCTGTGCGGACTGGCTGGAACATCAAGAAGCAGGCGAAGGGAGCCGGGAACGTGCGGATCGCCTCAGCGCTATGCTGGAAGGCGTCAAGAACCAAAATGAACTATTGGGCTATTTGCATGAAAACAAGGATTTTCTAGTTAAGCGTTCTCAGTGGATATTCGGCGGCGACGGCTGGGCCTATGATATCGGTTTTGGCGGCTTGGATCATGTACTGGCTTCCGGCGAAAACATTAATGTGCTTGTCTTTGATACCGAGGTTTACTCCAATACGGGCGGCCAGTCGTCCAAGGCGACACCGGCGGCGGCTATTGCCAAATTTGCCGCCAGCGGCAAGAAGACCAAGAAAAAAGATTTGGGTCTCATCGCTATGAGCTATGGTTATGTGTATGTGGCGCAAATTGCCATGGGAGCGGATAAAAACCAAACCCTCAAAGCTATTGCCGAGGCGGAGGCGTATCCGGGGCCGTCCCTGGTTATTGCCTATTCGCCGTGCATCAACCATGGTCTTAAAGCCGGTATGGGCTGCAGTCAGCTTGAAATCAAGAAAGCAGTGGATTGCGGTTACTGGGCTATGTATCGTTACAATCCTGCACTAAAGGAAAGCGGCAAGAATCCCTTTATGCTGGACTCCAAGGAACCAACGGCAGACTTCCGCGAATTCCTGATGGGCGAAGTGCGTTACTCTTCTCTTTTAAAACAGTTCCCTGAACAAGGAGAAGCCTTGTTGACCAAGACGGAACAAGACGCCAAGGACCGTTTGGCCGTCTACAAACGTTTGGCGAGCCAAAGCGAATAAACAATATGTAGGACAGAGAAACACAACACAAAAGAAAAATCCCGCCGCAAGGCGGGATTTTTCTACATATTTCTATAGAATTTTATAGACTCTCTCTGTTTCCTATGGCCTTTTCTCTGTTCCTCTGAGTAAATTTTGTAACCTCGTCAAGCCCTCCTGTACATAGCCCCTTTTATTTTGCCAGCGTACTCGCTAGAATAAGGAGAGTGGATAATCACAAACGAGGTGTGCAGAGTGGAAGATTCCTTGCTTTTAAAAATGGTAGAACGCATGAGCATTGCGGCGACGCTGGCGTTTTTGCTTTCCCAGACGTCGCTGCTGCAGCGTCTTAATTATCGGTCAGTGACGATTTTCGATAAAGCGAAACTGGCGGTGATTTTTGGCCTGATCGGTATTGTCGGCACCTATGCTGGCATTCCAGTCGATGATGCATTAGCCAATTCAAGGGTGATAGGCGTTATGGCGGCTGGTCTTATCGGCGGGCCTGTCATGGGAGCCGCCGCGGGGCTGATTGCGGGCGGGCATCGGTATTTTCTATTTGGCGGTTTTTCCGCTTTTTCCTATGCCCTGGCTAATTTGGTAGAAGGGCTGTTTGCCGGGATGGTGCGCAAATGGTATCCTCATGCGGCGCTGCCCTGGTGGGTGGTGCTGTTGAGCGGTGTTGTAGGGGAAGTGTTGCAAATGGCTATTATTTTGCTGACTGCCCGGCCGTTTGACATGGCGTTGACGTTGGTGGAGCATATTGCGTTGCCCATGATTGTGGCTAACTCTATTGGTTTGACTATTTTTATGGCGATTATTCGCATGACTATGGATGTACAGCAGCAAGCCGGTGCGGCGCAGTCGCAAAAAGCGCTGGCCATTGCCGCGGAAACGCTGGCTTATTTTCGCAAGGGTTTGGATGAAGCTTCTGCACAAGCGGCGGCTGATATTATCTATGCCACCGGCAGTTATCATGCGGTGGCGGTAACCAATGCTACGGAAGTGCTGGCCTTTGTGGGAGACGGAGCGGAACATCATCGGGCTCGGCGGCATGAGTTGACAAAGGCGACCGTCCGGGTGTTGCAGAGCGGTGAAATCTTTGTAGCCAGGACAAGGGAGGAAATCGGCTGTCCTTGTGGTATTTGCCGCCTTGAAAGCGCCATTGTAGCGCCGCTGAAGCGAGGCGAGCAGGTGATTGGCAGCTTTAAGCTTTACTATACAAACTCTAAGCTTTTAAATCAGTCGGATGTGGTCTTTGCCAAAGGGCTGGCGCAGCTTTTTTCCATCCAACTGGAATTGGCTGAAATTGACCGCCAGGCCAAGCTGGTAGCCAGGGCGGAGTTGAAGGCGCTGCAGGCGCAAATTAATCCTCATTTTTTGTTTAATACGCTCAATACGATTACTTCGTTGATTCGCACCAAGCCAGACCAGGCGCGGGAGTTGCTGCAGAAGCTGGGCTCTATTTTTCGCTTTGCCCTGCAAAAAGCAGGGCATGCCATTACGCTGGAAGAAGAGCTGGCGCAGGTGCGGGCTTATTTGGCGATTGAAAAGGCTCGTTATGAAGAAAAATTGTGTATTGAAGAGAATATTGACGAACGTTTGGGGGCCTGTCTCATTCCTTCCCTGATTATCCAGCCCATTGTCGAAAATGCTGTGATTCACGGCTTAAAGCCCAAAGTTGACGGAGGAACCATTTGGCTGGATGTGCAGCAGCGAAGCTCAGATGTGGTTGTTGTGATTCGCGATGACGGCGTGGGGATGGATTTACAGGCCTGTCATCCCTTGGAGCAAAATTCGGCAGCTCATATTGGGATGCAGAACGTGCATGAGCGTTTGCAGGGACAATATGGCGGTTCCTACGGGCTGACCGTACAAAGCGCCCCGGGAGAGGGAACGGTGGTTACCTTGGTGCTGCCGTGCAAGACAAGGAGTGAAGAAGAGCATGCTCAGCAGCATTGTTGTGGATGACGAGAGGCCGGCCAGAGACGAGCTGCGCTATCTATTGTCGTTGGTTCCAGGCGTAGCGGTGAAGGGCGAAGCGCAGAATGCCGCCGAAGGCATACAACTAGCGGCGCAGGAGCAGCCGGATGTGGTGTTTTTGGACATCAGCATGCGGGATATGGACGGCTTGGCGGCAGCGGCGCTGATTCGCAAAGTAGCGCCCGGGACGATGATTGTGTTTGCTACAGCCTATGATGAATACGCCATCAAAGCTTTTGAATTGGGAGCGGTAGACTATTTGCTCAAGCCCTTTGAGGAAGCGCGGATTCGTCAGACTGTCCAGCGTTTGCAGGCGTATCAAAAAGAAGAAAAACATGCGGCGGTGAACCGTGTTGATGAAGTACTGGAAGAGGCGAGAATTCACATTGATAAGCTGCCCGTGGAAAAGAACGGCAGCATTCATCTTTTGAATTATGGCGAAATTGTCTATGCTTATGCGAAAGCTGGCAATGTGACGGTTGTAACCGCAAAGGATGAAGCTGTCTACAATGGAACGTTGTGCGAACTCGAGGCGCGCATGAACGGGACGCATATGATGCGGGTGCATAAAAGCTATGTGGTCAACTTAGATAAGATTCGGGAAGTGGTACCCTGGTTCAAAGGAACCTATTGGCTAAAAATGGAGCATTATCCGGAAGTAGAAATACCTGTAAGTAAAAGCCAAATTAAAGAACTAAAAATCATTTTGGGCTTAAAGTAACTTTATTTCCATTGATATCTCCTGATTTCCATTGGCAAGGCATTTTGTTCTATTGATACGATATGCGTTTATTTATTGAATTTTGTATCTTATGCTGGAAATGCAGTATTACTAAAATTCAATATTGGAGGCAAGTCGTATGAGTATGAATGGTTTGTATCTCGTTCTGATTTCAGCGCTGGTTTTAAGCCTGTGCTATCGCTACTATGGCGCCTTCATCGCCGCAAAGGTGTTGGCTTTGGATCCCAAACGTCCGACACCGGCTGTTGTGCATGAAGACGGTCATGACTATGTGCCTACGAATAAATGGGTACTTTTCGGACATCATTTTGCCGCTATCGCTGGCGCAGGCCCCTTGGTTGGTCCGGTTCTGGCGGCGCAGTTCGGCTATTTGCCGAGCATGTTGTGGATTTTGATTGGCGCCTGTTTGGGCGGCGCGGTTCATGACATGATCATCTTGTTTGCCTCGATTCGTCATGACGGCAAATCCATTGCGGAAATCGCCAAAGAAGAAATCGGTCAATCCGCAGGTTTGGCAGCCGCTATCGCCGTTATCTTCATTTTGGTCATTACCATGGCCGGCATGGGGATTGCCGTGGCTAACGCCCTCTTCAACAGCCCCTGGGGCGCCTTTACCGTAGGCGCTACCATTCCTATCGCTCTTTTCATCGGCGTTTACATGCGCTATTTGCGTCCCGGCCATATCGGCGAAGCATCCTTTGTCGGCGTGGTCATGGTGATTGCCGCGGTTGTGGGAGGCGCTTGGATTCAGCACTCTTCCTGGGCGCCGTTCTTTACGCTGAGCCGTGTGCAGCTTGACATTATTTTGCCGCTGTATGGTTTTGTCGCCGCAGCGTTGCCTGTGTGGCTGCTGCTGGCGCCTCGCGACTACTTGAGCACCTATATGAAAATCGGCACTATCGGCGCGCTGGCGCTGGGGATCATCATCGTGCAGCCGCAGATTCATATGCCTGCAGTGACTTCGTTCATTGGCGGCGGCGGTCCGGTTGTGCCTGGTCCGGTTTGGCCGTTTGTATGCATTACCGTGGCTTGCGGCGCTATTTCCGGCTTCCATTCGGTTATTGCGACCGGTACAACGCCGAAAATGCTGACCAATGAAAGTGAAATATTGCCGATCGGTTTTGGCGCTATGCTGGCGGAATCCTTCATCAGCGTCATGGCGTTGATTGCTGCGACAAGCTTGATTCCTGCGGACTATTTCGCTATCAACAGCGTACCGGAAACTTTCGCTAAATTGGGTATGAACGTACAAGAACTGCCTATGCTTTCGCAAATGGTAGGAGAAAATGTGGCAGGCCGTCCCGGCGGCGCGGTTTCATTGGCTGTGGGCATGGCTCATATTTTCTCGCAGATTCCCGGCTTGGGCGAATTTATGTCCTTCCTTTATCACTTTGCCATTATGTTTGAAGCCCTCTTTATTTTGACGATCATTGACGCCGGCACCCGTGTTGGCCGGTATTTGCTGCAGGAAGTGGGCGGTTTGATTTACAAGCCTCTGGGAGACGCGAACTGGACTCCTGGCGTTGTTTTTACAAGCGCGCTGATTTCCTTTGCGTGGGGGTACTTAATTTTTGGAGGCTCTATTGCTTCCATCTGGCCGCTCTTTGGTCTGTCCAATCAGCTCTTGGCCAGTATGGCCTTGGCTATCGGCACAACCATGCTGTTGCGCATGGGCAAAGTCAAGTATATCTGGGTAACCTTGGCGCCGTTGTGCTTTATGCTGGTGACGGCGGTAACCGCCGGCTTCTATAACATCTTCGAGTTCTATCTGCCTAAGGGGCAGATGCTATTGGCTGGGGCCAGCGTAATCATGATGGTCCTCATTGTTTTCGTCATTGTGGACTCCGTTAAAGTATGGCGGTCCATTTTGAAAGGCGCCCAAAAGAACTTGAAACAAGCGATGTAAAGCAACTATAAACGTCCCTGGAAACGGCAGTAAGCCAGCTCCGGGGACGTTTTTATTTTTATCCCAGTATTTAGAAAACGAACCGCGAAATACACGAAAAACGCGAACGGGGCTTCAAGGGATAGGAGGTTCTGTATAAACGGCGGCATGCTTGCATTTGAGACAAGATTTCCGCGCGACTCGCAAAAACCGGAGGTGACGGCAGTTCCGCGAACTCGCTGGCGCTCAGACATACGGAACTTTTCTCCGTCGCCTCCGGTTTTTGCGTCCTGCGGACCGTCTTGCTTCAATAAAAGTCTCAAATACAATCACGGCCGTCGTAGCCTCAGTCGTGCCCTCCAGCTACTCACTCTACTCCTGTTCAAATTCCGCACGTTGGTTGTTCCCTCTTGTACGCCCAAGAGAGATTTGCTACAATAGGAATATAACGGATAATGATTATGAAATACCATCTATGCGATTTTTGTTATAGCAAGTTTAAAAACGGAGGACGACTATGCTGACCTTTACAGAAACAGCCCGCGCTTTGGCGAGGGAAAAGAAAAAACCGGTATATTTGGAAATGGCGCCGATTATTAATGAATGCTGCTTTGCCATGAGGGAAAGTCCTTCCGTACGGTTTGGCGAGCCCAAGGACAAGAGCCTATATCAACTTGCTTCTATCGAAGGCTTGTCTGTATACGTGCCCAAAGAGCTGCCGAATATTCCGCTGAAGATCAATGTGCGCAACATTTTAGGTTGGAAAACCTTGTTCGTAGAAGGCTGGAAGCTGGCGTAACTTTTGCTTTGAAAATAAAGAACCGCTTGCCTCGTTTAAAGGGGAAAGCGGTTCTTCTTACTTTTTCTTGCTGTTTTGTTGTTTGCGCGCTTGCTCTGCTTGGCGGTTAGAAAAGAATTGAGTGCTTTTTTTAGCGGCTAGCTGATTTTTGTAGCTGCTCTTGTCGGAAATTTTGCCCATGACAGTACCTCCTGTTAGTTCTATTTCTATTGTAGCATGAATCAAAAGATCTGTGGGGGAAGAAGTGAATTGTGAGTGTGATATAACAAAAACACAATTAAATACAAAAAACATTGACATATGTGTAAATGTAGATTATAGTAAGCATGTGGCAAAACTAGAAAATTTCATACGTAAATGTAATGAGGGAGAACTCTTGCTTTTGTGTCGTTTCAGAGAACCGGCGGGTGGTGCGAGCCGGCAACGAAGGAAACAGGATCGTCGCTCCTGAACAGCAACGCTGAAACCGTAGGGAGTAGGCCGCGCCGGTCTCGGCTTTCTTTGGAAAGTGCAGCCGTTAAACTGCTAGGGTTGTTAGACCCGATGAGAGGCAGATGATTTCATCTGTGAAAAAGGGTGGTACCGCGAGAGCAGCCTCTTGCCCCTTTGAGTCTTGGACTTGAAGGGCGCAGGAGGCTTTTTGTTTTGCCTAAATTGCGGTTTGTGTATATAAAAATAGGAGGATGAGGAACATGAAATTTTTAGAGATGTTGGCGCGGGGAATTTGCAAGGGAATGCCGTTGTGGGTGGTGATTTTTTCAGCGCTGGCTTTTTTTCAGCCGGCGCCCTTTAAAGCGATTGGCCCGTACATTTCCTATATGCTGGGGATTATCATGCTGGGGATGGGCCTGACTATGTCCTTAGAGGACTTTCGATTAGTCTTTACAAGGCCTAAGGATGTTTTTTACGGCGTGTTTTTTCGATATTTGATTATGCCGATCGTTGGCGTCAGCATTGCTTATGCGCTGGAACTGCCGCCGGCGCTGGCGGCAGGGATGGTTCTTTTGGGCGCTTGTCCCAGCGGTACGGGCTCCAATGTGATGACGTATCTGGCGAAAGGCGATACCGCTCTTTCGGTGACGGTGTCCAGCGTGAACACCATCTTGGCGCCAGTACTGACGACGTACTTATTTTCTATGTTGGCAGGCGGCTTAATTCCCATTGATAGTTGGGCGCTGTTCCTGGATATTGTCAAAATTGTGCTAGTGCCCGTAGGGCTGGGGGTTTTTCTGCATACCATTGCTCCTAATGCGGTCAATAAGATTACCAAAGTGGTTCCTGCGGTGTCTGTTCTCTTTATTGTGGCGATTATTGCTTCCGTTGTGGCGCTGAATGCGTCGAAGATGGCAACGATGGCCTTGGTTATCTGCGCCGCTGTGTGCATTCACAATGTGGCAGGCTTGCTGTTGGGCTATGGCGCTGGCCGCGCCGTGGGCATGCCGGAGAAAAAATCCCGCGCCATTACTTTTGAAATCGGCATGGAAAATTCCGGCTTGGCCGTAGCCTTGGCGTTGGCGCATTTAGATCCTATGGCGGCGCTTCCAGGGGCGTTAATGAGCGTTTGGGAATACATTATCGGCAGCTTGCTGGCAGGGTACTGGGCCAGCAAGCCTGTGGAAGAAGAATCAGAGCAAGAGCAAGCGGCATAGCAGGAGCCGTCTAATGAATGCAGAATAAAGCTATGGTTGGTTAATTCCAACTATAGCTTTATTTTATTTTGGAACAGTTTATGTGAATTTTTGTTGCTGAGTTTGTAGGATGCGAAGACCTGATGCAGTATTTTCATGTAGATGTTTTTGCAGAGAAGCCTTTGCAAGGAAATGGCTTAACCGTGGTTTTTCCGCCTCAGGATATGGTGAAGACAGCTGGTTTGCTGGCTCTGACACAAGAGTTTAAGCAGTTTGAAACCATTTTTTTGTATCGAAAAAAAACGGGATTGGCGTGGGCGCGTATTTTTACGGTAGAAGAGGAGTTGGCCTTTGCGGGACATCCTGTGTTGGGAGCGGCAGCGGTCTTGCATGAGTTGGATTATCCAGGAGCGGCGCAAGCGGAGCTGAAGCTTGTTCTTTCTAGAAGCGAGGTGGTTTTGCGTTCAAAACGGCTGCCAGGAGCATTTCAAGTGGAGATGGATCTTGGGAAAACACAGTTTAGTCGCGTTCTCTCGCCGACGGCAAGGAACATAGTGGCCGCGGCGTTGAATTTAGGGGCGGAGGATTTGCATGAGGCGTATCCGTTAGAGGTGGCTTCTAACGGCCTGCCTTACTTATTGGTACCAGTGCGGCAGCGTCTGGAGGAAGCTAGAATTGTAGCGCCGGACTTTGCCGAGCTCTTGGCCTCGTGGGGAGCGAAGTTCGTGTACTTGTTCCAGCCGGAGACGCTGGAGGGGCGCACCTGGGATAACCGCGGCTTGGTGGAAGATGTGGCTACAGGGAGCGCCGCCGCTCCGTTGTGTTCTTATTTAGTACGTCACGGCTGTTGCCAAAAGGAAGAACGTATTGCAATTAGCCAGGGTCGTCAAGTGGGCCGTCCTAGTCGGATCTACGGCTGGGTCGCGAAGAATGGAACCGTGACCATTCAAGGCGATGTAGCTTTTTTTGCATCAGGAATATTGTCGTTAGGTGTTTTACAGCACCTTGCAAGCGAAGCGGAAGAGGGAGGAATGTGATGAACGCGGTCTGGGGAAAGGTGTTGCGAAGACTAGGCGTCGCCTTGCTTAGCCTTAGCGTGTTTATCTTGGGGATTTCCGGGTATGTAGGCTGGAATTTGACCCACCCGCCGAAGAAAGCGCTGCAGACAACGCCGGCGGCAGTTGGCTTGCCTTATGAACCGGTGAGCTTTGTCAGTCGCGAGGATGGTTTGGTTTTGCAGGGCTGGCTACTTAGGTCGCCGGAAAACCGCTTGACCGTAATTTGCTCGCACGGGTACCGGCAAAATCGCGAGCAGGCGGATGTGCCGTTGTTGCCGCTAGCGAAAGTCTTGGTGGAGCACGGCATGAACGTGCTGCTTTTCGATTATCGCAATAGCGGTGAATCAGCAGGGGAGATGACTTCGGTGGGGCAGTATGAAGTGAGGGATCTGCTAGGGGCGGTGGACTATGTGCATAGCCGCCAAGAGTTGAATCCTAAGGTGGCGCTGCTGGGCTTTTCCATGGGAGCGGCAACGGCTATTCTGGCAGGGGCGGCGGAACCAACGGTTGCGGCGGTGGTTGCTGATGCGCCTTTTGCGGACTTGACACGGTATTTAGAAGCGAATTTTTCGGTGTGGACGGGGTTGCCGGCAGTGCCCTTTAATCGGACGATCTTGGCCGTAACTCCTATCTTGACGGGGTTACAGCCGGAAAAAGTAAGTCCTGTACAGGTTGTGGGAATGTTTGCAGGACGGCCGCTGCTCTTAATTCACGGCGAGGCGGATGATGATATAGCGCCGGAGAACAGCCGGGAACTGCAGCAGGCGTATCCGGCGGCGGAGCTGCTGCTCGTAGCTTCTGCGCGCCACGTGAAAAGCTATCAGCAGGAATCGGTGCGTTATGAAGCGGCGCTTTTAAATTTTTTGCAAAAAGTGGAGCTTGCCCATTGACTTGGAGCGCGCTCTAAGGTGTACAATGAGTGAAGCAAAAAGAAAAAACAGGAGGGTCTTTTATGGAAAAAGCAAAGGTCTATTTTACCAATATGCGAGCGACATCCAAAATGAATTTGCTCCAAAAGCTGGAGAATTTGGTCAAAAAAGCGGGGATGACCGATATTGACTTTAAGGAAAAGTATGCGGCCGTCAAGATTCATTTTGGGGAGCCGGGCAACTTGGCCTATTTGCGCCCCAATTATGCCAAGGTTATTGTGGACGTAATTAAGGCGCAGGGCGGCAAGGCATTCTTGACGGACTGCAATACCCTCTATGTAGGGCGGCGTAAAGATGCGTTGGAGCATATGGATGCTGCCTATGAAAACGGCTTTAATCCCTTTGCAACGGGCTGTCAGATTATTATCGGCGACGGTCTTAAGGGAACGGATGAAGCCTATGTACCGGTAGCCGGCGGCGAGCATGTTAAAGAAGCGAAGATTGGCCGGGCCGTTATGGACGCGGATATTTTTATCAGCTTGACCCATTTTAAAGGGCACGAATTGACCGGCTTTGGCGGCGCCTTGAAAAATATCGGCATGGGCTGTGGCTCTAGAGCCGGTAAAATGGAAATGCACAGCGACGGCAAACCGCGAGTACGGGAAAAATCTTGTGTAGGCTGCGGCGCTTGCGCTAAAATTTGCGCTCATAGCGCTATTACAATCACTGAGAAAAAAGCCAGCATCGATCATTCCATTTGTGTAGGCTGCGGTCGTTGTATCGGAACCTGTCATTTCAACGCCATTGCGGCGGCGTGGGACGAATCAAACGATGTCTTAAATAAGAAAATTGCCGAATATTCCTGGGCGGTGCTGAATGACCGGCCGCATTTCCATATCAGTCTAGTTGTAGATGTGGCTCCGTTTTGCGATTGTCATGCGGAAAATGACGTGCCGATTATTCCAGATTTAGGCATGTTTGCTTCGTTTGACCCCGTAGCGCTAGACATGGCTTGCGCCGATATGGCTAACAAGGCGCCGGCTATTCCTGGCAGCCATTTGGGCGAACAACTGGCCGCTCGCAAAGATAGCACAGAGGCGGATCATTTCTGTACGGCTCACCCGGAAACCAACTGGTTGTCCTGCGTGGACCACGCGGAAAAGCTGGGGTTAGGCACGAAAAAGTATGAACTCATTGAGGTCTAAAGTTTTTTAACCAGAATAACGGCAGGATTTTGTCGTTAAAGGCGAGAAATACCCATAACTTGGCTGCAGTGAAGCGGCCTTGGTATGGGTATTTTCAATTAGGGGATGACGTTTTGAAAATTGGAGCTAGAGTCATTAAGACCGGCATTGCCGTGGCTATTACCATGTTTATCTGTAAGCTGCTGGATTTGGAGCCGGCTTTTTTTGGCGCTGTGTCCGCGGTTATTAATATGCAGCCTTCTATTTTTTTGAGCTTTCGGGCGGCTAAGGATCAAATTTTAGTCCATATTTTAGGGGTGTTGGCTGGCTTTTGCTTCGGCTACTTTTTGGGGGTGACGCCTCTCTCGGCAGGCTTGATTGTTATTTTGCTTATTCCCCTGTATATCAAGCTGGACTTGCACAGCGGCATTACCATGGGGATTGTGGCGGCTCTATTTGTGCTGAGTTCCAGTACAGAAGAGTTTTTGGTGCATGCTCTGGCTAGAACGGGCGTTATTTTTGTCGGGTTGGGCGCAGCGATGCTGATCAATGTGGTTTTATGGCCGCCGCGCTATAATCAAGCGCTGAAAGGAAAACTACGGCAGGCGAATGAAGCGGCGGTGCTTTATTTTTGTCGGGCTGTCCAAGAATACGTCGGTCTGGAGGGGAGCGCACAGCCCCAGATTGAGCCGGAAGAAAAGAAACGAATTTATAAGCTGAATAAGGAAGCCAGGCAGCTCTTGGAGCTGATGAGCCGCGAGCGTTATTTGGGGGTGTCCTCCAAGGAGCAGCCGAAGGAATGGCTGACGCAGGCGGAAAAATTGATCGACTATAACGAATCCATTGTGAAAAAAGCAAATCGTATTTTTGATTTGCTGCCTACGCGGGTGGAGCGTCGCCATGGCGTGGGAGATCCGCCAGTGAGCGAGGAATTTAGGGCAATTTTAGAAGTGCTCGAAAGTGGCTGTACTATCGTCATTCGGGTAAACGGCAAGCTGCGTACGGTGATTATTGACGAAGGAACGGTGCAAATAGAAGAAATTAGCGAGGAATATTGGGAAACGCTGACCCATGCCATTGAGCAATGGCAGCCGCGGTTCGAAGGCAGCTACTATATGCACGGCCTGCTCGAAGTGGCGGTGATTGCCAATGAAATCAAATGGGCGACGCGGCAGGCGAAAATTCTGTTGCAGGAAAGCGTGGAAGCAGAACCTTGAAGCAGGAATAAAATGAAACTAGGCGGCGGGAAGCGCAGGTTTGCGTTTTCCGCCGCCTGTTTTATTGGCGCAACGCGTCAATTTGCTCCAGCAGATCTTTGGCTTGCTGTCCGTAGCGCCGCACATATAATTCGCGCAACGGGCGAGCTTTGGTAAAGAATTCTTCTGGGTTTTCCACCTCGTTGATTTCCAGGCCTTTGTTGCTCAGTTGATAAAGCAGCTCTGCTTCTTCCGAAGCGACCAGCTCGCGTTCGTAAGACTGGGCCTCCTTGGCGGCGTCCAGCAAGAGGGTTTGCTGCCGCTTGGAAAGGGTTTGCCACGTTTTTTCGCTGATGAGCAACATTTGGATAAAATACTGATGATTGGTAAGGGAAAGATATTTTTGTACTTCGTAAAGTTTATTGTGAAAGACCAAGGAAATGGGATTTTCTTGGCCGTCAAGGACTTGCTGCCGCAAAATATCATAGGTTTCGCTAAAGGGGAGAGGGGTGGGGGTTGCGCCTAAAATTTTTAATCCTTCAATGCTGGCTTGGCTTTGGGGTACTCGCAGACGCAGTCCTTTCAGATCTTGAACCGTGCGAACGGGTTTGCGGTTGTTCGTAATTTGCCTTGCGCCAGCGTCGAAATAGCAAAGGACGCGCAAACCGCTTTTTTGGAGGCTTTTATCTATTTCGCGCCCGATGGGGCCGTCGAAAACACGCATTTCATGCGCTTTGCTTTGGTACAAATAAGGCGAGTCAAAAATAGCAGTTAAAGGTTCATAGGTGCTTAAAAATCCTACGGAGGAAGTTCCCATATCGACGGTGCCCATGCGCATGTTTTCATTGCGGTCCCGCATGCTGCCCAATTTAGCATTAGGATATACTTGGATTTCTAGAGAACCTCCCGAGCGTTCGCGAACCAAGTCGGCTAACTTTTGAGCGCCGCGGCTCTCATGCGACGCGGCGTCGGTTTCCGTTCCCAGGCGGAGTACTTTTTTTTCTTCGGAAATGCTTAGCGGCAAGGAGGCGCAGCCTGCGAAGAGCAGTAAGCTGAGGACGGTAAGCGCCAACGCGATGTGCCGGAAACGATTGGTTAACATGGACACGCCTCCTGTCAGATTATGCGATTTTCCACGTGCTTTTTCAGCAAAAGCAGGGCTTCGTCGGCGGGGAGGGGGCGGCTGAAGTAGTAGCCTTGGATGAGGTCGCAACCATAGTGGCGAAGATATTCCAGCTGTTCCTGCGTTTCTACGCCCTCGGCGACCACTTGCAGCTTTAGGCTTTGGGCAAAATGAATCAGCGAGTTCACAAGGCTGTCATCTTCTTGGGTAATGATGGTATCAATAAAGGATTTGTCTATTTTTAGAATCTCCACAGGGAAAAGGCGCAAATGCGTGATTGACGAGTAGCCGGTTCCAAAATCATCTAAGGCCAGACTGACGCCTAAGTTTTTCAACTGCTGCAGTTTGGAACAGCTTTCGTCAAGAGCCGTTAATAAAGCACTCTCGGTAATCTCAAGCTCCAATTGCTGTGGTGCGATACCGGCTTCCGTTAATGCATCACGGACTGTAGCAACAATCTGGCCGTCGGCTAATTGCTTTGAAGAAAGATTGACCGCCACGCGAATATGACCGTAACCTGCAATAGCAAGCGTTTGCAGGAAGAGGCATGCTTGCTGCAGTACCCAGGCGCCGATAGGGATGATGAGCTGGCTTTGTTCCGCAAGCGGGATGAATCGAGCCGGTGAAACGTTTCCATGCGTAGGGCTCTGCCAACGCAGAAGCGCTTCAAAACCTGCTAGGCGATTATCTGCCAAGGAGAGTTGAGGTTGGAAAACAAGGGCTAATTCATCATTCTCCAGGGCGCGTCGGAGACTGTTGGTCAAAAGTAGCTTTTCTTGGGCTTCGCGCAGCATGTCGTCTTCGAAAAAACGCCAACAGTTGCGCCCGGCCGCCTTGGCGGCATACATGGCGTTGTCCGCTTTCTTGATTAATTCTTCGACCGAGGCGCCGTCGCGAGGATAAGAGGCAATGCCGATGCTGCCGGAAACGCGAACCGTAGTGGTGGCCAAGAGGTAGTCATGACATAAAGTTTGCACCAGTAAATCGGCAAGGCGGCTTAATTCCGTCGGATCGACACAGCCGGGCAAAAGGGCGATGAATTCATCGCCGCCAAGGCGAGCGATGAAAGCGTTGTAGTGGGCAAGGGTTTCCGATAATTTTTGACCGGAAGCGATAATGATGGTATCGCCGGCGAAATGACCGAAATTATCATTGATGCTTTTTAGATCGTCCAAATCGACAAAGAAAATGGAACCGCTTCGCAGCGCATTCTGCTGCGGACGCAGCTCTTCTTCGAGGCGAGCCATCAAGCTGGCGCGATTTTGCAGACCGGTAAGAGCGTCTTGAAAAGCAATGCGGCTAATTTCTTCATGAAGCTCTTTGCGTTGCGTCAACTCTGCCTGCAGGCTTTCTTGCAGTTGCGCTCCTTGCAAAGCCAGTACGACCAGATCCGCGTATTGCTGCAGCATGTTTCGTTCATCTAAAGCCAAAGGTCGAATCGCATCTTGCCAGGTCAATGTTAAGCAGCCGATGAGCTGCTCGTGGGAGGTTAGCGGCACCATGATGGCTGTGCGGAGTTGGTTCCAAGGGGGGCGGGTTATGCGGTTGGAGAAAGCTTGGTAATCTTCCACATATTGCAGTTTTCTAGTGGCGAGAAGCTGCGGGAAAAGTCCTTCGTTTTCAAGTAACGCCCTACCTAAATAAGCGGTATGGCTGCCGCTGGCATAGCGCACATGCATGCTTTTTTCTTCCCAAAAGGCGATATGTCCATCTTGGGCGTCGGCTAACTGTAACGCGCTATCCAGCATGCTTTGCAGCTGAGCATCCAAAGCGGCGGTATTGTCCGCTAATAGTTGCACCATTGCTTGATGCTGACGTTCACGCAACCGTAATTGCGCTTCTTTTTCCTCGCGGCTCCGAATTTCACTATGTAATTGGTCGTTATTTCGGTGCAGCTCATCAGTGACAGCCAGTAACTCCTCATTCATGGCCACCAGCTCTTCGTTAGCGGCGGTAAGATCAACCTCCGCTCGCACCCGTTCTGAAACTTCTTCTTGCAGAACGCTATTGGTTTGGCGAAGCTGTTGGGTGCCCAAATCAATGGCGCGACTTTGACGCAGCAATAAGACTGAAAGACCCGCGAAAATCAGGAAAGAGAGCAAACCGTGAGTAAGAGCGGTATTGCGGAGCGGCGCTAGGGCCAGATTTTTGTCTTGGACCGTTAAAATGGCCCAGGAAGCGGAATAGCCGGGGAGGCGAATCGGGGCGTAGGTGCAGAAAAAAGTTTCTCCATCGCCTGCTTTGTACTCCACGGTTCCCTGGGCGCCGTTGAGCGCTGACTTGGCGGCTTCTTGCAAACCGTTGGGAAGAGAAATGCCGCTGGAAGTCAGTTGATAATTATCGTTTTCCACTAAAACATGACCTTCGGCGTTGCGAGCTACCAGCGTTTTTTGCGCAAGTTTATAGTTATAGTGTTCTTTGGTTTGTTGAGAGTCTGGGTGAACTACGACGGTTCCCTCCTGGTCCAGTACATAAACATAACGTCCGTCGCTGCGATAAAATTGCCCAACTCTTTCTTGCAAACCGTCAACGCGTATTAAAGCTGCCAAAACAGCACTCAAGGCGTCGTCGTGGAAAATAGGAAAAAAGAGGCCGATGACCGTGGCGGGGCTTTGCTGGTCGCTGCTGAAGGAATAAAAAGAAGGACTAATAAAAGGTTGTGGGTCGCGCAGCATTTGTTGGAACCACCAACGGTCCGGGTGAGTGGCAGCAAGGCCGCGCACACGAGCCGTTTGGGCGCCGTCCGGGACGCGTTGGAGAATAAGGTTTTCAAATAAGCCCTGTTGGGAAAAACGGTCGAGGAGATAGCTTTGTTGTTTTTGTGGAGAGCTATTTTGGATTTCAACATCTTGTGACATTTCACTTCCGAGGCGAAAGGCCATTTCTAAAAAAGAAGCGACACTGAGCGCTACCGTTTCAGAATAAATCTTATTTTCTTCGCTGAGGTGTTGATAGGAGGAAGTCGATAAATAATAGTAATTAGCGCTATTGAAAAGGAGAAATGCCAGTAAGCCCAGAACAATAATTCGTAGAGAAAAATGCATGCTTTTTTGCGGCTGAGGCATAATGCACCTCCTTGTGCGTATTGAAAAAAGAAAAATGTATAGTTTGGCAGTTGATATAATATTCTGGCGAAGTACTGGGGAATCCTTCCTTCTTGCTAAAACTCTTTGTTGATAAAAAATGAAAATACGCATAAGGTGACAAATTTCCTATATGGGCAGGGGTAAAGTAAAATAGGTAAAAATCATATGCAAAGGAAATGCGGTGATTTTACGATGGAAATGGAAATTCGCAAGGTCTTTGAGGAATACCTGCAGGTCTATCTGGCGAAACGGGACTTTCAAGGAATGGCGAAAATGTTTCATTCTAATCTTACCGGTTACGGTACAAGGGAAGATGAGCAAGGCTTTTCTCGGACGGACATGGAGGCTTTGTTTACCAGGGAGTTAGCGCAGTGTCCTGCTTCGATACAATGCTGCTGCGACTATGTTCATGTGCAGGTGTTAGCGGAAAACATGGGGCTGGTTATGGCTGGGTTGAAGCTTGTGGCGCCAGTAGCTTTGGGACCGGTTTCTTTTGAAAATTTGCGCTGCACTACGGTGTGGAAAAAACAAAATGAACGTTGGCTGCTTTGCCATCTCCATTTATCTCAGGCTCAAGCGAATTTGGCTCCAGGAGAAGCGTTTCCATTTCAAGAACTGGAAGAACGGACGCAGAAGCTGGAAGAATTAGTGCAGGAGCGGACTAAAGAGTTAACTAATGCACTAGCGAAACTGGAGGCAGCCGTAGCGACAGATTCTCTGACCGGGCTATGCAATCGGCGGAAGTTCGATGAGCTGTTGCAAAGAGAACTGGGGCGACTGCAGCGCTTTGGCAAGACGGCGTCTATTATTCTCGGAGATATAGATTATTTTAAAGAAGTCAATGATCAGCATGGTCATCTCGTAGGAGATGAAATGTTATGTTTAGTGAGTCGCGTTTTAGTCAAAGGAGTAAGGCGAGTAGATACGGTGGCCCGCTGGGGAGGGGAAGAATTTATTTTTTTACTTCCGGAGACAGACGCTAAGGGAGCGGCCCAAGTGGCTGAAAAGCTGCGTGTATTAGTAGAAGCGCAGGAAAATTCGTATGGAGCCTCATTATCTATGAGTTTTGGCGTTGCGGAGTATCGGCCCGAAGAAGAGGCGGATTCTTGGCTGCGTCGGGTGGATGCCGCCTTATATCAGGCTAAGCGGCAAGGGCGTAATCGCGTGGAAATAAAGTAAGACCAAGATATTTATTTAAACGGAGATGTGTTGGATGTCAATTGTTCAAGGATTTTTGCATTACTATAAACCTTATAAACGTTTGTTTTACACCGATATGGTTTGCGCTGTACTGGTTTCGATGATTGACCTGGTATTTCCTCAGGCGCTCAATTATTTGACTAAAAATTTTTTGGTGACCCAGACCGGAGAGTTTGTAGCCATCATTGGCTATCTTGGCGCGGGTATGCTGGGATTGTATTTGCTACGTTATGGTTGTCAGTATTATATTACGACCTGGGGCCATGTGATGGGGGCTCGTATGGAAAGCGATATGCGTCAGGACTTATTCGAGCAATTCCAGCGCCTCTCTTTTTCCTACTATGACCGTAACAACACCGGTGAGATGATGTCCAAGGTGGTTTCCGATCTTTTTGATATTTCCGAGCTGGCCCATCATGGTCCGGAAAATATTTTTATTTCCTGCTTGAAACTGGCTGGCTCCTTTGTATTGCTGTTGTTTATCCATGTGCCGCTGACGCTGCTATTGTTTGCGGTGGCCTTAAGTATGACCTGGTTTAGCTACTATCAAAACAAAAAAATGAAGGTCATTTTTATGGAGAATCGTCAGCGTATCGCGGCGGTTAACTCGCAAGTGCAGGACAGCCTTGCGGGTATCCGGGTGATCAAGTCTTTCGCCAACGAAGAGTTGGAAAGAGAGAAGTTTCGCCGCAGCAATGAAGAGTTTTTGGATTCCAAGGAACGCGTTTACAAGCTGATGGGGCGCTTTCATGCCGGTAATGGCTTGCTGGAAGGCGTACTATATGTGTTGGTTCTAGTGAGCGGCAGCTATTTTGTGTCTCAAGGCCAACTGGCGGCCACTGATTTAGCTGTATATGCCTTGTACATTGCGATTTTTCTCAACCCTCTGGATGTGCTGATCCTCTTTTCAGAGCAGTTCCAGAAGGGCTATGCCGGTTTTCGGCGTTTTGCCGAGGTAATGCAGACGCGGCCAGAGATTGTGGATCGGGAACAGGCCTTGGAAATGGCCGAGGTGCAGGGGCGTTTGGAGTATGAAAATGTCTCCTTTGCCTACGAAGACAACCCGGCAGTATTGCATCAGGTAAACTTTACGGTGGAAGCAGGGCGTACGGTGGCGTTGGTGGGCCCGTCAGGAGGCGGCAAAACTACAATTTGCTCGCTCTTGCCCCGCTTTTATGATGTGACCGAAGGGGCTATCCGTATTGACGGCCAGGACGTGAGGGAATGGAAATTGGCTTCCTTGCGCAGCGCCATCGGCTTGGTGCAGCAAGATGTGTATTTGTTTGCGGGCACGATTCGAGACAATATTTTGTATGGACGTCCGGACGCCACGGACAGCGAAGTCGTAGCCGCGGCTAAACAGGCGAATATTCATGAATTTATTAATTCGCTGGAAAACGGCTATGATACGTATGTGGGAGAGCGGGGCGTTCGTCTTTCAGGCGGGCAGAAGCAGCGGATTTCCATTGCGCGGGTGTTTTTGAAAAATCCGGCCATTTTGATTTTGGATGAAGCCACTTCGGCCTTGGACAATGAGAGCGAGCGTCATATTCAAAAAGCGCTGGAACAACTAGCGAAGGAACGGACAACCTTGATTATCGCGCATCGTTTGAGTACCATTCGGCATGCTGATGAAATCATTGTCATCAACGAGGGCCGCATCCAGGAACGGGGAACTCACGGCGAACTTTTGGCTAAAAACGGTTTGTACGCTCATTACTACGGCATGCAGTTTGCGGGACTGGACGTCGAAAACGACATGAATTCATCAACTTCTTCTTGACTTTTGTAACAAGGTGTACTAACCTCTAAAACAAGTGAATGATTTGGCGAAGAACAGGAAGAGTACGTATGCTGCTTTTGGCATAGCGAGCTGGTGACCGGGCAACCGGAGGTGGGATGACCAGCCCAAAAGGCATAGGGAATGGGCCTGCGAGCCGTCCACCGAAATCAGAGTAGGCTGGACCGGGAGCTCCCGTTAACGAGCTAGGATATCGGCGGCAGCCTGTATCTGAAAGAAGGAAAGGCGCAGCCTTTCAAACTAGGGTGGTACCGCGAACCATTTCGCCCCTTTCGGGTGGAATGGTTTTTCTTTTTTTGTCGCCATAGCTTCCTTTGCATCACGCGCCACAGCGGCTCTTTTTCCGGTTGACGGCGTCGGAGCGGTCTTGAAATAGCGTTGCTATTACTGCAACCGTTCCTTCTAGTCAAACAAAAAAATTGCTCGCTGTGAGCGGTGCGCAAAAGAGAGCTATGGCGACCTGGACTGCTGACTTGCTCAGGGAGCATTCTGGCGGTGTACTCACGAAGCCAGCAGCTCCCTGGAGTCCGAATAGGATAACTGTGAACGGTGTGTCTGGGAGAACTACAAAGTAATAGAGGAAAACAGAGAATATAAATGGAGCTGACAATGCTTCATGAAAAAGCAATGAACGGGAAAAGTACATGCAGCACTCTCAGGTGCAGCGAATCGGCGGCCGGGCGACCGGAGGTGAGATGGCCGATGCTGAGAGCGTGTGGAATGGGCCCGGGAGCTGTCTGCCGAAGGAGACTGTAGGCCAGACCGGACGCCGCCGTTAACAGGCTAGGATATCGGCTTAGGCCCGTATCCGAAAAAGGAAAGGCGCAGCCTTTCAAATCAGGGTGGTACCGCGAGTCAATTCGCCCCTTCGCAGGGGATTGAATTGGCTTTTTTATTTTGACTTAAAAAATGGAGGCTGATAAAGATGAGTGGAATTGTTTTGTTTCGGATTGACGAGCGTTTAGTGCACGGGCAGGTGGTGACAGCGTGGCTGGGACATACGCAGGCAGAGGAAATCTTTGTTTTGGATGATGCAACAGCTCAAGACAGTCTGTTGCGTTCGATTGTGAAGATGGCAGTGCCGCCGCAGGTCGATGTGCAAATTGCCGCCGTGGAGGAGGCGGGAGAATTGCTGGCGGAGCTGGAGGCGGAAGCAAAGGTAATGGTGGTGGTAAAGCATCCGGAAAATGCGCGCAAAATACTGGAACAGTATCAAGGAACGGCTTTGGAAATAAACATGGGCAACGCCGGCATGGCCGCAGGGCGCAATAAGCTGTCTTCCAGCGTCTATTTAACGGAAGCCGAGGTGGAAGAGCTGCGCCGTATTGAGTCTTTGGGGCATGCAGTATATCTGCAGACAGTGCCTGGAACGGAGCGGAAACGGTTGACAGAGCTGTTGTAAGAAAGAAGAAATAGAGGAGGCGAAAACTTTGTTTATAGAAGCGGTATTGATCGGACTGTTGACGTGGCTGGCCGGAGGACTTCTTTCGTTATCTCTGAGCTGGACTCTCTATATGGGAGCGCCGCTGATGGGCGGCTTGTTGGTGGGACTTATTTTAGGGGATGTTTCCTATGGAGTGCAGACCGGGGCGATGATTCAAATGGCCTACATCGGCTATATTGCTACAGGCGCGACATTGCCGGCGGATTTAGCGCTGGCTGGCTATTTGGCGGTGGCGCTGACGATGATTTCTGGACAGCCGCCGAGTGCAGGGATTACCTTTGCGGTGGCTCTGGGCTTGCTGGGCTTGTTTATCCGTCAGGCGAAGCTGACTATGAATTCTCTTTGGGTACATAAAGCAGACGGTTATGCGGAGAAGGGAGACACCCGGGGGATTATTCTCATGAATATCGGGGCTTCCCAAATTGTTCCCTTTGCACTGTATTTTATTCCTACCTTTTTAGCGATCTATGTGGGCGGGGATTATTTGAAACAGCTGTTGGAGGCCTTGCCGAAGGAAGTGGTCGACGGGCTGCGCGTGACAGGCGGCTTGCTGTCAGCACTAGGCTTAGGCTTGCTATTGAAATATCTTTCCCGAGGATATTTGCTTCCCTTTTTGTTTTTAGGCTTTGCTATGGCAGCCTATGGTAAGCTGGATATTTTAGCGGTAAGCATCATCGGTACGGCGCTGGCCTTTTTGCATGTGACCTATCGATATGGGATTGGAGGAGAAAAAAGTGGCAAACGACGTTAAGGAGAAGGTGGCTCTTACCAAAGGGGATTTGGTTAAATCGTTCTTATGCTGGCACAGCTTTTGCCAATCCTGCCACAACTATGAACGGATGCAAGCGCTGGGTTTTACGCATGCAATGATTCCCATTCTGACGCGCTTATATAAAGATAAGGCAGATATTGCCGCCGGTCTTAAACGGCATTTGCAGTTTTTCAATACAGAACCCAATATTGGTTCCGTGGTGCCGGGCATCATGGCGGCGCTGGAGGAACAGCGAGCCAACGGAGCGGAGTTGTCTGATGAGACGATTAATAGTCTGAAAACCGGCTTGATGGGACCGTTAGCCGGCGTAGGCGATACGGTAACCCAAGGGTTGGTGAAAACCATTTTGCTAGCCATTGCCGTGGATATGGCCTCTCAGGGTTCGGTGCTGGGACCGCTTTTCTTTTTCTTCTGCTTTACAACTTATACCATGGGGATTGGTTATTTTCTTTATATGCAGGGGTATCGCCTGGGGCGGGACGCCTTGGCGAAAATGCTGGAAGGCGACTTAGTCAGCCGGATAACGGAAGGGTTAACCGTGTTGGGCTTGATTGTTGTTGGCGCTTTGGCGGCGACCCGCATTCCTGTAAGTACAGGCATTACTTTTGAAATAGGTAAAACAGCCGTGAAGCTGCAGACCATGCTGAACAGCATTATGCCTGGGTTATTGAGTTTGTTGACGTTGCTGCTGGTTTGGTATTTGCTGCAAAAAGGCAAGTCGGTGCTTTGGATTTTGGGCTTGATGTTTGTCATCGGCTTTGGCGGGGCTTATTTCAAAATTTTAGTATGAGGTATTGTGGGGAGGCGTTTTCTTGATAGGAGTGGTAGTTGCCAGTCATGGCGGACTGTGCAGGGAACTTTTATTTACGGCAGAGATGATTCTGGGGCCTGCGGCGCAAACCGCGGCTGCGCCGTTGGCGACAGGGGTGTCCTTGCAGGATTTTGCCGCACAGCTGCGGCAGGTTGTGGCAGCGGTACAACAGGAAGCAGGGGTGTTGTTGCTGGCAGACCTAGCCGGCGGCACGCCCTGCAATGTCGCCGCCGTGCTAGCGGCGCAAAGCGAAGAAATAAAGGTCGTGACAGGCGTCAACCTGCCCATGCTCTTGGAAGTGCTTAGCCGTCGTGAAGGCCTTTCGCTGGAGGAACTAACAGAGCTGGCAGTGGCTGCCGGTCAGGGCGGCGTTTGCTGCGTAAGTACTGGGAATTAAGGAAGCGTTTAAACAAGAGGATCGGAGTGGACAGAGGGAACAAAAGAAGGATTGGATAATAATGGTGTGAAAGTAAAAAAGAGCCAGCCGTTCTTGTGCAAACAAGAATAGCTGGCTTGTTTTAGAGCTTTTGTTACTCCAGGAAGTTGGCGTCACCGCCGGCAGGCAAAGCGGGCGTGAAGATGGAGACGAACTGCAAGTCTTCGTCAGCTCCAACACGAGTAGCATGCACGTTGCCGCGGGGATTGACATGGACGTCGCCGGCTTTAACTTGTTTCCATTCGCCGTTGATTAAAAGCTCGCCGCTGCCGCCCATGACAATGACGATTTCATCGGTTGTGGAATGGAAATGGCTTTTCGCCAAAGTTCCTTTGCCGCCGTCACGCAGCATGACTACGACGCGAGGCGAGGTAAAAATGGTTTGGCTGGCAATTTTGGGATCTTCCGGTTTCGCGTTGACTTTGTACCATTCTTGAAAATTGGCTAAGACTGCGGTCGGCGGCTTGGAATCGCTTAGACCGACAGGAATAACCGGCGCTTTGCCGTCGGTGAGGAAGTTGGCGTCGCCGCCGCTAGGCAGAACCGGGGTGAAAATAGAAACAAATTTCAGATCGTCGCTGCCTGCCACGCGGGTTGCGTGGATGTTGCCGCGCGGATTGATATGTACATCGCCGGCTTTAACCTGCTTCCACTCGCCGTTGATCAAGAGCTCGCCGCTGCCACCCATGACGACGACGATTTCATCGGTTGTGGAATGAAAGTGGCTTTTGGCTAAGGTTCCTTTGCCGCCGTCACGCAGCATGACTACGCAGCGAGGCGAAGTGAAGATGGTTTTGCTGGCAATTTTTGCTTCGTTGGGCTTAGCTTCGGCGGCGTACCAGTCGTCGTAGGCAGTTAAGACAGCCGTGTTTGGTGTGGAATCGGTTAGGCCCTTGGGAATAGCGCTTTGGGCCGCGCAAGTGGCGGCGCCGAAAAGAAAAAGCGCAGCGGCGAGACAGAGAAATGATTTGACTTTTAATTTCATAAAATACAGCTCCTTTTTTCTAAAATAGGTAATGCTTTTAAATTCTGTAAATTTATCTCTAATCCTGCCTGGAAATGGAAAAATAGCAGGTATGAGGTATACAGAAGGTTTTTAGCAAAAAAAGAAGAAATCTTTTTTGAAAGTCTTTGGAGTTGCAAGGGTCAGCCGTGGCTTTAGAGTAAACCGAGGGAGGGCGCGAAACGTGATTGTAAAACATACAAAACCAACGCAGGAAATGTTGCCCGGGTTGGGGCGAAAAACATTGGCTCATGGAGAAAAAGGCTTGATGACTCAATTTAAGCTAAAAGCGGGAGCGGAGCTGCCGGCGCACAGCCATCCACATGAGCAAATCGGTTATTTGGTTTCAGGACGTATTGTTTTGGATATCGGCGGTGAAAAACAGGAAATGGAACCAGGTGACAGCTGGGCCATTCCAGGGGATGTGGTGCATTCGGCGCTAACTTTAGAAGATGCGGTAGCCATTGAGGTTTTCGTGCCGGTGAGGGAAGATTATCTGGACTGAGACAGCCAAAGAATGCTTTTGCTATGTTGAATGGCGGAAGCATTCTTTTTTTATATACCGGAATTTATATAACGAACCGCCAAACACACGAAAAACGCGAAAAAGGTTTTCAAGGGGCAAGATCTTTTTTATAAATGGCGGCATAACTGTATTTGAGACAAGATTTCCGCGCGTCTCGCAAAACAGGAGTCGACGGCAGTTCCGCGAACTCGCTGGCGCTCAGACATACGGAACTTTTCTCCGTCGTCTCCTGCTTTTGCGTCCTGCGGACCGTCTTGCTCCCCAAAAGTCTCAAATACAATCACGGCCGCCGCAGCTTCAATCGTATCCTTCTTCTACTCCCTTTATTCCTGTTGAAAATTATACCTCGTAGCCCTCCTGCGCACCCTCGCGTGACTCCGGTTCTCCTGTTCAATTCCCATATCCCCCGGTTTCCTTCTTTTAATTGGTTACTGTATAATCTATAGAAGAATAAAACTGCAATGAAGGAATAGGTGAGCCGAGTGTTAATTATCAGGCAGGCGATTTTGCATATTTTAGATGTCAATTCCGGGGTGACGGTGTTTTCTGAGCGGGAATTGGACGTGCATAGCGAAAGTGTAATTTCATTTTTGACCAAGCATTTGGAAAAATCTCATCAAGATCAGAATGCGAAGAACGGCGTTTTTTTACCGGAGAGCCCTTGCCGGAGGCTGGTAGAGGATTATTTGGCGCAGCGTACAGGTTTTATTGATTTTTCCATGTCCATGGCGGAACGGCTCCATGCGGCTATGTCGGAAGAAGACGAGTGGGAGTCCGCGGATTTAATTGTATGTGATGTTGCAATCGACGAACGGCGATATGTGGTTTTGTTGAAATGTAATAACCGGGTAGGTTTTACCCATCAGGTAGTGCAGGAAGACGATAAAATAAAGAACGAGATTATCAATCACTATGCTATTTTGCCGGGGTTGTCCCAAAAACTCGATGAATACGCCTTCATTGATATGTCTTCGTTTGCCGTGCGCTTTGTCGATAAAAAGCGTCTGGTGAACGGCGAAGAGGCCTATATTCTGCCGGAAAAAGTGCTGTTATGCACCAGTAATACTTCGCCGCAGCGGACGATGAAGCTGGTCAACACCATTGCCAAAAAAGTGGCGGAAAACCATGGGGAAAGCGCTGTGGCGGCGGTAACCAAAGCCAAAACGCTGATGGTGGAGCATACGGAAAGTTCAGAGTATCTGGACCCAGTGCAAGTGGGGAGAGAAGTGTTTCGGTCCTCGCCGCTGATGCAGCAGGAGTATTTGGAAGAAGTCCATAAAGCCGGCATTAGCGAAGCGGTGCGTATTGACCGGGAATTTTGCGCTAAAAAAGGACGGCAGCACAAGATTAAGACCGATACAGGCATTGAGATTTCTTTTCCTGTGGACTATTTTGAGAACAAAGAGTACATGGAGTTTATAAACAATCCGGATGGGACGATTTCGATTGCCTTGAAAAATATCGGTAAAATTATTAATCGTTGAGTTCCTTCTTTTACGCAAGCAGCTATTGAAGGCGGCTGTCATCGGAAGAGTTCTTCGCGCAGTTTGTCTGTAATTGCTTTCTTTACTTTCTCAGTTACTTCTTCTTTGAATGCTTCTTCGCTTGTGGGGAAGTTGCTTTTTCGCAGCTGTTCCAGTATCTCTTGGTTTAATTGGTCGGGATAAAAAGTTCCCCAATCGGTATGGAGGGTCAGATTGCTGACTTGTGCTTCGGCGGAACCTTCTTTGATGAAATCGCCAGAAAGCGTTCGGAAGGCTATGCCGTAAGCTTTTCCGTTTTGAATGGAAAAGCGGCCTTGGGTGGTGGCGGAATTTCCTTGACCATAGGCTGTCCCCCACATCGATAAAGGACCGGAGACATCTTTGGTTGTTAGACGTGAGCTGTCGAGACCGCTGCCCAATAAGGACAGGGAGTAACTTTCCGCCGTCGTATCGACAGGGCCGCTGGCTGAAATGGAGCCGCCGGTCGTGCTGCCATGGGTGGACTGCAAGTGCAGCATTTGCCCTGCGTAAGAGAACGAACCATAGATGTTTTGGACCGATATGTCACTCAGTAGAAGACTGGCAAGAGAGAACTCGCCAGTTAGGAGCGGCGCTGCTGTTGAACCGGTAAGGGCCGCGTCGATTACCAACGGACCGCTGGCAGTCAGGCTTGGTAGGAAGGCGGCGGGGTTTCCGTCTGGCATGTAGATGGCAAGGTCTAGTGCTTTCGTATCATCCATGCCAACCGTTCCGCTGGCGGCAAGGAAACCGCCAGTTGTGTTGCCATAAGCAGAATGCAAACGCAGCTGTTGTCCGGTATAAGAAAAAGAGGCGTTAATGTTGTTGATGATTGCGTTGCCGCAGCGAAGGCCGCCGAGGGTGAAATCGCCAGTTAGCACAGGGGCGAGGGCTGAGCCGCTAAGGCTGGCTTGCATCGCAAAAGGACCGCTGACGTTTAGGCTGGGCAGTAGTGCGGCGGGGTCGCCAGCCGGCATCTGGAGCGTAAAATCCAGTTCTTTTTTATTCGGTATTGTGGATAGGCTTCCGGTGGCGGTAACAGGTTGTTCGTGATATAGCGTATGGATGTCTTGAAAGTAGATGCGGTTACCTTGTTTGGCAAAGCTGGCTCTGCATTGGGTCAAGTTGACAGAGCCAGTGAGGGAAACATTCGAGAAGCTTCCCGAAAGTTGTTGTAGTTCTATGGCGCCGTCTGTTTTTTTACCAAGCTGTATAAGCAGTTCGTCAAGGCAGCCTTCGGTTATTTTAATAGAGTCGTCTGAAGAGGTCAGTCCCAGCGTGTTTAGATCCAGATTCCGCGCGGCTATGGAGAGTTTCGCCTTATCAAGAGTTCCCCAGTGGCCAGAGAGCAGGAAGTTGGCCTGGTCTGCAAGGCCGGCAACGGAAAGTTCGCATAGATCGCTTTGGTGAAAATCGAGTTGGCCGTGGAGTTGTTCGACAGTTTTGTTGAAAAAATTTGTTTTTATATGTGCCGTGCCATCTCGAATTTCTACAAGCGCGGCAAACTGACGTTCTTCGACTGTCTTGGGTTTGAGCAAGCCGCTCCAGTTTAAACTTTCTTGAGCATAGGTGAGCCATATTTCTGGTCTCTCTATGGTTACGCTGGTAATCAAATGGGGACCAAGCTGTCTGTTCAGCAAATCAAGCCAATTATAGTGCAGTTGTATCCGTTCAATGGTAGCTAATTGTTCACCCGCAGCGTTTAGAATTTGCACGTTTTTAGCTTCGATGACACCGAGGATGGTTAAGTCAATGGCAGCTGCGACAATCTGGCCGTTTATAGCTGCATTAGCTTGTGCAAGGAGAGATTCGTTTGCTTCTTGCTGAATTTGGTAGGCGACAGATTGAAACCAGAAAGAGCCTAGCAGTAATAGTACAATGAATAAGATCGAAAATATTTTTTTCTTGCTTCCGATGCTCCTTTTTTCTGGCGCCGGGGTTTCATTCTGCTGGATCACGGGGCAGTCACCTCCCGATGTTACGTTGCGTGGCAGGCAAGGCAGTAGACCATGGGAATATATGTATGTATCTTCTCGTTGGGATTCAGTTTCCCCTGTGCATTTGACTGCGAATTATATCTTTAACCAGTAAAAAATAAAATATTGGAAATGAAAGAAGGTTGTTGCCGTATTTTGGGAAATGGCAGCGGCCTTTATTTGTTAAAGCAGGAGATTAACAGATAAAGAAAGAAAATTCAGAATGAAAGTTGTGTAGTTGCGAAGGAGGGAGAGAATGCGAATCTTGCTCACCAATACAGGGCCTTGGGGAACCGGCAGTGGCACGGTGGCGGATGCCGTCATACAGGAATTGGCGCGGCGGGGGCATGAAGTTATGGCCTTCTTTCCTGATGCCGGTTTGCCGGGCGTTGATAACGACAAGTACTATTTACACCCCAAACGTTATCGGATCGCGGCCTTTCCAACCACTTACGCCGGAGTGGAGTTGTATACTTTTCCGCTTATTATTCCGGATCCTAATCCGCGTAACTATCATGACGCTTGGACTTTCAAGAAATTAAGCCGGGCCCAATTGCGGGCGTATTTCGGGTATATGAAACAGGAATTGCAGCAACTGCTAAATGAGTTCCGGCCGGATATAGTGGAATGTCAGCATATATGGGCGTTGGACCGAGTTGTACATGAACTCGGCTACCCTTATATTGCAGTTGCGCATCATAGTGACCAGCTTGGCTTTCTGTATGACGAGCGAATGCGCGGACTCATTTTGGAGTCAGCGGGTAACGCCGGTTTTATTTTTGCGATTTCCGATTATGTAAAGCAAGAAGTGCTTCGGTTGTACGGTCTGACGCCAGAGCGGGTCGTTACGATTCCGAATGGTTATAATCAACAGCTTTTCCAGCCGGTGCGCCTTAATCGTCGGCAGGTGCTAGAACGATTAGGTCTAGCGCATTTGGAAGCATTACCGTTGATTACCTTTTGCGGCAAAGTGTCAAAAACAAAAGGGATCGACGTATTGCTCCAGGCCAACCACATCATTCAGCGGCAGCAACCGGCGGCCTTGTTGATTTTAGGGAGCGGTGATTTGAAGCAAATTTGTCGGGGAATTTACGGTCCTTATTCCTTAGAGAACGTAATTTATTTAGGCCATTGCCCACAGGAAGAATTGGCGTTGCTGCACAACCTGGCAGTCTTGAGCGTGCTGCCCTCGCGAACAGAGGGGGTTGGCATTGCCGCCTTAGAGGCTATGGGCTGCGGTAAGCCTATTGTAGCGACCCGCGTAGGAGGCCTAGCTGATTTTGCGGTAGGAGGCTTGGTCGAACCAGAGGATGCTCAAGGCTTGGCGGAGCAAATTTTAAGGGTATTGCGGATGAATGCTAGAGACTATAATTTGTTATGCGACGAAGCGTTAAACGTAGCGCATCGGTATTCCTGGCAGATGCTAGTGGACCGTAGGATGAGTTATTATGAAACACTTATTGAAAAAAATAAGAAAAAGAAAGGCCAGAATCGTTTTCGAAACAGTTGAATTTTTGCTATAATCTATAGAGGTGGAAGAAATGGGTCGCAAGACCTGCAAAGGCGAGACTTTTGCAGATGCGTAACTACTGAGTGTTAAATTTTTGCCGAAGCGGGAAGCTGGCGTGTTGAGTAGCCGGTTTGCGGTAGCAGCATGATTTTTGGAGGAAGCACTTGTGACGATAAGAAAGAAACAACGTCTTTCCTTGGATGAAATACATGAAGGTATGATTGTAGCGGAGCCGGTCTTTTTTGAAGAAGATCGCCCTGTGTTTTTTAGTGAAGGAAGTATCGTTACGGCTCGCTTGATTCGGTGGCTGAAACGCGCTGGACAAAAGGAACTGAGCGTATATATTGAAGAACAGCCGGCTATGCCCAAGGAAGTAGCAGGACGTACGTACAAGCTGCTGCTGGGCGGGATGCAGGACATCTTTCAGTCTCTGCGCAAAGGAGCGGCGCTTCAAGATGGGCAAGTGAAGCAATTGGCGGAAAAGGCGCTAACCGCTGTGCACCAGCCGGATATATTTCATGTGCTGAATATAGCGGGGCAATATGACGAGGATTTGATTGTTCATAGTTTGCATGTAGGGATGCTGTCAGGACTTTTAGCGCTCTGGAGCAAATTTGACGCAGAGCGGGTCAAGGCGGCGTTGATGGCGGGGTTGCTTCATGATATAGGCAAAATCCGGGTTCCCGAGCGTATTTTGAAAAAACAGGACCCCTTGCTGCCGCATGAATTATCGGTATTTAAGGGCTATCCGTTTTACAGTTTTCAGATGCTGCAAGGGAACGATTTACCGGAGAAGGTATTAGAAGGAGTGCTGTATCATCGGGAACGTCTGGATGGCAGCGGCTACCCGGAACGTCGCGAAGGCAACGATATTCCCATGGAGGCGCAAATTGTCGCGGTAGTGGATGAGTACGTTACCTTGTGTTCAAGAACAGGGAATGGGGCTGTTTTAGCGGCATTAGCGATGATTTTAGAAGAGATGCACATCCGTTTGAATCCGGTCTTGTGCTTGACGTTAGTGGAGCGGCTGAAAGAAATGTTAATTGGTGCTGACGTGACCTTAGGCGATGACCGCAACGGAAATATTATTCAGTTTTCCAAGTTGTTGACCTTGCGTCCTTTGATAAAATTGGCGGGAAGCGATGAATACATTGATTTGGAAGTAGAATCGCAGTTGGAGTTCTCTTTGACTGGCGATGTGGCCCGGTTTTGGACGAATCAAGAAAAAAACAGCTAATATGTGAGGAAAAAGGAGCTCGTCTGTAACTGCTTTTTATGCAGCCGGCAGGAGCTTCTTTGCTTTTGCGGGAATAACATAATAGAATATTTATCAAAACAGAAGCGAGGGTTAGCGCGTGTATAGTTTTAAAAATGATTACAGTGAAGGGGCGCATCCACGGGTGTTGGAAGCCTTAGGAACTTGCAATTTTGAGCAGGCCGAAGGATACGGCTTGGACCTTCATACACAAGCGGCGGTGGCGGTATTGAAGGAAAAACTGCAGAATGAAGAAGTACAGATTCATTTTCCCGCCATTCGTCTTGTGACCTCCTGGGCGACTGACGAAGCGGCAGTGGATGCTTTTGCGACAGCCTTAAACGCGGGCGCCAGCCGATGAAGCAAGCTGTAATTGCGCTAACGCCGGAAACTAAAAAATTGCTCGTGGCGAACTTGCAGAGCTATTATGGCACAGAACGAGAAGAAGAACTCAGTGAGTTCCAAGCAGGCTTGCTTTTAGAGTTTATTTTGTCCGATATCGGCGTTTATATTTACAATCAAGCGATTGCCGATGCCCAGAAGTTGATGCAGCAAAAAACAGAAGAGCTGTTTACTTTGGAAAAAAGAATCAAGACGTAAGGCGACATGGTGTTGCTGAGAAAAATAAACAGGAGGGATAGTTTTGAAAAAAATAATTTTATGCATGGCTCTATGGGCAATGACTTTGCTGGGAGGCGTGGCCCAGGCGCAGGAACTGTCAGACAACCCGATCGATCAAGCTTTTGCGGCAGATTTAAATACCGGACGGTCGACGTATGAGCTGAATTATGTGACGAGCGAGTATTGCAAGGCGTGGAAGGCGGAACTAGAGCATGCCGGGGGCATTATTAAAGGGCGATATGTCTTTGATGCTGATAAAGAAAAGATAGATGCCTATGTAGCAGCAGTGCAGCAATTGAGCAAGGTTGCCGGAGACGTAGAACGTTTAAATTGGTCGGATACGACGATGGAGCCGGCTGGCCGTCATGTGGGAACCGGTGCGACCAGTGCCGGCTTGCTCGCTCAGGCGCGGACTTATAAAGAAGCGACGCTGTTTTTGATTCAAACCTATGGCGGCAACAATCCCGAAGAAAAAGCGGCCTATCAGTATCTTTATGCAGGACAAGGAATTGACTGGGCTGCAGTAAGGAAAGCGGCTCAATAAAGGAATACAGGAAGAGGGATCTGTGAATGAAGAAAAGCATATGGGCGTTGTGCCTTTGCTTGCTGGCGTTGACTATGTGCGGCGGCGTCGCATCAGCGAAGCAGCCGCTGAGTTGGCAAACTACGATTATTGATGAAGATCGGGGCTCTTTGTATATTCGAGGTTATTTCAGCAACAGCCCTGCCGGTAAGACGGTGGATCGAATTGAGTGGTTTCAGCCTAATCTAGTGCTTTTTTGCCAAGATGGTTCCAAAGTGTCTGTTCATGCCAAAGACATGCGTGCGCAGGCTTGTTATATTCCGCCGGGAGGAACGCAGGAAATGCTTTTTGTAGTGCCTGCACCGGTAAAATCGTGGAAAAGCTGGACTATGAACGCGAAATACGGTTACCATCTTCAAGGAGATGATGACTAAGATTTGGTTAAAACAGGCAAGATAATCCTATGTTCTTTTGGTGAGAACGGCAGGTTTTTTTGCCTGTTTTTCTAATTCTCTTAAAAGGCGTACATGTTGAGGTTGGAAGAAACCGGATAACGACTTAGGGAAAGAGGCGTGAAAGATGAAAAATTTGTTTTCTCCTTGTGTGATTGGTAAAATGGCGCTTAAAAATCGCTTTGTGCGTTCGGCGACGGAGGATTGGCTAGGCACGCCGGATGGCCGGATTACGGCGGAAAAGATGGCCTTGTATGAGCAATTGGCAGCTGGCGGCGTGGGTACAATTATTACGGGCCACGCCTATGTGGCGCATCCGCATGGACGGGCGGCGCAAAAGCAAAACGGCATATGGGATGATAAATATGTAGAGGGCTGGCGGGAGCTGGCACGGCTGGTTCATAAGCATGAGGCGCGCTTAGTGTTGCAACTGGCCCATGCGGGGCGGCAAACGGCGCCGGAAATTATTGAAGGGGAAATGCCGGTGGCGCCAAGCGATCTTTTTGATGAAACAGGAGCCCAGACAGCGCGGGCGCTGACCGAGGCGGAATTGCAGCAATTGGCCCAGGATTATGCGGCGGCAGCGCGGCGAGCGAAGGAAGCTGGCTGCGACGGCGTGCAGCTCCATATGGCGCATGGCTATTTATTAGCGCAGTTTCTCTCGCCTTATACCAATCGCCGCGAGGATGAGTATGGCGGCTCCTGGGAAAAGCGCGTTCGTTTTCCCTTAGAAGTAGTAGCATCTGTCCGTCAGGAGGTAGGCCTGGATTTTCCCCTTTGGATCAAGCTGAACAGCACAGATGGCTTGCCGGAAACTATGCAGCCCCAGCTGGCGCTGGCGGAGGTTGTGCAGTACGCTAAGCAATTTGCGGCAGCTTCTGTCGACGCCATTGAACTCAGCGGCGGCACGATCAAGGAAAACCGCCTGGTTATGGCCAAACCAGGCATTCGCACGGCTAAGGATGAAGCTTATTTTCAGGCGGCAGCGGAAGCGGTAAAGGCGGCGGTGGAAGTGCCGGTTATTTTAGTGGGAGGCATGCGTTCGCGCGCGGTTATGCAAGAGGCGATCAATGAAGGCAAGGCCGACTTGGTTTCTATGAGCCGCGCCTTTATTTGCGAACCGGATTTAGTGAAACGATTGGCGGCTGGACAGGAGAAGGCTTCTTGCGTATCTTGCAACGGCTGTTTCAATCCTCAAGGCATTCGTTGTATTTTGCCGGACAAAAATAAGGCTTGACAGAAAACTTGTAAACGAGTATAGTAATAATCGTTACAAAGATATGTTTCTGAAAAATTAAATACAAAATAAATGTAACGAGGGAGAACGTTGGTCAATCAAAATCGTTTCAGAGAGCCGGTGGTTGGTGCGAATCGGCAGCGAGGATTGGGCAAAAATCACTCCTGAACAGCAACGCTGAAATGCAAAAAGTAAGCCGCGCCGGCCTCAGCTCCGCAAGGAGTGCAACCGTTATCTTGCTAGGGTTGTTAGACCTGATGAGATGCAGACGTATTGTCTGTAAAAAGGGTGGTACCGCAGGAGTTTAGCCTCCTGCCCCTTTCAGTCCTTGGACTTGAAAGGGGCAGGGGGCTTTTTTGTCGTTTGGCGGCATGCGCAGCCGGCAGACGCATAGAATACATGTTTGGACGCGTGGATTCCGGAAACAGGCGTCAAAGCATGGAAAAGCACTATTTTTATTTTATTGGGGAGTGTGCATTTATATGAGGAACGTATTGGAAAAAACAGCGGATTTTATTTGCCGTTGGATGACATTATGGGTTATTTTATTTTCAGCTCTGGCTTTTCTAAATCCAGAACCCTTCAAGCCAATTGGCAAGTATATTTCTTATTTGTTAGGCGTTATTATGCTGGGTATGGGACTGACCATGTCTTTGAAGGATTTTCGTTTGGTCTTTACGCGGCCCAAGGATGTATTCTACGGCGTCGTGCTGCGCTACTTGATTATGCCTGTAGTCGGCTTTCTGGTGGCAAAAGCGTTAGGACTGCCGGCAGCGCTGGCGGCTGGCATGGTACTTTTAGGGTCCTGCCCCAGCGGTACTGGCTCTAATGTTATGACCTATATTGCCAAAGGCGATACGGCTCTTTCCGTAACGGTTTCTAGCGTAAATACTGTCTTGGCGCCTTTGTTGACGCCGACTATTTTCTTGCTGTTGGCTGGCGCCATGATTCCGATTGATACGGAAGCGCTGCTCTGGGACATTGTGAAAATGGTGCTGATTCCGGTAACGGCCGGCGTATTGCTGCATATGGCAGCACCTAAGCAAGTGGAAAAAATCAGCAAAATTGTGCCTGTGCTTTCGGTGGTCTGCATTATTACCATTCTTTCTTCGGTTGTGGCCCTGAACGCGGCTAAAATGGCGACAATGGCTTTGATCCTTTGCGTAGCGGTGGTGTTGCATAATGGTTTAGGCTTGTTGCTGGGCTATGGTTCGGCACGGTCTTTAGGAATGCCTGAAGAAAAGTCTCGGGCAGTATCTTTTGAAATTGGCATGGAAAATTCGGGGCTGACCGTTGCGCTGGCGTTAGCGCATTTGGATCCCATGGCGGCACTGCCGGCAGCGATCTGCAGCATTTGGCAGTTTATTAGCGGCAGCCTATTGGCAGGGTATTGGGCCCATAAGTCGGAGCAAATGGAACTGCCGGAAGAGGCGGAAACGGCTGTCGCGAAATAGCGAGAAGGGTCGATTTGTTGAAAACTCAACTTTCGCACCTCAAAAACAGCTTTGAATCCTTGCTGCTTCTAAGGTCATCTTATTTTCAATATAGGCCTTGAAATATAGAAAAACACCCAT
>SAAJ01000104.1 GCA_009929485.1 Negativicutes bacterium
GAGTTGTCTCACTGCCTGATGGTTTGCCCAATCTGTACCATTTAGCGCGGCTCATTCCTAACACTTCCCACGGTTTCTGTTTAGTCAGTGAATTAGCTTCGTAAACATCACGCTCAACGGCTCCAGCAGCTCTGCGGCGTTCCTCGTCACGCTTTCTGTCTCGTGCGCGTCTACGCTCTAACGCTTCATTTTTAGAAATGATAGTTTTTAGCTGGCGTTGCTCTTCATCTGTAATTTGAAACAGGTTGATTAGAGTGTCATTTTTTGGCGTGTAGAGTGGTGAAAATTCCTTGCCCCCGAAAGATACCTTCTCACCGGCTTCATACTGCTTTGCTTTGCTGTACAGCGTCATTAACTCTTGTGAACGGTAAGACCATGCAGGGGAGATCTCCGTGGCCAGTGCGGCCGCTTCGTGATACATCTGCGTTGAATTTGTCGCCCCGGACAACAGCAAAAAATTAATACGCCAAAATAAATGACGCATCCTTTCCCCTTCCGCTAACCCGCCGCGCAGCTCGTCCAGCTTGCGCAAATCTTCAAGCCTATCCCATGCAAGCTGACGACCGCTAAAACCTCTGAGGTTGCTTTGTCGGCCTCCGGGCAGCAATTGAAGTTTCTGTTCTGCTTTTGTCTGGCGTTGCTTTTCAATATCCCAGCGAGCCACCGGCAATAACATTTCAGCAAGGTACTCGAAGTTATAACGGATTGGTGCGCCATCACGTTCTAGAACGCTTACTACACGGCAAATATTGCCGCTCTTAGTGTTAACCGTATTAACCAATCGTAAAACCCGGCTGGCGTCTTTAGCTGCGGGATCAGCCCCTAGCGAGGAAAGTTTAGATACTAAATGCTTTTGGCAAGCATTCCAGCGCGGTAGCGCGGCACGTGGCAAGGTTCCTTCAAGTAGCCATTTAGCCTGAATACCACGCCCGGAATAGACCATAAAGGAGGGTTCTGGTATGCCTTCTTGTTGACAGAAATAGTTGATTGCAGCGGCCAAAGCTTCAGGTGTTCTACCCTGCGCCCAACTCATCTTGTAGGTATCTATATCGACAAAAAGCAACCCCAAACGTAAGAGGTTTACTACACGCCGGTTAGGACGCATAAATTCAGCTTGGGTTATCCATGTATCGCGTGAGGTATCGACCATGCTAAGAACGGTGGCCATCTCACTTAATGGGTAAGAAGATTGGCGTTTACCCGTTGGCCACTGAGCCAGTACAGAAAAGAAACCATGCCGCCCGGAATTGTGATAAGTCTCCGCTTCGTCGGCTGGATTAAAAAGCGCCAGTTGTGATGTAGCCACGTCTACCCCTTAGACTTGCCAAGAGGCACAACACCGCTATAATAGAGGTGTTGTAACCCTTAGCCTATGTCAGGCAATAATAGTTGTGTTGCAGCCTGCCAGCTTTAGAACACAACTTTGAATTTTAAGCCCCGTTTGTTGACCTTCCCGCCAAGTCGGATCAGCATCGGGGTTTTACCTTTTTAGGCCGCCAGTAATTGAAAAGGGCGCGCCTTATCTATTCTGCTGCGGCGATCTTCTGAATGCAGTGCATCCCATAAATCGACTTTCTTCTGCAAATCCAGCCAAAAATCAGGATTGTTACCAAAGACTTTTGCAAGGATGAGCGCGGAATCTATTGTTATGGGGTCAGTTTGGAGATCGGAAATTTTTGTACGTTAAGCGCATTATTTAACCAATCTTGGTTCGTAAGGGGTTGATTTTGCGTCAGTGGCTATCGCTT
>SAAJ01000072.1 GCA_009929485.1 Negativicutes bacterium
CTTGTGCCTATCTTGTCGGGTCAGCACATTGTTATTGTATTGCCGGGCGTCTCTTTTTTCAAATACCGTTTTTAGATATTACAGGAATGCTCTGTGTGACGTTATTTTCTAAGGACCGCGTAGCGGTTTTTCTTATATTTGTTTCTCTTTTTTGTAAAAATAATGCAGTAAAAAAGGATTTCTCGTTCAGTCAGCGAATTTTATAAAAGTATTAGTATCTTTGCTCAGGAGGATCAAGTGTAACTTTATGAAAATAATAACAGCAGAACATTATGGTTTTTGCTATGGTGTGCGCAGGGCCGTCGAGATGGCGGAAAAATGCAAGAATACGAACGGTCCGGTGGCGACATTGGGGCCGATCATTCATAATCCTCAAGTGGTAGAACGTTTGCAAAAGCAGGGAGTCGGCGTGGCATCCTCTTTAGCGGAGTTTTCGACAGGGACTGTTGTCATTCGTTCTCATGGCGTAGGACCGAGCGTGTATCAAGAAGCGGAAAGCAAAGGATTGAGTGTGGTTGACGCTACTTGTCCGCATGTGCAAAAAGCGCAGCAGGCGGCGGCGCGGTTTTTTCAGGAGGGACGCCAAGTCATTATTATTGGCGAACAGAGGCATCCGGAAGTGCAAAGCATTCTGGAATGGGCGCAGCGCCAGGCGAAAGTAGTGGAAAATAAGGAAGAAGCCGAAGCGTTGCCTGAATATGAAAAAATAGGCGTTGTTTCCCAAACAACCTTTGCTACGGATTTGTTTGCGGAACTGGTAGCCATTGTATCGGCTAAGTCAGCCGATACCGTAGTGGACAGGACGATTTGCGCGGCCACAGAGCAGCGGCAGCAAGCTGCGTTGCAGCTGGCATCTCAAGCGCAGATAATTATAGTGGTAGGCGGAAAAAACAGCGCCAACACGAATCGTCTAGCCGAACTTTGCGCCCGGGCGGGAACAAAGGTATATCATATAGAAACGGCGGAAGAATTACAACCGGCTTGGTTTATTGATGTAGATACCGCAGGAGTTACCGCCGGAGCATCAACGCCGGATTGGATTATTGAGGAGGTTTGCAGGAAAATGCAAGATTTTAACGAAATGTTGGCCCAAACAGCGGAGAAAATTGAACGGGGCATGGTGATTAAAGGAACCGTCGTAGGAATTCGCCGTGATGAAGTGTTTGTTGATATCGGCTATAAGGCGGAAGGCGTTATTCCTTTGAAAGAATTGGCTTATCCCGCACCGGCCCAAGCTTCGGACTTGGTGAAAGATGGCGAAGAGATTGATGTTTACGTGTTGAACGCAGATAATGAGGACGGCCAAGTACTTCTGTCTAAGCGTCGCGCTGATGAACAGGTTGCCTGGAACCGCTTGGAGGAAGCTCTGGAGCAAAAAAGCCCGTTGCAAGTTACGGTTACTGCCGAGGTGAAAGGCGGTCTTTCGGTAGCTGTATTTGGGATTCGGGGCTTTATCCCTGCGTCTCATATTGATCTGCGTTTTGTAGGTGACCTAGGTGAATATATCGGCCAGACGATTCAAGTTGTGCCGATTGAGATTGACCGGGGCAAAAAGCGTATCGTTTTGTCTCGGAAGATCATTTTAGAAAGTGAACGCAAACAAAAAGAAGAAGAAATCTACGGTTCGATCGAACCCAATCAGGTTGTACACGGTGTTGTACGCCGTCTTACTGATTTCGGCGCTTTTGTCGATATCGGCGGTGTTGACGGGTTAATTCATATTTCGGATTTGTCTTGGCATCATGTTAAATCACCGCAAGAAGTTGTGCAGGTTGGCGATGAAGTAGATGTTTTGGTGCTCAAGGTAGATGCGGCGGCTAAACGGATTTCTCTAAGCCTGAAGCAAACACAGCGGGATCCCTGGATGGACGCGGTGGAAGAATTGCAGGAAGGCATGCTGGTAAAGGGTGTTGTCACCAAATTAATGCCCTTTGGCGCTTTTGTAAAAATTCATGGCGATATTGAAGGCCTTGTGCATATCTCTGAAATGGCGGAGCAACGTATAAACAAACCGGAAGAAGTTGTTTCCATCGGCCAAGAAGTTGTCGTCAAAGTGATTCGTGTGGAAAAAGAGCAAAAGCGGATTGGTCTTAGTATTTCTCAGGCGCAGCAAGAGACGGAGCGGGAGGAATTCAGCTCTTTCATCGACACGCAGGCAGAGCCGGCGCAAGCGACTATTGGTGAACGTTTAGCTGCTGAAGAAGAGAAATAAGATGCAGTCTACCAGGCAGTCGCGCAAGTTAGACCATGTGCGCTGTGCGCTGGAATTGTCAGATGGGCCGGCGGAAAATGGGTTTCAGGATGTACAGCTGCTGCATCATTGTCTGCCTGAGTTGTCCTTGACGGAAATTTCGCTTGCTACCTCCGTAGGAAAGCAGACCTTGACGCATCCTTTAATTATTAATGCTCTTACAGGCGGCGCTCAGGATGTGGCGTACCTGAATGAGCGCCTGGCTGTATTGGCGAGAGAGACGCAAAGCGTATTGGCCGTAGGTTCGCAATACGCCGCGGTGGAGGAGCCTGAGCTTGCAGAAACCTTTCGCGTTGTGCGGCGGCATTTGCCCCAGGGAACGGTGTGGGCGAATTTAGGAGCGTATGCAACGCCGGCGCAAGCGGTCATGGCTGTTGAAATGCTTGACGCAGCGGCCTTGCAGCTGCATCTGAATGTGGCGCAGGAGCTATTTATGGCGGAGGGAGACCGCGATTTCCGCAATTACCGGGATAACATCGCCGCTATTTGCAGCGCCGTATCGGTTCCGGTGATCGTCAAGGAAGTGGGCTGCGGCATGCGGCGAGAAGCGGCAGAGTCTCTTCTTGGCTGTGGGGCGGCGGCCTTAGATATAGGCGGCTCCGGCGGTACGAACTTCATTGCCATTGAAGCCAAACGGAAAAATGAGTTTTTAGCTGAAGATCTTTTGGCCTGGGGCATTCCAACAGCCTGTTCGCTGTTGGAAACCGGCAGTGTAGTGCAGCGCCAAAGAGCGGCTTTAATTGCTTCCGGAGGCGTGCGAACGGCGCTGGAGGTTGTAAAGGCTTTAGCCTTGGGAGCCGATGCGGTCGCATTGGCAGCGCCGGCACTGCGGCTGGTGTGGTCTGGCGACTTGAAGGCTGCTGTCGAGCAGTGGCAGGCTTTGTTAATGCAGATTCGGCAATTGCTGCTTTTGTCTGGCTGCAGCGGTATTGAAGAACTGCAGAAGTCTCCGGTGGTTTTAACCGGTTTGGTCGAGTCCTGGAGTCGACAGCGCGGCTTGACACGACGCTTCTTCTAGGGGAATACAGGCGCCGGCCACGGAAGTGGCCGGCTTTCTTGTCTTTGCTTGAACAGATGTGTTAAGATGAAATGAAGAATCACTGTACAGGAGGGCAAATTCAGTTGGATGACGTGCAAAGTTCAATCGATCATAGAGGGGTTTCACTGCAAAAAGTAGGGGTAAAAGGAGTTCGTTTGCCTTTTTCTATTCGAACGAAGGCCGGAGGATTTCAACATGTTATCGCTACCATTGATGCGGCAGTGGATTTGCCTCATGACTATAAAGGTACTCATATGAGCCGGTTCTTGGAAGTCCTGGATGCATGGCGAAACAAGCCGGTTTCCATGGTGGAACTAGAGGACATGGCAAAAGATATTTGTGTTAGGCTGCAAGCTGGCCGGGCGCATGTATGTTTTTCGTTTATCTATTTTATTGAAAAAGCGGCGCCAGTGAGCGGCATTCGCAGTTTAGTCGATTATAATTGTTCTTTTGAAGCGGCCTATGACGAAGATGGAACTTTTGATTTTATTCTTTCCGTGGAAGTTCCCTTTACCTCTTTATGCCCGTGCAGCAAGGAAATATCTCGCTATGGCGCGCATAATCAGCGCGGCATGATGCGGGCGCGTTTGCGTTGCCGACCCGGGGTGCTGTATTGGTTGGAAGACCTGGTGGCGGCTATGGAGGCCCAAGGGAGTGCGCCAGTGTATTCACTGCTCAAACGGCAGGATGAAAAATTTGTTACCGAGCAGGCCTATGAAAACCCTAAATTTGTTGAAGACGTGATTCGTGATTTGATTTTGCTGTTTCGCGGCCTTAAGGGCGTACTCTGGTTTGATATTGAATGTGAAAACTTTGAGTCCATTCATAATCACAGCGCTTATGCCGCACATAGCGAATGGGTAGAAGGAGAGACTGGAAAATGAAACAGGGCCAAGGCGCTTTAGTGGTTTTCAGCGGCGGACAAGACAGCACTACTTGCTTGTTTTGGGCGCTGGAGCGATTTGAGCGGGTGGAAGCTGTTACTTTTGATTACGGGCAACGCCATAGCAGTGAAATTGAGCATGCGCGGCAGATTGCCGCAGAACTTGGGGTAAAGCATACGGTGCTGGATATGGCGCTGCTGAATCAGCTGGCCCCGAATGCATTGACCCGTGAGGAAATCCCTGTTGAGGGAGGGCAAGAAGGTGAGCTTCCTTCTACCTTTGTGCCGGGGCGTAATTTGCTGTTCTTGTCTTTTGCCGGTGTTTTGGCCAAAGGGCACGGACTGCGCCACATCGTGACCGGCGTATGTGAGACGGATTACAGTGGCTATCCAGACTGTCGGGATATTTTTATTAAGTCACTAAATGTCACTTTGAACTTAGCCATGGCGGATGACTTTGTTTTGCATACGCCGCTGATGTGGCTGGATAAAGCGCAAACTTGGGAAATGGCGGATCAAATGGGCAAACTGGAGTATATTGCCGAAAAAACGGTGACTTGTTATCATGGTATTCCTGGCGCGGGCTGCGGCGCTTGTCCGTCGTGCCTTTTGCGGTCCAAGGGGCTTGCAGCTTATCTGCAGCAACGCCGTCCGGGAGGCAAGGTATGAAATATCCAGTGTTAGATCTGTTCAGCAGCATTCAAGGAGAAGGCTGCTATCAAGGGACGTTGGCGTCTTTTGTGCGCCTGGGCGGCTGCAACCTTCGCTGCTCCTGGTGTGATACGGCCCATTCGCAAACGGCAGCAGGGGCGAAGGAAATGGAAATTTCGGACATTCTTTTGCAGCTGCCGCGCGATGTGCGGCGAGTCATTATCACCGGCGGCGAGCCGACATTGCATGATTTAGGGCCTTTAGCAGCGGCGTTGCATGCGCGTGGGCATGAAGTGGCCCTGGAGACGAATGGCACTCAAGAGGTGCCGGCTGAGTGGGGCATTGACTGGATTGCCGTTTCCCCTAAGCCGGATGCTGCGTATGTCGTAATTTGTCATGCGGATGAACTGAAATACGTGGTGGATGAAAAGCTGCAGGTTGAGCACATTCAAGACGCCTTAGTCCCGGAAGGACGGGTATATCTGCAGGTGGAGGGCGGACGGCCAGCTTCGGCTTTGCGGGCTTTAGAATTGGTACGAGCCAACCCTCAGAAACTGTGGCGCGTAGGCGTACAGCTGCATCGGGTGCTGCAGGTTCCTTGATACGGCTAACACACAATCTAGGCGGTGAGAGCATTGGAAAAGCGGGCATTGAATAATGCGGACGGCAGCAAAGTATTTAAGGCCGCCCTGGAAAATCCTTCTGGTTTGAGCGGCGGTGACGCCTGGACGCCAGATTTGCATCTGGCTTTATATAGGACGGCGCAGCTTGGGGCTGACGGGCAGCTTTACGAGGCGGTCACTCATAACGGCACGCGCAGCGCCATTCATCGTCTGGACAGCTTTTATTCTTTTTGGACTTTTTGGCCGCAGGTGGTTAATACCGACTTGCTGGAGGAGTATCGCCTGCTGGCTGGGGATGAGTCAATTTTGCGTCGGCAGTTTCATCGGCCCGAAAGCATTCACGGTATCAGTCATATGAAACGGGTGCTGCTGCATTCATTTTTCCTTTCCTTTTTGGAGCAGTTATCGGCGAAGGACCGGAAAGTACTGCTGTATGCGGCGGCGTTCCATGACATTGGACGCAGCCATGACGCCTTGTGCGAGCGTCACGGGGCGGATAGCATTGAGAAAATGAAGAAGCTTGTTGCGGTGCAAGAGCAACTAGAACCGGAAGATTTGCGGGCTTTGCAGTTTATTATGCGCTGGCACTGCATTGCGGATCAGCGCGGCGTAAAAGCTTTAGGAGAAATGCCGGCTGCCGAGCAGGCGCGCATCAAATATCTTTTCTTCTTATTTAAGGATTGTGACGCCTTGGACCGTGTGCGCATTTTGGATTTGGACTTTAAGTATCTGCGCTGTCGCCGCTCTTGGCAATTGGCGCTTGTGGCCTATCAGCTTTTGCATCATTTAGGGGAAGTGGAACAAGAGTTTCTTCTTTAAACAATAGAAAAGCTCTTTCCCGTTTTTCGTGTATTTCGCGGTTCGTTATCCACAAACCCTTGCCATTCCTCCTGTTTCAGTCTATAAATTCGGGTATAGCAAAAAGCCGCAGCTGGCGGCTTTTCTATTTTGCAGCTGGAAATACGAAAAGAAGGAGATAACAATGTTTGTTAGTCGCTTAAGATGAAAAAATTGATTATTACTGAAAAACCATCAGTAGCTAGAAATATCGCCGATGCCATTAATGCAAAAATCAGGAAAGATGGCTTTATTGAAGGCGATGACTATGTAATAACTTGGGCCTTTGGGCATTTGCTGCAGCTATATGATGTAAAAGATTATAATCAAGAGCTTAAAGGCTGGAGATTAGAGTATTTCCCCTACATACCCAACGAATTTAAATATAAAATCAAATCGTCTGATCGAAATAGAGAGCAAATTGACGCCGGCGCGAAGAAACAAGTTGATATTATTAATGCATTGCTTCTGCGTGAAGATATAGACGGGATTATTGCCGCAACAGATGATGATCGCGAAGGTCAAATTATTTTTGATGAAATTGCACTCTATCTGGATATTAAAAAGCCTATCGAACGCCTGCTGCTCAATGAATGGACTAATGATGAAGTAAAAAAAGGCTTGCAAAGCTTGCGTTCTAATACAGAGATGGGCTCCTTGCAAGATGCCGGGTTTGGGCGGCAGCTGGCAGACTGGCTAATTGGGATTAACCTTACCTCGGTTGCTACCGTAAAATATCGAGCTGATGAATCGATCAAGGTTTTAAATGTTGGTCGCGTCTTATTGCCGACTTTAAAGATCATTTATGATCGCGATAAAGAAATTGAAGCATTTAAAGAAACCAGTTACTATAAATTGGTTTCCGAGTTTAAAACCAAGGAAGACAGCCTCTTTGAAGGCGTGTATCAGGAAAATGAAAGTGAAAAATTTGAAACCAAAGACAGGCTGGAGCTGCTGCAAAAAGAGTTAGCTGAAAAAGAGGCGTGCATTACAAGCAAAAAAGTGGAGCACAAAAAAGAGTATGCCCCCTACTTGTTTAATTTGTCGAATTTGCAAGGCTATATTACCAGTAAATATAAAGGCTGGACCTCTGATAAGGTCTTAAAGACAGCCCAAACATTATACGAAAATAAATTGATTACCTATCCTAGAACCGCCAGTTCGGTATTGGATGAAAGCTTAATCGAAAAAGCGGAAAAGGTATTAAATGCGCATAAAAAAGGGCTTCCCTTTGAAAGCGACATCGTGTTTCATACGTCTAAGCGAGTCTTTGACAGTAAAAAGGTCGAGAGCCATTCCGCCATTATGCCGACCTATGTGTTGCCACGGAATATGAATAGTGATGAAAAAATCGTTTATGAGGCGGTAGTAAACCGCTTTTTAGCACAGTTTATGCCTGTGGCTGAGTATGAAGAGACCGAATTGGTTATCAAGATCGACAGCGAGCTGCTGGAAGGCGTTTTTCTCAGTAAAGGCAAAGTAGAATTAAACGATGGCTGGAAGAAAGTCGAAAAGGTAACTTCTAAAGAAATAACCCTGCCCCATGTGGAAGACGGCGATACGGTCTTTGTGCACAAGAGCAGCGTAAACGAAGTGAAACGCAAGGCGCCTAAGTATCATTCGGAAAAAACGTTACTGAGAGAGATGGAGAATTGCGGCCGTAAATATAAAGAAGATGATGCTGAAGAAATGATGCTTGCTGTCTTGAGCGGCTTTAGCATCGGGACGCCTGCAACCAGGGCGGAGACCATCAAAAAGCTGAAAGACGTCGGCTATATCGAAATTCGCGGGAAGAGCCTGGCTTGCACCGAATTAGGCAAAATGATGGTGGAAAAATTCCCTGTAAAAGAATTATTTGACCTGGAGTATACAGGAAAACTGGAAAAAACCTTGGCTGATATTGAGAAGAAAAAATTCAGCAAAAGCGATTTTATCAATATGATGATCGAGTTCGTAATAAAATCGGTTAATGATGTCAAAGGCGCCGCCGGCTTTGGGGCCCATGCGGTTATCCCGGAAGATATTGAAGTATTGGGCCTCTGCCCGGAGTGCAATAGCCCTGTGGTAGAATCAGCGAAAGCCTTTGGCTGCAGCAACTGGAAAAACGGCTGTAAGTTTACCATCTGGAAAGATGATAAATATATTGCCTCTTTTGAAAAACAAGTATCACCCGAGATGGTGAAGCTGCTATTGCAAAACGGCAGAGTTGGGTTTCGCGGCTTAAAAAGCAAAAAAGGAAACAAATTTGCTGCCTATTTCTATTATGGCAAGGATGAAAACACAGGCAGATACAACTGGAAAATGGAATTCATTGATTGAACCAGAAGCCTCTAAGCGTTGCAGCTTGGAGGCTTTTTCGTGCTTCTCGCGGGTGGATGATAAAGCGGAGTGGCGCTGGACGAACCCCGAAACACGCGAAAGGCGCGAAATGGTTTATGAATAGTATAAACGGCGGCATAAATGTATTTGAGACAAGATTTCCGCGCGACTCGCAAAAACAGGAGTCGACGGCAGTTCCGCGAACTCGCTGACGCTCAGACATACGGAACTTTTCTCCGTCGTCCCCTGCTTTTGCGTCCTGCGGACCGTCTTGCTCCCAAAAAGTCTCAAATACAGTCACGGCCACCGTACCCCTCAGGCGAACCCTCTTGCGACTCCGGTCTTCTTGCTCGACGTTTTGCTGAAATTGTTTGGTTCTCGAGTAATTTAGCAGGATTTTCCCAAGTAAAGGTAAAATGAATAAAAAACGCAAATTGCAAGTGCAAGTTGAACACTTTGGTAAAGTAGAACAGTAGTTTAAATTAAGCAGCATAAATAGAGTCAAGAAAGTCTTCGAAAAGGTCGT
>SAAJ01000073.1 GCA_009929485.1 Negativicutes bacterium
GCGGAAAGCTGAATTGCATTCTTGAGAACCTGGCGGAGCATCTTTCGGCGTATTATGTCGCGTTGTTTTTTAAAAATACTAGTTATGCAAAAGACTCATTTATGAAAAGAGGCACGCCCAGCCACAAAACAATCTTTCTATTTATATTTTTGCAGCTGTCTGTTTTGGCACGAATGAAAAGCAGTGCAAAGATCGGCACCAACGGTGTCAATGTAAATCCAATCGCATCCACCAATTTGTGTACGGTTATAAAGCCGATGAAGGCAGGTGAATTCAACACTACGCTGAAAATTTCCAAAATCAGCATACCCATCGTTAATACTAATAGCGCCAAAAACACCCGGTGCTCCGCATGAGTTCTTCTCGAAAGCTTAGAAAAAGCATGAACCGCAACAAGAGATAGTAATAGGACCATGAAAATATTCATCTGAATAACGAGCATTGTATCAATCGTTCATCCTTCTCCCTTCAGCAATGGTCCAACGAACCGCCACACGATTCATTTCCGCTGACGCTTCTCAGCAAGCGCCCTTTCGGTTTCTTTAGAGAAGATTATATCATATTACTAGGTCGATTATACTATCCTCATCGTTTATTCATTTCCATAACAACGCAATTTCACCTGCCCATTTTAGAAATTCCACATAGTGTTTTTAGGCAAACTTGCATATTAAAAGGTGATAAATGACAAAGGAGCCAACGGTACTGACATACCGAAGGCTCCTAAAAACAGAAAAGGGAGGTAGTACCATGGGAGTTCACGTTCTCTTTGCGGATGGCGTGGCTCCCAAGGCGGAACAATCGTTCAAGATACTCACATGAGTGGGTCCTCTATTGATCAAAGAACGCTTTTCTCTCTCCTAGTCTAATGCTCAAACTCGATTTCCACCTCGAACATGCGGTTCCAGGGATGAGTAGCCCGCAAACCTTGGATATTATATTCCGGGAAGTGCTGGGCTGCAAATGCTTTTAACCCAGCGGTCGTGGCGGCTTCGATTTGGAGGCGCAAGGAACCCAGATCCACGGAACTAGCTCCTCCTGGCTGCACAACATCCCGTTTTACCGTTTGGCGAACGTTAGCTTGATACGCCCAGTCATCCAGCAAACGGACGGAGATCAGCCGTTCCCGCGCGGGAAGCGAGGTGGAGGCGGACAGCATTCCCTGAGAAACAGCGTAACCGGTACTGTTGCCCGCCGTGTTCCAGCCAGCGTATGCCGCCAGCTTGGGCAGCAGCTTGCGTTTGGCCACCTCTGCCATCAACGCATTATCCGCCCCGTTGCTAAACGCGGCATCATCCAACGCCAGGCGTTTTCCCTTATCCAAATAACCAGCCATCTCATCAACAAAAACCTTGACTTCCGGTCGTAACGCATCCGTATTCTCAGGAACGGACGCTTCTAACGTCACGCCGTTAAACGGCATGCCGACCGCTACAATCAGATCGGCCCGCTCCGGCGACGAAGTTTTATAGCCGCCAGCCACCCGAATATTGGCATCCACCAACTCGCCCATCGTATTTCCCTGATAGGCGGGCACCGTCCGAGGACCGGTCCCCGGGCTATATAATGCGTAAACACGGGGAATTTGAAAGGTAAGATCATTGACGGCCTTGGTCAAAAGCAGCATCCCCGCCTCATCAGCGGAGGCAAAGATAGCGAAGCGAGCTTTAGGCAGCTTGCTCGTTAACGGCGCCATATCCCTCGCTTCTTTGTGAGACTGGCAGTAGGGCCAAGAATCATCGCGTCCGATCATAAAATAGCGAAAAAGTTCCTGGCCTGCCATTTCCAGCATTTTCGTATTGGCCCGGTAGTTTTTCCCCCGCCGATCCATCCAGTCTTTCAAGTCGGCCTGAGGAATGGCGGCGGTCAGCTGCTGTACTTCCTGCTGCTCCGCTTTAGTAAGACCGTTTACTTCTTGCATGTCCCACAAAGCTGTCAATCGATAAATCTGATAACCGTATTTTTCATAATAAGGCGCATCCGTCCCACCCGCGCTAAATTTGGGCGTCCGCATAATGGTGGAAAAGCTATAAATCGGAACATTAGGATTTGCCGCTTTAAATTCGGCAAACTTAGCTACCCTGCGAGAAAGTACATCTTCGGCAATTTCATGAGTCCGTGACGGAACCAATCCGCCGTAAATTAGAGAGTCAGCCGACAATACCACGGCATCCGCTTCCCTGACATGAGCGAAAACCCATTCCCATAATTTATCCGCATCCCCCGGGCGCCCCCGCGTAGATAGGATCTCTACCGGAGGCGTCAATACTTCATGACCTGCCGCCTGCAATGTCTCCACCGTGTATTGCAAACAAACCGGCCGATCATCGATGGGTACAAACAAGAACGTAGCGGCTGCCGCCGGAGCGGTAGCAAAAAGGCTTGGCAGCAACACCAGCGCCAAAGCCCATAACCGCAGTTTTTTCCATATGTATTTCATAAATCAATACCTTCCCTTCTTTTCTCAACATCTCTTACGTAGAATCCGCAACAAGGTTCGATTTCTTGCGATGGACAGCAGTCGATCAAAAGCAGACCGTCCATCCCTGTTCACGCGGGAGTTTCACCCATTATATTTCTAACTATTCATCGCTTATGCTAATTTGTAGACCTTGCCTGCTTTCATTACGAAGTTTACCTTTTCCATCACAGCGATGTCAGTAAACGGATTGCCCGGGACGGCGATGATGTCAGCAGTTTTTCCTGGTGCGAGCACACCGAGGTCATCACGCTGCAACAGCTCGGCAGCAACGCTGGTAGCTGCCCGCATAGCTCGGATCGGCGTTATGCCGTTGGCCACCATTTCGCCGAACTCCACTGCTCCATTGAAATCGTAAGAGAGTATGCCCAGGTCGGTGCCAAAAGCAATCTTCACGTTACTCTTTGCCAGAAGCGCGGCCGTTTCAAGAATTTCCTTTCGATATTTCTGCACCTTGATTTTGCAATGCGGAGTCATGCCCGAGGATTTCCAATAGGCTTCGTCCTCTGCAAAGCGGGCTGTTCTTACGCTAGTAAACTGAGTTGGAACTACAAAAACGCCCTTCTCCTCAATGAGTCTGAGAGTTTCACTAGTTACCATACTCCCGTGCTCAACCGATCTGACGCCAGCAAGCACCGACATTCTGACGGCGTCGTTCCCCGTAAGATGAGCTGCCGCAGACCGACCGAATTGCGCAGCGGTAGCAACGAGGGTATCCATCTCTTCCTGGGTGTACGAAACCTGAACAGGATCGTCAGCCGGCGAGGAGAAGCCGCCAGACGGGGCGAACTTGATCCATTCCGCTCCCCATTTGATTTCTTCTCTGACTACACGGCGGATTTCGTCCGGACCGTCGGCGAGACAGTTTTGCCAAGGCTGGCAATCCGGCGCAAGTATCATGGTCACATCCATATGACCGCCTCTGGCTGATATCATATGTCCCGAAGTGATCAAACGCGCCCCTTCAATGATTCCTTTCTCCAAGGCGAGCTTCACCTCTCTGACGGTGTAACCGTGAACATCCATGTCGCCACAGTCCCGAACGGTGGTAAAGCCGTTCATCAGGTGGGCATTCAACGCTTCCGCTCCGAGAAGGGCTTTATAGGCAGCGCCAAAACCCCAAAATTTCGCAGTCACCTCTGGCCGACAGGTGATATGAACATGACAGTCGATCAGTCCGGGCATCACCGTTCGATTCGACAAGTCGATTCTCACCGCATCTTTCGGCGCTGTGACAGTAGTTCCCACCTCTTGAATGACCCCATCTTTAACAAGAATTTCTCCGGGACCGACGAGCTCATTGGACACTCCGTCCCATAATTCCCCGAATTCAAGAATTGTAGTTGACATTGTATGCTCCTCCTAGTCGAATAGCTACGAAACCTGCTTATCTATTCTGCAGCCGCACCAATAAATATGGACGAAACGGCATCGTTCTGTACATCAAAGATAATGCCTCCATACACCGTGCCGCAGACTATTTTTTCTCCTGGACTGCTGGCCCCTGGATTCATCGCATCTTGATAGGCAGCTTGAACCTCCGCCGCACTGCTGCCAATTTTAATACCTCGCTGGGTTTCATAAGCACAGGAATCTTTTATGACGATTCTCTCAACATGTTGTGTGCCGCCTTTTTTTACCATCCCAATTTCGATTCCCTTAGCGGGGTAATCCCAGAATTGATGCTCCATGTGATCAGCGCCCCAAATCTTTGCATCCGACTTTTCTTCCGGCACGCCTAGTTGCACTACTACCTCATCCGCAGACATACCAAGTGCCAACGGCCCTATGGTTTCTTTCATGAGCGCAAAACCCATTTTTAAATACGTATTCTTACTATCCGTGTCTACCATTATTGGCTGATTGGGCTCCGGTTCTGCCGCAGCCTGGGAAACAGGAACGATAAGCAGCATTACTAACAGTCCAACGATCAGCCCGCCAAAACGATTATTTTTCATAGTAATCTCTCCTTATAAACGTAGAAATAACAAAACTGCTGCTTGTGTTATTCCTTAAAAAGAAAAGAACTCCTGCCAAATTATTGAAAATTTGACAGGAGTTCTACTTTTTAACGATTACCACTGATACAGTTCTCCATACCAATGCCTGTTGAATTATACAGAACCCCAAGTTTAGCAAGCGTCATGATGAACCAGCTCCCCCATTTTCAAACTTCGCCTTTTCTACTTCCAATTTTTCCAAAAGCATCATTATTAATTTGTCCTGGTGAACAAGATGAGCCATGATTACCTTTATTTCTTCCTCCGCCTTGCGGTTAATCTGATAATCGATATCCGCAGCGATTCTATCTTTTTCAACACTTCGGTTTTGGCTCATCATAACTACCGGTCCAGTATACGCAGCCTGAAAACTAAGCACAAGGTTAAGAAGTATAAAAGGATACGGATCCCAAGCTTCTAAAAAGGTTTCATTAACAGAGATATTATACGCTAAAAAAATATTGAAACCGATCCAGATGCTAATAATGATGCTCTGATAAATTATAAAAGGCCAGCTCCCAACCACTCTAGCAATCCAGTCCGCTACACGCTGGCCCATAGTTAACTTTTCACGAAATTCAAGATTAACATTTTTAATCACATGTCCAACATGATTATACTTTTCGATCGGCCCTTTTAGCTCAGACATATTCCTCTTGCCTCCCCTCATACACTTGGGCTGTTTTCTTTAAGCTTATTCAAAAATTCTTCTCCTGTAATGGTTTCTTTTTCCAGTAAATATCTAGCCAAGGCGTGCAACTTATCAACATTTTCATTTAGAATACCAGTTGCTTTATCATGCGCTTGCTTAATAATCTCCAGCACCTCTATATCAACCTTCGAGGCCGTTTCACTGGAACAAGTCAGCAACGAATCCCCGCTAAGATATTGATTTTCAACGCTTTCCAAGGCCATCATATCGAAATTCTTACTCATACCGAACCGAGTTACCATCGCCCGGGCAATGCTTGTCGCCTGTTTGATATCGTTAGCAGCGCCTGAAGTAAAGGTCCCAAAAGCAATTTCCTCTGCAGCCCGCCCACCGGTACAAGTAGCAATCTTATTGAAAGCCTCTTCTTTGCTAATTAAAACATGTTCACCTTCCTCTATTTGCATAGTATAGCCGAGGGTGCCGGAAGTTCGCGGAATGATAGTGATTTTATGGACCTGCGCTGATTCAGACTGTTTTGCCGCAACCAGTGCGTGTCCAATTTCATGGTAGGCAATAATCTCTTTTTCCTTAGGTGGAATGACTGCGCTTCGTCGCTGATAGCCTGCAATAATAACTTCCACACTTTCTTCTAAATCATTCTGACTAACAAGCTTGCGTCCATATTTTACCGCGCGCAGAGCGCTTTCATTGATAATATTCGCAAGTTCCGCACCGGAAGCGCCAGAGGTCGCTCTTGCAACTTCATTAAAATTAATATCCGGCTCCATCTTAACTTTTCGAGCATGAACCAGCAAAATCGCTTCCCGCCCCGCAAGATCCGGTAACTCTACAGGAATTCGACGATCGAATCGACCGGGTCTTAGAAGCGCCTTGTCCAAAATTTCCGGTCGATTGGTGGCCGCAAGAATTACAACGCCTTTTTTTCCGTCAAATCCATCCATCTCCGTTAGCAGTTGATCAAGCGTCTGTTCACGCTCATCATTACTATTAAAACCCCGGCTGTCACGTCTTTTGCCTATAGTATCAATCTCGTCGATGAATATAATGCAAGGAGCTTTTTCATTAGCTTGTTTAAACATGTCGCGCACCTTGGCCGCCCCCATGCCAACGAACATCTCCACAAATTCCGAACCGGAAATAGAGAAAAAAGGAACATTAGCCTCACCAGCAACGGCCTGTGCCAATAGCGTTTTTCCTGTACCTGGCGGTCCGACAAGCAAAGCGCCTTTAGGAAGGCTCGCACCAATTTCAGCATATTTCCCTGGATTATGCAAAAAATCAATAATCTCCACAAGAGCCTCTTTTGCCTCGTCTTGCCCTGCTACATCGGCAAAACTCTTACCGGTCTCTGACTGAGCATAAATTTTCGCATTACTCTTGCCAAAAGTCATAGCGCTAATTCCACCGCCCATCCGTTTTTGCAATTGCCCTGCTACGAATTGACCAACTACAATAAAAATGATCAGCGGCAAAATCCACGTAAAAATCAAATTAACTAGGGGAGATTTTTCCTTGGGAATATCCTGAGAAAAAACTACCCCTGCATTATAAAGCCGATTTACCAATTCTGGATCAGCTATCCGTCCAGTAACATAAGATACCTCTTTGCCAGCTCCGTCTTTAGCCACAAAATTAATTTGGTTGTCCTGAATTTCCACTAACGTGACCGCGCCGCTTTTTATTTGCGTTAGAAAAGCGCCATAGTCCACCAAAGTGACCTGCGGCCTAAAGAACATAGGAAAAATCAAAAGATTTAGCACTAACATTATCAGCAAAGTAACCGCATAATAATAGAACACTGTCTTTTTAGGCTCTTTTTTCTCTTCCATAAAAACAGCTCCCTCTCCATAGCTATTGTACTTGCTTCCCCTTCACTCAAGGTCATTGATTAATGTCCGCCATTTCTCTCTATGATAAAACATTTACTTCGGCGCGGTCATTTCCAAAGCAGGGTCCCAACTAAAGACAGCTTAACCGCCAAAAGACGAAGCAAGCCGACGCTTACGCATAATCTAGTTGCATCAATAAGCCCTTCTTTTCAACTGTGTAATCACAAAAGGCGCTAGTTTTAAGCAATCTTTATTTTAGAATATTCTCACTTTTATTGTAGTCTATTGCCGTCTTTATTACTATGAGAGAAAAACATAAAATTAGATTCGAAGGAACGATATCTATAACATTTTTAGCCAACACAATAGTTATACATAAATCGCAGCCTTTTAATGACCAATCTGTATTTGGTAATATTTAATATTTAATAAAATTATTATTTGACAAATTTCTAATTTCGCAGTAAGGTTGCATTAAAAGAAAACAATTATCAATTTCTATTATGCCGACGTAACCACTTCAGGATATAGAGACCAAGTGCGCCCTCTGACGCACTTCTCCGGCTCGTGCCGAATATCCAATCGAAGGGGGTTTTTTTATGGGGAAGCACATTTTTAAAACAAAACTTCAAGATTTTAATAAACACTCCTACAAAGAGCTATTTTTGAGAAATCCTCAAAATCCAATTTTATCCGCAAAAGATTGGCCTTATCCCGTAAATTCCGTATTTAACCCAGCTGCGGTTCAATTCCACGATAAGACGTTACTACTTGCCAGAGTAGAAGATCGCCGAGGCTTTTCTCACTTTACCAAAGCAATTAGTGCAAACGGCGTAAATAACTGGCAAATAGACTCGTCTCCAACTCTAGAACCCGATGCAGATTTATATCCGGAGGAACGCTGGGGCATCGAAGATCCTCGAATCACGTGGCTTCCTGAACTTGAAAAATGGGCGATAACTTTTACAGCGTTTTCCCGGGGCGGTCCCCTCGTCGCACTGGCGTTGACCCAGGATTTTATCAACTTTGAACGACTTGGCCCGATCATGCCTCCCGAGGATAAAGATGCGGCTCTCTTTCCCCGCCGCATCCACGGAAAATGGGTGTTGATTCATAGGCCGATTACAGCCAACTATGTGCCTGGAGCGCATATATGGATATCGACGTCTCTGGATCTAAAGCAGTGGGGCGAAAGACAGATACTCATGCATGCACGTCGAGGCAGTTGGTGGGATGGAGGAAAAATCGGCTTAGCCGCCCCCCCCATAGAAACGGATTCTGGATGGATTCTTTTATATCACGGCGTGCGACAAACTTCTTCCGGCTCTATCTACCGACTAGGATTGGCATTGCTTGACTTAGATAACCCCAACAAGGTTTTACATCGGAGTGACGAGTGGGTCTTTGGACCCTCTGACTCCTACGAAAGAAACGGAGATGTCGATGATGTCGTATTTCCAAGCGGCTGGGTATTAGACAGTAAAGGCGGCTTATTGAAAATGTATTATGGAGCCGCTGATTCTTGCATTGCAATGGCGACAACTACAACCACTGATTTATTAGAATATCTTAAACAATGCCCAGAAGCCTTGGACGAAGCCCTTTATTAAAAACTTCTTCTCTACGGTAGCGTAACGAAAGGAGATATCCTTTATGATAAACAAACCCTGCACAAAAAGCGTTGGCTTTCTAAGCACATATCCTCCGAGTGAATGCGGCTTAGCTACTTTTACAGAGGACTTAGTACGCTCGTTAAATGTTCATCCGGTTATGCATACAAAAGTGATTGCCGTCCTTGAACATCAAGACGAATTACTTTCGGACGCGACGGATTTTAGCTTAGAGTCTTTTGCATAACTAGTATTTTTAAAAAACAACGCGACATAATACGCCGAAAGATGCTCCGCCAGGTTCTCAAGAATGCAATTCAGCTTTCCTCTA
>SAAJ01000105.1 GCA_009929485.1 Negativicutes bacterium
GCGGTTTTACGTGCCAATGAAGAGCTTTATACCCTTTTACATGTAAAGGGTTTGCAGACTACGCATCATCAAGCATTTGAAGTGGGTGCGGGAGGTGATAGAAGTGTGGGGATTGATTTGGAGGCGGAGAAGATTTTTATTGAGCATCTTCTGCCTTTTGGAGAGATTTTCTCAGAAGAGAGTGGGGTGATTGAAAACCCCGCTACTTCTGCTCGCATTGTACTGGATCCCATTGATGGAAGTGAAAATCTACTCTCACATTTACCCTATTATGGAACTTCTGTGGCTTATTTTGAAGCAGGGAAATGTACTCAAGCGGTCATTGTCAATTTAGCCAATGGGGATGTTTTTATCAAGGATGAACAGGGGTTAAGGCAAGGTAAAATTGGCTCAGATACCTTTTTACATGTAAAGATGAATGTCTTTTCGAAAGTGGGTATTTTTGAGCGTTCATACGCTTCAAATCGTGTGCATCAAAAGTTATTTGATGCCAAAATAAAATACCGCTCTCCTGGTGCCTTTGCCCTCTCTTTAGCCTATGCACATGAGGTTTCGTTTGTTCTTTATGTGGGTAAAATGCGCTCTTATGATGTCGAAGCGGGAGTGTTTATGTGTGAGGATTTACATACCTTCTTGCACGATGATATTTTTCTCGTAAGTAAAGATAAATCTTAAACCATCCGTGGATAAAAGTGAGAGGCGCTTAACTATATATAATAATATTTACTGATGACAGCGGGGAAATATTTGTTAAACTAGCCTTCAGTTAACCATTCCAGCTTAATATTATGCGAACTTTCGTTATATTTCCGCTTATCATGATCGCCGCGCTTTCAGGGTGTCAGCAGAATCGCACCTCAACGTTAAGCCCTGGCGTCAGCAGCGAGGCGCAGCTTGAGCAGCTCTCGTCGGTGGCCGCAGGCGCCCGCTACCTGAAGAACAAATGCAATCGCAGCGATCTGCCCGCAGATGAAGCCCTCACCCAGGCCGCGTGGAATGTCGGGAAAAAAAGAGGATGGGGAAATATCGATTACGCAACCCTGGCTCAGCGCAGCGCGCAGATGTATCAACAGCTGCAGCAGGACAGCACTCCGGAAACAACCAAATGCAGTCAGTTTAATCGCCAGCTGGCGCCCTTTATTGCCGGCTTAGGTCGCGAATAAAATGTCGCCGCCGGTTATTTTGCGTTTTATTGGCGCCTAATTTATTGCCCCTGTGGACTATCCGCAATAATACCTCCCGGCCAGTCATCCAGCGCCGCCAGAGTAAACGTATTGCCCTTAAAGCTAAACACGGTTAAATCCTGCTGAATCTGCTCAATCACCAGATTCGGCAGCGGCGATTGCCCTTCCAGCCAGCTTTGACCGTTGATCACAATCGTGCGCTTATCCTCGCTCGAGGCGTAGATATGCGCGCTGTAGCGTAATGCCGGTAAATAATCCTCCTCCTGCGGGCTCTCCTCCTCGACGCTGGCCTGCGCCTTTTGCTTTGTCGGAGCAGATATCGGTACGGAGGCCGCCTGCTGCGGTGCAGGCTGGCTAAGCGGCACCAGCGCCGCATGCGCCACCGGCACCAGCGGCTTTTGCGCGACCGGCACGTTTCGCCACTGCTCGCCGCCAAACCAGCCCAGCGCGATAAATAGCCCGGCGTAGAGCGGAACGGTAAGCC
>SAAJ01000106.1 GCA_009929485.1 Negativicutes bacterium
TTTACCCGCGCCGTTTTCGCCTAACAGAGCCATGATTTCGCCCCGGCGCAGGCTAAAATTAACGTTATCCAGCGCCTTCACGCCGGGGAAAAATTTGCTAAGCCCTTCAGTACGAAGGATTTCCTGATGTAATTCGCCGTTCATGCTCTCCCCCTCACCTTTGCCCTCTCCCCGATGGGAGGAGAGGGAAATCAGCCGCGCTTTAGCGACCGGGGACATCCCGGAGGCGGCGGTGAACCTGTGATTCGGCTACTCAGTAGCCCATATTTTTCTTCTTCTCTAACTCTTCTTTCGCCGTATCCGGCAGGTAGAGGGTCGATTTGGTGATGGTGACTTTTTCAGGCAGGGTGCCGTCTTTTTTGTATTTCTCCAGCGCATCGAACGCCGGACCGGCCATATTCGGCGTCAGCTCGACGCTGGCATTGGCCTCGCCGGCCATCATCGCTTTATAGATATCCGGCACGCCGTCGATAGAGCCGGTGAGGATATCTTTGCCCGGCTTCAGCCCGGCCTCTTTAATCGCCTGAATGGCGCCAATCACCATATCGTCGTTATGGGCGTAAACCATGCAGATGTTCTTGCCGTTGTTTTCCGCTTTGATAAAGCTCTCCATGACTTCTTTGCCCTTGCTGCGGGTAAAGTCGCCGGACTGGGAGCGGATAATTTTGATATTAGAGGCTTTAGAAATGGCCTCAGCGAAGCCTTTCTTGCGGTCAATCGCCACGCTGGCCCCCACGGTGCCCTGCAGTTCAACAACGTTACACGGCTTACCGTCGACGGTTTTGACCAGCCATTCGCCGATCAGCTGGCCTTCCAGCACGTTGTTCGCGGTAACGGTGGTCATGTAGAGATCTTTGTCTTTAACATCAATTGAGCGGTCGAGCAGGAATACCGGGATTTTGGCCTCTTTCGCTTCTTTCAGTACCGGCTCCCAGCCGGTCGCCACGACCGGCGCGATGAAGATGGCATCGACGCCCTGAGCGATAAAGGAGCGTACGGCTTTAATCTGGTTTTCCTGTTTTTGTTGCGCGTCGGCAATCTTCAGAGTGATGCCGCGCTTCGCGGCCTCCTCTTTCGCGACGTTAGTTTCGGCCGCGCGCCAGCCGGATTCAGAACCGACCTGCGAAAAACCTACGGTAAGAGGGGCAGCCATGACCATAGACGACATAGCTGCGGAAACTGCTGTGACAAGAAGTAAGCGCTTCCACATAAGAGGATCCTCGTAGGGTTATTGTTGGTTAAAGCCTCACCTGCGGACAAACTATAGACAATCGGAGATGTAACTGAATGCGTTACATCACACTTCAAAAAAGTTAATTAGATGTTAATCAGCGGCCATCTCACCAGCGGAGAGCCGGTGAGGCTTCGCGAGCCGCGCGAGCTTCGCCGTTTATGACGAAATTTTGCACACTTTGAGATATCAAGCATATGCAATGAAAACGGTTACATAATTTTATTCAGTATGCGGCTATGTTTATGGATTTTCAGGCTGTCTTACGCTGAAAAATTCAGACTCCACCCACCCGTTCTGGGGAAAAAGAAGCGAAGACATTCGATGTGAGTTGGCTATAATACCGGGCACTTGTTTGCCATACATTTTAAAGGAAACAGACATGAGCTTACTCAACGTAC
>SAAJ01000107.1 GCA_009929485.1 Negativicutes bacterium
GACCAGGACGGAGGCTACAACGGCATTTTTGTGCCTTTCTTAGGCAAAATGGCCTCAACGCCTAATGGTCCTGCCTACTTTGCCCGTAAATTCAAGTCGCCGGTAGTTCCTACCTTTATTGTGCGCAATGACAATTATTACGGTCATAAGGTCTTGGTTAAAGACCCCATTTACTATGAAGATACCGGTGACAGAAAAGCCGATGATTATAACGTTACCCTGAAGATGACGAAGGTTATTGAAGAAGTAATAAAAGAATATCCGGACAACTGGCTGTGGTTCCAGCATCGTTGGAACACGCCATATACGCCGCCGGAAGAAGAGGGTGGAAAACCCGATGCTGAATAAAAAATTAATATTGGCAATTGCCGCTGGCGCAGCCCTAATGGCCCTGGTCATTTTCTGGCTGATGAACAGCGGCGTTCCCAAGCCGGGAACCAAGCCGACAAATGGCAATGGTACCGAAAACCTGCGAGTTTTGAATAGTTCGCTGAAGGAAGAGCGAGACGGCAAACTCGTCTGGGAGCTGCAGATCGGCGAAATGGAATATATCAAGAAAACAGATACGAATATTCTTAGAAACGTTAAGGGCAAGTGGTACCGTGAGGATGGCAGTGTCTTGACGATCAGTGCTGATGGCGGTTCCGTCATTATGGGCAAAAAGGATGTTGCGCTCAAGGGCAACACCCATGCCGCACTTTCTACCGGCGGCGAAGTTTCTGCCGATGAAATTGGCTGGCTGCATGCGGAAGACAAGATTGTCGCCACAGGCAAGGTAAGAATTGTCAAAGATGACGTTATCGCTACTGCCGATAAAGCCGTTACCGATACCGGGATGGAAAACTTGCGGCTGGAAGGTAATGCCGAAGTTCAGAAGGGAGCAGGAAGATGAAAAAACAATTAGGAGTTCTTTTGTTGGGGTGTGCCATTGCCTTAGGCAGTTATAGCGCTGTGCTGGCGGCAACCGCACCGACAAGCATCAAAGCTGACGTTATCGAATATAATACGAAAACAGGTGTCACGACGGCTAAAGGCAATGTCATAATTTCGCAGGAAGATGGACAGGCCAAGGCTGCCGCGGCTGAATATAATACGAAGAACAGGACCGGACGATTGACCGGCAATGTTGTTGCAACTAAAGATGATGCAACGATTACCTGCGACACGCTTATTTTGCATGATGATAACCACACGACCGCGGTGGGCAGTGCTTCGCTGAAAAAGCAGGACAAAATGCTGCGGGCTGAACAGGTCGAATATTACAAGGACCGCAATTTCATGGAAACAGTGGGTTCCTGGGGCGAGCTGGCTATGGACGATGGCAGCACGCTTACCGCAGGTTATATCAGTTATGATGTGAATGCCGGCTTTGCTAATGCGGAAAAAGGCGTTAAAATCGTCAGCGACACGCGCAACCTGACGGCAGAGGCCGACAGGGCAACCTATGATACAAAACGTGACGGAATTATCGAGCTTAGCGGCAACGCAACCGCAACGCAGAACGGCAACACCATATCCGGTAACCGTCTGCGCATCGTTAACGAGGACAGAACGGCTGAAGCGACCGGTAACGTGAAGATGGTTTACATCCCGGAAGATAAGCCTGCCGCAAAGAACGGC
>SAAJ01000108.1 GCA_009929485.1 Negativicutes bacterium
GGCCAACCGTTTGTCGTGACATTGTGATGAAATAAAGAGCTATGCTACAGTATGGCTTGAAATAGAGACTATACTCCAAAATTATGGGGTTGAACCGGTACTCCTGTTCAATACCCGTCCCGATATTTTCTCTGCTTACTCTGGCCTTTCCTCTGAATCTCTGTGTAAAACCGTTCCCCGTTCCCTCACTCTACTCCCTCTCTACTCCTGTTCATCCCTCGTTTTCTCCGTGTTCCGTTCTTTCCCTGTCCACTCGCGCCCGCACCGCCTGCTGCCATTTGACTAGCAAGTACCTGTGCCCCAAGATGCGCTCATAAATCGCCAACGCCAAAGGCTCATTATACGTATGTACCGTCAAATTCCGATCATCCGCCATTTTCAAGCATTGCGCCGTCTCTGCTTCCGCCAAAAGCCCCAGCTCCCGACAGGTACGAATAACTCCTTTAGGCGATGCAATATCCAACCCCTCAACTACCCGCAAGTAAGCCTGCGCAGCCTTCCACACCGCTTCAAAAGAAAACTCAAAGCGCTGAATAATCGCGTCCCGTTCCAACTCCGAAGGCTTCTCTATGTCCGCCGCTTCCGCCAGCTTTCCAAGCGCTTTCTCCGCCAGCGCTATTTTTTCAAGCAACCTTTCCACAAGATCCCCTCCTTGCGTACATTGGCAAGCAACGCAGGCGATGCCTCCACTAAGTTTACCACATCTACCCTGTAAGGAATATTAGATTCCTCCAATGCTTCCCTCACTTGCATAGCCATCTCCGAAGCATCTTCGCCCTCAATCGCCAAGTCAATATCCGAGGTTACCCGCTCTTCGCCTCGCGCCCAAGAGCCAAATAAATATACTTGCACATTTGCCTTCTCCGCGACCGACGCTACCACCGATCGCACCTGCTGCAAAATTTCTTCCCGCTTCACATCCGCCAACCCCTTTATAATGGAGAGTACGGTACACAGAGAGTACGTTTTACTCAGAGTAACAGAGGTAACAGAGAAAAGCCAGAGGGGATACACTGAATAACTTACCGAAGAGATTGCTTCGTCACTTCGTTCCTCGCAATGACAAAAAGCCAGCTTAGCAGCAGCCCCATGCCATCCCCGCACCGTAAGGCCGTCTTACCCGTCATTGCGAGCGCAGCGCGGCAATCTCCAGTCCGAAGGCTACGTTTCACACAGAGTAACAGAGGCATCAGAGAAAGGTCAAAGGAAAAAACAATGAATAGCTTACCGAAGAGATTGCTTCGTCACTTCGTTCCTCGCAATGACAAAAAGCCAGCTTAGCAGCAGCCATGCCATCCCCGCACCGTAAGACCGCCTTACCCGTCATTGCGAGCGTATCGCGGCAATCTCCTCGTGCATTTTTAAATAGCGACTCCTGTTCAATACCCATCCCGTTATTCTCTCTGTTACCTCTGGCATTTCCTCTGTTCCTCTGTGTTCCGTTCCTTTCCCGTAAGCCTCATTCGTACCCTCACTCTACTCCCTCTACTCCTGTTGAGTGTTCTCACAAACTCAAAACCCTTGAATTTACAGGCCTCGTAATGAGGTCTTTTTATTTTACCTCCCAACATAGAGCGGAAAATTA
>SAAJ01000109.1 GCA_009929485.1 Negativicutes bacterium
ATTTTGATCGTATGAGTAAGGTGCGGTGCGCAACTTCCGCTAAAAATTATGTATGTTCAATACATGACCGCCAAAAAGAATACCGCAAAAAACAGCGAAGCGATAGGCCAGCCACCGCTGCTACATTCAACCACTCAGGCATTCAAACACTCACTTAGCATTAGCGGTGTACGTCACCCCCTCCCAGCACATAGATAGAATTGGTTCAGAACTAAGGCACTCCGCGTTAACCATGCGTAGAGACGGCACCGAGTTCCCTGTGGGGCAGGGCTTCCGCACCTACCCCACAGTGACCCACGGCAGCCGAGTCAAAAGATGGCTTTACAGGGCGATGGCTCACCATGTGATCCATCACCTATCGAAAGTGTCGGGGGGGTAGTGTTGTACAACCACTAAAGCGGAACCCCAGAGGGGCCCCCCGCCTTAGCGGTTGACAATTCAGCAACGGTGAGGGCTGTCAGATTTTAATCTGGCAGCGTGAGGCGGGATTGCAGGTTTGAGACAAAAGTACAGGTGTTAAGTGAGTGATAAAATAAATTCGCGCCAGTGATAAGACCAGCGCGCACCTAAAACACGGCGCAGACCCTCAAAAGAAGGCTCACAGCCCGTATTGTCAGCGATGTAATGAACGAAGATAGCCAACTTACGCCGCCACTCAGCAGATCCCTCTGTAACGAACTGGAAGCGCGTAGAAGCGATTTTAGCCTTGCGGGAATACTCAACCAGCCTAGTCCCTTTAAATTGCTCTGTACGCGATTCTATGCCCTTAGAAATGTATTTCCCCACATAACGCCCAATACCCTCAGAATTAGACCGAACGGGCATCAATTCAGTGCGACCAAAGCGATATTTTGGCGCAGTCTTACGCCAGAAAGCCCACTCAGCCCGAATAGCCTTGTTTGCGGATGAATAGTCCTGGTCACGGACAGCAAAGAAATCAAAGCCGGTTCTAATGTCAGAATCGAGAGCAACAAGAAGATGATAGTGGATACGGCCGGACTTCATAGGCTCCATGACGCGGATATAAGCCCGGTAACGCGAGGCCAAAACATTGCTTTTAAGAGAATTAAAACGGCGTTGTGCTTCTTTGGGATCGGTAACGTGGTCACGAAAGGTCAGGGTTAAAAAACCAACATTTGAAAGGCCGTAGGTGTCGACGAAATGCTGTACATTCCATGCCAGAGCCGAGGCGGATTTTTTGAGGTTTGTAGAAAGCTCAAAAGCCGCAGGTGACAAGGGATTGGGAGGTGTTTTATCCGTAATCTCGATTGAGTTGTTTCTATATAGACAAGGAAGGTCGGCTATCGCCTCCCTGACGCCAGTTTGAGCAATGGCGTTAAGAGTTTCAGAAGTAAGTTTGCCGAAGCGATCTTTTTTAAGTAGCATTAATCCATCACCTAGAGTCTGAGTGCCAAAAACGAATTTCTGTAGGTGGTCACGCCCCTGAAGAGTTTGCAGCTCTTGCAGGGGTTTCTATTTTGATCGTATGAGTAAGGTGCGGTGCGCAACTTCCGCTAAAAATTATGTATGTTCAATACATGACCGCCAAAAAGAATACCGCAAAAAACAGCGAA
>SAAJ01000110.1 GCA_009929485.1 Negativicutes bacterium
TCAAAACGCGGCCAGCCATAACGTTCAGCTAGCTGCTGGTGGCATTCGCGGACTTTATCCATTAACTGATTATTATTTTCGTGCTTATGGCCTTGTTCAATACCGCTGACAAAGCGCTGGCCGTCCAGCCACAAGGCCAGATCCGGTTTTAATAAGCCATCATTGATCGCTTCTAGAAAATTAAGCTTGGCGCCGGCGCCCCAGCCCCAAGCCAGGCCGGTGCCGGTATAATCTTCGGCAATAATCCATTCACCGGCGGCTAATTGCTTTTCCAGCTCCGGCTGATATTGAAAACGATTTAAAGCATAGATAATCTGGGCTTCCCGCGGCGATAACTGTAGCGGATTGCCTTCCCGCAAATAGGCGTTGAGCAGCGGACCGCTCGGCGCCAGCTCATAAATCGGATATTTCAAATAGGTAGTGGAATAACCGGCATCGCGCAAACGGTCAACCAGCAGCTTGGCCTGAGTGCTCTTGCCTAGATTATTAATACCGTAGAGAACGATTAATTTTCCGGCCATAAATTTAAGCTTAAGTTTTAACCGGCCAATTGCCGGTAAATATTTTCCGCCTGCTCATACAGGGCGGCTAGATCGCCATTATTATCTACTTGGAAGTCGGCCTCAGCGATTGCCTGCGGAATATCTTGTTCGGCCTCGCCTTGCTCATCAATTTTGAATTGCTCCAAAGTCTTGCTGGCGTCGTCCGGATTCTGGCCGCGCTTGGTTAAACGCTGATGGCGCAGGCCCTGATCAGCCAAGACCGCCACTAAATGAAAATTGGGGAATTCGCGAAAAGCCACAAAATCACCATAGCGGCGCATACCCTCCAGGAGTATAAACGGACAGGGGTCATTTTGAACATCGCGCATAATCGCTTTCAAAATAATATCCTGACCGAATTGGCGCCTGAGGATTGATGACAGATTAGCCATGTTTTCCCTGGTCTGCGGCAGAGTCAGGCGATCAACGATATCACGCAGGGGACCGGAAAAGCCATAGACCTTACCGCCATATTTTTCCGCCAAATACTTGGCAATAGTCGTCTTGCCGGCGGCTAATTGGCCGGTCAGACCGATAATCAACTTGTCCATAAATTCTTTCAATCAACGAATTAAGCTTGTTCTATATTAACGGCGGCGCCGTATTGTTCGCTATCGTCCAGCATGTCTTTTTCTTGCCAATCATTAACCCAATCGCTAATTTCATAGGTTTTAAAGCTGCCGTCGGCTTGGCGGCCGACCAGTTTTTCAATGCCGGCGTTGATAATCATTTTCTTACAGATAAAACAGGGATAAGCATCTTGCGGTTTTTCCTGGCCGTCGCGAATAACTGTGGAATAGAGATACATGGTTGAGCCGAGCAGGCTGGCGCCGGCCCGAGCGGCGTTAATGATGGCATTTTGTTCAGCGTGGACGCTGCGGCACAATTCATAACGGTGGCCGTGCGGCACTTTAAGCATTGCCCTAAGGCAATTGCCGCGCTCCCAGCAATCTTTAGTCTTGCGTGGCGACCCTAGGTAGCCGGTGGAAATAATCTGATCGTCGCGAACAATAATGG
>SAAJ01000111.1 GCA_009929485.1 Negativicutes bacterium
CCGTGTCTTGCAGACTTCCCGCTCCCCAAAGGCGGGGGAGTTCCAAGACTGGGCTGATGAACGCGTTGAGCAGCTACTAGGCGGGCACACCGTGAACGCCGCAGGCGTGGTGGGCGAGTCAGATGATGCGCTTATCCTGCGGGCCTTCACCACGCTGCAGACCCGTGTAGCAGAGCAAGCCAAAGAGCTTGAGGTGGCCCGCCCCAAAGTTGCCGCCTATGAAGAGTTCATGGGCGCTAGGGGGTCTGTTTCAGTGGGTGATGCGGCTAAGCTGCTGACCCGCTCAGGCATTGTGACCGGTGAGAAACGGCTCTTTGACTTCCTGGACTGTGACGCGCACTGGACCAGCAAGAACAAGTTGACACGCAAGCGTCGCATTATGCAGACCGCTGTGGAGCGCGGCCTACTCGAATACAAGGCGCAATCCTACGAGCACCCACGCACTGGTGAGCGCGTAGTCACTGATCCGCAAATCAGGGTCACACCCAAGGGTTTGCATAAGCTGCGTGAGCTTCTCCTTCCCCCGATGGATATCGAGCTATTGGAGGTGGCTTAGGTGTCTGCCCGTGTGGAGCGCGTCCCGGGCGTGAAGATACACAACCGCCTGCGTTACCGCCGCGCCGACGTGGAAACCTATCTGAGGGAGGTTGGGGAGCGTGCTACAGCCGTTTGAGTGCGCTTATTGCGCCGGTGAGCACCGTAGCGTGGCTTGCCCTGAACGTGAAGATTTTATTGACCATTTTGGTTTCGCCGTTGATACGGCATGGAAGGAAAGAGAATGACCATGATTGAAGAACTATTGATAGCGGACGGCTGGGAGAAGGTTCCAGCTACTGAGCTTGCCGTGGGCGATTATGTCGCTTGGTGTGATGATTTCGCTGGGTGGGCTGAGGGTAAGGTGACTGAGCCTTTGGACTCGAAGAGCCTGTTTTGGCAGGAGGGGCACGGGTCTATCAAGGCAGAAGATGTGCTGTACCGCCGCCCGAAAGAGTTTCCCAGGATGACCGTAGCCCGTATAAACGGCAAGGTGCTGGTGAATGCCAGCAATAATCCGCGTAACCCTGGGTGGGTGGAGTTCATTGGTTTTTATGGCGATGGGCAGCCTGAATCGGTTGTGCTTTCCCAAGCTACTGACGTTGAGGTCCTTTTCGTACCCCCGGAGGTGGACGATGAAAAATAGTGCGCTTGCCGTCTTGTGGCTTATTTTTCTGCCCCTGGCCCTGTTGAACCCGTCGCCTACAGGTGGCGGGCTTCTTTTTACCCTACCGCTAGGGGTTTACCTGGCGTTCAAGACTTCTGAAAGGAGCAAAAAATGGGAAAAGTAACCTTGCCTGATGGCCGCGAATTTGAGCAAGAAGAGCTGACAGCCCTTTTTGAGAAACTGCGGGCGGACTTCCCCGCCGAACAGGTAGAGAAACTACCGAAGAACCTCACAAAAAACAGCCCTCGCGGTAAATGCGTCAAAGGCTCTCGCGATAACGTTTCGGCTGACGGATACTACTGCGGGGGGTATCACGGGTACGCTATCCAC
>SAAJ01000112.1 GCA_009929485.1 Negativicutes bacterium
CCAATATCCCTTGCTTTTGATTGACACCATAGGAGAATTAGGCCGTATTTATGCCGTCGGTGACATTGTTTTTGTTGGCGGCAGTCTGATCAAGCACGGAGGGCACAATGTTTTGGAACCGGCTGCTCATGGCAAACCGATTTTAGTCGGACCGAGCATGTCCAACTTCAAAGATTCTTTCGCCTTGCTTAGGAAAAGCGGAGCATGCCGCCAGGTCAAAGATGAAAAAGAATTGACCGAAGAAATGCTTGAAATTATAGGCAATGATGAGCTCAGAACAAAAATGGGCAGCGCCTCCCTGCAGGTTATCAGGGAAAACCGCGGCGCGGCTGTTCGCAGTATTGAATATCTGGTGGAGCTTTTGGATTTAACGGCTACCGAATGCCGAGTTAATGAGCATTACAAGATCAATACCCGCAACATCAACGAGGAAGGCGGCACGCACCTTCGCAGGGGCGACGCAGTCACGCAGTATTTGTTTCAGCTGGCACATGGTCATGATAATACGCTCATAGAGTGGTTTGTTCTCAGTGTATTGAGCATCTTTTCCGTCATTTATGAGGCGGGAGTTCGCCTGAAGCTCAGCCTGTACAAAAACGGGATATTCAAGCAAACGAAATTGCCCTGCTGCGTCATCAGCATTGGCAATATTACTGTCGGCGGTACCGGTAAAACGCCAACCGCACAGAAAATGGCGGTCATGATTCAGGAAATGGGCTACCGCGTCGTGATTCTAAACCGCGGTTACCGTTCCCATTGGAAAGAAGAACTCGGCGTGGTTTCGGACGGCAAGAAGATATTTATGACGGCCTACGAAGCCGGCGATGAAGCATATCTGATGGCCAAGACCCTCCCGGGCATTCCGGTAGTTATCGGTAAAAATCGTTCTGTAACAGGCGAATTTGCCGTAAAAACTTTAGGCGCCCAAGTAATCATTATGGATGACGGCTACCAACACTGGACCTTGTATCGTGATCTTGACGTCGTTTTGGTAGATACCCTTAATGTTTTCGGCAACAGGCGACTGCTGCCAAGGGGGACTCTGCGCGAACCGCTGCAGAATTTGGATCGTGCAGGTTTGTTTCTTCTTACCAAGACCGACCAAAGCTCAATTTTTTCTCGCAATGAACTAAGAGACACATTAGCAAAATATAATTCCGTTGCTCCTATCATTGAAAGCGTGCATAAACCGGTAAATTTTGTCGAGATTGCTGACTGGTACAAAGGCCTTCTTAGTAATGCCAAGTCGCTGGAAGAATTGAAGGGGCAATCCGTTATGGTTTTTTCAGCCATTGGTAACCCGTCTTCCTTCGAGCAAACTTTGTCCGATGTCGGTTTGGACATTAAAGAAGCCATACGTTATCCGGATCATCACGACTACGGGATGCTGGAGATGCAGTATATAATGGAGCGCGCTATCAGGGAAAATGCCGGTGCCCTGATTACGACAGGAAAAGATGCCGTTAAGATTCCGACTGAGTTTATTTATGTTGACCGTGAAGTACCGATTTATGTTTTGAATATGGAA
>SAAJ01000074.1 GCA_009929485.1 Negativicutes bacterium
AGTGGAAAGCAGAATTGCATTCTTTGGAACCTGGCGGAGCGTCGTTCAGTGTATTATGTCGCGTTGTTTTTGAAAAATACTAGTTATGCAAAAGTCTCATCTAAGTACTTTTGGTGATAGTCTTCCGCCGGATAGAAGTTGCGCAACGGTTCCGCTTCAATCGTGAGAGGCTTCTCATAGCGCCGCTGCAACGTTTGCAGCGATTGCAAAATAAGCTTCCAGTCCTCTTCCTGCACATAGTAAACGCCGCTTCGGTACTGTACTCCTACGTCAAAGCCTTGACGATTGACCGAAACGGGATCGATCACCTCATAAAAAAGCTCTAAAATTCTTGTCAAAGATACCTCGTCCACCCGATAAACAACTCGGACGGCTTCGGCATGACCGCTGCCGCTGCACACCTCCTCATAACTAGGTTCGGCTGTTGGTCCGTTAGCATAGCCGACTTCTGTTTCGACTACGCCCTTGATCAAGGACAAGTATTTTTCTGTCCCCCAAAAACAGCCTCCAGCCAAATAAATTTCCTTTACGCCAGTTGCACGCTGCGTGTCCATCCTCCGTCCCCTCCTTGTACAAAGATCAAGTTCCAAGCAATTGACAAGCCGCAATTCTAAAGAACAAATTCATTTGCCTTTCCTTTCTCCATCCAAGCGCTTCTTGCCTGCTTTGCAAGCGCATGGAGCACTTCTTTTTTTCAAATTCATTGATCATGGTTAGCCTTTGTATTTTCAGGTATCCTTCCTTTCAGCTCCACCCCCAAAATACATTTATCCTCTTTTTGAGTCTTTCAATATGCCATGTAAGAAAAATAGTCATTTCCTAAAATTTTCTACCTTCAATGCGCACTTTCTCTCTTTACTTTCTTGTGTGCAAATGTTACATTGTAACTTGTCTGTGTCTTTGTAAAAGACTATCTAGGTATAATGTTTTGTTTGCTAGTACACGGTCACTCTCAAAAGAACAAAAAGGAGATTGGTATGGATATTTTTCGCACAAAAAGCATTGAAGCCTTTCGAGAGGGCGCCAAGGAAAAGAAGCTCAAAAAGACCTTGGGCGCTTTCGATCTTATTTTGTTAGGTGTCGGCGTGATTATGGGCACCGGCATCTTCGTATTTACCGGCGTTGTAGCCGCCAACTACGCCGGTCCCGCCATTGTCCTGTCCTTGGTTATTTCAGCCGTTGCCTGCGCCTTCGCCGCGTTAGCCTATGCAGAGCTAGCCTCTATTGTTCCCATCTCCGGCAGCTCCTACACGTACTCCTATGCGGTGCTGGGCGAAATTGTCGCCTGGATGGTCGGCTGGAGTCTCATTTTAGAATACTCGCTGGGCGCCAGCGCGGTAGCGGCAGGCTGGTCGGCTTATGCCACCGGCTTGTTTAAATCAGCCGGCTTTAGCGTGCCTCAAGCCTTGACCGCCGTCCCTGCCGACGGCGGCATCATTAATCTGCCGGCGGTTATCATCTCTCTTTTTTTGAGCCTTTTGCTTGTGCGCGGCACCAAGGAAAGCACCACCCTCAATCGCCTTTTGGTCGCAGTCAAGCTGCTGGCAGTCTTCATCTTTCTCTTTCTTGCCGGCCCTAAAGTTGATCCCGCCAACTGGACGCCCTTCATGCCCTTTGGCATCTCAGGCGTTGTTACCGGCGCGGCTACTATCTTTTTAGCCTACATCGGCTTTGACATTGTGTCCACCGCTGCGGAAGAATGCAAAAATCCTAACCGCGACTTGCCCATTGGGATCATCGGTTCCTTAATTGTTTGCGCTATTTTGTATGTAGCGGTAGCAGCTGTTCTAACCGGCGTCGTACCCTATACCGAACTCAACACCGGCGAACCGGTTGCTTTCGCCCTCCGCTCCATCGGCTACAATATGGGCTCCGCTTTAGTAGGAACCGGCGCGATTGCCGGTATCACAACAGTACTTTTAGTCATTATGTACGGCCAGACCCGCGTATTTTACGCGATGTCCCGCGACGGCATGCTGCCTGCAAGCATTTGCAAAATCCATCCAAAATACCAAACGCCTCATATTATTACCATTCTATCCGGCATTGTCGTCGCCATTGTATCCGGCTTGACGCCCATCAGCGTCATTGCCGAATTGACTAATATCGGCACCTTATTTGCCTTTGTCATTACCGCCGTAGGCGTCTTGGTCCTACGCCGCACAAAGCCAAATATTCACCGGCCTTTCCGTTGTCCCGCAGTCACCTTTGTTTCTTTGGGCGCTATTCTTTCCTGCGGGTATCTTATGTACAGCCTACCCGGCGATACCTGGTTCCGCTACGGCATTTGGAGCGCCATTGGTCTTGTCGTCTATTTCGCCTATGGCTACCGCAAAAGCCTGCTTCATCCCCGCAACCAAGAGAAGAACCAAGCTGCATAACAGGAACCGCTGCGCGGTTAGGAAACGCAACTCAGATACAGTTATGCCGCCGTTTATACCACATAATCCTGAAACCCCGTTCGAATTTCCCTCGTATTTCGCGGTCCGTTTTATAAATTCTGGCAGATACGAAAAAGCCACTGACTTGAAGTCAGTGGCTTTTTTCGTATCTGCCCAAGAGCTTACTTGCTGAAATAGCGCTCCAGCAGCCCTTTGAAAGCCGCACCATGGCGGGCTTCATCTTTGCACATTTCATGAACCGTATCATGAATGGCATCCAATCCAAGAGCTTTGGCTTTTTTCGCAATACCTAGCTTGCCTTCGCAAGCGCCGTATTCCGCTTCGACACGAAGCTCCAGGTTTTTCTTCGTCGATGGGAAAACCACTTCGCCCAGCAGTTCCGCAAATTTAGCAGCATGCTCCGCTTCTTCAAAAGCAATCCGCTTATAGGCTTCGGCCACTTCCGGGAAACCTTCCCGATCCGCCTGACGGCTCATGGCTAAGTACATGCCCACTTCGGTGCATTCGCCTGCAAAATTCATTTTCAGGCCTTCAATAATTTCCGGATCTACGCCAGCAGCTACGCCAATACGATGCTCGTCAGCCCAGTTCATAGCGCCTTCTACCTTCTCGATAAATTTAGCCGCCGGCGCCTTACAGGTCGGACAAATTTCTGGAGCCGCATCTCCCTCGTGAACATACCCACAGATGGTGCAAACAAACTTTTTCATTTTTAGTTCCTCCTTTTATTTTAAATAATAATTATCTGTTGACATTAACTATATTATCACTATATTTTCTATTTGACAAGAGTCTTTTTATTTTTCTCCATTACAACTGTTTTTTCAGCTAAGCTCGGATTATTTTCAAATTATTCCCAAAAAGAAGGAAATTGCCAGCTTCATGTATAAACTATGTTGCAAATCCTATTCTATAAAGAACACCGCTTTTACAAGGGGCTGCCTGCACGGGAAAAGGAGGTACTTTATGGCTAAGGGAGATCAGCTTGATATTATTTTAGGCGACCCAAATTTAACCTGGGAAGATTGGGAAACTTTGGGCAGCATCTTCGAGCTCACCAATATCAACCAAGCTTCCAAACAAGAAAAACGCGAAATTCTTAACCGCGAAATCCGCCACGCTTATGGCAATAGCGCACTTAATCTTTTTCGCAATAACTATGAGCCGGATTATGAAGAGATCGTACGTAAAACGGCGGCAGTATTGAAATTGAGCGCGAAAGTCCCGCTGCAAACAGCTACGGTAGCGCAAATAGAAGAATTCATCGTACTCGAGGTATTGAGCCGTCTCAAGGCGCAGATTATCAAAGAAGGCGGCATCCACGCCTGGCATGCTATTGAAGATTCCGTGGATTCGGGCGTACAAAAATACCTTATTGCGGGCAACTGCCCTTCTTGCGTAGCCAGCCGTTTCAAAACCCTGCGCGGCCCGGCCTTGCTGGCCGCACTACTCGCCGGGCGCATGGCAGGACTCCCACAATATGTAGCAGCCAGCGAACTGATTTTAGTTTTAGCCCGACGCTTTGGCTTCCCGGATCTGCCTATGGCCGGCTCTCTTCTAGAACGAGCAATTGCCGCTCTTTTTGGTCCCCTCGGCTGGACCGCTTCGTTTTTCTGGCTTGGCTTAGACATGGGTGATACGAACTGGAAACGAGTCATTCCTGCGGTGTTTGTAATTGCCTCCTTGCGCAAACGACTCCACCAGCATCTCAATCCTTCTATATTCCAGAAGCGCTATCAATCTCCAGAATAGCGAGCGTAATTTTTACTATTTTTTTATACCTATTCCAACAAAAAACGCTCTATAATCAAAAAGGAAGAAACAAGGAACCGCTGCTTTTAAAACAGCGGTTCCTTACTACTATGGAGGCAAAGCGCTATGAATATCGCTTTTTTTCTTATTGCAAAAAAAGACACGGTGCATTTACCCTTTCACAGCACGATGCGCCAAGCACTGGAAAAGATGGAGTTTCACCACTATACAGCCATTCCGCTTGTGGATGAAGATGGTAAATACGCCGGTACGCTGACTGAAGGCGATTTGCTTTGGAAGATGAAAAACACTCCGTCCCTCACTTTTGCCGACACGGAACGCATCTGGCTCAAAGACATTCCCCGCCGCATGGTAAACACGCCCATTCATATCAACGAAGAAATGGAAAATCTGCTTTCCTTAGCCATTATGCAAAACTTTATTCCTGTAATCGATGATAACGATGTCTTTTGCGGCATTATTCGCCGCCGAGAAATCATTGAGTATTTCGCCCGCCAGCCCAAGGCTTCTCTCTAAGATTTCCGTTTACTCATCGATAGGTATTGGATGCGTTTGATTCCAGATTGTCCATTTCAGAGAATATTGATCATCATTAGCTTGGCAATACTGATAAAACCTCTTTATGAATCTCTTACGTTCCTGATCTTTCTCCATTCGCCAGCCCCGATCTTCTCCAGATGCCAGAAGATCAATGCCTCCAATATCTCGCTGTCTCGTTATAATAGCGGCACAAGAATCTTTTTTTGCGTTTTTCATCATATCATACATAGTTAAAAACGTAGTAGTTCTACCATGCCCGGCTTCACAGTGCATATGAAGCCAGGAGTCTGGAGGCAGCACCCGAACAAACTCTATAAAACGCTCCACACTCTCATCATCAGGACGACAATGATCTGTTATAGCTAGGCGAAAATACCCCATCTCGTTCTGCCTCGCTATTTGCTCCTCCGAACTTACGACTTCAATCGGCACCGCCATCGATACTGCCGAAACGAGGCCGCCGCTACTCTTATCTTTTTTAAGTTTACTATACACAATAGCTTGCTGTGCTGCAGCCAGCTCGGATAGTTCTTTTTGCTCAAGCTGTAATACCTCTTCTACGCTTTTGCCGGCATTGGCCCAATTCTTTTCTCCATACCAGCTTATAGGAAGTCCATTAATAAAGCCATGACTCTCTTGGCGTAGATCGACCGAAACTACTTTTACTTCACTTATATTTTTCTTAACTTCCAGCAATTCCTTTTCCGAAAACTGTGCGCTGCCAGATGCTCTCAGCCACTCTACACGACGAAAACTCCCTGGCAACGCAACTTTATCCTCAGCATCTTGCCGCAATACCGTTTGTGTTTCGGACAAAATAGATTCGTGCGCCTCCAAAGGATTAGACATAGCAAATATAATAAGCGCACAAATGTTGCACATAATCAATGACCAAAAGCCATGCCTTTTCATAGCTTTACCTCCTCGCCTTGCCGGTGCACTGCTCTATACAAAGCTTAACCACCGTTGTCGCGGAGCCCGCTTTTTCGATATAATCTAGTCCTTTTTCTTTAAAAGCGCTTGCATATTTTTCAACAAACGCTTCTAAGGCTGCTTTTTTCTCCTCGTCCGTCACTTCGATCGCTTTCCCTAGGGCAATAACGCTCTCATAATTCGTCGTAAATTGTTCCGGCAACACCGCTGTATCTCCTACTATGCAAAAAGCTGCGCGCGAATTCTGTCGCACCAAATCAAGCTTCAGCCCCTCGGTAGCGCTGTGAAAATACAAGGCGTCCCGAAAATAAACAAAACTTAACGGCACTCCATACGCTTGGTTGTTTGCATCCACCAGCGACAGTACGCCATAGGCGGCTTTGTGCAAAAGCTCCTTTATGTCCGTCTCTGCCAACTGGCGATCTTTTCTCCGCATTTCTCTAGCCATCAGCCATCCTCCTCACAAAATTGCTTTCTACATTACTGTCTTTTTCCGTTCAAACGTTCAATAACGCCTGAATAATCCGGATATTGCCGCATTAATTCTTCATAAGAACAAAGGCGAAAATCTCGGTAATCAAAGCCCGGCGACACCATGCAGCTGACCAAACCGAAGGAGCCTTTTTCCGCGACCTCCGCCCCAAAAATCGTTTGCGCCGGCACCAAAACCTGCGGCTGTTCTCCTCGCTTCACATCCAGTCCCAAGCGCACGCTGGTCAGCGTTCCCTCCGGACTGATCATGTGCAAAACTAAGGGAGAGCCATCATGATAAAACCAAATTTCATCGGACAAAAGCTGATGAAACTGCGAAACGCCGCCAGACTTCAAAAGGTAATAGATCGTAGATGCCAAGGGCCGCTCGCCTGCATAAACATCCGGCAGGATCGCAGCTCCCGCTTTGCGTTGATTCTTGTACAGTTCTTTAAAATAACCGCCTTCCACATGTCCAACTAGTTGTAATGCTGCAATATACTCGTCTGCTGTCCGCTTCTCTTTTACTTCTGCCGCCGCTGCGGTGCCAAAATAGCAACTGCAGCACACCAGCAGCAGTATTAGTCCTGCTCTTCGCAATGCCATGCCTCCCTATCAAGTATCATTTCTTTGATAAATTTCGTGGCTGACGAATAAAAACCTGCTTCTTTCGGAGTCCGAAAGAAGCAGGTTTTTATTTGCTCGTAGCAAAAAGTAATTTTTTAGGCCTGGCAAGCTTCCAGTGCGCGTTCTCCTAAAAAAGCTCGAATCATGGCAATAGCCGCCTCAATGGTTCTGCCGTCTTTATCCAGCAGCGGATTGAGCTCCACAAACTCGGCCGAAGTAACCACTTTATGGGACGCCAAACACCGCATCGCTTCCAAATGCTGCGCCAACGGCACGCCTCCCGCCACCGGCGTACCCACGCCGCTGGCTTCCCTTGGGTCAAGAACATCCAAATCGCAGCTTAAGTGAATGCCATCGCACCGGGAAGACAGATAGGCCACTGCTTCCTCCATAACCGCCGCACTGCCGCTGCGATACATATCTTCAGAAGTATAAATTTTTATCTTCTTTTCTCGCAAAAACTTTTTTTCCCCTGCGTCTAAATCGCGAACTCCAACCAGCACCACGTGTTCCGGCCGAATTTTATGCTTATAACCGCCTACAGCAATAAGTTCCGGGTGCCCTGCGCCCAAACTAGCAGCCACCGGCATGCCTTGTATATAACCGCTTGGCGATGTTTCCGGCGTGTTGCTGTCTCCATGCGCATCATACCAAAGCAATCCTAACGAGCGATAATGCCTAGCAATACCTGCAAGAGAGCCAATAGCCACACTGTGATCTCCGCCCAAAACTAAGGGAATACGTCCACTGCAGACAATTTCCGAAACCTTGATCGCTACCAACTCCAAACTATCGCGAACCGCCCGGAGATTGCACACGCTGCCTGTAGCGCAGGAACTGATGGCTTGGTTCTTGAGATTCAGATTTCCGGCATCAATGACATCCAGCCCCGTAGAACGCAGCATTCGCAGCAAACCGGCTGCACGCATCGCGTCCGGCCCTAGTTGCGTTCCAAACATCTCCTGCCCCAGCCAAGTAGGTATCCCCAACACCGTAATTCCTTTTTTACTTTTCCCCTGTAAACGCATGCTGCTTTCTGCCTTCCTTTGCCTTCATACACTTCGACAAACTGAATTTTCCTTTACACTATTACTTTGTTGACTTTCTTTGGTTCTTCTTTGACTTCTTGATTTACAGTAAATATCCTGCCTGAATACACAGAAAAGAAATTTTATTCACTACTATTAATAAAAGAACCAGTATTTAATTGAGACTTTTGCATAACTAGTATTTTTCAAAAACAACGCGACATAATACACTGAACGACGCTCCGCCAGGTTCCAAAGAATGCAATTCTGCTTTCCACT
>SAAJ01000028.1 GCA_009929485.1 Negativicutes bacterium
TCTTTGGTGATGGTGTTGTGAGATCTCCATTCTACCATACGAGGAAAAGTCACTATGGACTTTTTCTTAAGTGTTCAACTTCATTTTACAATCAACCTTGAAAACTTGGCCACAGAAATGCAAGAAATCAGCCGCGCCGTCGACGAAACCGCCAAGGGTTCCCAAAGCATCGTCGATTCGGCCGCGCAAATCGATACAGCCACACAGCATATCAACAGCGAAATTCAGCAAGTAACCGCTGCCATGGAAGAACAAACTTCTTCGATGGACGAGGTAGCCTCCGCCGGACGCGAACTGGCCCAGCTGGCAGAACAGCTTTCCGCCAGAGTACACGAATTCAAGGTCTAATACCATTTTCTTTATAAAACGAAAACGGTCCATTTGCCGGTTTGCCGGTAATTGGACCGTTTTTTCATTTTTCCGCCCGTATTCCTCTGTATACCGTTTCCTCCCTCATTCACATCCTCCTATTCTCACCGCGACTCTTGTTCAAGCCTCGCTCTTGGTATTTCATTTCTCTAGCCGCCATTGTCACAAAACCGTCACGTTTTTGTGGTAAGATAATCGTAAAATCAACAATCTGCCAATAATCTCCAGCACTATTTTACCCCTTGCGCCTTTAGTTCTCTAAGCAGCTTATTGGTTGCATCCTTATTCAGTGCTATGATAAAAGCGACAGTTATCGGAGAGGAGCCGCGATCCCCATGAACTTAGCAAAATTAAAAACAATCTTACATACAAACAAGCAGGCCCAAAAGGGTCTTGGTTTTTTTCTGTTGTTGCTGGTCTTGGCCGGAGGAATTTACCTGCTTACCGCCAAAGATACGCCGCGCGACACCAGCGGCAAACAGCAGACCACCGTTGACATGCTTACCATCGGCCGCGCCGACCTTTATAAGCGCATTTCCCTAACCGGACAAACGGTCCCCCTCTCCCAAGTCGACTTAGCCGCCAAATACCAAGGACGCATTCTGGCTGTCAATGTGGAACTGGGGCAGCAAGTTTCGGAAGGAGATGTTTTACTCGTTCAAGACACCCAGGATGCTGATATTTCGATCGCCCAGAACCAGGCGGCCTATAGCCAAGCCGCCGCCGACTCGGTTACGACCCAAGCCTCTTTTTATGCCAACTACGAAAAAGCCCAGGCGGATTACCGCAAGGCTGTCGCCACCGAACAGCGCTCCCAGCGCCTCTACAACGTGGGCGGCATTTCTCTGGAGCAGATGGAATCCATCCAGCAGCAAACCGCTGACGCCAAGGGAGCGCTAGACGCCTTGGCCAACCAAATGCAAAATGGTCTGGCCGCCTCCATTCAATCCTCCCAGGCGGCAGCGCAAAAAGCGCAGCATACCGTGCAAGCCATGGAAAAGCAGCGTTCGGATCTGCTGCTGCGAGCCCCCCGCTCCGGCACCATCGGCTATCGCCAGGCGGAAGTGGGCAATCTGGCAGCTGCAGGCCAAAAGCTGCTGAGCATTGTTGATAACAGTCAAATGTATGTGGACTGCCAAGTGGCCGAAGGCGACTTAGCAGCCCTTGCGCTGGGCATGCCGGTACAGGTGCAACTAGAGGCGCTGGGCCAAACGCTGCCGGGAACCATTACCTATATCAGCCCGTCCATCGACACGCAAACTTTGGCTTTTTCCCTGCGTATTTCTCTTTTGCCGCCTTTGCCGGCTACTCTGCGCGGCGGCCTCTTTTCCCGCGTAGTCTTGCAATTACCCCTGCGACAGCAGGTTTTGGTCATTCCCAAGGAAGCTTTATTAGAAAAAAACGGCCAAACCTATGTGTTTGTCATCAATGGCAGCAACAAAATAGAGCAACGTCTTGTTCAAGTAGGAGCTCGCGGAGACAGGCAACTGGAAATTCTGCAAGGCTTGCAAGCAGGGGACAATATTGCCGTTTCCAATCTCTCCCGCCTACGCCCGGATATGGTAATCTCGCCTCACCCAGTGACTCTCAATGCGGCAGGTGACGCGTCATGAATTTGACCCGCTTTTCCATTCAAAAGCCTATCGGCATTTCCATGATTGTTATGCTCTTAGTCGTGCTGGGCCTGTTCAGCTTCTGGCGCATCGGCGTAGAACTTCTGCCGGCCCTCAACATCCCTTACGTCACCGTTACGGTCAACTATCCCGGCGCCGGCACGGAGGAGATTGAGCAGACCGTCATCAAACCCTTGGAAAACTCTCTTTCCGGTCTGTCCAATCTCAAACACATGACCTCGGTGTCCCGCCCGGAAAAGGCGCAGATCATTTTAGAATTTGAGTTTTGGACCAATACCGACACCGCCGCCATCAACGCCTCGGAATATGTCAATTCCGCGCTGAATCGCCTTCCTACGGGCATTAACCAGCCGGTGGTCATGAAGCGCGACGTCAACGCGGCGCCGATCATGGAAATCTCCGTCATCGCCGATAAGCCCTTGGCCGATATCTACAGTCTGGCCAACGATGTATTCCTGGAACGCATGCAGCGCGCTGGCGGCGTTTCCGACGTGCAGCTTTTTGGCGGCCGCGACAAGGAAGTCGCCGTGGAAATCCAAAAGGACAAACTCAACTTTTTCAACATTTCCCTGTCGCAAATCGCCAAACGCATCGAGCAGGAAAATCTCCTCACCCCTGCAGGCTCCGTATTTAACGACCGCCAAGAAACCAGCGTTCGCCTGATGGCGCAGTACGCAGCCCCTGAGGAACTATCCCGCATTCATGTCAGCAATAACGCTGGCGTTAGTATTCCTTTGAGCAGCCTGGCCACCGTCAGGGAACAGGACGCCCGCGTTACCCGCTATGCCCGCACGGACGGACAGGATGTCATTTCCCTGGCGGTATATAAGAACAGCGACGCCAATTTGGTCGACACCGCCAAAGCCGCGAAAGAACAATTGAAGTCGCTGGAAAAGGAATACCCCGACTATCGTTTCGTCATGGTCACCGACTCGTCGCGTTTTGTAGAAAACTCACTAACCAATACCTTGGAAGCTTTAATCGAAGGCCTGATCACCACCAGCCTTGTACTGTACTTCTTCTTGCGAGGCTGGCGCTCTACCGTCGCGGTACTGGTAGCCATTCCTACCTCGCTCATTTCTACCTTCTTCGTCATGTACATTGCCGGCTTTACCTTCAACATGATGTCCCTCATGGGCATGGCGCTTTGCATCGGCATCCTGGTGGATGATTCCATTGTCGTCCTGGAAAACATCCATAGGCATTTGGCTATGAAAAAAGATTCCTTTCAGGCCGCCGAGGATGGCCGTACGGAAATCGGCATGGCCGCCATCGCCATTACCCTGTGCGACGTCGTAGTCTTTATGCCTATTGCTTTTATGAACGGCATGACCGGGCAATACTTCCGCCAGTTCGGCTTGACCATCGTCTTCGCCACCCTTTGCTCGCTGTTCATCTCCTTCACTTTAACGCCCATGATGGCCTCTCGCCTCTTCCGCCATGGCCTGCAAGAACCTACAGGACGCATTTGGGAACGCCTGGACCGCTGGGAAGCCAAAGTCATCAGCTTTTACGAGAAAACGCTGCGCCGCAGCTTAGAACGCCCTAAAACCATATTGACCGCCATCCTGGTTTTGTTTGTTTTTACAGTCTCCCTTGTTCCCTTGGGAGTCATCGGTGCTGAATACATGCCGAAAACCGATGAAGGCAGTTTCCGAGTCAACATGCAGTTTCCCACTGGCCAGAATATCGACCAGACCAACCAGCGCCTAGCCGTTGTCGAAGCCTACCTGGATACCATCCCTGAAATCACTCACTACCTTTCTAATGTCGGCTCTCCCGCCGGCAACTACGGCAGTGTCAGCGTGCGTCTTGCAGATCGCCAGGATCGCAGCCGAACGGTCTGGCAGATCACGGACCAAGTACGCAAAGAGCTGCGCAGTAAATACCCGGAAGCCATCGTTCAAGTCAGCGAAACCCAGTCTTCCATCGCTGGCGTTTCCGGCGGCACAGGCACTGGCGGCGGCGGCAACAGTTCTCCCGTACAGATCGAGCTGCGCGGCAGCAGCCTGGATAACCTTGTCAAAGCCTCCTACCGCACACAAGAGCTGCTAGGCCAAGTCAACGGCATCAAGGATGTCCGCAGTTCCTACAGCGAAGGAGCGCCTGAAATGCGCATTCTGCCGGACCGCGAGCGACTGCGCTTCTACAACACGACCGTCAATGACGTCAATTCCGTCTTTAACGGCGCCATTTCCGGCATCCAAGCCGGTTATTTCGTTAATGATCCTAACAACAACGGCCAAGATACCAAAATCTACGTCCGCTTGGCCGGCAGCGACGGCTTCCGCGCCTCCGACATCCGCTCCATCCCTGTGCAAGGCGGCAAAGGGCTTGTTCGTCTCAGCGACGTGGCCCGCATCGAAGACGGCGTAGGGCCCGTTATGCTGCGTCGCGTTGACAAACAAGAGTCCATCAACATCGCCGCCAACATCACTGACCGGCCGCTCCAGGAAGTGCTCAACGACATCAGTCGGCAGCTGACGCCTAAGGAACTGGGCAACGGCGTCACCTACCGCTTTACTGGTCAGGCCGATAACATGAAGACTACCTTCGGCGAAATGGCGCAAGCCCTCTTCCTCTCGCTGCTGCTGGTGTATATGCTGCTGGCCGTCCTCTACGAATCGCTGTCTACGCCCTTTATCCGCATGTTCTCCCTGCCCTTGGGCATGATTGGCTCGCTGCTGTTTCTGGCTTTTACCCGCAATACCATTAATCTCTATTCGCTCATCGGTATTTTGGTTATGGACGGTCTTGTCGCCAAAAACGGCACCTTGCTCTTAGACTACACCTTGACCCTAATGGAACGAGGCTTCACCGCCAAGGATGCTCTCATCGAAGCCGGCAAAACCCGGCTCAAGCCCATATTCATGACCACCTTGACCATGGTAGTCGGCATGCTGCCCACGGCGCTGGCCATGACCGCCGGCTCGGAGACCCGTGTCAGCATGGCCTGGGTACTCATCGGCGGCCTGCTGTCGTCAACCGTCTTTACGCTGATCATCATTCCCATTATCTTCTTGCATCTGGAAACCCATCATCCTTTCGCCAGGCTGAAGCAATTTGTAGTATCGCTGCTGAGGGGAAGACGAGGAACGGAAATTAAACAAGAGTAAAAGGAGTAAAGGGAGGGTACGATTGGGTTTGAACAAGAGTCGCGGGAGTCACGGAGGGTTCGACTAAGGCTGCGGCGACCGTGATTGTAGTTGAGACTTTTATTGGAGCAAGACGGTCCGCAGGACGTAAAAGCAGGGAAAGGCGGATGACAGTTTCGCCTGTTTGAGCGCAGCGAGTTAAGAAACTGCCGCCTTAGCCTGCTTTTGCGAGACGCGCGGAAATCTTGTCTCAAATACAATTATGCCGCCGTTTATACTCTTAAAAGCCCCTTTCGCGTATTTCGTGTATTTCGCGGTTCGTTAGCAACGTCTCTCGAATTTATTATCCAACCGCGAAACTCGCGAAAAGCACGAAAATTGATTTGTCCTTCTCGCAAACCCTCTCTCTTCCTCCTTTCCCAAGCTCTCAAAACTTAGAAACCCTTTATTTCACTCAACCGATGCGCCGCCTCAATTCAGGCAGGACGTAGCGCACCGCCATTGCTGTCAAAATAACGCCGCCTCCCCACAATGCCCAAATGCCAGGCTGCTCTCCTAAGAGCAAAAACACCCAGATTGGATTGAGCAAGGGCTCTACCATGGTAACAATAGATGCCTCTAACGCGGTTACCTGCTTAATTGCTATAGAATATAACACATGGGATAAGCCAAGCTGCACCACCCCTAAGGCGATTAGCACCAGCCAGCCTTCCTCCCCGGGTCCGCCGTCAAAGAAAAAAGGCAAGCCGCATACCGCAGCCAGCACGTTGCCCAATAGCACCGACCCCCAGGGAGATCCTTCTTTCTGGCTGCGCAGCGCCACCACCATTACAGCCATGGTCACGCCGCTGCCAATAGCCAGTATATTGCCCTCCAAACGCCCCGGCGACATCTGTTCCTGAAAAAACAGCACCATGCCGGCGCAGATAGTTCCCATAGTCAGCCAATCCGCCCGACATGGCTTCTCCTGCAAAAACATCATTCCCAGCACGGCAACAAAGACTGGATATGTATACTGTAATAAAATAGCGTTAGCTGCCGTTGTCAGCTTGGTAGCGGACACGAAAAGAAGCACTGTAAGCGCATTGGCAATGCCGCCGATAACTAACGACCGGTTCCAATATAGCTCCGTCTTGCGAAACGCCGCCCAAACCACGATGGCCGCAATCCCGCTGCGCGCTCCGGCAATGGCCAACGGATGCCAAGACACCCATTTTATTCCTATGCCGCTGGTACTCCACAGCACCGCTGTTGCCAACAACAAAGCCAACCCCTGCAAGCGTGTCACACTTCCCACTGTCTTTTCCTCCGCCTTTATACACTGTTTTTTCATTGTAGCATAGAAGCAAAGAAAAAAGCGTTATTCCTTGCTAGGAATAACGCTGGCAGCGCTCTATTTATAGTTAGCGCAATTGCCTTCCCAACGCCTCACATTGCGCTAAAGAAGTTGTATCCGGGGCGCCATTAACAATCAATCCTTCCGCTACCATTTGCACACCGGCTTTTTGCATACGGCTCTCCCATTCTTGCATCCATTCGCCATTGCCCCAACCGTAGGAGCCAAACAACGCCAGCGGTTTGCCGGAAAGCACCGGTTCACATTCGGCTACCAAGGGCTCCATTGTCGTTTCCTCTAATTCTTCCGCCCCCATAGACGGGCACCCAAACGCCACAGCGTCAGCAGCCGCAACGTCCGCCGCCGATGCCGACGCCGCTTCCAAAAGAAATACGTCCGCCCCCTCGTGCTTGGCCCCAGCTGCCACCGCCTGCGCCATAGCTTGCGTATTCCCGGTACCGCTCCAATAAACTACTGCAATTTTTTTCATGTTCCTTACTCCTCTGCAAATAAAATAAACTCCGTATCATGCCCTCATGAAACGAAGTTCAAAGACTTTCTTCATCAGATCGTAGCATTCTCTATTTTTCGGCTTATGCAAGCTCCGGCTCCTCCCAGGTCCGAATCAAAGCGCCTCCAAGCCAAATCAGTTGATGATCCACTTCATCTAGCATCGCTTCGCATTCAGCCGACACCATCTGCTCTGCATGCAAAACAATACGCCGATATCCTTGGGTCACGCACGCTAACAAACGCTGGCGAAATTCCTCTACATGCTCGCATTTGACCGTTCCGTGAATCTGCACAACTGCCTCCTGCCAATCCGTGTGAATCCATAAAGACATGTTTAAAACCTCCTTGATAATTTAGTTCGCCCTCTGCAATTTTAACAACTCATCCTGCATAGAAGCCGCTTCCATCGCTCCCCAGGAGCGTTTAGTGAAAAAAGAAGGAACCCCTTGTGTCTTCGCCGCGTCTTTAACAATTTTGACAATATTATGGTTCACATAGTCTGTAAAAACCAAGACACAGGAAATTTGTTTGGGAATGTTTAAGCGACTTTTTTTTATTGCCTTACGTCCATCGATATGAACTAGCTTCGTAACTCCCAAAGAGTAAAGATTTTTTTCGATTACCCCTAAGTAATCTCCCCCGATAACCATGACTGACATCTTTTTTCCTCCTTTAACTCGTTTTTCTTGTTCTAATAACACCTTGTTGCATTATTTAAATTGATTTTGATATTGATTCTCACTATCATTTTTTTATATTACTTCATCCTTTTTATCGCGTCAACCTCTAAAACAAAAAAAAGACTTCCTATTACGCCCAAAACATGGTTTTATATATATAGCATAGCTAGACACTGCTTTTTGCAGGTTACCTATACAAAAGAACTTTCGTTCAAACGACTTCCAAAAAGGATGATTGCACTTCATGACACAAGAAAAAAGTACCAGCAACCGACTTCTTAAGGGTACTTTGATCCTTACCGCCGCAGGCATGGTTGTTAAGGTCATCGGTTCTCTCAACTGGATTATTCTTTCTCGGGTCCTTGGCGGCGAAGGAATTGGCCTCTACCAAATGGCCTTCCCTCTCTATCTGTTGGCCCTGAGCCTTTCCACCGCAGGCATTCCTGTGGCCATTTCCATTCTTACTGCCGAAAAAATCGCCAAAAATGACGTCCTGGGACGACGACAGCTTTTCCGAGCGTCTTTTTGCTTTCTCACCGCCACCGGTCTCATTTTAAGCTTGGCAATGTACTGGGGCGCCGCATGGCTGATTGACGCTGGCTTTATTCGTGATGGCCGCGCTTATTATTCTCTTTTAGCCTTATCCCCAGCCGTCTTTCTGGTCACCCTCATTGCCGGCTTGCGCGGCTATCTGCAAGGCTGGCAATACATGACTCCTACAGCAGTCTCACAAATAGTCGAACAGCTTTTTCGAGTTATGGCCATGCTTTTTTTTGCCAGCCTGCTGCTGCCCCAAGGCCTTGCTTTCGCCGCCGGCGGCGCCAGCTTAGGCGCCGCTGCCGGCGCCGCTGCCGGCTTGGCGGTGCTACTCTACTATTACGCTCGCTTACGCCGACAGGAAAAATCGATTGGGGAAGCAGCTACGCCGACCGCACAACCAACAGAATCCTTAGGGCGACTGTTTAAGCGCCTTTTCAAATTAGCTTTACCGGTGTCCTTAGCCAGCTTAATGCTGCCTGTCGTTGCCAACTTGGATTTGCTCATCGTACCGGTTCGTCTGGAAGCGGCTGGTTACAGCATCACTCAAGCTACTGAACTGTTTGGCTATCTTACGGGCATGGGCGTTCCTTTGGTAAATCTAGCTACGATGATGACCGCCGCCTTAGCTACTAGTATTGTACCGTCCGTCTCCGCCGTGGCCTCCCTGGGGCAAAAACACGAAGTGCAAGAACGCATTACCACGGCCATGCGCATGACGAATCTCGTTATTTTCCCCGCTTCCGGCGCTTTGTACGTATTAGCGGTACCGGTAGCGACTGTTGTCTATGGCGCGCCGCAAGCGGGAGACGTCATTCAGGTGCTGGCCTTCGGCGTATACCTGTTGGGCGTACATCAAGTCACTACCGGCGTTCTTCAGGGTTTGGGCCGCCCTACACTGCCGGTAATCAATATGGGCCTGGCCGCCATAGTAAAGATCGTCCTTAACTATGTGCTCACAGCCATTCCTTCGCTGGGCATTTGCGGCGCCGCCTGGGCTACGAATGCGGATTTCGGCGTTGCCGCCCTGCTCAACTACTATTGGATTTCCCGCCACACCGGTTTTCGCACGGATTGGGCGGAACTGGGCAAAACCATCCTGGCTACGCTGCTCATGTCCGCCGCCATCTACGAGGCATTCGTCTTTTTACTGCCCTATAACATCCCAATCGCTTGGCTGCTGCTCCCGCTGATTCTCTTAGCGACAGTCTTGTATGCCGCTATCCTCCTTGCTTGCGGCGGTTTGACCTTAGCCGACGCCGAACGCGTTCCCTTCCTGGGGCATCGCCTGGCCTCGCTCTTACTGCGCCTGAGACTAAAAAAATAATAGGGACGTAATTTTGAACAGGAGTAGAGGGAGTAAAAGGAGGGTACGACAGAGGGATACACAAAAGCAGAAACAATAGAACCTAAAAAAACCGCCAAAAGGCGGTTTTTTTAGTAGAAAGTACAACTGAGGAACACTCAAAGAAATGGCAAACACAATAGTCCTTTAAAAGCCCTCACTCTACTCCTGTTTTGTTTTCCGTTCTCTATACGCTCTGCGCGGCAGTAGTGCTGTCCGTGCTGGCTACGCTGTAGCTTTGATTGGTGTCATAGGCGCTGGCCGCCACTTGCATCGGCGGCGGCGGAGGCGGCGGTGGTGCGGCAGCCAGCGTAGTGGCGTCGTCAGATTCATTTAAGGCGCTCTGCAACGCTGTCAAGTCGTCATCGGTTACGGTACCGTTTTTTACTTTGTCGAGAAAGGAAGATAAAACAGCTTCCAACTTCGAAGTGTTATCACTGCTGCTTTCGGCCGTATCTGAACTAGTACTCCCACTTACTGGCACTAATCCTTGACTCATGAGCCCGCTAAAGAATGCCGCAGCTGTCTCACTGTCCTGACCTTCATACCGAGATTTTGTTTCCGAGGTCGTGGCTGTTGTTTGCGTAGTGGTACTCTGATCCGCAGTAGAATTGTTCTGCAGCCGCTGCAGATATTGCCACCAATTGCTTGTTGCCGAAGAAACATTCATGGTTTCGCCTCCTTATGCGTCAAGATAGAAATCCTTACTGCTTATTATCGGCGATGCACCTTTATTTCTTCTTTGAAAACAAGCTCCATGACAAAATTTTACATTAAAAATTTTAAGGCTTCTTCGGCATCTACAGGGCGGCTGAAAATATAACCTTGCAAACAGTCGCAGCCTCGCCGCTTCAGCACCTCTTGCTGCACCTCGGTTTCCACGCCTTCCGCCACTAAAACCATGCCTAAGGTATGGCCCAAAGAGATAATGGAAGCAATCATTTCTTCCTGGGTTCCTTCCATTTCTTCGACATTAATAAACGATTTATCCATCTTTAGAATGTTGATCGGCAGATGCTTCAGATAAGTTAACGAAGAATAGCCTGTGCCAAAATCATCCAAAGCCAGAAGCAGCCCCATTTTCCGGAGTTCCCATAGTTTGCCGATACTTTCTTCCATCGATTCGATCATGATTCCTTCGGTCACTTCCAACACAATTTGCTCCATCGCAACCTCTTCACGAGTCAAGATATCCTGCACCTGCTTCACAAAATCCGCAGCCAACAGCTGCTTTGGCGATATATTGACCGCGATATGAACCGCTCCAAAGCCTCGCCCTGCCAACCGCTTCGCAAAACGCGCCGCTTCCTCCAACACCCAGGCGCCAATCGGCAAAATCAAGCCGCATTCTTCGGCAATAGGTATAAACTTGGCTGGCGAAACAAATCCATGCTCTTCACTTCGCCAGCGCAGCAGCGCTTCAAAACCGCTTACGCGTCCTGAAGTCAAATCAAGCTGCGGCTGGTACTGTAAGAACAGCTCTTTGTTTTCCAAGGCCCGGCGCAAGCTATTAGTCAGAGCCATCCGCTCATACGCTTCATCAGACAACGCCGTTTCATAAAAACGCCAGCAGTTTCTCCCAGCCCGTTTAGCGGCGTACATGGCGCTATCCGGCCGCTTAAGAAGCTCTTCCTCTGTTTCTCCGTCTTCCGGGTATAAAGCAACGCCCAAACTGGCAGATAAATGCACCTGCCGTCCCGCCACCGCATATTCGCAGCCCAGCTCCCGAATGACCTGTTCGGCTACAGCGCTGGCCGCTTCCCTTTCTAAGCCGGAGAGCACCGCGATAAACTCATCGCCTCCTAAGCGCGAAACAAATGCGTCTTTCCCCAGGACCCGGCACAGAATATTTCCGGCGGTAATAATTACATGATCGCCGCTAGAGTGTCCGAAATTATCATTAATTGCCTTCAAATCATCCATGTCAACAAAGAAAAGAGCGCCTTTCTTTGTTTCGTTGTTGATGACGAGTTCCTCCCGCAGTTTCTCTTGCAGCCCCGCTCGATTGGGCAAACCTGTAAGAGAATCATGAAAAGCCATATGGCGAATGACTTCCTGCGCTTGCACCCGCTCCAAAATCACCGAAGCCAAGTCGGCAAATTGACGAAGCGTCTCCACATCTTCTTCATGAATGCGGCGTACCTCATCTTCCCAGCTGGCGGCGAATACCCCGCATACGTCAGCGCCATTTTTCAGTGGCAGCATGATAATGTTCGTCATACTGGCCAAATACGTATCGCTGATGCGTTTCGGATATGTCCGGTAATCCTCTACATATAAGAGCTCTCCGCTCGCGTAGACCTTGCCTTGCATGCCGATCCCCATGGGAAACGCTTTTTGAATCCGCTGGGCGTGCAGGCCCTTGGCATGATGGAGCACAAATTCATGCGCTTTGACATCGTAAAGACCAATATAACCGCTGGGTGCGTTAACCAATTCCAAGGCGTTGCGCAAAATAATTTCCAAGCACTGGCTGCTCTCGCTCGCAGGCCGAGTCACTAGATCCATCGCCGCCAAATATTGGCGCTCCCGCAGTTGCAGGCGCTCTCCTGTCTGACGACGAATTTCCACTTCCTCTTCCAAGCGGCTATTCGCATGTTCCAGCGCCTCATTCATGGCCGTCAATTCTTCATTCGACGCCATAAGGTCCTGCGTCTTTTCCGCGACCTTTTGTTCCAGGCGGTTGCGCGCTTCTTCAAGATCCTGGTTTTTCTGAGCCAGTTCCCTCACCATCTGCCGCAGCATCTCTACCATATAACGAAAAGCTGCAGCCAAGCGTCCTACTTCGTCTCCCGAATCCAGCCGCAGCAGCGGCGTCTCCAAATCTCCTTCTCCAATGCGCCGAGCCTGTTGGTCCAATTGCCGCAATGGCTGCGTCAAGTGCCTAGCCGCCAGCCACAAAACAAGACCGACAACTACCAAAATCAACGTGGTAATGCCTAATAAAAATTGTAGCATCTGCCGCAGCGGCGCCAGCAGCTCCGCTTCTTCAATAGTAGTTGCTACAGACCAGCCGGCAAAAGGCACGGCAGCATAAAAAGCTACTTTTTTCTGTCCTTCAAACTCATAACGATATACGCCGGAACCGCCGCTTTGCATCTGGCGCCCCAGTTCCTGGATGGTCTCATCTGGAAATTCGCTAATGCGCTTAACCATGATAAAATCATGACGCGGATGATAAATAAAGGTTCCGTCTTTCGCAACAATAATACCATAGCCAGTTTCGCCAACACGCATGCTTTGGGCCATTTTTTCTACATAACCCAGCGAAATTCCGGCTCCCACCAAGCCTTGCGGTTTGTCGTTCTCATCCAAAATAGGCGCAACTGCAAAGATAGTTGGTTTCCCGGTCGTCCTTGAAAGCAGCGGCGGCGTCAGCTGCGTACCGCCGCCTGCCATAATGGACTGAAAATACTCTCGGCTCCACACGTTGCCGACATAAATGCGGCCCTCAGTTCCTTCCAAATACAAGGAATGGTATACGCCCTCCCGATTCGCTGCGTAAATATCCAAGAACAGATCCGGATAGTGAGCTTGCAAAAATTTCTTCCGATTCAAATTCTGTGCATCAATCCGGTCAAAGCTTTCATTGATGGCCTTAGCTGCTGGCGTCGCCGCAATGGTTTCCGGTTCTACCACTAAAGTGCGACACCACAGCTCGAGGCCAGCGGCCGCTTTTTCCGCCGTCGCCAGCATACTTTGGGTCAGTTTTTCCTCCACCACTTTGTAACTGTACCAATACGCGCCAGCGGCCAAGGCAACCAAACCCAGGAGCAGCACAGGCATGACCCAGAGCAGCAATTTATCCCGATACGAAATTCGATTCCACATAACACCATCAACTCCCGCTACAAAATGCTGGACTGTTGTGCTTGCTTTCCATCGATTTTCTCATACTGTAATTTCTTCATACTATTCCAGTTATAACCAAAAAGCTCCTGCTTTATTTTTACAAATAAAGCAGGAGCTTCAAAAGAATATGGAATACTTTCTTACTCAGCAGCCGCAAGAGAAACAGGCACTATCTGAAAAAGATCTACATCTACCAAGCCGAGATCGGTTAGCTTCCACCTGGGAATGACGGGCAAGCTCAAAAAAGCCAGCGTCATAAATGGATCATGCTCTTTTTTCACGCCTAGCGAGCGGGCCGCCGCATGCAAGGCCTCCAACTGTCGCTGCACTTCCTCTAAAGGCTGCTCCGACAGCAAGCCCCCCAGCGGCAAGGCCAAGGAAGCCAGCACCTCGCAGTCCGCCACGGCCGCCAAACCGCCGCCTAAACGCTGCACTTCCCGGACCGCAGCCAGCATGTCCGCTTCACTAACGCCGGCCACAATCAAATTGTGCGAGTCATGAGCCACCGTCGAAGCCAGCGCCCCCTTGCGAAGTCCCAAACCGCGCAGAAAACCAGAGCCAATGCGCCCGCTGCCCTGATGCCGTTCCCAAACGGTCAGCCGCACCACATCTTGCGCTGCATCTGCCATAAAACAGCCCTCTTTTACAGGAAGCGCCAACTCACAGCCGCCTGTCACAATTTGCCCCGGCACTAAGTCAATGACCCGAGCCTTTTCGCCATGCGCTGGCACCTGCAGATTGGCGGACTCCAGCGACGCCAGCCGCACCGTTTGCCGCACCGCCGCCGCGTCTGTCTTCTTCACCGCAAATAAGGGCTTTCCTTTTTCCGCCGCCAACTGGCCTTGCTTCCACACCTGAGCAGGCCGCCAAGAAACCAGGTCCTCGAAAACCAGCAAGTCCGCCTGATACCCTGGCGCCACCGCCCCCAGCCGAGACAGGCGAAAATATTGCGCCACATTCCAGGTCGCCATTTGCAAAGCCCAGGCAGGCTTAAGCCCTGCCTCCACGGCCAGGCGCACCAAGTGATTAACATGACCTTGCTGCAATAAGTCCGCCGGATGACGGTCATCCGTGACAAAAAGGCAGCGCGCCAGCGTCTGCGCAGTCACTGCCGGTAACAAATCCAGCAGATTATGCGCCGCCGAGCCTTCGCGCAGCATCAAATGCAGACCGCGAGCCAAACGCGCTTTGCCTTCCTCCGCTGTCGCGCACTCATGATCCGAATGAATGCCTGCCGCCGCATAGGCATTGAGCGCCATGTCCCTTAAACCAGGGGCGTGGCCGTCCACCGGTCTGCCCTCAAAAAGCCGCAATTTGCGCAGCATAGCCGCCTCGCCGTGCACCACTGCGGGATAGTTCATCACTTCTCCCAGCCCTAGTACCCGCGGGTGCTTTGCCAATTTGGCCAGGCCCTCCGCCTCCAGCCTCGCCCCCGCCGTCTCCAAGTGCGTCGCAGGCACGCAAGAGGGCAGCATTACATAAACACTGCAAGGCAGCCCCTCCGAAGCCTCCAGTAAGTATTCAATACCCGCCAGGCCGCTCACATTGGCGATTTCATGAGGATCCGCCACCACCGCCGTCGTCCCTTGCGGCACTACCGCCCTGGCAAACTCGCCTGGCGTCACCATCGAGCTTTCCAAATGCATATGCCCGTCAATAAAACCAGGGGTAACATACCTTCCAGCCAAGTCGAGCTCCTCTTTACCCTTATACTTGCCAATGCCGGCAATATACGCACCGCAAAGAGCTACGTCGCCAGCTTCAAATTCACCGGTAAAGACATTGAAGACTTGGGCATTCTTTAAAACGACATCCGCCTCTTCTCGTCCAGACGCCGCCGCCAACAAGCGCTGCATAATTTTTTCGTCCATAAAATCCTCCTTATAAAAAAACCACCCGAGACCAAAAGCCCGCGGGTGGAAAATACAACATTAAACCGGCAGAATCTGCGGCAGCAGACCCCGTTTCGCCAAAATGTACCATATTGGTTGATCCTTCGCAAAAACCGGTATGCGTTTAATCGTATAGGGAACGTCGCCCTCTTGGTAAAGCCCGTAATGCACGGAAAAGGCGCCGCAATAACCGGCGCTTTTTACCGCTTCCAAAATAGTCGGCGTATAAAAACCCCCAGGAAATGCGATAAAACGCACGGGAGAACCCAGCCAGTTTTCTATATGAAATTTTGATTTTTCCACTTCTAAGATCGCTTCTTTTTCCGGAAGTTCATTGAGAAAGCGATGGCTTAGCGTATGCGAACCAATGCCCATGCCGTACTTTTTCATTTCCTGAATCTGCGGCCAAGTAACTCGTTCCGCTTGCCCGACAAAATCGCTGATAATAAAGAATGCTGCCGTCATGCCCCTCTTTTGGAGTTCTGGAAACGCATGCTCGTAATTATCTGCATAACCGTCGTCAAAGGTAATCAGCACAGGATTTTCCGGCAATTGATCCCGTTTGCCGGACACCGCCTGATCAAATTGTTTTAAACTAATAGTGTTAAAACCTTGTTTTTGCAAAAAATCAAGATCTTCAACAAATCGTTGCGTCTTCGCCGTAATCTTGTCGTCCGAATCTCCAATCCGATGATACAAAAGAACCGGTATGGAGCCTGCGGCGGCAACGACAGGAACTCCTACCGCCATGGCGGCTAGTGATACACCACACATCTGCAAAAAGCGGCGGCGTGAAAGCATGCGGGACACCTCTTTATTCTGAAATCATGTTTTCCTTTTATTTTACCACTGCTTCCCCTTGCGACGCAATGGCTCTGTGTAAATGCAAAACGGAGCCTCATTTACAATGAGACTCCGTTCAGCCTTCGCCCGAGCGCTTTTTCAGCCGCGCCCCGTTCCTCAGCATTCTTTAACGCTGTGCTTGGGACCATGATGGCCGCGCAGCAGGTGCCCTAGCCCGGAAAGAACATACATAACCGGCGAAAGCAGGAAACTAACGAACAGATAGAGAACGTAAAGAGGGCTAATAATGGCGAAAAACAACGTTGCGAACACTCTCAACAGTAGTTTCATACCGAACACTCCTTCCTCTTGTTGCCGCCCTTATAGTGAAATCCTTCACGTGAAGCGTTTCACTTTCCTTAGTTTTATTATAAGATTCATTTAACTAAAAATCAACTACTTCTATATGTTATTCTGTATACATGTTGTCTGTTTTTGTCGCATTTTACAAGGAAGGTGTCTATGCGCATCTGGGAAATTGACGCTTGGCGCTCCTTGGCGCTTTGCTTCATGATTTTCTTTCATATTTTGGTGGACCTGCGGGATCTTTTTTTATACCCCATTGACTATCATCAAGGCTTTTGGCGTTTTACCGGTGTTTTTGCCGCAGTAAGCTTCATTTTGCTGGCAGGCGTTTCTTCCAACCTCAGCCGCTCGTCTTTGCGCCACGGCCTGCGCATTTTACTGGCCGCCGCCGCCGTATCGGCCGGCACTTGGTGGTGGGACCCCGACACCTATGTTCGCTTCGGCATTTTGCACCTTTTAGGCGTCTCGATGCTGACCGCTCCCCTCCTGCGCCGTTTGCCTCTTATTTTCGTGGCAGCTCTTGCTGCGGGTACAGCGGTCTTGCCCTCCTTCTTACCTGCGTTCGCTTCTACGCCGTGGCTTTTACCGTTCGGTGTCACCCCTCCTGTATTCACAACCCTTGACTATTATCCGCTGTTTCCCTGGTTTGGCTTGTTTGCCGCCGGCCATTTAGCCGGGCGCGTCTTATATTCCGAACGGCGCTCCTTGCTGCCCCAGCCGCCGGGCGACTCTCGGTTTTTGTGGCTTGGTCGGCATACGCTGTCTATTTACCTGCTCCATCAACCGCTGCTGGTGGCCCTACTCACGCTCTTGCATAAATAACGGGATTTTGAACAAGAGTAGAGGGGGTAGATGGAGGGTACGAAGAAGCTGAATGGAACAAGAGTCGCGGTAAGAATCGGAGGACACGACTGAGGGTTACAGCGGTAATGATTGCATTTGAGACTTTCAAGGAGGTTGCCCCATGAATTTATTCGACGTTTTAGGACCTGTCATGATCGGTCCTTCGAGTTCCCATACAGCCGGAGCCGTACGCTTAGGCCGCCTGGCTCGCCTTGTGCTGGGAGAAAAGGCTTCCCATGCAGTGATCGGCTTACATGGCTCTTTTGCCCAGACCCACAAAGGGCATGGCACCGATGTAGCCCTTGTAGCCGGTCTTTTAGACTGGAATCCCGACGACGCCCGCATCCCCGATTCTTTTCGCTATGCCAAAGAAGCCGGTCTGGATTTTTCCTTCCAGCTCATTGATTTAGGCGAGCAGGCGCATCCGAATACGGCCCGCTTAGAATTAACCGGTCTTTCCGGCCAGCGTTCTTGCGTCACTGGCTGCTCCATCGGCGGCGGCCGCGTGCAAATCACCGATATCGACGGCTTTGCTCTGGAAATGGGCGGCGAACTGCCGACGTTGCTGGTAGTACATCCGGATCGCCCCGGCGCCATTTCCCAAGTTACTACCGTACTATTTGAACACAATGTTAATATCGCCGCCATGCGCGTTTCCCGGCAACAAAAAGGCTCCACCGCCCTTATGGTATTGGAGACCGATCAACCCATCAACGACAACGTACTTCACGCGTTAAGCGCCCTATCATTAGTCGATGCCGTACGCCGCATCGATCCCTTATCGTAGGAGGATTGACTATGCCAAGAAAACTTTCGTTAACAACCTGGCTCATGGAAGCCGAGGAGGATGCCCTGTCTTTCGGAGACTGGTGCCTGCGCCAGCAAAGCCGGCAGTTGGATTGCGGCGAAGAAGACTTGCTCTTACGCAGCGGCGAGCTGCTGGATGTTATGCGCGCCGCCATTGACACCGGCTTGAGCGGCGTCCGTTCCGTAGGAGGCCTGGTTGGAGGCGACAGCCGCCGCCTGCAGCTACCTACACCTTCCTGCGCCGGAACTCCCCTGCGCAAAGCCTTAATGTACGCCTTGGCAGTAGGCGAAGCCAATGCCGCTATGGGACGCATTGTGGCGGCCCCTACCGCTGGCGCCAGCGGCGTGCTTCCTGCACTGCTTTTCACCCTCCAAGAAGAACATGCTCTTACCCGGCCGCAACTGGCTAAAGCTTTGATTACCGCCGGCAGCATCGGTTTGGTCATCGCTTCACGGGCCACTTTGGCCGGCGCCACCGGCGGCTGTCAAGCCGAATGCGGCAGCGCGGCAGCCATGGCGGCTGGCGCGGCGGTTGACGCCCTCGGCGGTTCTCCTCGACAAGTCGGTCATGCCGTAGCCATTGCTTTAAAAAACATGCTGGGCCTTGTTTGCGATCCAGTTGCCGGCCTGGTGGAAGTGCCTTGCGTAAAACGCAACGCCGGCGCGGCTGCCAATGCTCTAGCGGCGGCGGAGCTGGCTTTGGCCGACATCGCCAGCGTCATTCCCCCGGACGAGGTCATTGACACCATGGGACGCATCGGCGCACAGCTGCCCTGTTCCCTGCGCGAAACCGCTCAAGGCGGCCTTGCCACCACGCCTAGCGGCCTAGCCTGGGCGGAAGCCATTTTGGGCAAAAGCCGATGAAGAAGGGACGCTGAGGAATACATTTAACAGGAGTAGAGTGAGTAGATGGAGGGTTCGACGGAGTTGGATTGAACATGAGTCGCGATGAGAACCGGAGGGCTCGAATGAGGGCTATTGCGGCAATGATTGATTATATCTGAGACAATAAAAAGATGCCTCCAGGCCACACCTGGAAGCATCTTTTTCCTATCTACCATAGCCATCAGTCAGCTCCTCCGGCCACTCCGGTTCTCTGGTTCGTTAAAATCGCGTCTTCACTATTCAGTTCAAGCTGCTCTCGGCCCCAGGCGTATAGAGCATCCAACGCAGGAATCAAGGCCCTGCCCCTCTCGGTTAAGGAATATTCCACTTTCGGAGGAATGGTCGCATACTGAACTCGCTTTACAAGACCATGGCCTTCCAGCTCCTGCAAGGATTTGGTGAGCATCATGTTCGTAATTCCCTTGACGCTGCGCTTCAGCTCATTGTATCTTGTAGCTTCTTTTTGAAACAGATACCAAAGAATGGGCAGCTTCCATTTCTGCCCGATTAAGTCCAGCGCGTAGATAATCGGACACTTCGTTTCATGGACGTTCAAGCCGGGAAGCTTCACATCATAGGTTTGGTGATTCTTCATACTTTCTCCTTTAAGTATCTTTTTTATACCAACACAGAAAAAACTGCATACTTGTTCATTTGTTCCTTTATGCTATAGTAATTGTAACAGGAGAAGCAACAAGAAGAAAGAAGGAATTAACTATGTACGTACTGGCAATCAACGGTAGTCCGCGAAAAAATTGGAACACCGCCACCTTGCTCAATAAAGCCTTAGAAGGAGCCGCTGCACAGGGGGCGCAAACCGAGCTCATCCATTTATACGACCTCAATTTCAAAGGCTGCATAAGCTGTTTCGCCTGCAAACGAAAAGACGGTAAAAGCTATGGAAAATGCGCCTACCAAGATGATTTAACTTCCGTTTTAGAAAAAATCGAAAAAGCGGATGCCATCATTCTTGGCTCGCCTATTTACTTTGGCAATGTTACTGGCGAACTGCGCTCTTTCATGGAACGCACACTTTTCCAGTATCTTGTGTACGACAAAGACTATTCCTCGCTGGCGACAAAGAAGAAGAAAGTAAGTTTTATCTACACCATGAACGTAACAGAAGAACAAGCCGCCGAATGGGGCTATCCAAAAAACGTAGGGACCATGGAGAAATACTTCGCCAAAATCTTCGGCGCTACGGAAGCGCTTTATGTCTATAACACCTACCAATTTCCCGATTACGCGAACTACGTCTCCACCGCCTGGGACGAAACCGCCAAAGCCAAGCAGCGCGACGAGGTTTTCCCGGAGGACTGCCAAAAGGCCTTTGCTCTAGGCGCACGCGCGCTGAAACCGAACAACAAGGATTGAACAAGAGTCTCGAGAGTCTCGTGAGGGTATGACTGAGGGCAAAATTCATATCAAAGTTAAAACTAAAGGCTGTGAAAATCTTTGCAACAAGATTTTCACAGCCTTTAATTTTATAATAATCATGGCCACCGTAACCCTCACTCGTGCCCTCCCTATACTCCATCTACTCCTGTTACTATTCTAGTGCTCCGTAACTTCTCTGTGTTCCGTCCTCAATAATATTCTACCGTAAACCAGGTCAATTCCGCTTCGGTTTGGTCTTCCGCCAAACGGCGCACCAGCTGAACCTGCTTATCTAGAAACGCTTTTTCGCCGCTGACCATGGCCACCCCCAAGGTCGCCCGCTGCCAAGTTTCTTGACCGCCTACTTCAGCCACCGAAGCCCCTGTCCGCGCCCGCATCCGCTCCACCAGGCTTTTTACCACCTGGCGACGATCTTTACGGGAAGAGGCTTGCGGAATAAACAATTCTAAGCTGCATACTGCCACATACATCGTTAACGCCCCTGTACGACGACCTGGAAGTTGCGCCGCCGCGGTCCGTCAAATTCGCAAAAATAGATCCCCTGCCAGGTACCTAAAGCCAGTTTGCCGTTGACAATGGGTACCAGTTGGCTACAGCCAAAAAGACTGCTTTTCAGATGCGCCGGAGAATTTCCCTCGCCGTGGCGATAGGGGAGTTTTGGCGTCAACTCCGTCAGCGCCAAGCGCAAATCGTGCAGCACATCCGGATCGGCGTTTTCATTAATGGTTACCGCCGCCGTCGTGTGGGGCACAAAGACCAGCGCCGTGCCTTCGTTTATACCACTGTCGCGCACCGCTTTCTGCACTTGCCCGGTAATATCCACAAAGCCTTCTTGCGGCGTTTCCAGACTGTATTGATACATGGGCCTTCTCTCCTTAACGCTGCCGCACGGTTTCCGGCCAGCAATTGACAAAGTTCAACGAATCCAGTACTGGCGCCGCGCCTAGATAGTATAAATCCAAAGCGCCCCCAGCGTTTTCCACCTGCACCGAAGCGCAATCTTCAAAATGACAATGCCGCACAAAAGTCTGCTCCATGGGCTCGGTATTGTCCTTCCAAATCGCACCGCCGCGCTGGGCCGTCCGGCAGTCTATAAAACGGCAATGTTCCAGAGTAAGCTGCATAGAGCCTTGCACCGCAATCGCGCCGCCGCCTTCCGGTCCTTCGCAGTCTTCAAATTCCGTATGCTGTATCAGCATCTGCGCGCCGCGCAGCATATACAAAGCTCCGCCGGCTGCCTTGGCCCGGCAGCGACGCACCTGACAATCCTTCAGCCGCACCGATGCTTGCAGCGCCGCATGAATCGCGCCGCCGTCTCCGCCTCGTCCATCCAAAATGCGGCAGGAAAACAAATGCAGCAGACCGCCTTCTTGATAAATAGCCCGCGCTTTGCCTCTGGCTTCAAAGGTGACGCCTTCCAGCTTAATACGCAGGCATTGACGCAACACCAGCATACTGGCTTCGCAAACTCCGCCGGCTTCCAAGGTTGTCCCTTTCATGGAAAGGCTGCCGCCTTGAACGGTCAAGCCGGCACCCGGGCCATCCAGCACAATAGGTACTGCCCCAATGACCAGCTCGCCGCCAGCTTCCACGCGCACTGGCCCGGTCAGCTTCGTTGGCCGCATAATGCGTCGCACCACGCCTGCCGGCACCACAAAACCGCCCATTTCTTCCTGGTACGCCAGTTCCGGCCAAAAATACCGCAAGAGCAAGAAAGCCGGATCCAAGCCATTCTTGTAAGCGCTCTCTAAGGCAGTCTGCGCCTGTTTCCCTTGCTTTCGCTGAACCGCCAGGGCAAATTCCTGCACAAACCGAAACACCGACACCGGCACACGCAGCATATCGCCCAGCAAATCCAAGCCTTCCTTTTCTTCATTGACCGGATCACCGTCGACAAACGCCAGCAGATGCGCTTCAATCAAAAAAGCGGTGCTCAAGTCTTCACCGCTAAGCAAGTTCAGTAATTTGGCTAACCCTTCTCCCTCCAGCGCTTCCGCCGCATCCTGCGCAGCTAGAAGATCTGAACTTTCCAGCCCCAAAGCTAAAGCGGACAACTCCAAAAAAGAGCTTTCCTGCGGCGTTAATGCTTTATCCACCAGACCCACCACCGCCAAACCCTGCAAATAGGCTTTGCGGACCTCTTTCGCCTCCGCCGCCAAGGGGTGCGTTACATGAAATATCTCTTGCTTAGCCTTTTTTAAGACTGCTAATTTCGACATGCTGCCGCCTCCTCACATACTTTATCTTCAATGCCGCACTAGTCGCAAATGACGTTTGCGCTCCACTTTCTCTTTCAAGCTTTGTCCTTCTGCCTCCGGCTGCTCTTCTTCTCTCTCCGCCGCGCCTTCGGCAGCCACCACCTGGCGTCCGATATTCAACAGCAAGCCCATCGCCGCCATATTCACAATCAGCGAAGTGCCCCCATAGCTGATAAAAGGCAAAGGCACGCCGATAACCGGCAGCACCCCTAGTACCATCAGCAGATTTCCTGCCGCTTGGCCCACAACCAATAACAGACAGCCTAGCGCCAACATCTGACTCAAGGCATCCGGCGCCTTACGCACAATCTGCCCTCCATAGACCAAGAGCAGCACAAAGAGAAAAATCAAAAACCACGCGCCTCCCAAGCCCCATTCCTGGGCAAAGACGGCGAAAGCAAAATCCGTATGCGCTTCCGGCAAATAGAAAAACTTGCCCATGCCTTGGCCAGGACCGGTACCGGTAATACCGCCGGACCCAATCGCCAAAAGAGCCTGCACCGCCTGATACCCCTGATCCTGGGCGTACTGCCAGGGGTTAAGCCACGAAGCAATCCTCTCCGCCCGATAACCTTCGGCCATAACAAGCTTGGTAACGCCAAGGCCGCCAAGAAAAAGCAAAACAAGCCATTGCCAGCCGGCGACGCCGGCCACTAAATGCATCACCAAGGGCAACGCGATAATCAGCGCTGCCGTCCCCATATCCGGTTGGAAATACACGGGCAGAGCCAAAGCCGCCGCCGCCACCAAGGCGGGAGAAAAAATAGTGGTCAGACGCCCTCGTCTGGTTTGAATTCCCAAGGACGCCGCCGCCAAAAAGACAGCCGCAAGCTTGGCCAGCTCCGAAGGCTGCAACGTAAACGAAGCCAAGCGCAGCCAGCGGCGCGAACCATTAACCGTTACGCCGGAAACATGCACCAAAAACAAGAGAACCATACAGGCAATCCAAAACAAAGTCGCGCCAAGACGCATCTTCCCTTGATACTTCACTCTCGCCATAATAAAAAATATAACAATGCCTACAAGCAGCGACAGCAAGTGCCGTTTAAAAAAGAAGTAGCTGTCTTTCATTTCCTGCCCGGCCGTTACAAAGCTGGCGCTGAATACGTTCAGCGTCCCCAAGGTAAGGAGCAGCAGCAAAATTACCAGCAGCGCCTCATTATGATTACGCCAAAGGCGAGCCACTATATTCATGCCCAACCTCCTTCAAAGAAGCCCAAAATACTCTTTTTATTATAACAGAGACAGAGCCCCGCGTCTTCCGGCCCTAAGGCCTACATTTACCGTCATAAGCAAAGCAGGGAACGAACACAGAGTAAGCAGAGGAACAGAGAAAAGCCAGAGAATAATTTCAAACAAAAATCACGATGAGAACCGAAAGGCACGACGGAGGGAAACGGCGGCAATGCTTGCATTTGAGACTTTTTGGAGCAAGCCGGTCCGCAGGACGCAAATACTAGCTGAGGAGGATCACAGTTTCGCCTGTTTGAGCGCAGCGAGTTAAGAAACTGCCGCCTTAGCCAGCATTTGCGAGGCGAGCGCAAACCTTGTCTCAAATACAAGCATGCCGTCTATTTTACAATAATACTTTCTTTACATAGCAAAACATAGCAAAAAAGCGGCCGCAGCAGCGTCCGCTTTTTTGCTATTCCAGCACCACCACACACCGACAGATCGGCGTGCCTTTGCTTGAAAATTTTTCTTCGTATTCCGTCATAATATTGTCCGGTCGCGCATCGGCAACCAAATCAAAGGTTACGTCTTTCATCGGCAAACCGGCCTCAGCAAACTGCTCCAGTGAAAAATCAAAGAGTCCTCGATTGTCCGTCTTAAAATGAATTTCCCCGCCCTTTTTAACCACCCGGCGGTACAGCGCCAGAAAGTCGACATGTGTCAACCGCCGTTTGGCATGGCGTTTCTTCGGCCAGGGGTCGCAAAAATTGATAAACAAACGATCAATTTCTCCCGGCGCAAAGAGTTCCTCCAAACGAGCCACATCGGCTTCCATCAGGCGCAAATTGGCAATCTCCGCCTCTTTGGCCTTTTCGAGAGCATAGTAAATTACCTCCAGCTCCCGCTCAATCCCCAGATAGTTCACATGGCTGTCGCGCAAAGCCATTTGACTGACAAAACGCCCTTTGCCTGTGCCCACTTCCACATGCAATGGCGCGGTCCTGCCAAAGACCTCCGCCCATCGCCCCTTATAGGTCGCTCCGTCTTCAAAACGCACCAGCCAATCGCTAAAATTATCCAGCGCTGCCGGTATCCATGATTTTCTGCGCAGTCTCAACGTCGTTCCTCCATTGCTTATAAATAAAAGAGAGTTGACAGGAGGATACCATGACACATTCCTCCTGTCAACCCTGCTTCTGCTTCTAAAATTGCCCTCAGGTGCCGCTCTTGGTCAAGCCGTACTTTTTAAGGTACCGGTACAACGTCACCCGGCTGACATCCAGCATATTCGCCAAACGACTGATATTGCCGCCTGCCGTCTGCCAGGCCTTGACAAAGACCGCTCGGTCTTCTTTCCACTCGTTGCCGAACGCCGGCTCGGTCACCATTTTGATATCCCCAGGCTGAATTTCATTGCTTTCCGTATGGAAGAAAGCATGCTCCACCGCCACCTGCAATTGCTTGATATTGCCGGGCCATTCGTAATTAAGAAGCGCTTCGATGGCATCTTCGCGGAACGTTTTTTCCGGTAAATGATGCTGTTCCGCCAACTCTTGAATAATATGACTGGCAATAAGAGGAATATCTTCCCGCCGCAAACGCAGCGGAGGAATACGAATGGTGTGTTTCGCCAAGACTTCGTATAACTCGTATAAGAAGGCGCCTCGCTCGCTCAAGCGTTTAAGATCGCTGTCGCAAGAAGCAATCAGACGTACATCAAAGGAGCGGGGAATGGTTTCCCCGTTGCGGTGAAAAACGCCGGTTTGCATCGCCGCAAACAAGCGCTGCGCCACCTGCATCGGCATTTTTTCAATTTCATCTAAGAACAGCGTGCCGCCGTTAGCCAATTCCAGTTTTCCCGGACGTCCGTCTCCCTCGGGCAAGCCAAAGCCGAAGAGCTCATTTTCCAATACCTCTGACGGTAAATCCCCGCATTTTACGGAAATGAGCGGTCCTGCCGCCCGCGGGCTGGCTTGGTGCATGCCGTGCGCCAAACGTTCCTTGCCGGAACCAGGCTCGCCTTGCAGCATTACATGGTACGTATTGCGAGCCAAGCGCGCCGCCCGGTCTTTCATAGCCGTAAAGTTCACCGTCTGTCCCACCATGCTGGACAGATTGTATCTGGCGCTGAAACCTACTGCGTGCGCCACAAGGGTCCGCAAGTCTTCGATAGGCAGCGACAAAGCGACCACGCTGCCGACCTCCTGCTCTTCGCCGCGCTCCATTGGCACAATGGTAGTAATATCTTCGTACGTTTTGCTGTTGGTAATCCAAGTAACCGCCTTGTTGTAAGACGGAATACCCTGAAAGCCCTTGTAAATTGGCGTATGTTTGTAATTCAACAAGACATTTTCCAAATTCGGCGGCTCGTCTTCTCTGGCCTGAATGCCCAGCTCGCCCAGACGGCTCTGACCCAACCGGTTGGCATAGGTCACTTCCCCGCCAGCTTGAATCTGGTACACCGCAAAAGAAGCTGCATCCAAAATCGCGTTTTTCGACGCCAAGCGATATTGAACCTGCAAATAGCTTTCCAGGGCGTATTTCAAGCCCAGCACGGTAGACACTAATGCATCATACGGCAACGGCTCGCGATCCGCCGCCACCAACGCTAGAATGTATTGCATCCGCCCGCCCGCCATGACCGGCGCCGAACAAGCATCGCTGTTTTGGCATTCCCGAATCCACATTTCCGGTCCGAAGAGCAAAAAGGGAACTTGGTGCTCATAGGCGATGCTAATGCTGGATGTGCCGATATCTTTAGGAGACAGCCTTGTGCCTGGGGTATCAATCGTAGAAATTTGATAAAAAGGCATAGCATAGCTGCGCAGCACATAGCATTCTTCATCCAAAAGAAGCAGGCTTAGGTTGTGGTTCGTGAAAAATTCCCGCACCGTTTGGTAATATTCGTCTACATACTGAATAGCCGCTTGATGACGCCCCTGGCGCAAACGAAATTCCTCTTTGCCAAGGCGAGGCAAACCCTCCAAGCGAGCTGAACCTACTTTCCAGTCGCGGCTTTTCTGCCAAGATTCCGCCACATAAGGATGCACATTGGCGTCCATAACGCCTTCTTCCATAAATTTACGATAATACGTTTCTAATTTCTCTTTACTCCGTTTTTCACGGATCATGGCTTTTCCTCCGTTTCACGCCTTTCTTGGGCCGCGCTGCTCACTTTACAAACAGCCGCTCTTTTCTGGCGGAAAAATCTAACAATTTACATTGTACAGTACTTTTTACAAAAATACAAGCGTATTAGACGCCAATTCGTAACTTCAGGAAAAATCCCTACAGTCTTTTCCCCACAAACTATACAATTTAGAAGAAAAGCAACATAAGAGCAGCCTGCGCCGCAAAGCGCAGGCTGTTTAATCGTTCAATTCTCTTTAGCCAATTCCACTTTCACCAAAAAACAGGTGCCCTGCCGTTCCAGCCGGAAAAGGCGCGGGTATTTCTTTAGAAATTTGGATAGCTGCTTGCCCTGCCCTGCGGGCAAAGCAAAATCCTCCTGTTCTTCCTTGAGGCGCTGACCTAGCACGGATCCCCCTACCCAATCCTGTTTCGTTTCTTCCTTGAGACGCAGATACATATCGATGATCTGCGCCATGGGCCGCTGCACTTCCTCTGCCAGCTCGCCTACCGCCGTGCGAAGTTCTCGCCGTTCCTTGCTGCGTCCCGCCAGTTCCGGCACCGTCCGCGCCGCTACGGATTTGCTTTTTTTATCCGGCGCTTCAAAAAAAGCAGTGTACGCACTGCGCAGGCTTTCTTTAACCTGCATGTGTCCGGCGCCATAAATCGGCACCCCTTTTTCCCGCACCCGCAACGCCAGAAAGCGAAAATCCGAATCATTCGAAACGATAACCAGCGCATGCACATTGCCTAGGAATACTAGCTCCATAGCCTCGATCGCCAAGGCAATATCCGCCGTATTTTTACCGCTGGTTCCGGCGGGAGTATGCACAACTGACACGCCATTTTCCATGGTAAAATTCCGCCATTCACTGCGCGTCAAATCTAGATGCGACCAGTCTGCATAAGCGCGACAAAGAATAACCTCTCCCAGCTCCGCCGCTTTTGTTAAAGCAAAGCGCGCTAAGTCCAAATGTATATTTTCTGCGTCAAACAGCACAGCCACTCGCTGCTGCCGATGCCGCCGCCACTGAAGCGTACTTGTTAGAACATTAATTCCCATTTCGGCCTTCCTCTCTTTTGGTGCCTTCCGGAACTATTATACCAGAGTACACCCGTTGAGGCTATGGAGCCGAAAAGTCTGCTACCATTCCGTATGGAAAAATCCTGGGCGGTCCACGCGTTCATAGGTGTGCGCGCCGAAATAATCCCGCTGCGCCTGCAGAAGATTCGCCGGCGAAGAAGCCCGGCGATATCCGTCATAGTAAGCCAGGGAGGCCCCCATTACCGGGACCGCCAGACCTCTCTCCACGGCATCGCTCACCAGCAACCGCCATTCATGCTGGCCTCTGCCAAAAGCCGTCACAAAGCGAGGCGCCAGCAGCAAGTTTTTCAAATCCGGCTGTTCTTGATAAACCGCCGCAATATCTTCTAGTATACGCGCCATCACAATACAACCGGCTCGCCAAACCAACGCCACTTTCGCCAAATCCATTTCCCAGCCGTACGCCTGACGCGCGGCTTGCAGCAAGGCAAACCCTTGGGCATAACAGCAAAGCTTAGACAAAAACAACGCCTCTTTCAAACGACGTCCGGCATTTTCGCCGTCCCCAATACCCCAGGTTCCGGTGCCTGGAAGCTCCTGCGCCGCAATCACTCTTTCTTCCTTCAATTGGGATAAATACCTGGCAAAAACCGCTTCAGTAATGGCTGGCGCCGGCACGCCCAGTTCCAAGGCCGCTTGGCTCGTCCACTGGCCGGTCCCTTTTTGAGCCGCCTTGTCCAAAATGAGATTCACCAGCGCTTTGCCGGTGTCTTTATCCTTGCGCCGCAGCACTGCCGCCGTGATTTCAATCAGATAGGAACTTAGAATGCCTTTGTTCCACTTCTCAAATAGCTCCGCCTGTTCTGCTTCCCCTAAATGCAAGGCTTCTTTCATATAAAAATAGCTTTCCGCAATCAACTGCATATCTGCATATTCAATGCCGTTATGAACCATTTTTACAAAATGTCCCGCACCGCCGCCGCCAAAATACGCACAACAAGGCGTGCCGTCCTCCGCCTGCGCCGCCATGCGCTTTAAAAGCGGAGCTACCGTCGTATAGGCCAACGCATCCCCGCCAGCCATTAAGCTAGGCCCCCGCAGAGCGCCTTCTTCCCCGCCGGAAACCCCCAAGCCCAGATAGCGAATGCCGACATCGGCCATTTGCTCTTCCCGGCGCTGGGTATCCCGATAATGCGAATTCCCCCCGTCAATCAAGATATCTCCCTCATCCAAAAGAGGAGCGAGTTGATTCAGCATAGAGTCAACGGCTTCGCCAGCTTTAACCATCAGGAGAATGCGCCGGGGCCGCTCCAGCATACCAGCGAATTCTTCCAAAGAAGCCGCACCGCCTAAAGGAAGCTCCTCACCTTTCTCCAACAAAGCCGCCACCTTATCCGCCGTGCGATTGTATACAGCTACAGGTACGCCTTTGCCCGCCAAATTCAACGCCAAATTTTGTCCCATCACCGCCAAGCCAATCAAGCCCATTTGATACTTCATTTTCCCACTCCTCCTTTTGCCGCATATACTTACTCACTATTTCGCCTTTTCCCTTAAAACACCTTTTTTGTGATCAATCTCACAGCAGACTTTGGCAGGCCATGATATGCTAAAGTTATTTTCAAGCATAAGAGGGAGGTCTACCATGTCCAAATTACTCAGCCAGCTTCCTTTTCTCAAAAATCGTGTAAAATTCCCCGTAACACCGCATATCCCTGGCGGCTTAACAACGCCGGAACAACTGCGCGCCATTGCTGGCGCAGCGGAAGCCCATCAGGCCGATCTAAAAATTGTCGGCAACAGCATTACCCTCTTAGGCGTCAAAATCGCCGACGGAGAAAAAGTCATTGCTGCTTTAAATGTAGAAGGAGAAAGCTTCATCGCCAAAGCCGTGCGCGGCGTCACCATCTGTCCCGGCAAGCCCCATTGTCCCATGGCCCGTCAGGACAGCACTTCCCTGGGGCTGGAAATGGACAAGCTCCATTTCGGCCGTCCCCTGCCGGGCAAACTGCGTATCGGCCTCAGCGGCTGCCCCAATTGCTGCGCGGAAGTCTTCGTCAAAGACATTGGCTTTTACGCCGACGCCCAAGGCTTCCATCTCGTCCTGGGAGGCAACGGCGGACGCCAGGCCATTGTGGGCCGCGAAACCGCCAAAAATCTTTCCGCTGACGAGTGCCTGCAAGTAACCGCTGCCATTCTTGATTTTTTCGAACAGCACGGCCAGGAAAAAGAACGCCTGCGCCAAACCATCGAGCGCGTAGGCTGGGATGCTTTCTTCCAGGCTATACCGTTAGCGACTAAAAATTAAAAGATTCCGGATAATTTAACATGAGTACAGGGAGTAGAGGGAGGGTACGACTGAGGGTACGATTCGCACAGAGCAACAGAAGAAAAGTCATAGAAAAGTTATAGAAAATGAGCAAAAATAACAAAAGCGCCGGGCCTGGTATTTTTACCAGCACCTCGGCGCTTAATTTAATTTTTGGTTCACGAGCGGTTCAAGAGGACGGTTCTCACGAGTCAGCCCGAGGCAAATTGGTTCAGGAGAACCGTCCCCCTGAACCAAAAAACCTCCTGCGTACCCTCACGAGACTCCGATTCTCCTGTTCAAAAATCCCCGTGCCCTCCCTTTACTCACTTTACTCCTGTTTAATTCATTTACTCAGACTTTTCTTTGGTTTCTTTTTTGCCGCCGCGGCTTACCCAGATATCTCCTAGTTCAAAAGGCATTTCGCCCACAGCCTGTCGCACTTCCGGCAACACTTCCCGGAAAGCTTCCGCGCCCTCTTCGCCTTCAAAACGCAGCCGTACATCCAGCGCCTTTTCGTCGTAATAGCGGAATACCACATCGACGGTCCCCATATTTTCCGTTTCCAGGCATACTCGCAGCCAGGTTTCAAACTCGCCAGTATCCCGGCCTTGAGCGTCTTTCTGCTGCTGATGATACAGATGCCAATACATGGGATACGGCGTGCCTTGGGGATCAAAGAGCAAGGTGTTCGTAAACGTCAGCAGGCTGTGCTCTGTTTTGACGTCCGCCTCCCATACAGAGGGACGCTGCAAGGAGGAAGCCAATTCACGGACCACATCGGCCGCCTTTCGTTGCGCCTGCGCAGGAAGCTCGTTCCATTCGCCAGCTTCCATGGTTTTTAAGAGCACCCAAAATTTCGGCAAATCCGGCAAATTGCTTTTCAGCGCCGTCTGAGCCACATCCGGCGGCACCTGCGCACCGAATTGGCGCACGGCCCGCTCCAACAGCAAGGTTTGCGCCGGGTCTCCCTGCACCTTAGCCTGCCATTGTTGCAGCAGCTGCGTTAACTCGCCTTCCGCTTGCCCTTGGCGACTGGCCAATTGACTGATCAAAGCCAAGAGCCGTTGCGCCGTCTGCGCTGCGCCATCTGCGCCTCCGGCTGGCGCCTGCGCTCCGGCTTGGCGTAAAAACAAAAGAGTTTGACTTTGAGGGGCTTCTTCGGACAACTGGGTAAACAAGTTCCCCATGTTGCGCAGTTGTTCTGCCGATCCATCCTGGGCTAAAACCTGTTGCACCAAGCGGGCCACTTCCGGAGGCAGCAGCTTAACCATGCGCCCCATGGCCGCTAAAGAGCGGTTGCTGTTCCCCTCCAGCCAATCCGCCGCCTCATTTAGCAAGTTGGCCATGCGAGCCGCCTCGCCGCTGTTGCCGAGCCGCTGCTGCAAGGAAGACAGTTCCTTCGGAACATCCGCTGTATTCGCGCTTCCATCCCCCAACAAAACCGCCCACTGCCGCAGCACATCCGGCAGTCCTTGCTGCCGCGCCAGCGACCATACGCTCTGTTGCGCACTTGCCGGCAAAAACTGCACCAACCCAAAGAGTTCACCCAAATCCGGCGTTTCTCCCTGCGCCCCGCCGTTCAGCCAAGCGGCAAGCTGCCGAAAGGTTTCGCCGGACGCTTTGAACTCCTGTCGATTCAAGCCCGCCGTCGCACCGCTTTCAACCGTCTTCAGCAAGGCCCATAAACGAGTACCTTCCAGCACTTGCCCTTGCACTCCAGCGCTCTGCAATTCCTCCGGCAATTGACTTTGAAATGCCTGAACCAGTTGCTGCAACACCGCTTTAGCACCTTCGCTCATAGCAGGACGAACCGTCGCACCTCCCGCCGCTCCATTGGCCGCAGCTGCCGTCGCTGCGTTCGGCATAAGAGCATTAGGATTTTTCCCAGCCTCCTGCAGCGCCGCACCAATACCTTCTTCTTGCGTCAGCGCTTTCATCACTGCCAGCAGCGCTTCGTTGCTTTGCGCCATTTGCTTTAACGCGTCCGTTGCCGCTGCAGCCGATGTAATGGGCGCTCCTATTTCCGGAGCACTTCCCGCAGTTCCATTTCCCCTAAGCATTTTAGCAGTCAGTTGCTGCAACAGCTGCGTTAATTCTTTATCCAGCGGCCCCTGCCGCCCATTAATATCTTGAACCAAAGAAGCCAGCTTCGCCGCCAGATCTCCCGGCGAGGAGGGCAAGGTTTCCTTAAAAGCGCTCACCAAACGGTCTACCAGCTGCTTGACGGCTTCGCCGCCTTCTTCTTTAAGCGCCGCGCCTTCACTCAGCGCATCCGCCAAACGAGACAATAAATCCGCCGCCTGCCGGGGCGACGTCAGCATGGCGTTGATTCCTTCGGGAACAACTTTCTGCACCTGCGTATACTGTTCCAAGATGGCTTCCACCGCCTTGCGTACTTCCACCGGCAGCTCAGACACATCCTGCAATTGTTCCTGCATAACGCCTTGCAACCGCTGTAACGCCGCCTTCATTTCCCCGTCCGCCTGCATATCCACGCCGTCAGCGCCTACTTTAACACCGCTCCCCTGCAGCGCTGCGGCGGCCTTGGCAGGCAGCGCGTCCGTATTTCCTTTGACCTGAGGCAGCCAATGCTGCATCAGCCCTTGCAAATTGCGAATTTCCATGGAAATCTCTCTCTTTCCTACGACCTGCTGCAAACCATGCAAACTATTTCATGAACTATATCGTACAAAAAAGGGCAAAGCCTAAACCGGCTTTGCCCTTTCTTACCATAATCACCTTATAGTTTTGAAAAATCCAAGGTAGCAAAATAATCCTCTAAGGTTTCCGCCCGACGGATCAGTTCGGTTGTACCGTCCGCCTTCAGAAGAATTTCCGCGGAACGCAGCTTGCCATTATAGTTGAAGCCCATGGCATGTCCATGCGCCCCGGCGTCGTGAATCACCACAATATCGCCGATATCTATCTGCGGCAACGCCCGGTCAATGGCGAACTTATCATTGTTTTCGCACAGTGAGCCTGTTACGTCATACACATGGTCCAACGGCTGCTGCTCCTTGCCCACCACCGTAATATGATGGTAGGAACCGTATAAGGCGGGACGCATCAGGTTGGCCATGCAAGAATCCAAGCCCACATAGTTTTTGTAGGTTTCTTTCTTATGCAGCACCTTCGACACCAAATAACCGTAAGGTCCGGCAATCATGCGGCCGCATTCCAAGGCCAGTTTCAGCGGCGCAAGACCGGCGGGCACGATAATTTCCTCGTACAGCTTGCGAATACCAGCGCCGACATATTCCAAATCCACTTGGTTGTCTTCCGGGCGATACGGAACGCCGATACCGCCGCCAAAGTTGATCATTTCAATGCGAATCCCCAGGGTCTCGTAGATTTCCTTGACCAAGGTCATCATCATCCGGGCGGTCTCAATGAAGTAGTCCGGATTCAGTTCATTGGAAATAACCATGGTGTGAATGCCAAAACGTTTAACACCTTTGTCGCGCACAATACGGTAGGCTTCAAATAACTGCTCCTTGGTCAAGCCGTATTTCGCGTCTTCCGGCTTGCCTATAATCGTATTTCCTGCACGAGCGCTGCCCGGATTGTAACGGAAAGACAGCAGTTCCGGCAGGCCGACATGCTTCTCCAAATATTCGATATGGCTGATGTCATCCAAATTGATGATCGCGCCCAGCTCGACGGCTTTTGCATATTCCTCCGCCGGCGTATCGTTAGATGAAAACATAATATTTTCGCCGATAATACCTACTTTTTCCGCCAATATCAATTCGGCGGCAGAGCTGCAATCTGCACCCAGCCCTTCTTCTTTCAAGATCTTCAGCAAAAACGGATTCGGCGTCGCTTTGACGGCAAAATACTCTTTAAAATCAGGGGCCCAAGAAAACGCCGCCAAGAGACGCTTTACATTCGCGCGAATGGCCGCTTCGTCATACAAATGAAAAGGGGTAGGATATTTTTGCAGCATTTCGTCCAGCTGCGCCTGGGAAAATGGTAGTTTTTTCTCTGCCATTACTATATAACCTCCTGAACCTGGTCGTAACACCATGTTTTCTTATTTTTTCATATCAGTTAACTTTCATTATAACAAAAATCATCCTCAGCTGAAAGACATTTTCAACAACCGCTTAAACTAAAATGAACCGCCTAAGCGGTTCATTCCCTTACTTGTTCCAAAGTCCTTTTTTACCCTCACGCGCTTGACGCTGCGCTTGCACAAATCGCTCCTGATATTTGACATTCGGCTGGATGGTCATCACCTGGGCATACCCTTCTTGCACCAGCACCTCGTTAAACATCTTGCCGTCTTCGGTGTACACGTAGCGCAGCAACCGACCGTACTTGTCCGTATCGCCGGCATCCTTTTCTAAATACACAGTTTTGCCTGTAAGCATCTTCTTCGTATACTCGCTGGCCTCCTTGCCGTAGGCTTCCACCGGCGAATTAGGCTTCACTGTTTCCGGCGTATTAACGCCAATCAAACGCACCCGTTTGTCGTTGGCTAAGAGCAGCGTATCGCCGTCAACGACTCGCTTCACCACCGCTTTTTCATATTTAGAAGCATCAAAGCCTCCTGTTGTTGCTCCATTGCCGCCGCAAGCCGTTAAGAACAAACAAACCGGCAAAAGCAACAGCCAAATCCATCCTTTTCGCATCAAGACGCCTCCCCGAACTTACTTTCGCCTATTATAGCACAAACCATAGATTTTGCGCAAAAGGTTGCCATTTTTACGTACAGACAAGGCTATGCCTCAAACTGAAAGGAGTTGATTTTCAATGTTCATTTGCTTAGACCCCGGCCATAGCGGCCCTGCCGAGCCTGGCGCTTGTTTCCACAACCTGCACGAGGCAGACCTCACCTTGGCCATCGCCCTGCAAACCGCCAAAGAGCTGCGTCAAAGAGGCGCCTCTGTCTGTCTTACTCGTACGCAAGACATCGACGATGACGGTCTGACCTGGCGCGCAGCGCTAGCTAACGAAGCCGGCTGCGACGCCTTTCTTTCCATTCATTGCAACGCCGCCGAAGATGATACGGCCCGCGGCATTGAAAGCTACTACTATCCTGGCTCCGCGCCAGGACTCCGCATGGCCGGTTCGGTGCAAAACGAGCTAAACGGGCTCCACTACTCCCTGGACCGCGGCGTCAAAGACGCCTTTTTCACGGTACTGGCCGCTACCTCTATGCCCGCAGTCCTTGTAGAATGCGGCTTCATTACGCAATACCAGGACCGCCAAATCCTGTGCGATCCCGCCTGGCAGCAAGCCATTGGTCAAGCATTAGCTCGCAGTTTGCTCAACGTCTCTTTTTGAAGAAATATTGAACAAGAGTGACGGCACGTGATGTGCCTAAGGTCGGTTGCGCCAAGGATGGCATGGCAACCGACGTCTGCTGGCATAATCGGAGGATGCGATTGAGGGTTACGGGATAGAGTGTTCTCATAAAGTCCTTAAATCCATCGAATAAAATTCCACAACTAAACCTTGGCACGGGCATTTTGAAAATCTAATCCAAAGCAAGTCCAATTA
>SAAJ01000029.1 GCA_009929485.1 Negativicutes bacterium
TAGTGTAGTTTTTGCCCTTCATATCTTGTCTCCACCCTTCTGTTTTTATTCTATCCGATTTAGAGACAAGACTCCAACTTCATTAGGGGGCTAAATAGCGCTGGCGCAGCCGGCGCGGCTGGAAGAAGACGTGGTGCTGTGGATGCAAAAGAACGCTGAGGCGAAGCGGGGAGACGAAATTTTTAAAGGTGGAACTATTAGAGAAAGGAGAGAGAATTTGGAAGAACAGGATCATAAGGGTATTCAGATTATCCAAGGCGAGCTGACGCGCAGCGACGGACAGTTTTTTCATGCAGCCATGGGCTCGGTGCTGCAGGGGTGTCTGATGGAGTGGCTTAGTCCGGCATGGGCGGCGAAGCTTCATGTACAGGGGGTTCGGCCTTACAGTCAGTATGTGCTGCCCTTGTCTAAGGGAAAAGCTCTCTGGCGGTTAGCGATATGGCAGGAAGAAGCGGTGCAGGAATTGGCGCCTCGTATTTTGCAGCAGGCTGGTCGGCCATTTTTCAGCCGTCAGAAACAATGTTCTTTGACTCTGCAGGTGCGGCAGGTGCAGGCTCTGACGTCGGAGGATCTGGAGCGGCGCAGCGAGGCTCTTCTTACCGCTAAAGCTTTGCGGCTGCGTTTTTTGACTCCTGCCTCGGTGCGTTCGCAAAACCGCTATATGGTGTATCCCCAGTGGCCGCAGCTGATGCAGGGACTGGCTCTGCGCCGTGCCGCGGCAGGCTGGGAAAAGCCGCCGGAGGGACTGGATTGGGAAGCCGGGATGTCTTTGCTGGGCTATGAGCTGCAAATGGCCCGTTTCGAGCTGGAGAAGGTTCGCATTCCTTCTTTTCAGGGTACATTGGAATTTCGGCTGCATCGCCAGGAACCTGCCGGGCTTTGGGCGGCGCAGCTGTTGGCTTTTGGCGAATGCGCTGGTGTGGGCATCAAGACGGCCCTCGGCATGGGGGCGATGGAAGTGGAAGTCTTGCCGGATAAAAGCGGCAAGGATGGGAAAGGAGCGAGACCATGAAGAGTAGGGAAATCAAAACAACCTGGCGCTTGGTGACGCCGCTCTTTGGCGGCGGCGCGCAGCCGGTGTGGCTGTGGTTACCGCTCTGCCTGTGGCCGGTGCGGTGGGGACCATCACGGCTGCGGGCGCTTCTGTTGCTTCTGTGGCTGGTGGTTTGGCTGGGGCTGCGGACTACGTGACCCGCGAGGGTTAGTAGTCCTCCCTTCCCAAAGATATTGCAGCAGTTGCATGCTGTCTGGAAAGTAATAGGAAGAAGGAGGTGTGAGCGATGGCGTGGTTTGAGCTGGCAATCCGCCTGCCCCATATACCGCCGATGTGACGCGGCGGTATACAAAGGAACGAGGTGATGTTTTGAAGCTTGGGGACACAGAATAGGCCTTCCCGCAGGATCGACGGCGCGGGGAGGCTTTTTCTTTTTTTCCAAGGGTGACAAGCGCGCGTTCCCTTTTTTGCTGTGTGCCTTAGAATCAGAATGACAAATCAAATTTCGCGCTTTTCGCGGTTGGATAATAAAGTAGAGGATCGTTGTTAACGAACCGCGAAATACACGAAAAACGCGAAAAAGAAAAGAGCTGTCGCTCACTCGACAGCTCTTAAATACTTCTTAATGTTTTCAACTGATTCCTTACTGGCCGTATTCACCAGTAAACCATCAAACTTTGCGTCTAGTTCATCCACACGATGAACCAATGCTTTAATCATGTCCGTGTTCTCTGTTGTCTGACCCTGTAGTGCTTCAATGGCTGCTGTGTTATTTTGGACCTGTGACTCTAATCGATCAAAACGCTGATCCATCTGGTCAAAACGCTGATCCATCTGGTCAAAGCGCTGGTCCATCTGGTCAAAGCGCTGGTCCATCTTTTCAAAGCGCTGGTCCATCTTTTCAAAGCGCTGGTCAATCTTCTCGAATTTCTCACCAAGAAAGTCCACCAATTCTTTAAACATTTGTTCCATATTTCAACCTCCTTTCTTAGAATTTCTAGCTTTATCATACCATTTTTTTTGCTTGTTTTCCATTTTGCCTTTGCTTTATTTACGTCCGTTTTGCCATACTTGCTGCCTAGTGCCACACGGCGGGACGACGTATACTGATTGTGAAGAGACGGGAGCGGACAGGAGGCAGCGCCATGAATGAAGTGAAAAAAGATGACTTCCTCCGGCCGTTCTCTGCTTTTCTGAGTGACGTTCTCTTCCGCGGAAAGCGTAGCGGTTTGGCTGTGTTGACTAGTAGCAAATTAGTAGTAAAATAGTATTAAATCAAGACGAAATCCAAGGCGGAAGGAGGCTGGCGGGATGGAAAAGCTGATAGAGATTTTTATTGATAAGTACATGAATCGGCAGGAGGTTTTATACCGGGTGGCTCCTAAAATAAACATTGACGAGTTTTGGGAAAAACTTCTTGCGGCAAGAAAACGGTATGCCCTTTCCACGTCTTTACTAGACAAGCAGGGCGAACCATTCTGGATAGCAGTTACCCCTAAGTTGGCGCATAACATGGACTATATTGATGAAATGGGTCTGCAGGAAGTATTTTCTGCGGTGGAAGGGGAGTTGGCGGATAAGCTGCTTCTGGAAGCTGTTTTGGACGAGGCGTTCTTTTCCAGTGTGATTGAAGGCGCCTTTTCGACCAAACAAAGAACCGCCGAGCTGATTGCCACGCATAGCGCTCCGGTCAATAAGAGCGAGAAGATGATACTTAACAATTATCACGCCTTGCATTTTTTGCTGGAAAATCTGGACAAACCCCTTGATGAAGCTATGATTCTGGCTGTGTACCGGAGAGTGACGCAAAATACGCTGGAAGCGGACGATGTCGTTGCTAAATATCGGACAGGTCCGGTATATGTTTGGGATGCGGCGCTAAATAATGCCATCTATGAGGCGCCGGCGCACGCGAAGGTGCAGGAAATGATGGATTCTTTAGTGCGTTTTATTCAGGATGACAGTGACGGCCTTCATCCGGTCTTGAAGGCGTGCATGATTCATATGTATTTTGTCTATATTCATCCGTTTTTTGATGGCAATGGCAGGACGGCCAGAGCGATTTCCTATATGTATTTGCTGCAGCGCGGCTATGGCTTTTTCAAATTCTTTTCGATTTCGAGCATTGTGCGGGAACACAAGGCGAAATACTATAAAGCCATTAAGGATACCGAAGATTATGGCAGTGATATGACGTATTTTGCCTTGTACTACACAGACATGATTGTGAGTTCGATCAGAACGGTGCTGACGCGGTTTCGCAAAGAATACAGCCGTAAACTCATCAAGGAGTGTCTCGGTAAAATGGGCGTGGCTTTGTCTAAGCGGCAAGCGCGCCTAGTCAACGTGCTGAGCCAAGAGGGCAAAAATTTTGTGACCATCGAAGAGTATGTGAAAAAGTTTAAAGTGGTGTATGAGACAGGCAGGTCCGATTTGAATCAGCTGGTGGAGATTGGCTTATTGACGAAAGCAAAGGTCGGAAAAAAGTTCGTCTATAAGCTGGTCCAGCCGGAGACGTTCTATGCCCTGTGTAAGCAGCTGGATTGAAAAGGAAATTGCGGTTGGATGCTATAGGGGAACGTTGCTATCGAACTGCGAAATACACGAACGGGGTTTAGCGGCAGTGAAAAGCAACGCGTTGCTGTGGCGGGAAGGGGTGCTGGAAGTTTGATGAAAACCATCGCGATAGTGACGAACGGTGTAACGCAATTAGGGGCGTTTTTAAAAGACAACCTGGAAGAGGTTTTGGCAGGCTATGTAGACATCCGTCTCTATGCGTTGAATGCGCTGACGCAGCCGGCGCGGTTGGAAGAGGATGTCGTGCTGGTGATGCTGAAAAGCAAGGTGCTGGAGGTGGAGGGCTATGTGCCGGATACCAGCCGCATTCTGGTGGTGCAGCGGACGGTGCGCGAAGGGGCGGTAGAGCCTCTTTTGACTTTGCCTGAGGGAACGAGGGTGCTGGTGGTCAACGACGCGCCGGAGACGACGCTGGAGACGGTGGCCTTTTTGTACCAGGTTGGTTTGCGGCATTTGCGCTTGATTCCGTATGACCCGGATAAAGCCGTAGACTGCCTGCTGGCGACGACTCCCGGGGAGGCTCATTTGGTGCCGCCGCCGATTTCGATGATTGTCGATTTAGGCAATCGGGTAATTGATATCTCGACCTTTTTAGAAATCATCAACCGTTTGGGCTTGGAGTGCGCCGAGCTCAGCCGGCGGTTGGTCTTATATGCGGAGTCGACTGTTAATGTGGCAGGCGGCATCAAGGAGCAGCAGCGGCAATTGTTTTTGCAGAAGGCGCAGTTGGAGTCGGTGGTGGACTTGGCTAAAGAGGGCCTGTTACTGTTGGATGTGCAAGGGCGTATTTTGGTTGCCAACGCGGCGATGCGGGAATTGCTGAAGCTGGAAGGCGACGCCTGTTTGGGCCGGAAGGCGGCAAAGGTACTTCCTGCGCCTTTGGCGGCGCTTTTGCCTGGCGGTGATGTGAGGGGCGAAGTGGTGGAAATGGCCGGACGGGAGCTGTTGGTAGGAAAGCAGACTATTTTGCAGTTTGGCGCGCCGGCGGGCTGCTGCCTCAGCGTGCAGGACATCACCTATCTGCGGCAGTTGGAAAAGACCAAGGAACGCCGGCTGCGTTCCCAAGGGCTGATGGCGAGGTATTGTTTTGCAGATATCCGTACGCAATCCGTGCAAATGAGGGAATGCTTGCAACTGGCGGAGCGGATGGCGGCGTCCGGACTGACGGTGCTGATCGCCGGCGAAAGCGGCACAGGCAAGGAACTTTTAGCGCAGTCTCTTCATAACGCGTCGCCGCGCAAGCATCAGCCTTTTGTGGCGGTAAACTGCGCTGCTGTGCCGGAGGCTCTCTTGGAAAGCGAGCTATTCGGTTACGAAGGCGGCGCGTTTACGGGGGCGCTGCGCGAGGGGAAACGAGGCCTTTTCGAGCAGGCTCATGGGGGTACTGTGTTTTTGGATGAAGTCGGGGATATGCCGTTGGCGCTGCAGGCTCGCTTGCTGCGGGTGCTCCAGGAAAAACAGCTGACCCGGCTGGGGTCAAGTCAGGTGCTCAATGTAGACATTCGCGTGGTGGCGGCGACGCATCTGGATTTGCGTCAGCTCGTAGAAACGGGGCGTTTTCGGCAAGATCTGTATTATCGTCTGCATGTGCTGCCGTTGGTGGTGCCGCCGCTGCGAGAGCGGCGCGAGGATATTTTACCCTTACTGTCCTTCTTTTTGGGCGAACAGGGGCGGCCGCAGCTTACGGCGGACGAAGGCGCGCAAGCGGCGCTCTTAGCGTATGCCTGGCCGGGAAATATTCGGGAGCTGCAGAATGTGGCGGCCTATGCGGCCTTCGCCGCCGGAGAACGTATTGGCGAGGCGGATCTGCCGTACTATGTGAGGGAAACGCCGCTGGAAGAGGAAGCCTTTCGACGGCACAGCGCCTGGCCGTTTGCGCAAAGGGTGCTTGCTTGTTTGGCGGCGGGACCGGCGGGACGGAAGACTTTGGGGATTCGGCTGTTGGAGCAGGGAGAGCCGTGCGGCGAAGGGGAAGTGCGCCGGGCGTTGGAATGGCTGCAAAGCTGGGGGCTGGCAGAGGCGCAAACCGGACGAAGCGGCAGCCGTTTGACGGAGAAAGGCGTGGCTGTGGCGAGGCAGCTTGCGTTGCTGTGTTGAAGAAACAGTTCTGTTTGGGCTTTCGTGGTGGCTGACGCCAAGAAAGAACGGTCTTCTGTATTAGTAAATAGGCTAAAAATGGGTTTAAACGGGTCTGGTGACAACCTAATTATAGAGAAGAAAAAATGAATTTGTTTATATACAAAGGACTTAGACGCCTGAACTCTTCTTCCAGGAGAAAAGGCGGTCTAAGTCTTTGCTTTTTTGCTCAATAGCGTTCAAAGATAGTTGGCACCAACTTTGCTAATTAAATAGTTATACCCTTTAGCAGTAAGTAAGGAGGCGGTTACTATGAAAGAACCGATTATTGGCTTGTTGGGCAGCCGGCTAGTTATGCCAGGCGCTCCGTTTCCCGGTTTGGAACGGGATTACATCAACCATGATTATGTAGAAGCGCTGCGGGCGGCGAGGGCGGTGCCTCTTTTGCTGCCGGTGCTGGATGCGGCGGCGATAACGGCGCAGCTGTCCTGCGTAGATGCGGTGGTTTTTCCGGGCGGGCATGACGTGGATCCTTTCAGCTACGGCCAGCAGCCGCGCCGAGGGCTGGGGGAAATATTACCGGAGCGGGACGTTTATGATCTGGCGGTTTTTCAGGAGGCTCGGCGTTTGGGATTGCCTATTCTGGGGATTTGCCGGGGGATGCAGCTTATCAATGTAGCTTGCGGCGGCACGCTGCATCAGGACGTGGCTTTGGCCGGTCCGGAAGTGGGGAACCATTGGCAGGGATACCCGCGACACATTGCTAGCCACACGGTAGAGGTGGAGGGAAATTCGCTGTTGGCGGAAGCGATCGGCGCAAGCGGCGAGGTGCGTGTGAACAGCCATCATCACCAAGTGGTGGACAAGCTTGGGGAAGGATTGCGCGTTAGCGCCAGGGCTTTGGACGGCGTGGTAGAAGCGGTGGAAAGCGCCAGTGGGGCGTGGCTGTTGGCAGTGCAATGGCATCCGGAGATGATGGCGGCGACGTCGGTGCCGATGGCGCAGCTGTTTGAGAAGTTTATAGCTATCATTAAAAAGAATTCTTGCTAATTTGTAGTTTTCTTAGGGAATTAAGGAGGAGGCGAGCCCATGACTAACGAAACAAAAAGTAAGTTCGGTTTTTGGAGCATTGTGCTCTTGGGGATCAACGCGGTTATCGGTTCCGGCATTTTTCTATTGCCAGGCAAGGCCATGGCCTTAATTGGGCCGGGCAGCGTATTTGTATACCTTTTCATGACGCTGGTGGTGTTGACCATCGCGCTTTGCTTTGCCGAGTGCGCCGGTAAATTCAGCCGCAACGGCGCGGCTTATGTGTATGCCAGGGAAGCCTTCGGCGAGTTCGTCGGGTTTGAAGTGGGCATTATGCGCTGGGCTATCGGTATTATTGCCTGGGCGGCGATGGCGGTGGGTTTTGTGACGGCTTTAAGCGCCGTATGGCCGCCTGCCTTGCAGGAGCCGTACAAGACGACCATTATTTTGACCATTCTCTGCGGCTTGGGATTGCTAAACTACCTAGGCGTGAAACTGGCGAAGGTCGTCAACAATTTGATTACCGTAGGCAAGGTGCTGCCGCTGTTGTTCTTTGTGGTTCTGGGCGCGTTCTTTATCGACTTCGGGAACTTTACGCCGTTGTATCCGAAAGGGTTTGATCTGGATGCCTTCGGCGCGGCGGCGCTGCTCATTTTTTACGCCTTTACCGGGTTTGAAGCGCTGGCCGTAGCGGCGGAGGACATGGAAAATCCCCGGCGCAATCTGCCGCTGGCGCTCATGATGGTCATGGGCTTTTGCTCAGTAGTGTATTTCATGGTGCAGGCAGTGGCGGTAGGCACGCTGGGCGCGGATTTGGCGAAAAGCGTGGCTCCTGTGGCGGATTCGGCCAATGCCATTTTCGGACCGGCTGGTAAGTGGCTGGTGACCATCGGGACGCTGATTTCCATCGGCGGCATTAATGTAGCGGCGTCGTTCCTGACGCCTCGCAGCGGTGTGGCTTTGGCGCAGGATGGTCTGGTGCCGCGCAAAATTGCGGAAAACGGACGGTTTAACACGCCGACTTGGGCGATTTTCATTACCGTATTATTGGCGATTCCCGTGGCTCTTTCGGGCAGCTTCGTCAAGCTGGCGGCGATTAGCGTGGTGTCGCGTTTCGCTCAATACGTGCCGACGTGTCTGGCGGTTATTGTACTGCGTAAAAAACGTCCGGATTTGGAAGGTTTTTTCCGGCTGCCGTTAGTCCCTTTTATTCCGTTAGCGGCGGTGGCGGTCAGCGTTTGGCTGGTATCCAAGGCGTCAACAGAACAGATACTGTGGGGCCTGGGCGCAATGGCTTTAGGCGTGCCGCTTTACTTTTTCATGAAAAAACAAGGAAACGCCTGACGAGCAAGTCAGGCCGGGAGGTTGTAAGGTGAAGCAAGAAGATATTTTAGAATTGCTCCATGCAGAAGTGCTGCCGACGATGGGTTGCACCGAACCGGGAGCGGTGGCGTTAGCGGCGGCTCATGCGGCGAAAGCGCTGCAGGCTAAGGTGCAAAGCGTGGAAGTCACGGTGAACAGCAATGTCTATAAAAACGGCGTGGCTGTAGGCATTCCCGGTACCGGGGAAACCGGCATGGAAATCGCTGCGGCTTTGGGGGCTCTGGTGGCGCAGCCGGAAAAGCAGCTTTCGGTGTTGTCTGAACTTCCGCCGGAGACGCTAGCTGCGGCGCGGCAGATGCTGGCGGACCAGGCGGTAACGGTGCGGGTGCACCCGGATAAAACATCCTTGTGGATTGAAGTCATTTTGCGCAGCGGCGAAAACTGGAGCCGCGCGGTGATTGAGGAAAAGCACACAAGGTTGGTGCTGCTGGAAACGGATAAAGAAACGGTATTCGCCTTAGCTCAAGACGAACGGGAAGCGGCCATTCATACCGACAGCCGCAGCTTTTTGCGGCAGCCTCAGGTGACGGTGGCCAAGCTGATTGCAGCGGTGGCGGCGCTGCCGGCGGCGGAGCTGGAGTTTTTGCAAGAAGGCATCGATATGAATGTCGCCGCTGCCGAGACGGGGATCGAAAAGCGTCTGGGCATGGGTATCGGCGCGTTCTATCGGGAGCTGCAGGTCAAGGGTTTGGCTGGCGAAGACATCATTTACGAGGCGAAGACATTGACGGCGGCGGCGGCGGACGCCCGCATGTCCGGCGAGCCGGTGCCGGTTATGTCCAGCGCGGGGAGCGGCAATCACGGCATTACCGCTATCCTGCCTGTATATGTGACGGCCAAGGCGCTGCAAAAAAGCCATGAAGAGTTGCTGCGGGCCGTAGCGATCAGCCATTTGCTGAACGTCTACGTCAAGATTCATACAGGCAATCTCTCCGCTCTTTGCGGCTGTGCCGTAGCGGCGGCCACCGGAGCGACGGCGGCGGTTACCTGGCTGATGGAGCCGAACAAGCCGAAAACGGTGGAAATGGCCATTAAGAATGTCGTCGCCAATCTGACCGGCATGATTTGCGACGGCGGCAAGGTAGGCTGTGCGCTGAAGCTTTCCACAGCGGCGGCAACAGCCCTCGAAAGTTCGCTAATGGCGGTGCGGGGCATTGTGGTGCCCGACAGTAACGGCATTATCGCGCCGACCGTGGAAGACACCATTCGTAACCTGGGACGCGTCAGCGCCCCAGGCATGCTGGAAACCGACAAAGTTATTACCGGCGTAATGCTGGAAAAACAAGAAAAATCCCGCCAGCAAGCGCGAGGAAATTAAAGCGAAGAGAAACCCGCCTCTGGACAACGTCCGGGGCGGGTTTTTGCGAGTACGGAGTACGGAACACAGAGCGTACCTATCCTATTTTAAAGTGATTCTGTTTGCAGGAGCCTGAAGAAGAGTGTAGAATTTACTATGGCTACAGGAAATGATAGGAGGGGATGCTTCATGGTGAAGCTGACTCAGTTTACAAATAGCGGCGGCTGTGCCGCCAAGGTGCCGCCGGGCTCGTTGTCGCAGGTGCTGCGGCAGCTCAAGGCGCCAAGTGATCCGCGTCTTTTGGTAGGGACGGATACGTCGGATGACGCCGGGGTGTTTTTGTTAAACGAAGAAACCGCGCTCATTCAGACGGTTGATTTTTTTCCTCCCATGGTGGATGATCCGTATTTGTTTGGGCAGATTGCGGCGGCTAACAGTTTGAGCGATGTCTATGCTATGGGCGGCAAGCCGCTGACGGCATTGAATGTCGTGGCCTGGCCTCTTTGCAAGCTGCCGGCGGAGGTGCTGCTGCAGGTGCTTCAAGGCGGCATGGACAAGGTGGCCGAAGCGGGGGCGGTTTTGGCCGGAGGCCATACGATTGCGGACAATGAGCCCAAATACGGTCTCAGCGTGACTGGTGTTTGTCATCCTTCGCGGGTGCGGACCAACGCCGGGGCGCGTCCCGGCGATGTGCTGGTGTTGACCAAGGCGCTGGGAACCGGCATTTTGACAACCGCGGCGCGGCTGGAGATGTTTGGCGCAGGCGTGGCGGCGGCGGGGAAATCCATGTCGACCCTGAATAAGGCGGCGGCGCAGACTATGGAAGGCTTTGACGTGCACGGCTGCACCGATATTACGGGTTTTGGCCTGTTGGGACATACGGCGGAAGTGGCTGCCGGCAGCGGGGTCAAGATTTGTCTGGATGCCAAGGCCTTGCCGCTGTTGCCGGAGGTGCTGGAAGCGGCGGCGATGGGGCTGATCCCGGCCGGGGCTTATACAAACCGCGATTACCTGGGCGCGCGGGTGCGTTTTGACGACGCGGTGCCGGAGGCGCTGCGTGATGTGTGCTATGATCCACAGACGTCCGGCGGCTTGCTGATTGCCTTGCGTGAAGACGAAGCGCCGCGGTTGCTGCGGGAGCTGCAGGCAGCGGGCGTGGCGGCGGCAGCCATTATTGGCCATGTAACGGACGGCGAAGGAGGAACCATCGATGTCAAATGAGCTAGACGCCAGAGGGCTGCTTTGTCCGCAGCCGGTCATTTTGACCAAGCGGGCGCTGGACGCCATGGGGGCCGGCGTGCTGACCGTGCGGGTGGATAATGCCATTGCCAAGGAAAATGTACGCAAGCTGGCGACGTCCTTGGGCTGCGCCGTAGATGTAGCTGCGGAAGCCGGCGGCTTTGCTTTGCGTTTGACTAAAGGAGAGGCTGAGGAACTGCCAACGTTTCTGGGTGAATGCGTAAGCTGTCGGGAAGAAGCGCCTGCTGAGGCGGGGCTGGTGTATTTGCTTACGAAGGATACTCTGGGCCACGGCAGCGAGGAACTGGGTGCGGTCTTAATGCGTTCCTTTCTGCATACGCTCTTGGAAGGGCCTGTGCCAAAAGCGCTGCTTTTTCTCAATAGCGGCGTGAAGCTGACAGTGGAAACGTCAGCTTTGCTGGAGCCCATCCGGGCTATGGCGGAGGCGGGCTGCCAGGTGCTGTCCTGCGGTACTTGCCTTTCCTATTACCACTTGGAAGACAAGCTGGCCGTAGGGGAAGCGACCAATATGTATACCATTCTAGAGCTGACTCGTTCCGCGAGGACGCTGACGCTGTGATTTTGGCTAAGCTCTATCCAAAGCTCAACTGTTTGGTGACGTTGGTATCTGTGCATGATGCGCTGCTGGCGGAACGGGAGCTTGGGCAGCGGCAGGTGCGTCTTGTGCCGACGCCGCAGGAGCTGGATCTTAGCTGCGGCCAAAGCCTGCTCTGCGCTTTTGAGGAGGCGGCAGAGCTGCGGGTGCTGCTGGAGCGTGCGGGTGTGCGCTGCGGTGTTTGGCATAAGCGCAGTGAAGACGGCTGGGTCAAGCTGGACGAAGGTGCGGAGAACGAGGATTGAACAGGAGAATCGGAGTCCCGGGAGGGTACGACAGAGAAGAATGGGGTGCGGGTTTTTTAACAGGAGTAGAGGGAGTAGAGGGAGTAGAGTGAGGGTGCGGGGCTATTGTTCAACCGCGAAAAAGCGAAAGATTGAACAGGAGAATCGGAGTCCCGGGAGGGTACGTCAGAGAAGAACGGAGTACGGGCTTTTTAACAGGAGTAGAGTGAGGGTGCGGGGCTATTGTTTAACCGCGAAAAACGCGAAAAACGCGAAAGATTGAACAAGAGAATCGGCGGCGGCGCTGGATGCGCCTAGTGCTGGTTGCTCCACATACTCTCTCTGTTACCTCGTGGAGACCGGATGCTTCGCCATCCATGGCGCATCCGGCACTAGGCACTTCACGTGCCGTCGCTGTTACTCTGTGTAAACGTATCTTCTCTCTTCCTTTCTGGATAACAAGGAGGAAATGAGATGAATATCGTCAAGGTGGACATGGGGGATATTGTGAAAATGAAGAAGGCGCATCCTTGCGGCAGTGACCGTTGGGAGATCGTGCGTACGGGCATGGACATCGGGCTGAAGTGCATGGGCTGCGGCCATCGGGTGCTCATTCCGCGTCCTAAGTTTGAGAAATCCTTTCGAGGCATCGTCGGTAAAGCCGGTGAAACAGAGTAAAGATGTACGGGAAACGGATTTTGAACAGGAGAACCGGAGTCGCGGGAGGGTACGCAAGAGAACTACGAGGAACGGGTTTTAACAGGAGTAGAGTGAGGGCACGGTTCACTCTTATGGGAATAGCAAAAGGAGCGTCTTGTCCGAAAAGATATCGGATAGGACGCTCCTTTTTTGATACTAGAATTTATAATTTCGTATTCCGTTCGTAACCCTCTTTGGTACCCTCCGGTCACTCTGGTTCTCTTGTTCGTTCTTGCTAGCCGTTCTCGCTCTTACAACCGGAACTTGCTGACGGCTTCCTGCATTTTTTGCGCCATGCCTTCGAGGCCCTGGCTGGAAGCAGCGATTTCTTCGGCTGCGGCGGACTGTTCTTCGGTGATGGCGGCGACGTTTTCCGACTCGCTGGAAGCGTGTTTACTCAGCCGGTCAATTTCGGCTACGGCTGTGACAATCTCTTGGCTGCCTTGGGCCATGTGCTCGATGACGGTGGACATTTCCTTCATCTGATCCGCCACATGAAGCACGATGGTTTCAATACTATTGAAGGCGACGCCAGTGCTGTTGACGACTTCCACGCCGGTTTCCACTTCGCGGGTGCCGGCTTGCATGGCGGAGACGGCTTTGGCGGTGTCGCCTTGAATTTCGGAGATGAGTTCAGTGATTTTTTTAGCGGCGTCCTGGGATTGCTCGGCCAGGTGGCGTACTTCCTCGGCGACGACGGCAAAGCCTCGTCCTTGCTCGCCGGCGCGGGCGGCTTCGATGGCGGCGTTCAGCGCTAAGAGATTGGTTTGGGCGGCGATGCCGGAGATGGTGTCGACGATTTGACCGATTTCCTGGGAGCTTTCACCAAGTTTGGCGACGACGCTAGCGGAGAAATTAACGGTTTCCTGGATGCTTTGCATTTGCTTGACCGCTTGGGCGACCGTTTGAGCGCCGTCAACGGCTGTGCGCGAGGCGCGAGAAGACTGGTCACTGACTTCGTGGGCACTGGCGGCGGCTTCCTCCAGCCCGGCGGACAGTGTCTGCACTGTGGCGGAAGTGGTTTCTATCGCCTGGAGCTGTCCGGCGGCGCCCTGGGCTACGGCGGTAATGGAGTCGGCTACCTGGGTGGAGGCGATGGCGGACTGTTCGGCGCTGGCGGTCAGTCCTTCTGCGGAAGTCGTGACTTGCTCGGTGGAAGCTTGGATGGTCTGCATGACTTGGCGTAGATTGGCTTTCATGGTATTAAAGGAGCGTCCCAACTCGCCGATTTCGTCATGGGTAGTAACTGCTACGTCCGGGCCGGACAGGTCGCCGGCAGCAATGGTAGCGGCGGCGGCGCTGACTTCTTGGGCTGGACGCGAAATACGGCCGCTAATGAAGCGACTGATGAAGATGGCGAGAATGGCAACTAAAAGATTAGTGAAGAGCAATGTTTTGCGCATGGACGACGCTTTTTCGTCGGAGGCGATTTGATCGGCTTTGACAAAATCGTCAACATTGCGCACCATTTCCAACGCTGCATTCATAGACGCCTTATACGGGGTACCGGCTTCGTCCATAAGGCTGCCGACCGCTGCGACGTCGTTAGCTTTTTTGGCGGCAAAGGACTTTTCGGCGATGCCTTCGTACTTGTTTTTTTCTTGTTGTATTTTTTGGATAAGGTCTTTGTTCTTTTGCAGGGACAGCATAGCGTCCAGTCGCTGCAGTTTTTCGTTCCCTTGCGTGCGATAAGTGTTGAAGACGGTAATGTCATTGGCGTCGCCGGTAAAGTTAAAACGGCGCATGGCTACGGCTTCGTTGGCGATATCCATCGCAATGCCTTGGGATAGGTGCATTTTTTCTAAATTGCTTTTGGCCGAGGTAATATGCATATCGTTGAGCTGGCCTACTTCGTAATAAGTGAAGGCGCTCATGATGGCGACAAGGGCAATGACGGCGAGAAAAGCGGCGGTGATTTTTTTGCTGATGTTCCAGGACATTCTAACAATCCTCCTTGTAGTACATGAAGATAATAATTTTTTCTGGATCTTTACTAGGAAAAGATAACATTTATGAGGAAAAGAACTTATTATACCTTTATTTTCAAGGAATTACAAATGAAATCAGGTCTTATTTTTACACTGTTTCCTATAAATGTGGTTAGGGTATACGAACTTGTGAAGCGATTAGGGGACTGTAGTCGGGAAATGCGCGCCGTGGCTGTGTAATGAATAATGCTTATTAAAAAATAAAAAGATAAAAAAAGCACACTGGCCTCTTGACGGTGCCTCCCTGAGATGAGTATAATAAAGATGCGACACACCGCTGTGTCAGACAACCGAACCCCTGCAGGACTGGCGGATCAGTGGAGAATACCACGTGGACTGCAATATGGGGACTATGAAAGCCGACCGCCTGGGCAAAGCTTGTGTGCTGCCTGGGCGGTTTTTTGTCGCTCTGACCGGGGCTGTGAAGGCGCCGGCTTAATGAGAGGAGCAATGACGATGATGAACAACAAAGCATGGAACAAATTTCAAGGCGGACGGTGGCAGCGGCGCATTGACGTGCGCAGCTTCATTCAACGCAACTACCAGCCTTATACAGGAGATGACGCGTTTTTGGCGGCACCGACGGCGCGGACCAAAAAGCTTTGGGACAAGTGCATGGACTTGCTGAAAGCGGAACAGGAAAAAGGCGGCGTTTTGTCGGTCGATCCTACGCGGGTCTCGACCATTACATCCCATGGCGCCGGTTACATTGAAAAAGATTTGGAAGTTGTTGTCGGTTTGCAGACCGAGGCTCCTTTAGAGCGCGGCGTCATCGTCAACGGCGGCATCCGCATGGCCGAGCAGGCTTGTGAAGCCTACGGCTATAAGCTGGCCCCGGAAATCAGCGATATTTATCATAATCACCGCACCACGCACAATACAGCCGTCTTCCGGGCGTATTCGGAAGAGATGAAACTGGCTCGCAAGGTGGGCATTATTACCGGTCTGCCGGACGCCTATGGCCGGGGCCGCATTATTGGCGATTATCGCCGCGTGGCGCTGTACGGCGTAGACCATCTCATCGCCTGCAAGAAGCAGGATTTAAAAGAACGCATTGACGCGATGGATGAAGAAACCATGCGCAGCCGCGAAGAGATTGCGCTGCAGATTGAAGCGCTGGAACAGCTGGCGCAGATGGCGGCCAGCTACGGCTGCGACATTCGCCGTCCCGCGGAAACGGCGCTGGAAGCGGCGCAGTGGCTTTACTTTGGGTACTTAGCAGGAATTAAGGATCAAAACGGGGCGGCTATGTCCATTGGCCGCGTTTCGACCTTTTTGGATATTTATTTTCAGCGCGATTTGGCGGCAGGTCTTTTGGACGAGAGCGGCGCGCAAGAAATCATTGATCAATTGGTAATTAAGCTGCGGTTGGCGCGGCAGCTGCGCACGCCGGATTATAATGAGCTCTTCGCCGGCGACCCGCTCTGGGTGACGGAATCGGTAGGCGGCATGGGCGTAGACGGCCGCACGCTGGTGACCAAGACGTCTTTCCGTGTGCTCCATTCTCTTTACAATCTGGGACCTGCGCCGGAACCCAATCTGACGGTGCTCTGGGCGGCGGCTTTGCCGGAAGGCTTCAAACGCTTCTGCGCTAAAGTGTCCATCGATACCAGCGCCATTCAGTACGAAAGCGACGATTTGATGCGCCCCATTTACGGCGATGATTACGGCATCGCTTGCTGCGTGTCGGCTATGCGCCTGGGACAGCAGATGCAGTTCTTTGGCGCCCGGGCCAATTTGGCGAAGGCGCTTTTGATGGCCATTAACGGCGGCAAGGACGAAAAGTCAGCGCTCCAGGTAGCGCCGGAACTGCCCTTGCCGGAAGGCGAATATCTGGATTATGACGTAGTGCGCCGCCGCTACAGCCGCGTATTGGAGTGGCTGGCTGGTCTTTACGTGAATACAATGAATCTGATCCATTATATGCATGATCGCTATGCTTATGAAGCGTCTCAGCTGGCGCTGCATGACAGCCAAGTGGAACGGCTCATGGCCTTTGGCGTCGCCGGTCTTTCGGTGGCGGCGGATTCGCTGAGCGCGATCCGCTATGGCAAGGTCAAAGCCATTCGCGATGAGCGTGGCATTGCTGTGGGCTTTACCAACGAGCAGCCCTTCCCTTGCTACGGCAATGACGATGATCGCGTAGACGAGCTGGCCAAAGAATTGGTCGAAGAATTCTCGGCGCTCTTGAAGCGTCATGCCGCTTACCGCGGTGCGCATCATACCTTGTCGGTATTGACGATTACTTCGAATGTTATGTACGGCAAAAAAACCGGCGCTACCCCGGACGGACGCCCTGCAGGCGCTCCCTTTGCACCGGGGGCTAATCCCATGCATGGACGCGAGGAAAAAGGCGCGCTGGCCGCTATGCGTTCGGTGACCAAGCTTCCTTACGAAGCCTGCCGCGACGGCATTTCCTACACCTTCTCGATTTTGCCCCACGTGCTGGGCGGGACCGCGGAAGATCGCGCAGCCAAGCTGGCGGCCTTGCTGGACGGCTATGTATCGTTGGCCGGGCACCATATCAATGTCAACGTCTTGGAACGGGCGATTTTGGAAGACGCCATGGAGCATCCGGAACTATATCCCCAGCTGACCATTCGCGTTTCCGGCTACGCTGTGCACTTCATCAAGCTCAGCCGGGCGCAGCAGCTTGAAGTCATCCATCGCACTTTCTACGAAACAGTAGGCGCGTAAGGAATCAGGGACGGGATGTTGAACAAGAGTAAAGGGAGTAAAGGGAGGGTAAGACAGAGGGTTACGGGCAAATAGGTGTGAGAAAATTAAAAATCCAATTGCTTTGTTTTCCTCTTTCGTACCCTCTGGTTCTCCGATTCTCTTGTTCAATCTTAACCCGTAGCCCTCACTCTACTCCTGTTAAAATTTCGTTGTCTATATAAAGGAGGCGGCCTATGAGCGACATCAAGGGCTGGGTGCATTCGGTAGAGACCTTCGGCACGCTGGACGGGCGGGGGATTCGCTATGTGCTGTTTTTGTCCGGCTGCAGCCTGGGCTGCGCCTTTTGCCATAACCCGGACACCTGGAAACGGGGCGGCCGGGAAATGACTGTAGCAGAGGTGCTGGCGGATTACCAACGGTACCGGCCTTTTTACGATGCCTCCAACGGCGGTATTACCGTCAGCGGCGGGGAGCCGATGGAGCAGGCGGCGTTTGTGGGGGCTCTTTTTGCGGCCTGCCAGGAGGCGGGCATTCATACGACTCTGGATACCAGCGGCAAGTGGGAGTCTGGGGCGGCGCAGGCGGTGCTTCCCTATGCGGATGCCGTGCTTTTCAGTCTCAAGGGAGCGCGGGAAGAAACGTATCGCAGCTTGACCAAGGGCGGCGATTATCAGGCAACGCTGCTTCACTTGAAGGAAGCTGTTTTGGCCAGTGACGTCACCTTGCGGTTTGTGGTCATTCCGGGCCTGACGGACGGCGAGGTAGAAAGCGAGGCGCTGGCCAAGGTGGTGCTGGCGCTGCCGCGATCGGTAGCGGTACAGCTTTTGCCGTATCATACGATGGGTGTTGAAAAGTGGCGTATACTGGGCATGGACTATCCATTGGAAGGGATTTTGCCGGCGTCAAAAGAAATCGTCGCTCAAGTGGCTTTGCGCTTGTCTAAGCGAGGCGTCGCCTTGTCTACTTGAATTTGCCAGGTAAATCGTCTAAAATAGAATAGTTAAGGAAGAATGTCAACAGGGGCCGCCGGTTCAGGCTGCGTAGAGCGGATGAACCGGTGGCTTCTTGAGATACAATAAGAAATCAAGGATAAGGTGGAATATAAGCATGAGTACCAATCTGGAAGTCGGCATTGTCGGGTTGCCTAACGTAGGCAAAAGCACGCTTTTCAACGCCATTACCAAGGCCGGAGCGGAAGCGGCGAATTATCCTTTCTGTACAATTGAGCCTAACGTAGGCGTAGTGGAAGTGCCAGACGCTCGCCTGGCGAAGCTGGCGTCTATTTACGGTTCTAAGCGCATATTGCCAGCGGCCATGCGTTTTGTGGACATCGCCGGCTTGGTCAAGGGCGCGTCGAAAGGCGAAGGCTTGGGCAACAAGTTCCTGGCCCATATTCGCCAGGTGGATGCCGTGGCTCAAGTGGTGCGCTGCTTCCAGGATGCGAACGTTACTCATGTGGAAGGCGCTATCGATCCGTTGCGCGATATTGACATCATTAATACCGAGCTTTGTCTGGCTGATCTGGAAACGGTGGAAAAACGCATGGATCGCACCCATAAGCTGATCAAAAGCGGCGATAAAAAGGCTCCGGTGGAGCTAGCGCTCTTGGGACGCATTAAGGATCTCTTAGAAGATGCCCAACCGGCGCGGCGCGTAGAGATGACTGATGACGAGGCGCAGCTCATTCGTGATTTGACGCTGTTGACGCTGAAGCCTACTCTCTTTATTGCTAACGTGGCGGAAGACGAGCTGCTGACGGCGGACGAAAATCCCTATGTCAAACAGGTGAAGGAATACGCCGCCCAAGAGGGCGCTGAAGTCATCGCCGTATCTGCCAAGGTGGAGTCGGAAATCGCTGAGCTGGACGATGAGGACGCGCGGGCATTCTTGGGTGAATTGGGTCTAACGGAGTCCGGTCTCGATAAGCTGGTGCGTGCGGCCTTTAAGCTGCTGGGCTTGATGACCTTTTTAACGGCCGGTGAAATGGAAACTCGCGCTTGGACCATTGTGAGCGGTACCAAAGCTCCGGCGGCAGGCGGCAAGATTCACAGCGACATTGAGCGTGGCTTTATCCGGGCGGAAATCATCTCTTTTGATGATTTGGTGACCAGCGGCAGCCCTGCGGCAGCCAAGGAAAAAGGACTTGTCCGCCTCGAAGGCAAGGAATATGTCATGAAAGACGGCGATGTGGTGCATTTCCGCTTTAATGTCTAATTTTTAGAAACCGTTACTTGACTCGCATCTCGCGGCAAAGAAGCTCTTTTTCCGTCTGGCTGCGTCAGAAAACCTTGAAAGAGCGCCGCTATTCCTGCGGCCCTCTTCCTTGCCAGACGAAAAAATTTCTTTCTTTGCCGGAGCGCTCATGCAAGCAGCGGCTTCCTGTTAGGGGTTTAGGCTTTCGTTGGGGATGATTCTATGATTCATTGTTCCTCACCCTCCTCCCTTTACTCCCTCTACTCTTGTTCAATTCTCGTATCCCCATGTTCTCCCAGGCCGCGCAAGCGGCCTTTCTTTTTTTGCAGGATTTGCGATTCGGAGCGCGAATTGCTCAAGTGTAGTAGATCCCGAAATGTTCTGAGAGAAGAAGAGGAGGAAGGAACATGATCAAACGGGCAGAGGAATTGCAGCGCGAGGTGCGCAAGGAAATGCTGGGCGGTCAGGGGGATGTGACACTGGTGCATTTGCTGCAGGGAGAAGAGTTTCAAGGCAAAGGGCGCTTGTTTTCACACAACATCATTAACCCAGGCTGTTCGGTGGGTTTTCATCAACATAACGGTGATGTGGAAGCCTACTATGTGCTCAAAGGCCAAGGCGTTTTTGACGACAATGGCGCCAAAAGCACAGTGCTGGCTGGGGATTTATTGTTTACCAAGGATGGAGAAGCGCACAGCTTGGTCAATGAAGGGCCGGAGACGCTGGAAGTGATTGCTCTTGTATTATATTCATAGGAGGCTGGGGGATTGAAGCAGTTATTGATCTATTGTCATCCCCAGTCGGGCAGCTTTTGCCGAGCTATCGCTGATACAGCGGTGCAGGCCATCCATGCCCGGGGGGATGAAGTGATGATGCGAGATTTGTACGCGATGCATTTTGTTCCTGCTCTAAGCGGCAGAGATTTATTGTCTTTTGCCGAGGCGCAGACGCCTCCGGATATTATTGAGGAGCAGCGTCATATCGCCTGGGCGGATCGGCTTATTTTTGTATATCCTCTCTGGTGGTCTGCCATGCCGGCGGTGCTGAAGGGGTATATCGACCGGGTTTTTGCGGAAGGTTTTGCGTTTTCCGCCGCTGAAACTGGCTTGCAAGGGTTGCTTGCAGGGAAAGAAGTATTGGCTTTTACAACCATGGGTATGCCGGAGGCGCTCTGCGAGGAGAGCGGCGTAGCCAAGTCCGTGCGTTTGGCCGTGGATGAAGGAATCTTTTCGCTGTGCGGCATGAAGGTATTAGAACATCGTCTTTTTGGCTCGGTAACGGCCGTAGATGACGCCGCCCGCCAGAAAATGTTGGAAGAAGTAAGTCAGAAGGTGCGGACTCTATAAATGAAGGAAGCGGCGAGGCTGAGTCTGTCTTCGGCCATGCATCCTTGGCGAAATTTGGCGCTGGAAGAGTATTTGCTGCGTCAAGTGAAGCCGGACCAAGCGCTGCTTTTTTTGTGGCGAAATGAACAGACCGTTGTGATCAGGAGTAGAGGGAGGGCTCGAATGAGGGAGTATATTTGAAATTTTATTTGGAGTAAGACTGTCTGCAGAGCGCATGAAAGCCGCCTTTAAATAGGCGGCTTTCATGCATTATTCCCAATCTACAATTTTAATTTCTACGCATTTAACAATGTCCCGTTTCTTTTCGAAACCCTCCCGTGACTCTCTCGACTCCTGTTCGAGCCTAGTGCTTTCTCAAATTTAGCCTCCGATAAGAGGCCGGACTTCGTCGAGACGGAAAATGACCAGATGCAGGTCTTCACCGATTTCTTTCTCTCCATAGTCCCGGCGGCGTAAGGCGAAGAGACGCTCGCTGTTGGTTTCATCGCCAGTCTTGGTCAAGTACAGCCGTTTTCCTTGGTGCCCATGCTGTAAGAATAGATAGCAAGCATGCGGATTTTCTTGAATGTTGGCCCAGGTGCGCCGGTCCCGCATGATAAAGGCAAGTTGTCCGTCCGGGAGAAAATGCGGCGTAGCGTATACGGCGCTGGAGACTTGGCCTTTGGCATTGGCGGTGGAGAGGGTGCCGGTTCCTTTGTTAGCGGCAAAAAATTCTTTCAGTTCTTCTACTTGTTTCATAGTAACTCCGCAGACAAAGCGAGGTGCTTTTATCTGACGGAACTCACCTCCTTGATTTTTCTTGTTAATAAATATTCTCTGCTAATATAAAAAATCCTTCTTAACGATTGCTTTTTTTTTACTCTTCTTCTAAGATGAGAGTAGAGTTTTTGAAAACGGAGCGTGTAGGTTGCAATGAATGTGCCGGTATCATTATTTTTGGTCTTTTTTACGCTTCTTTACGGCTTGATGTGCTTTTACGTATATCGCCGGGTAGCGTTTGGTTTGCGGCGGCGAACGCAGATCGTTTTGCGAATTGTGGCGTTTGGGTTGTTTTTGGTTCCTTTTTTGCGGTTGTTGCGCCCCGGCTGGGGCGAAAATCTGGAGATCATTGGCGGTTGGTGGCTGGGGTGGCTGACTTATTTTGTACTATCCCTGCTGCTGTTAGAGGCGGGGTGCTTATTTTTAAAGCGTCCCTGGCGGAGACGGTTGACTGTCGCTGCAGCCCTGCTGGCGCTGGCTATTTTCGCGTATGGCTGGAATCAAGCCCGACATCCGGTGGTTCAGCCCTATGAGGTGACCATCGCCAAGGAATTTCCCGGACGAGAGAGCCTGACGATTGCCATGGTGTCGGATGTGCATATTGGCGCGTTGATTGATCGGGAACGTGTAGAGGAATTGGTGCGGCACCTTAATGCGCAGCAGGCGGATATCATTGTTTTTGTAGGCGATACCATTGATCAGGATGCGGACTATCTGCCGAGGCATGGCATACCCCAAGTTTTGCGAGGGCTGAAAGCGCCGCTAGGGGTGTATGCGATCATGGGAAATCATGAGTATATCAGCCGTAAGCCGGAAAAGGCGATCAAGTATTTGGAGGCCGGCGGTTTGACGGTGCTTAGAGATCGCTGGCAATTGGTAGGAAATGGCTTGGTTTTGGTGGGTCGCGATGACTTCGGGCGCAGCCGCTATCAGCCGGGTGAAAGCGATCCGTTGGAAGACATTTTGGCCGGGGTGGATTTGACTCGGCCGGTTGTGGTGATGGATCACCAGCCGCGGCGTATTGACGAGGCGGCAGTGGCCGGTGCGGATGTGCTGTTATCCGGGCATACCCACCAGGGGCAGATGTGGCCGATTTCCTTGATTACGCATGCGATGTATGAGCTTGACTGGGGAATGCTGCAGCGCTGCAATATGACGATGATTGTTTCGAGCGGCTACGGCGGCTGGGGGCCTCCTTTGCGCGTAGGCACCCAAAGCGAGATTGTGCTGTTGAAGCTGCATTTTGCAGGAAACGCGGTGGAACGAAGCGGCGTAAATAAACAAGAGTAGAGGGCCCGACTGAGGGCTGCGGAAGAAGACGGGAATTGAACAAGAGAACCGGAGTCGCGTGAGGGGACGCAAGAGAAGAACGGGGCAACGGTTTTGAACAGGAGTAGAGTGAGTAAAGTGAGGGCTACGGAAGAGGCTCAGAGAAGCAAGGAGGCAAAAAGATGGCTAAAATCGTAGTAACAGGTAAGTTATTTCCTGAGGTATTGGCGCGGCTGGAGGCGGAGGGGACCGTTGTCTCTTGGCAGCAGGAAGGGCGCATGCCCCAAGAAAAGCTGCTGGAGGAAATATCGACTGCTGAGGGTTTGCTTTGCACGGGCGCACCGGTAAATGAGGCTCTTTTGGCTGCAGCTCCGCAGTTGAAAGTAGTTGCGAATACGATGGTGGGCTATGATAATATTGATGTCCCGGCTTGTACGGCTAAAGGGGTTGCGGTGAGCAACACCCCTGGCGTTTTGGTAGAGGCGACAGCGGATATGGCTTTTGGACTCTTACTATCGTCGGCGCGGCGCATCCATGAAGGCTGGGCTTACGCCAAAGCCGGCCGGTGGACGAAATCCCTAGGCCAGTGCGGCGGTGATTTGGGTCTGGGTTGTGATTTATACGGCAAGACGCTGGGTATTGTCGGCATGGGAGATATCGGCAGCGCCGCGGCGCGCCGGGCTTTAGCCAGCGGTATGCGCATTATCTACCACAACCGTCGCCCACGGGCGGATGAAGCGAAGTTTGAAGCATCCTACCGCTCCTTTGACGCGTTGCTGGCGGAAGCGGATTTTGTATTGGTTCTTTCGCCCTTGACGGCGCAAACGCGCGGCATGTTCAATGCGGAGGCCTTCGGTAAAATGAAAAAAGGCGCCTATTTCATCAATGCCGCCCGCGGCCCCATTGTGGTGACTGCGGACCTGGTGGCGGCTCTCAAGAGCGGGCAGCTGGCGTATGCCGCGATGGATGTAACCGATCCGGAGCCGCTGCCTGTAGACCATGAACTCTACCAAATGGACAATGTCTTGATTACGCCCCATATTGCCAGCGCCGGACGGCAGACGCGGGAAGCCATGATGAACCTGGCCGTGGATAATTTGCTGGCGGCGTTGCACGGACAGCCTATGCCGACCTGCCTTAATCCCGAAGTGTTTAAATAGAAGTCGTGGTTGTATGTGAACTGAAAAGCAGAAGGAGCCTGGTTAACGCCAAGCGCCTTCTGCTTTTTTATGCTCATCGTAACCCTCTGTCGAAACCTCTCGTGACTCTGGTTCTCGTGTTCAATCCTTTGTTTCTGCAGCTGGTTTTTCATAGCTTGTAGGGCCGTTTTCATATCCTACCTGCTTCAGCCACCAGGAAGGATAGAAGACTGGTTGAGCTAAGGCTTTCTGGTCGTTGATATAGCCGTCGTTGTATTTGAGATACAGGTCTTCGGACAGCTTCCACCAATCCTGGAGAAGCCCTTGTGCATTGTCTTGGCTGTATTGAGTGAGGAGTTCCCGCGCTTCTTGGCGTTTGCCATTGTTCCACAGGGCAAGGGCTTCTTTTTCTAAGTTCGGCTGCTTATGGAAAGCAGTGGTTTCATACTTGTCCCGTACGGCTTGGATGTCTTGGATCATATAGGAATACTTCAACATGGCGTAGTTGGCGACATAGTTGAAGGACATCCAAAGGCTGTTTTTGTCGAACTTGAGGATATCCGCATGCTGCAGTGACGCTGGCAAGGTGGTAGCGCCAGCATAAAAGGGCATAAAGGTCGTTGTGCCGGGGCGATCCAGGCCGATCCACATTACGCCGCCGATGGCGTCAGGGAGATCGCTGCGGGATTGATTGACATAGGAATAGACGCAGCGGTAGATATTGAGGGGGCGTTCGAATTCGCCGTTGAGAGGCGTTAAGCGGCCTTCCTTGTCGGCCACTGACTCGGCGTTGCCTTCAAAGCGGTTGGGATCGCCAAAAGGACCAGCCGCAAGGCCTTTGGTAAGATCGAATTCGGTTCCTTCATAGTTGTCGCGATGAATGGCGAATACGTCGCGAGGGGAGAGTTTTTTATCCGGTTTTACAGCGAAGGCATACGCTCTTGTGTAAGGGCCTTCCGCCCAGGGAGAAAGCTCTAACGATGGAGCCGCCAGCATCTGGGCGCGCCAAACGCGTCGCAAGGAGTAGTAAGGGTGATGAAATTCTCCGTCGCCATACACGCTGGTAAAGTCGAGCAGCCCTTGCTCCGGCTGCCACCAGCCTTTTTCTTGAGCGATAGAGAAGATGTTTTTGGAGTAAAGCATATCGTTGGCGTCGGGGCGGATGTCGCGAATGCGGAACTGGTTGGCGGCGACAAAGAAGGAATCATCCGGCACGCGCTGCGCCACCCAGACGCCGCTCGTGCCATTTTTGTCGTAGCCTGCCATTTCCATGACCCAGCCTTCGTTTGGATCGCCTACCAGCAGCGTTTCGCCGGTACCGTAGTAGCCGTAAGTTTCAATGAGCTGGCCCATGAGTAAAACGGCCTCGCGTGCGGTTTTGCAGCGTTCCAAGGCCACTCGGGACAATTCGGAGGAATAGAAAATGCGCTTGCCAGGTTCCGGTTCAGGATGCACTTTGGCTTTGTCCGTGCATTCGCCGATGGAGAGTTGATGCTCGTTCATAATGCCGTAATTACCGTCGAAATAGGCGTAGGTATGAGAGACCTGCGGAATATAGCCCAAAGGAACGCTGGCAGGGATGCTTTTTACGTCGTAAGTGGGGCCGCGGTCTTTCGTATTGAGACGATGGGTTTCGCTTGCGCCCCATTGCGGTTTGTAGTCCAGGGCGACAGTGGAGTAGAACACAGGACGAAGAGAGCCGTCCGGGTGATCTTTAGCCGGAACGTAGACCACGCTGGGATCGCTCAGGCCGTCTTCAGAATGCGAGACCAGCACGGAGCCGTCCGTCGATGCGCTTTTACCTACGATCGTGGTGGTGCAGGCCCAGGCGGGCAAGGTTAGGGCGATTGAAAAAAACAAAGTAAAAATAGAGGCATAGTACTTTGATTTCATTGGCGATAACCTCCTTAATTTAGCGTGTTTGAAAAGGTTAAGCTGCAGTTTACTCCAAGATTAAAGTGCTGGTTCCTTGTTGTAAATGCCGAGAGTTAAGCTTGAAATTACTGCCCAAAGCCCAGATGATGGTGTTGCTCCCGGGGCGCAGATCGTTGTCGTGCGGATCGCCTGTACGCAGCTTGCGTTTGAATTCTATAGTGATAAGGCCGTCTTTTTCGCCGCCAGCCAAGTCGAGAATATCGTTTGTACCCCCTTGGGAAAGGTCAGTCGGATGAGGCCCGCCGGAAGATGCGCTGTAAGAATCTTCTCCGGTCAGTTTTCCATTGCGTATGGTAAAGATGAGGATATCGGCATTCTTCATTTTTCCTTCTGAGCCAAACCCTAAAGCTACCCAGCCCTTAGCCGGCGCCTGTAAGCCGAAGCAGGCATATTCGCCGTCAAGACGGCTATGCACGATAAGGTCGCCGAAAACTTGCTTGTGGCTGTATTCTTTGGGATTAATAATGCCGTCTCCCTGCCAGATCAATTCGGGGATCTGGTTGTTTGAAGCTGTTTGGGCGGCTTGAGAGCCACCGCAGCCGGCCAGTGAAAATAAAACAAAGCAAGAGGCGACAAGGGCAAGTGCATCCCTCATATAGCGCAACATGGCGGCACGTCCTTTCTTTGCGTAAAAGAACTGAAAAGCCATAGTTTTCCAGGAACAATACATGGATTAATTTCGCGGCTCGCCTGGAAATTCCTTCTCTTGGTAGGGCCCTGTTAATTTATTCGTATCATCCCTCTACTCCTGTTAAAATCCGTTCTTCTCCTGCGTACCCTCCCGTGACTCCGATTCTCCTGTTCAATTTTTTCTGGTTTTTCTCTGTGCCTCTGTGGTGCGTTCAGAGCTATTTGAGCATAAAAAAAGAACCGGCATAGCCGGCTCCAAGAGAGTATGGACAGAATGCGGAAAATATCAAACTGCTTGATGCAGAGAGTGTTTATCGCTTTTTTGGCTGAGCCAGACACCGAGAGCGCGGGCTTCATCCAAGGTATCGGTCTGCTGCAGCACATCGTCGGGTTCGTAGACTCCGATGGCCGTGACCATGCGGTGCTCCCCGAAACCGAGCAGATCCAGAACTTGTCCTACTGAATCGAAATAAGCTTGAAATACGGTAGGCGCTTCCTGGCCTTGGGTAACGGCGAGGGCTACCTTTTTGCCGGGAGCTAGCTTGCTGGAAAAATCAGGCTTAAGGAAGGAAAACATACGGTCTACTAAGAGTTTGAGCTGACCGCTCATTTGCCACATGTAGATGGGCGTACCCAGGACGATCGCGTCGGCAGCGGCAATTTCCCGGAGAATGCTTTGGGCATCATCGTCTAAGGTGCAGTTTTCCTGCGTATTACAGGCATAGCAGCTTTTGCAAGGCTGGATGTCAAGCTGGCCTAACTGATACAGCTTGGTTTCAGCGCCGAGGGCAGCGGCTTGCTGCAGCATCGTATTGACGAGATGCGAGGTATTTCCTTGTTGGCGCGGGCTGCCAATGAGACCGATGATCTTCATGAAGACTCATCCTTTCTTGCGCCATGCAGTGCATGAACGGTAGTATGTGAAAATAGAAACTATTAAAATAACTAAAAAAAGTATGAGGTAATTATAGAATATAGAAAGCAGAATGTCAACTGCAATGTACGTTCTTGCTGGACAAATGCAAATTGATTATACATTATGCGGAAAAATACAAAATACATATGTAAAAATGTAAAGGATGCCAAAAATAAAAGTGGCTGGCAGGAAAAAAATACCGTTTAAGGGAATCCTTTTTCCATAGGAAGAAACTTACTCTAGATTCAGTTGGGCCTGTAGAATTTGCAAGCGAAACAGCGGATGATAAGGAAAGCTGAAGATAGGAGGAGGTTAAACAATGCAGCAAGACATGGAAAAAACCTGGCTGGGCCATCCTAGAGGCTTGTTTGTGCTTTTTCTGGTAGAGATGTGGGAGCGCTTTTCCTACTATGGCATGAGAGCTTTGCTTGTGTTTTACATGACGAAGCAGTTGCTCTTTTCCCAGGAAGATGCTTCTCATGTTTACGGTCTCTATACGGGGCTGGTGTATATGACGCCCCTTTTTGGCGGTCTTTTGGCGGACCGTTTTTTAGGACAGCGGCGGGCGGTATATATTGGCGGGACGCTTATGGCGATAGGGCATTTTTTAATGGCGTTTGAATCCTTGTTTTTTCCGGCGTTGGGCTTTTTGATTGCAGGTAACGGTCTCTTTAAACCCAATATATCGACCCAGGTGGGCAGTCTGTATCCGGCAGGCGATAAACGAAGAGACAGCGCGTTCAGCATTTTTTATGTGGGCGTTAACCTAGGCGCATTTTTAGCGCCGTTGACCTGCGGTACGCTGGGAGTTGTGGTCGGCTGGCATTATGGCTTCGGCTTGGCCGGCGTGGGCATGATGGTAGGGCTTTTAATTTATCTGTATGGTCAGCGTTATCTAAAACCGGACCGCTTGACGGCGCGCAAGGAATCCTCCGCAGAGGCGGAAGCGCCGCTGACGCTGCGGGAAAAACAAAAAATCGCCGCCTTAGTGCTGCTGTGCTTGCTGACCATACCCTTTTGGGCGGCCTTTGAGCAGCAGGGAAATACGTTGGCGCTTTGGTTTGACAGCGATACGGATCGGCAGATCGGCGAGTGGGAAGTGCCGCAGACCTGGTTTCAGTCGCTTAATCCTATGTTCATTTTTACATTGACTCCCGTGATTACCGCTTTTTGGGCTTGGCAGGCCGGACGGGGCGCACAGCCTGGAGCGATAGCCAAGATGGTCCGGGGCTGTCTGCTGCTGGGCGCGTCTTTTTTGGTTCTGGTTCCTGCCGGAATTTGGTACGATGTGAATGGAACGCCGGTGAGCATGTGGTGGCTGGTGGCCAGTACGCTGGTGATGACGTTAGGGGAGCTGTATCTTTCACCCATCGGTATGTCCATGGTGACCAAGCTGGCGCCGGCGCGAGCGGTGTCGATGTGCATGGGCATCTGGTATCTGTCGCAGTTTGCCGGCAATCTGTTGGCGGGCTATATTGGCGGCTTTTGGGAAGTGCTGAGCCGCTTTCATTTCTTTTTGCTTTTGGCGTCGTTGGTTTTCGGCGCAGCCTGTGCTACCGCAGTGTACCTATATATAATGAAGCGTTCGCGCTTGCGTGAGGATATGCTTAATGTCTAGGGAGGGAGCCTTTGCTGTATGTGCATCTCACGCTAAAGCCGCCCTTTTTGCATCAGGCTTTGTCAGAAAGCCTCGGCAGAGCTCCACTATGCCTGCATTTTCTTTCTTGCCTGACGTAAAAAATTCTTTTTTCTCTTCACAAATTTTCTCTGTTTCCTCTGGCTTTTCTCTGTTCTGCGTTTCGTTCTCTGCTCTGTGTTCGGTGCCTTCCGAAGGTCGCTTAGGCGGCCTTTTTCTTTTGTGTTTCTTTAAAAAGGAGCTTGCTTTTTGACAAACGAAAGAATATAATCAAACCTAAACGAACACATTCGAACATTAAAGACAAACATAAACGAAAGAGGTGATAACGCCTTGTTTCAAGTAGAGCGTCAGGAAAAAATTGTACAAATCTTGGAAGAACGTCCCCGGGTGACCGTCGAGGAGCTGGCGAAACAGCTCGGCGTCACCGCCATGACCATCCGTAGAGATTTGAAATACCTAGAGAGCGTGCAGATTGTCAGCCGGACCTTTGGCGGCGCGGTGCTGAAATCAAAGCTGACCCTGGAGCTGCCGCGGCAGGAAAAAGAGATGCAGCATCAGGCGGAAAAAGAGCGCATCGGTCAGGTGGCAGCGGCGTTGGTGGAAGAGGAGCAGACCGTACTGCTGGATTCCGGGACGACAGCGATGGCGATTGCTAAAGAGTTGCTTAAGAAGAAAAATTTGACCATTGTGACGACGGATGTGTTGATTGCAGCTTTTTTAGTGCAAAACAGTTCTTTCGCCATCTATTGCACAGGCGACCGGGTACAGAATGTAACTGGTTCTTGCATGGGTTCCCGGGCGATTGCCTTTTTAAAGGAAATTTACGCCGACATCGCCTTTGTAGGCGCCAGCTCGTTGGATGTGGAGCTGGGCATGAGCGGTCCCACTTTTGAAAAAGCGGAGCTGAAGAAAGAGATCATTCTTTCCGCGGAAAAAGTGATTCTGGTGGCTGACAGCAGCAAGTTCAACCGGCGCAGCATCAATAAGATTTGCAGTCTGCAGGATTTTTCGTTGATTATCAGCGATAAAGGAGTAGATGCAGAAACGGTGCAGCGCTTGCAAGAAAAAGGCGTGGCCTTGCAGCTGGTATAGATAGAAGTTAGCTTGAGCTTAGCGTAAGGAGAGAGACAGATGCCAAAGGTGTTAATTGTGGGAGACGACATGACTGGAGTCAATTCCAGCGCAGTGCTGCTGTCCCGCCAGGGTTTGCGGTGCGCGACCTTTTTTGACCTGGACCTGTACACGCCGGAAGAAGGCAAGAATTTGGACGTGGTGGTTGTCAGCACAGACAGCCGCAGCATTGCAGCGCAGGAAGCTTATGACCGGGTAGATAAAGCCATGAAAAAGCTCTATGACAGCAGTGTGCAATTGGTAAATAAGCGCATGGACAGCACGTTGCGCGGCAATATCGGCCCAGAGCTTAAAGCCATTCTTGACAATGTACCCAAAGGAACCATGGCGCTGATGGTGCCGGTATTTCCTACTTCGGGACGCGTCTGTATCGGCGGCTATCTGATGGTTAACCAGGTTCCCTTGGAACAGACGATCGTGGCTAAGGACCCCAAAAACCCGATTACTACGTCGAAAGTGGTGCCGTTAGTCGCTCAACAGCTGGATGAGCCGGTTGGTTTCATCGAGCTCAGTACGGTGCTGCAGGGTTCGGAGGCGGTGAAAAAAGCCATTCTGCAGTACAATGACGAAGGCGTGCGCGTCGTAGTTATTGACGCTACGACCAATGAAACGGTGGCGGATATAGCCAAAGCCGCCAAGGCGACAGGTCTGCCTATTGTGGCGGTGGACCCCGGTCCGTTCACCAGCGCTATGACGGCGGAAGTGGTGGAGATGGAAGAAGCCCGGGGACAGAAGGTATTCTTGACTGTCGGCAGCGTCAGCGATAACACGCGGCGTCAGATGGAAGACATTCGCCTTAAGTATGCGCATCATCTTATGAATGTATCGGTATTGGACTTGATAGACGACGCCAAGCGGGAAGCGGAAATCGAGCGGGTAGTTCAAGAGATCTGCGTAAACCCGGACGCGTATGAAGTGCTGGGCGTCACCACCACCTGCTGGGAATGCGATGTTATCGATCTGGGCAAAGTGGCCGCAGAGCAGGGCACAACGCAGGATGAGATTTCTCAGCGCATTTCTAAAGGGTTGGCGCGCATTACCGTGCGGGTTATTGAAGAGCTGGGCGACTGCATTGGCGGCCTCTTCACCAGCGGCGGCGACGTGACGGTGGCGGTGTGCGATGCGCTGCAGGCCATCTGCATTGAAGTCAAAGATGAAATCTTGCCGCTGGCGGTGTATGGCCGTTTGCACAAAGGCATTTTTGACAAGCATCCCATCGTGACCAAGGGCGGCCTGATTGGCGACGATACGGCCATCAGCAAATGCGTGGACTATCTGCTGATTAAACTTTCTAACGAAAGCTACGCCAAAAAGAACTAGTAAAGCACCAGGCTTTGAACAGGAGTGACCGGAGTCGCGGGAGGGACCGCAGGAGGGCTACGAGCTAAAAGAGATTGCGTCGCTTCGCTCGCAATGACGCTTACGGCAGTCTTGCGATCTCTTGAAAAGATTGTGCTTCGCTTTTTAAAATGCCTTTTTCGTAACCCTCTGCGTACCCTCTGTTTACTCTGTTACTCTGTGTAGCGTTCCTAATTTTTATCTACTTTATTTTAAGGAGCTGTTTATTATGCAAAAACCGATTATTGCCATGCCTATGGGCGATCCCGCCGGCGTGGGTCCTGAAATTATCGTGAAATCCTTGAACCTTCCCGAAATCTACGAAACCTGCCGCCCGCTGGTGATTGGCGATGTGTCCGTGTTGGAGCAGGCTATGACCTTCTGCGGTATCAAGCTGGGCATTCATCGTGTGGAAAATCCGCAAGATGGCAAGTATGAATTTGGCTCTATCGACGTTATCGACTTGAACAATGTAGATGTCAAAGAGCTGCAAATCGGTAAAGTGCAGGCGCTGTCTGGCCGCGCCGCCTTTGAATACATCAAAAAATCCATTGATTTGGCCATGGCTAAGGAAGTGGACGCCCTGGCGACAACGCCGATCAACAAGGAATCACTGAAAGCCGCTCACGTTAACTATATCGGCCATACGGAAATTTTGGAAGACCTCTCCAACACCAAGAACCCCTTGACGATGTTCCAGGTATTTGACCTGCGCGTGTTCTTCCTGACTCGCCATGTGTCGCTGCGCCGCGCTTGCGAGCTGGTAACGACGGAAAGCATGTATGAGTTCATTCACCGCTGCGCCAAGGCTCTTGAGGTGCTAGGCGTGAAAAATCCTCGCTTGGCTGTGGCCGGTCTTAACCCGCACAGCGGCGAGCATGGCCTCTTCGGTGACGAGGAAGTGCGTGAAATCGAACCGGCTATTGCCAAAGCCCAAGCAGACGGTTTGAATGTCGTAGGCCCGGTAGCGGCGGACTCGGTGTTCCATTTTGCCTTGAAAGGCAGATATGACGCCGTTCTCTCCCTGTATCATGACCAAGGCCATATTGCGACCAAGATGGTAGACTTTGAACGCACCATTTCCATTACCAACAATATGCCTTTCCTGCGTACCTCCGTTGACCACGGCACAGCGCTGGACATTGCCGGCACCGGCAAGGTCAGCGAAGTCAGCATGGTGGAAGCCATTAAGCTGGCGGCGCAATACGCTCCCAACTTCAACAAGCACTAAGCGCTTGTGGGCAGAGTGGTTCACGGGGAAGGTTCTCTTGAGTCGGTTATGAGAAGGCTCGGAAAAAAGTGAGCGGTCTTAAGAAGATGCTTTGGCTCGTTGAACCGCCCCTGTGAATCCGCCGCAAAGTCCTTTTTATAAATCGAACATTCATTTAGTACGATGAAGAAAGAAGGGTTAATGATGGATCCGACAGTAAGTATGCTTTCTGTTCTTGGTATTGCTATTTTAATGATTATTGTTTTGAGCATCAAATTCCGCATTCATGCCTTTATCTCTCTGTTGGCCGCATGTTTTCTCATTGCCTTTGCCACCGGCATGCCTCTTGATAAAATTGGCAAGTCCATTGAAGTTGGGATGGGCGGTACCTTGGGTTTCTTGGCGCCGATCCTGGCGCTGGGCGCTATCATCGGCAAGATGATGGAAATTTCCGGGGGCGCTGAAAAGCTGTCTCGGACGCTGATCAATATTATTGGCAAAAGCCGCGCCGCTTGGGCGATGATGATTGTTGCCTATATCTGCGGTATTCCGGTTTTCCTGCAGGTAGGTATCGTACTTCTGACTCCGATTCTCTTCTGCGTTGTTAAAGAATCGAAGCAGCCTCTGGTAAAAATCGCGCTGGCGATGACTACCGCCTTGACGGTTGTTCACTGCATCGTACCGCCCCATCCGGCAGCCATGGCCATTGCTTTGGCTCTTAAAGCTGATGTGGGTAAAGTGATTTTCTATGGTCTTTTGGTTGGTTTGCCGGCTACCGCTTTGGCAGGCCCCATTTACGGTCACTTCCTGTCGAAAACCAATGATCTGGAAGTGCCGGAGCAGTATCGTTGCGTGGAGCCGACTCCGGATGAAAAGTTGCCGGCTTTCGGTATTACTCTCTTTACCATTTTGCTGCCGCTCTTGATGATGATTGGTAAAACTATCATTGAACTCGTAGGCGATAAGAATGCCGCTTACATGCCTATCGTTAATTTCCTGGGCAGCCCGATTACGGCTCTCTTTTTGGCGGCGATTCTTTCCTACTATGTCATGGGTCTGAAACGCGGTTTCTCTTTGGGCGATTTGGCTAAGAAAACCGAATCCGCCATGGGCCCGATGGCTACGATTATTTTGGTTATCGGCGCTGCCGGCGCGTTCAACCGCGTCATCCTGGACAGCGGCATCGGCGAAGTCCTCAAAACCGTGCTGACAACCATTCAGATCAGCCCGTTGATCATGGCTTGGGTTATTGCCATTGTCATGCGTTTTGCCATCGGCAGTGCTACTGTGGCGATGATGACCTCCGCCGGTTTTATTACTCCGGTTTTGGCGGCCTATCCTTCGTTGGATCCGGCTTTGGTGGCGATCGCCATTGGCGCCGGCGCTATCGGGGCGTCTCATGTAACTGACCCCGGCTTCTGGTTTGTAAAGGAGTCGCTGGGAATTCCGATGAACAAAATGTTTACCATTTATACCGGATCGACCACCATTGCCGCTGTTGTCGGCCTTGCAGGCACGTTGATTTTGGCGGCCGTTGTCGGCTGAATTTCATAAGAAGGCCGGCCTGAGAGATTTAGAGAAAATGGCCGGTATTGTTCAAGAAACACCTGCTGATGTCGGCAGGTGTTTCTTGTTGACTTGTGTTTTGCGGCTTCTTTTTATAATATAGAAGAAGAAACTTTGTAACGGAGGATATAGGGCATGATTGAACAGGCAAGACAGGTACTGCGTATGGAGGCGGCTGCGATTGAAGCGCTTATTCCGCGTATTGACGAACAGTTTGTGTTGGCGGCGCAGCTGATTTTGGAAACTAAGGGCCGGCTCATTGTTACCGGCATGGGCAAGCCGGGCCATGTAGGGCAGAAGATCACGGCAACCATGCTGAGTACAGGTACGCCCTCGTTTTTTCTGCATCCGGCGGAAGGCATTCATGGCGACTTGGGCATGGTGACGGAAGATGATATCGTTTTAGCGATCTCCAATAGCGGGGAAACGTCGGAGGTTATTAATATTCTGCCCTCGATTCGTCGTATTGGCGCTAAGATTATTGCCATTTGCGGTAATGCTCAGTCAACGCTGGCGCAAAACGCGGATGTGGTGCTGGACGCCTCGGTGGAGCAGGAAGCTTGTCCTTTGGGACTGGCGCCGACCACAAGCACGACGGCGGAGTTGGCTATGGGCGATGCTTTAGCGGTAGTACTCATGTCGGCGCGCAAGTTTACGGCGAATGATTTTGCCGTTTTTCATCCGGGCGGCGCTTTAGGGCGCAAGCTGCTGATGAAGGTGGCCAACGTCATGCACGGCGAAGAGGAGAATCCGACCGTAACCTTGGCTCAGAGCGTCAAGGAAGCGCTCTTTGTCATTACCGACAAGGGTCTTGGCGCTACTTCGGTAGTGGATGCAGAGGGTAAGCTGGTAGGGCTGATTACGGACGGAGACATCCGCCGTGGTCTGGAAAAGGGCCTGGATTTCCTGACTCATAACGTGGGCGAGCTGATGACCAAGCAGCCGCAGACCATTACGGCAGAGAAGCTGGCTGCTGAAGCGCTGCGCATGATGGAGCAGCATCGGCCCAAGCCGATTACCGTCCTGCCTGTAGTGGACAAAGAAGGCCGCTCCGTGGGATTGGTGCATGTTACCGACCTTTTGCGGCAGGGGATTGTGTAGGGAAACTGCTGCTTTATTCGCACCACGCGTCAAAACAGTTCTTTTTACGCCAGACTTTGTCAGAAAGCCTCGACAGAGCGCCGCTCTGCCTGCGTTTTCTTTCGCGTCTGACGAAAAAATTCCTAGTTTTGTCGGAGCACTCATGAAAGCAGCAGCTTCCTGGAACTATCAATAATAGTGGTTACGAAAAGAGGCCCTTCAAGACGGTGTGAAACCGTTTTGAAGGGCCTTTTAGTACGTATACTACAATTTATAAGTTTTTACGGCTTAAAAACCTAGAGTTATTAAGGGTTCGGAGCTTCTGTATAAACGGCGGCATAACTGTATTTGAGACAAGATTTGCGCGCGACTCGCAAAAATAGGAGTCGACGGCAGTTCCGCGAACTCGCTGGCGCTCAGACATACGGAACTTTTCTCCGTCGCCTCCTGTTTTTGCGTCCTGCGGACCGTCTTGCTCCAAAAAA
>SAAJ01000075.1 GCA_009929485.1 Negativicutes bacterium
CTTGTGCCTATCTTGTCGGGTCAGCACATTGTTATTGTATTGCCGGGCGTCTCTTTTTTCAAATACCGTTTTTAGATATTACAGGAATGCTCTGTGTGAAACGTTCTCAGAATAGCTGGCGTGCTGTGAGATGCGAATAAAACAGCAGCCGACTATAAAAAAGGAGGCGTCGCTATGGGCTTGGGTATCCGCTTGCTGATGTTTTTACTGGTAACGCTTCTTCCCGTCTCCCCTTGTTGGGCCCAACAAGCCGATACGGCTTCGCCCCAGCACCGGGTTCTTTTTCTCCATTCATACAGCCCTGAATTCTCCTGGGTTCGAGATATTGAACGCGGCGTACTCGAGGAGTTAGAACCACATCCAGAGGTTGCCTACTATTTCGAGTATCTGGATACAAAACATTTTTGGGGTAAAGACTATTTGAGCGCCTTGGTCCCTTCCTTGCGTTATAAATATGCAACCCTGCCGCTAAGCGCAGTCGTGGTTTCTGACGACAACGCGTTTTTATTTGCCTTAGAGCATCAACAAGACCTTTTTCCCCATACGCCGATCGTTTTTTGCGGCGTCAACGATTTTAATCCGTCTCTGCGGCAAGCCAACCCCTGGCTGACTGGCGTAGAAGAAGAAGTCGACGTAACCGGCACCCTGCAAGCGGCCTTGCGTTTGCGCCCGCAGGCGAAAAAGCTGCTCATCATTACGGATCGGACCATCGTAGGCCACTCCACCCGCCGTCTGGCCTTAGAGGCGTTGACATCCCTGCCGCCCACTCTTCAGTATCAGCTTCTTGACGACGCCACGATGGAGGAAGTACAGCAAGCAGCGCGCTCCCTTTCCGCCGACGACATCATCTTGCATCTTATTTTCAACATAGACCGCAACGGCCGCATGTTCACCAATGACGAAAGCCTACAACTGGTCGCGCAGGAAAGCGCCGCTCCTGTTTTTGGCCTCTGGGATACCGCTATCGGTCACGGCCTTGTAGGCGGCCTGCTCACAAGCGGCTACACCCAAGGAAAAGAGGCTGGCTCTCTGGTACGGCAAATTCTTTTTGAAAACAAAGCGCCTAGCACTTTGCCTGTTATCAGTCAGTCTGTAAATCGTTACGCCTTTGACTACCGTCAGTTAACCGCGCACGGCCTGGATGCAGAGGCACTTCCTCCTGGCAGCACGATTCTCTTTCGAGATCCTTCTTTCTATGAAGCGCATCGAACCCTAGTCTGGACTGTCAGCGCCGTTATTGTGCTGCTAACCGTTTTGGTCATTTCTTTACTGTTCAACATCCGACATCGCCGGCGCGTAGAAAATGAAATACGCCTGCTAAATCTGCACCTGGAAGAGCGCGTAGAAGAACGCACCCAATCCCTGCAGCAGGCCAACAACAACTTGAACCGCGCCATGGATGACTTGCAAAAAGCCAGAGGGCATTTGGTAGAAGCCGAAAAGATGGCTGCTCTGGGCGGGCTGGTTTCCGGCGTAGCTCATGAAATCAACACACCTGTGGGCAACAGCATTACGGCAGCCTCCTTTTTGGCCGGACGTACTCAAGAACTGCTGCACAAGCTCAAAGAAAATCAGATGAAGCGTTCTGAACTGGAAGAATTTCTTGACACTAGCGCCAAAAGCGGTGAAATCATTGTCGGCAACTTAAACCGGGCATCGGAACTTATCCGCACGTTCAAGCAAACCGCCGTCGACCAGCAAGTAGAGGAAAAACGCTTGGTCAATATGCTTACGTATTTACATGAGGTGCTGTTAAGCTTGCGGCCTCGTCTGAAAAAAACAAAACACACCATTGAAATTGATTGCCCTGACGATCTTAACGCCACGATCTACCCCGGCGCATTATGGCAAATTCTTACCAATTTCATCATGAACACCCTGGTCCACGCCTACGAGCCGGACGAAGTCGGTCTCATTCAGATCGCCGTTTCTTTACAAGACCAACAACTAACCCTGCGCTATCGGGACAACGGTAGAGGAATGCCGGAAGAAGTGCAGAAGAAAGTATTCGAACCGTTTTTTACAACGAAACGCGGCAGCGGCGGTACTGGACTGGGCCTGCATATCGTCTATAATTTGGTTGTTTTCAAATTGAAAGGAACCATTCTCTGCCACAGCACGCCTGGAGAAGGAACCGAATTTATCATCACCGCCCCGCTCAACCCGGAAGGAGGTACCTAAGCATGCCCAACGACGAACTTCTTTTTGCCGATGAACACCCCCCTGCTGCAGCGCCAGAAACCGAACATCCGCCCTGGAACATTCTCATCGTTGACGATGATGAAGAAGTGCACACCGTCACCAAGCTGGTGTTGAGTAACTTTTCTTTTGCTGGACGGTCTCTGCAGTTTTACAGCGTATATTCCGCAGCAGAAGGGCGCGATTTTCTTCTCAAGCATGATGATGTTGCCGTCATCTTTTTGGACGTAGTCATGGAGGAAGTCGACTCTGGCCTTAAATTGGTACATGTCATCCGCAGGGAACTGCAAAATCAGTTGGTCCGCATCATCCTGCGCACCGGCCAACCTGGACACGCCCCAGAAGCGCGTGTCATTGTAGACTATGATATTAATGACTACAAAGAAAAAACAGAACTCACCTCTCAAAAGCTGATTACCACGTTAATTACCGCTCTGCGTTCGTATCGGGATCTGATTACCATTGAACGCAATAAAAATGGATTGGAACAAATTGTCCAATCCTCGCCGGAAATTTTCCGGCTCCAATCCCTGCAGAATTTTGCCGCAGGCGTTTTAACGCAGCTATCGGCTCTGCTCTACTTGGATCGCAACAGCCTCTATCTCAAAACCGCCAGTTTCGCCGCCTCTTCCGAGGAAAATGGCTTCCACATTTTAGCGGCCACAGGGCATTTTTCTAACGAGCCGGCACCGCCTCATATCACCGACCTAGTCCGGCAGCGGTTGCAGCCGGCCTTGCAAGAGCAGCGCAGCGTTTACGCCGATGACCATTTTGTCCTCTACTGGCGCAGGCCAGTGGCCGGCGCTTACTTGATCTACATGGAGGGGACGCCGCCGATGAACGACTTAGACCGCCAGTTGCTGGATATCTTCTGTCTAAACGTTTCCGCTGCTTTTGAAAACCTCCACTTGCACCACCAAATGGACCTCACTCGCCAGGAAATGCTCTTTCTGCTCATGGAAGCGGCGGAAACACGTTCCAAAGAAACAGGGCACCATGTCCGTAGGGTTGGAGAATACTCCGCTCTCCTGGGTCAATGGTACGGCATGAGCGAAACCGAGGTAGAACTGCTGCGTATGGCTGCGCCCATGCATGACATCGGCAAGCTGGGCATTACTGACAACATCTTGCACAAGCCCTCCCGACTTACGGAGGAAGAATTCGCCTTCATGAAGCGCCATACAATCATCGGTCATGATATGCTTAGCCACTCTGGCCTGGACGTACTGCGCGCCGCTGCTATCATCGCTTTACAGCATCATGAACACTTTGACGGCAGCGGTTATCCCAAGGGCCTGTCCGGGGACGGCATTCATTTGCACGCCCGCATTACCATCATCGCTGATGTGTTTGACGCCCTCAGTTCCAGCCGCAGCTACAAAATCCCTTGGACTCTCGACCACACCCTGGAACATTTGCGCACACATAGCGGCAGTCACTTCGATCCTGTGTTGATTGATCTATTTATGAACCATCTCGAAGAAATTCTAGAAGTGCAAAAAAGTCTGCAAGACGTGCCCCCGTCGGACACGCCTCGCTTTGACCCGAATACTGGGGTGCTTTAATAAAAGCAAGCCATGAATGCCTAAAAGGCGCTCATGGCTCGTTTTTATTTCAACACATATTTTTCAATAGCCAAGGCGACTCCGTCCCGGTTGTTGTCCGCCGTTACCGCGTCCGCAACCGCTTTTACCTTGTCGTCGGCATTATCCATAGCCACCCCTAAGCCCGCATAGGCCAGCATGGTCATGTCATTTTCTGAGTCTCCCAACACCATGATGTCTTGCTGCAAAATCCCTAACCGTTTAGCCAGCATGGCGACGCCTCTGCCTTTATTTACCTCTGAATTCACCATCTCGATCATATGGTTTTTGGCCCGCGTCAGGCATACCTTAGAGCCAAAGCGCTCTTGCAGTACCGGCGTAATGGCGTCCAAATGCTCTGGTTCCGCCAACGTCAAAAGTTTAAGCGGTTTCTTCGCCGGCGCAAACATCGCCTCGCCCACCACATGCGGCGAAATGCCTGACACCGCCTCATAGGTGCGCGCTTCCTCCGAATAGTCCCGCACATAAAATTCGTCATCCACATAGGTTTGAATATACCAGCCACGTTCACGAAAATATGCCAGCACCGACAAAGTAGTATCCATGGGCAACAGTTCCTCATGCCAAACTTCGCCGGAACGGCAAGATTTTACTAACGCTCCGTTATAGGTAATCAGCGGCACATCCACGCCCAAGCGCTCCGCAAAAGGCTTGGCCGACTGAAACATGCGCCCCGTCGCGATCGTCACCGTTACTCCTTGCTGCTGCGCCGCTTGAATCGCCGCCACAGTTCTTGGCGAAACCTCCAGCTCATCTGTCAACAGCGTCCCATCCATATCGATTGCTACTAATTGAATTGCCAAATTGCCACATCCTTTTGCGGAACCATTGACTTATGCACCACTCCATCAGAACGCCCTTTTTCTCATGCGACTTTGTCAGAAAGCCTCGGCATAGCTCCACTATTCCTGCATTTTCTTCCGCGTCGCACGGGAAAAATTCTCGTTTTGCCGGAGCGTGCCTCACGTCATTAGTTCCTTGACTCTCATTCCTATCCCTGTCGTACCCTCACTTTACTCCATCTACTCTTGTTTCTAAAAAATGCACTACTCTTTCGGGCCCTCATGTTCTCCGATTCTCTTGTTCAATCCTCGTGTTCCGTACCCTCACTCTACTCCCTATACTCCTGTTTAAAACCGTTCCCCTGTCTCTACCGGTCTTGGATATACACAGACAGCAGGCAGCTGCACAAGGTCACAACGCCCATACTCAGAAAAGGCAAGAACAAGCCGCTCACCTGCACGCCAGGCAGCACCTTAAGCAGCGCCGCCGGCGTCACCAAATTCGTCAAAAAAGTCAACCCGCCCAAGGTACGCCAAGATATAGGGCAACGCAATTTGCAAAGAATCGTGCGCACCAAACCATTAGCTACGCCTACCACCAATGAGGCCGCCAACAAACACCAGAACGTATCGACAAAAATTTCCGGCAGCCATTCCACCATCCAATACAAAATGACCGCATTGACTACGATACGCAAAAGCAAGCCGCACACAACTATCCCTTCCTCGCTGCAAAAATCATCGTCCTCTTGGACGCCATTATTTCTATTATACCGTGATTCTCCCTTGTCTGCCAATTACTATTCTGCCATTTTAGTTGTCTATGTTGCGCTCCAAAAACAACAAAGCTTCCTTCAACTCCAAGCCGCCGCCAAAACCACCCAGTTTGCCGCCGGAAGCCACAACCCGATGACAAGGAACCACAATGGGAATACGGTTAGCATGCATAGCTCCGCCGACAGCGCGCGCCCCCTGCGGCACGCCGATAGCCCTCGACACCTCACCATAGCTGCAGACGCAGCCATAAGGAACCGAGGCTACATACCGCAACGCTTTCTCCCGAAAAGGCGTATACCCGCGCCAATCTAACGGCACGTCAAAAATCACAGGAAATCCCTGAAAATAGGTTTGCAGTTGAGCCGCCAACGCCTCCCAGGCTAACTCCGCCATATCCTCCGCAGATGATTCCGGCACCGCTGTCGGCGAAAAACGCAGATCCTTCCAAGCCGCTTTTTCTGTTTTGCGAGGAAAGCCCAGCTCCCAAAGCCCCTGAGGCGACCATAAAGACACCATCACGCCCCAAGAAGTCGAAAATACTCTAGGCGCCAATTCAACTTTTACCATAAAATATCCTCTGCCACGTCCTCCACCGATGCCGTACCAGTCATCACCATCGCCGCCTGCAATTCCGCCGCTATTTGCTGCAAAACAAGCGCAACTCCTGCAGCGCCGCCTACGGCGCCAACAGTCAGCGGACGTCCAATCAAAACAGCGTCAGCACCCAAAGCCAGCATTTTCAGTACATCCGTACCGCTGCGCACGCCGCCGTCTACCAGCACCGTTAAGGCGCCATCCACGGCTTCTACAATCTCCGGCAGCACTTCCGCCGTACCCGGCGTATAATCCAGAACCCGTCCGCCGTGGTTGGAGACGACAATACCGTCAACGCCAGCCCAAGCGCAAGCTTCGGCATCCGCTTCTGTCATAATGCCTTTAACAAAGAACGGTAACGGCGCATGACGTTTCAGCTCCGCCAATTGTTCCTTCGTCTTGGGCCCAACCCGCTGGCCGGCACGAGTCATGTTAATGAGCGCCGCAGCATCCAAATCCATACCGACTGCAATCGCACCAGCAGCAGCGGCTTCCTGCATTTTCTCCAAAATCGCCTCATTATCTCTGGGCTTCAAAACGGGAATACCCTGGCCACCGGCCAAGCGCACCGCCTCCAAGCCGCCGTTAAATACGCCTGGATTAGGGCCATCTCCGGTCATGCCCAACGTCCCCGCCTGGCGACAGCCGTTCACAATGGCTGCTGCATACTCAGCCTCTGGCAAAAAATCATTCAAGTTGAAAGCAATACCGCCAATGGGCGCACCCAAAATCGGCATCGACAGTTCCTGCCCAAAAATCGTACAACTTAACTTCGGCTCACTGACCTGATGCACTACTCGCTGCTGCAACCGATGCAAGGCCAATGCCTGCATATTGCTTTGAAAAGCCGCTCCGGTACCAAGACCGCCCATGCCGGGAACTTCGCCAGCGCAGGCTACGCCATTGCAAATTTTGCAAACTCGGCAAGCCTTGCCAAAGCGCTCCCGTGCTGCTTCGCGTAATGAATTCATGTCCATAAAATCATCCTTCTTTCTATGTATAGATTTTAATTTAAACAGGAGTATAGGGAGTATAGGGAGGGTACGAGTAAAAGTTGTCTGAACCTAAGAGAGCCACTGATTTAATGAGCGCTCCGGCAAACCAGGGAAGTTTTGCGTCAGACGCGAAAGAAAACATAGGAATAGCGGCGCTATGCCGAGGCTTTCTGACAATGTCTGGCGGAAAAAAGTCCGGTTTGCCGCGAGATGCAAATGAATCAGTGGCTCTCTAAACAAAAAAGCCTGTTCCGTATTTCGCGACGGAACAGGCTTTTTCCTTTTAAAAGATGGCTTAGATTACTTTCATATCCGCAAGAACTTGGTTCATCTTGCGAACAGCAGCAGCGCTCTTCTCGAAGAGGTCTTTTTCTTCCGCATTGAGTTTGTAATCGATGATTTCTTCGCAGCCGTTTTTACCCACAACGACCGGAACGCCGATGCAGATATCTTTCTGACCGTATTCGCCTTCGAGGGAAACACAGCAAGGGAATATTTTCTTCTCGTCGCGGACGATAGATTCCACCAGCATAGCTGCAGCAGCGCCAGGAGCATACCAAGCGGAAGTGCCCAGAAGTTTGGTCAGCGTAGCTCCGCCAACCATGGTATCAGCAGCAACTTTTTCCAAAGCAGCAGCGTCGAGGAACTGGGATACCGGCAGACCATTGTAGGTAGCCAAACGAGTCAAAGGAATCATGGTGGTATCGCCATGACCGCCGATAACGGTTCCTTGAACGTCGGTCAAAGGACGTCCCAGAGCCTGACTCAGAGTATACACGTATACAGGTTTGTTTTCTTTTATTTTCTTACCATGCAGCCACACAACCGTCCGCGCGGGGCTCCGTCGCACCCGCTAAGGCGCCGGAATC
>SAAJ01000113.1 GCA_009929485.1 Negativicutes bacterium
GTTAAGCCCACATACGCCGAAAGTACTTGGCTGGAAGCGGCCTGGGAGGATAGGTAGTTGCCGGTTAAGAAAAAGCACTCGCGAAGGCGAGTGCTTTTTTCTTTTACCGGCAACTACCCCCATCTTTCGAAGGCCGCGTAGCGGCGTGCGACGGAACAGGAAGTTCCTGACGGTACGTGATGTACCTAATGCCGGATGCGCCAAGGATGGCAAGCATCCGGTCTCCTCTGCAAACACCCATGGATGGCAAAGCGAAGGGCGGGAGGGATAGGTGGTGCCGGTTATTCAATCCGTCGCCGCGGCATCCTTGTCGAAACAAGAAGATCTCAACTCAAAAAACGACGGCTTACAGGGAAATACGGGAACTCGCTGCGCTCAGACATCCGTATTTCTAATCCTTTCAGCTAGCCTTGCAGGCCCTGCGGACCGCTTCGCTTGCAAAAGTTTTGCTGCAGACGCCGGGGGCAGACTGCGGCTAGGTACCCTGACGTAGTAAGATGGAAAAAGAACCGTTCTGGCGTGTGATAGGAATCAATTAGTGGCTCTACAAAAAACAAGAGATTGCTCAGCTCCTGTGCGGCCAGATGAAGTTATGTTTTGTGACGTTTTTGTTACAAGAAATAGATAAAGAAGGTGTTTGCCAAGCAATCCCGAATTATCTACAAGTCATAGTTTTTGCAGTTACCTTTAGCAGATGGAGTGATGCTGTGAGCCAGTTGAAAGATATTCGCAGACAATTGCAGAAAGAGTTAGGCCAGAGAGAAGTAAATTTGCTGCAAAAAGGTTATTTTCGGGCGGCAGTGGTAGTGCCGTTGTTGGAGATGCACGGTGAACCGACGGTTCTCTTCCAGGTACGTTCTAGCCAGATGTCGTGGCAGCCGGGCGATATTTGCTTTCCTGGCGGGCGAGTGCAGATGGACGAGACGCCTTGCCAAGCGGCCCGGAGGGAAATGGCGGAAGAGCTGGGCGTAGATGAAGATTGCCTAGACTTGTTAGGCGAATTGCCGGAAGTGGCGAGCCCGATCGGGGTGTGGCTGCATCCCTATGCAGGGGTACTTCGAGATTGCCGGAATCTGGAATTGCAAGCAGAGGAAGTAGCAGAGATCTTTTGCATCCCTCTTGCAGAACTGCTGGCGATGACGCCGGAAATGGGACGCATGGAAATGGCGACAAAACCTATGCCGGGATTTCCGCACCATTTACTCCCTGAGTATTCCAAAGAATGGCGGCGTCGAGGTGAATATGACGTTTATTTTTACGTTTGGAAGGAACGGGTCATCTGGGGTTTGACGGCGCAGGTACTGAAAAATTTTTTGGATGTGTGCCGCAAGGCACAGGCATAAAAATAAAACCGCCGCAAAGGCGGCGGTAAGTTTCGGTTCTATAATAAATGTTGGGGTAAGCACGCAAGAGCATGTTTACCTCAACATTTTTTTGCACAAAAAAATGAGCATAAAGTAAATAACTCACAT
>SAAJ01000030.1 GCA_009929485.1 Negativicutes bacterium
TCTATCTTGCGGTTACTAAAAATAGATAGCAGCGAGAATTTGCATCCTCGCTGCCAACATTACTTTATGCTTTTACCCCAACCATTGACATAGAACCTTTTTTATTGTCAGAATTAACTTGTCTATATTGTAGCAGAGCGGTCAAAGAATCTCAATCCCCAAAATACGTTTTGTGGAAGAGGTAAACAAAATAACAACCCCTAATATTACTGCATAGCACGAGAGATGGCGGCGGCAGCCCGGCGGACGCCGGCAATAATCTGCGCTTTCTGCTCGCCCTGAATGCGCGAAGACGGTCCCGAAAGGCTAATGGCCGCAACAATTTCACCGGATGCTCCCAAGATCGGAGCGGCAATGCAAGTAAGTCCCCATTCCAGCTCGTCCTTATCCGTACCATAACCGCCGCGGCGTATCTCCGCCAATTCTTGCTGCAGCACATCCCAAGACGTAATGGTTTTTTCGGTAAAAGCCGGTAAAGGATGCTCTAAAAAACGATTCAAAAACGCTTCCCCAGCATAGGCCAAGAGGCATTTCCCCAAAGCCGAGCAATGCGCTGGCGTTGTCGAGCCAACAGGCGGCGTCAAGCTGAGAATTTTTTGGCTTTCAATTTTATCAATAACAATCTGCCGAGGATACTCTTCGCTGCTGCGATCCAGCACCGCTAAATGCACCCCTTCGCTAAAGGCGTCTGCAAGTTCTTGCGCATAAGGTCTGGCAATACGGTTGATAGGCAGCTTTTCTCGCATGGTCATGGCAATGGAATACAGCTTCAACCCCAGCCAATACCGTCCGGTTTGCATATTCTGCTGCACAAAGCCTTTTTGCTCCAGCGTCGCCAACGTGCGGTGCACGGTGCTTTTATGCAGACCCATCGCTGCGGCGATTTGCGTTACGCCCATCTCTTGGCCGTAATTTTGCAGTACAAGCAGCACTTCCAACGCCCGATCCACTGAGGAAATCCCCTCTTTTTCACCAGCCATGACGCACCTCCTCGCTGACAAACCTACAGGATCTTGTCCAAAAACTCCCGCGTCCGCTGCTGCTGGGGCGCGCGAAAAATCTGCTCCGGCAAGCCTTCTTCCACGATTTCCCCTTGATCCATAAAAATAACCCGATTGGCTACTTCTCGCGCAAAACCCATTTCGTGAGTAACCACCACCATGGTCATACGTTCTTCCGCCAGCTGCCGCATGGCTTTCAGCACTTCTCCGGTCAGTTCCGGATCGAGCGCCGAAGTCGGCTCGTCAAAAAGCATAATATCCGGCTGCATCGCCAAGGCCCGGGCAATGGCTACACGCTGCTTTTGCCCGCCGGACAAACTGGAAGGATAGCTGTCTTTTTTCACCAGCAAGCCTACTTTATTCAAGAGCTCTTCCGCCAACGGCAAAATCTCGTCTTTCTTCATGCTCTTTACCGTCATCGGCGCTTCGAGCAGGTTCTGCAGCACCGTCAAATGAGGAAATAAATTAAAGTGCTGGAACACCATGCCCATTTTACTGCATATCTGTCTGGCCCGGCCTTCATCCGCGTATTGGCAAGCGCCGCCAGGTCCCGGACCAGCCAACTGCTCTCCTTCAATTTCAAGCAAACCGCTGTCGATCTGCTCCAAGCGGTTCAAGCAACGCAAAAACGTACTTTTCCCCGAACCGGACGGTCCGATGATGGCGACAACCTCGCCTTTTTCTACCTCCAGCGAAATGCCCTTGAGCACTTCTACGCCGGAAAACTGCTTATGTATATCAATGGCTCGAATCATCTTCATTATTGTCACCGCCTATTCTTCGTAGGTATTATAGCGTTTTTCCAGCCATTGGAAGCCCCAAGTGAGCACCAAGGTCATGACCAGATAAAACACAGCCGCCACCAAAAACGGCGTCGTGCTGAAATCTCGCTGCACCAAGGCCCGCGCCGTACGCAGCAAATCATCCATAGCCAACACGTAAATCAAAGAAGTATCCTTAACCAACGTGATGGTCTCATTACTAATCGGCGGCAGCACGCGGCGTATAACCTGCGGCAAAACAATACGGCGCATGGTCTGCACATAGTTCATGCCCAGCACCTTGGCGCCTTCGTATTGACCCTTTTCAATGGACTGAATGCCCGCCCGGAATATTTCCGCAAAGTATGCTGCGTAATTCAGTACAAAAGCCAACATGGCAGCCGAAAAATCAGACAGCTTCACGCCCACATAGGGTATCAGCGGCAATGCAAAATAGACAAACAAGAGCTGCAACATCAAGGGCGTGCCGCGAAAAAGCCAGATATACATGCCGATAAAGCGTTGCAGCCAGCCATAGCGGGAAATGCGTCCCAAAGCCAGCCCCAATCCTAAGGGCAGCGAAAGCACAATCGTAACAAAAAACATTTTCAGCGTAACAACCGTGCCTTCCAGCATCGGTCCAACGATATTCAAAATATATTCCATTCTACCGTCTCCCATTGATTGTTTTCTTCCAGCACCGCGCTAAAGAAGCAATGCCTTTCTCATTGTACATGAAGAACGTCTTTCATGCCAGTCTTTCCTGCTTTTGCCGCACGTTTCCTAATTGCTTCCGCACTCAAAATCGTTTACACTAAGAAGGTACATGCTTTATAAAAAGCATAAGTCGCTTTTAACTTTTTCAAGACGCACGTAGATTTTGTTTCAAATATAATACGATAAACGCAACATAAAATAATGGAGGGACTTACATGGATGCCATTACCAAAGTAGAAATCATTACCCGCCCTCATAAGCTGGATGAATTAAAAGAAGCTCTTAACGCCATCGGCGTTACCGGCATGACAGTCAGCCAGGTTTTCGGCTATGGCTCCACCAAAGGCCATACCGAAGTATACCGCGGCCATGAGTACGCTATTAATTTGCTGCCTAAAATCAAAGTAGAAACCGTCGTTTGCGAAGTCCCTGTCGAACGCGTAGTCGAAACCGCGAAGCGCGTCCTCCGTACCGGCGAAATTGGCGACGGCAAAATTTTCATTCACCCCTTAGTCAACGCAGTCCGCATCCGCACGGGCGAAGAAGGACCGGACGCCATCAAAGAACCTACGCGTTCTTGATTTTTTTTACAAACCATCTAGGCAAAGTTATTTTTTCATGATATAGTTGTCACATGCCGACATAGTGGCGACGTAGCCAGTAATAAACACGAAGAATTTTCCTTACGGAAGCTTCGTGTTTGTTACTGGTTTTTTTGTTTTTATTGTATATATTAATCAAGGAGGACAAAACATGGAAATCTCAGTACATTCTCTGGCAGTAGGTTTAGACACTGTATGGGTGCTTCTTTGCGCCGCCCTTGTTTTCTTAATGGAAGCAGGCTTCGCCATGCAGGAAGCCGGTTTTATTCAAAGCCGCAATTCCCTTAATATTATTATGAAGGTGCTTGTAGACTGCGCTGCCGGCATGCTTGGATATTTTGCCGCCGGTTTCGCCCTCATGTACGGCGCCGATGCCGCCGGCCTCATTGGCACGAATGGCTTCTGGGTCAGCGGTGACCTCTCCCATTTGAATCTGAAGATTCCCATCTACGCTTTCTGGCTCTTTCAGGCTGCTTTCGCCATCGCCATGGCTACCATTGTTTCCGGCGCCGTGGCGGAACGCATGAAATTCGCCCCATATATTATCTTTTCCTTTGTAGCTACTGTTGTCATCTATCCCCTGGCTGGCCACTGGGTCTGGAGCAGCGAAGGCTGGCTGAACCAGCTGGGCATGCTGGATTTTGCCGGTTCCGCCGCCATTCATGCCTTGGGCGGCTGGTCCGCTCTGGCTGCCGTTTGGGTACTTGGCCCTCGTACTGGTCGTTTCAACAAAGACGGCAGCGCCAACGTCATGCCCGGTCACAACCTGCCGTTGGCAGCCCTGGGCGCCTTCATCCTCTGGTTTGGCTGGTTCGGCTTCAACCCCGGCAGCACCCTGTCTGGTCTTGATACCAACATTGCCCGCATCGCCGTCAACACCAACTTAGCAGCCGCAGCCGGCGGCATGGCCGCTACGCTTTTAACACTTTTCCGTTACGGCAAAGCCGACCCTAGTATGGCTATCAACGGCGCACTGGGCGGTCTTGTGGCCATCACCGCCGGTTGCGCCTACGTAGAGCCCATCAGTTCCATCGTGATTGGCGCCATTGCCGGCGTGCTCATCATTGCCGCCGTTCCCTTCTTTGACTCCTTGCGGGCGGACGACCCGGTCGGCGCCATCGCCGTACACGGCGTCTGCGGCACCTTCGGCACCGTTGCTGTCGGCGTTTTTGCCGAAAAGGGAGGCCTCCTTTATGGCGGCGGCACAGATCTGCTTTTCATCCAGCTTCTAGGCGTATTGGCCGTTTCCCTCTGGGGCTTCGGCGCCACCTATGCTGCTTTCAGCGCCCTCAAAGCCATCTGCGGCATCCGCGTTTCCGTCGAGGATGAACACGAAGGCCTGGATCTCAGCGAGCATGGCATCACCGCCTACAGCGAACTGGAATATGGCGCCTTAAAGCCTTTGCACCACCCCATCCTGCGCACGACTCCTCTCGCCGCCAAAGAAGAAGAAATCCGTTCCGTCTAAGGTACGAAACTCAGAGTAACTGAGGAACAGAGGAGAACAGAGAAGATTAGAAAGCACGAACCAGCTTGCGCCCTGTGCAAGCTGGTTGTTTTTTATTCAAACCCATCCCCGTATTTTCTCTAAATCCCTCTGCTTACTCTGTTCCTCTGTGTTCCGTTCTCCGTACCCTCCAGCGACTCTTGTTCAATCCCCGTTCGCTACGTCTCACCGCCCTCCATCTCTTTGCGGCATATCGCTCATTCCCAAGAAGAATTTTCTTTCCTCCAGCAAGTGCAGTACAATGCAAGTGGGAAGAAAAATCCTACCTTTCGAAAGGCGTGAACCCATTGGACATTTTGCATTTGACCTATTTTGTAGAAGTGGCGCGACAAGAAAGCTTTACCAAAGCTTCAGAAACCCTCTTCGTTTCCCAGTCCAGTATCAGCAAGCTCATTAAAAACCTGGAAAGCGAATTGGGCCTGCCCCTGTTTGACCGCACGCCGCGCGGCGTCTGTTTGACAGAAGGCGGTGTCCGCCTCTTTGAAAAGGCCAAAGTCATTTTGGATACGTTTCACGGCATCCATGACGACCTGTCCGTCTTTACCAGCACGCCGCGGGGCCGTTTGCGCATCGGCATTCCGCCGCTGGTACAAACACTGGACAACCTGCCCCGCATTGTCGCGGAATTTAAAATGCTGCACCCGCTAATTCAGCTAAGCCTGATCGAAGTCGGCTCCCGCATGGTGGAGCGTAAGATTGATAACGGCGAATTGGACGTAGGCATCGTCGTTCTGCCGACCAAGGCGGAAGCGGAACTGGAGCTAGTCTCCTTTTTGCAAGAACCGCTGCAGCTTATCGTGCACAAAGAGCATCCCTTAGCCCAACGGCCAGCCGCCGACATTAGCGGCCTGCGCGAAGAATCTTTCGTTCTTTATCGGGATGACTTCGCTTTGCGCGATCACATTATGGATACCTGCCGCACTCACGGCTTTACGCCCAAAATCGTCTGCGAAACCGCCCAGTGGGACTTCATGGTCGATATCGTCGCTTCCAAACTAGGAATTGCCTTTTTGCCGCGCAGCGTTTGCCTAAAAATCCATAACGACAACATTCAAATACTGCCCTTGATCAGTGAAATCAAGCCCTGGCACTTGGCTTTCGCCTGGAAAAACACCAACTTGCATCAGGCTACACGGGCCTGGCTTGAATATGCTTTTCAAATTTTCGGCATCCAGCACCAGGTTTTCAATCTGGCGGAACATCATGATAATTCATAAGGAGGGACTTGCTATGACTCAACGTGCAGGAACCATTTCTTCGAAACCTATGTCTCTTACCAGTATGCCCGACAGTAACGTTACCGCTTTAAGCATGGGAGTATTCAGCATTGCATTATTCCTTGCGCTCGCTGTCGTTTCCACCTTGCTATACCAAGCATTCTAAAAACCACTGAGTAAGATCAAAGCAGCTTTGCCTACTAATCGAAAGCTGTCGGCCGAACGCTTCCACTGAAAGTCGACAGCGCCCAACAAGCCAAAAGACACCTGTGAGCAGCTCACAGGTGTCTTTTGGTTATCACTTTATTTTTTCACAGGCTTCACTGGCTTGCTCCGCTTCACAGGCTCTTGCTTCCACGCCTGTCGTTTCAAAAAGCGCCCCTTATTAAGAAAGTACTCTTGCATATCCGCTTGCAAGCTGCGTCGGCACCGTTCCAGCCTGGTCACTTCCCCGGGCGTCACTAAGGAAATTACCATGCCCTCCTGTCCGGCCCTGCCAGTACGCCCGGCTCGGTGCAGATACGTCTGCGGCTCGTCGGGAAAATCCAAATTAATCACATGGGTAACTCCCGGAATATCCAGGCCTCTAGCTGCTAAGTCCGTCGCTACCAACAAGGATATCTTTCCCTTACTGATTGCCTCTAAGGCTTCCTTACGCTCCTGCTTGCCTGCATCCTTACGAAGACCCGCCACCTTTACGCCGTGATGCTGCAGTTTCTCCAGCACCATTTCCAACCGGCCCTGCTGCTCCACAAAAAGCAGCGCCCGCTTGACGTCCAGCGCATGCAACACCTTGCGCAGTTCGTCCAATTTTTCCCGATGCTCCACTTTCACATAGCAATGAACCAACTGCTCCGGCAGCTTCACTTCCGCCGCCGCTTCAATCAAATTGACCGTCTTTTCCAAGCGTTCAATCACTTTTTGCGCCCGCGCCGGCAGCGTAGCCGACACCATCAGCAATTGCCGCTGCGCCGGAACCTCTTTGATCACAAGTTCCACGGTCGGCGAATTTTGTTCATCCAACAGTCGATCCACTTCATCAAGCACGAGCGTACGCACGCTTGTCAAAGACAGCTTGCGTTTACGCAGCAGTTCAAGCACGCGCCCCGCCGAGCCAACCACAATTTGCGGTTTTTTCTTGAGCGCGTCAATCTGCCGTGTCAACGCCGCGCCGCCAATTAGAGAGGCCGCCGTCACATCCAAAGCCGCTTCCTTCGCCAATGCGCCCAGTACACGGTAAATTTGCATAGCCAGCTCGTAAGTTGGCGCCAAAATCACCGCCTGAATCTCCTTTTTTCCTGGATCAATACGCTGCAAAAGAGGCAGCAAATACGCCAGGGTTTTCCCTGTTCCTGTAGCGGAACGCGCCGCCACATTTTCTCCCGCCAACACCCGGGGGATCATCTCTTCTTGTATCTGCGTCGGAATCTGCAGCTGCTGCGCGGCTAACGCCTTGACCAAAACTGGCTGCACACCTAACTCTTCAAAGGATTTACTCATGCTTTTTCTCCTTAATTTGCTCACTTAGACAACTACTGTTTCTTTATCCTACCATAGACCTCTCAAAAAACCAATCTCCCCGCTTACTTAGTACACTTTTCCGTCTAACATTCGCCGCAACAAAGAAGTGATGTAACCTTATTCTTGTGATATGATAGAAGGAAACACAAAATACAGGGAGGAGATTCTATGGGTAAGCGTATCGCTTTTTTAATGTGGGGTCTCTGCCTGTTCGGGTTCGGAATTGTGCTGACTGTAAAAAGCAATCTCGGCACAGCCCCTTGGGACGTACTGCACCTAGGCCTCACCAACTATCTGCCGCTGACACTAGGACAAGTTTCGCAAGGCTGCGGCGCTCTGGTAATCGCCTTGAGCTGGTTTTTAGGGGTCAAACCCGGTTGGGGAAGCATAGCCAATATGATTTTCATCGGCTTCTACATTGATTTTTTCATGTGGCTGCCTTTTATGCCCTCGCCGACCTCTCTTCCCGCTCAGCTTTTCATGCTCCTGTTGGGCATCTGGATTATCGGCTGGGCCAGCTATTTCTACCTGACCGCCGCCTTTGGCGCCGGTCCCCGGGACAGCTTCATGGTCGGCGCCGTAGCAAAAACCGGCCAGCAAGTGTGGCTCATCCGCACCCTCCTCGAAAGCAGCGTCGCCATAGGAGGTTATTTCTTGGGCGGACCAATTGGCCTTGGCACCATTATTATCGCTTTGACCTTGGGCCCCTCCATCCAATGGGCCTTCCGCCTTCGCAACGAACGCCCCGAAGACATTCAGCATCGCAGTTTTTTCAAAGATTCCGTTAAACCGTTGGCCAAAGCCAGCAACGAATAAATGAAAACAAACGGGAGTCAATCGTATTATGTATGATCTTGTCATTAACAATGGTATTCTCTTCGACCCGGCGCGCCAGCTGCGTCTTCAGGGTCACCTAGCGATTCAAGACGGTCGCATTGCCGCCATTCGCAGCGGCGAACTTTTTGAAGGAAAACAACAGCTGGACGCCGCCGGTCATATTGTCTGCCCCGGATTTATTGACATGCACGGGCATATCGACGCCGCCCCTTACTGCGCAGAGCTTTCGTTGCGTCAAGGCATTACGACCACCGTCGGCGGCAACTGCGGCGCGAGCCCCTTAGATTTGGAGCAATTTTTCCGCGAGCAGGACGAAACAGGCTTTCCGCTGCACCAGGCTGAATTCATCGGCCATTCAACACTGCGCCGCACTGTCGGCGTCGAAGATCCGCTGCAGCCCGCCACCAATGAACAGATTCTTGCCATGGAGCGTCTAGCATCCCAAGCGCTCGAAGCTGGCGCTTGCGGACTTTCTTTAGGCCTTGCCTATGTTCCCGGAAGCTCTGCGGAAGAAGTGCTGCGCCTCAGCCGCCTAGCCGCTCGCTTTGGCCGCCTTATTTCCATCGACACCCGGCTTCTCAGTAACAATGATTTGTATTCCCTGGTAGAAGCCATTACCATCGCCCGCCAGACCGGCGCGCGCATGCAAATTTCTCACCTCGTCTATCAATACGGCACCGGCATGATCAAAGAAGCCCTGACAGTCATCTCCAAAGCCATCCAGGACGGCCTGGACATCCGCTTTGACAGCGGCATGTACACGGAATGGGCCACCCATATCGGCACCGTTCTTTTTAATGAAGAAGCCCTAGCCCGCGAAGAATGGAAGCTGGAAGACATCATTGTCATCACCGGGCCGCATCACGGCCAGCGCCTGACGCCGGAGCTTTATAAGCATCTGCGAGCTGAAGCCCCCACTACCTCCGTCGTGGTGCTAACAGGCATTGAAGAGGAAATCTACCAAGCGCTGCTGCATCCTTCGGCCATGCCCTCCACTGACACCGGCGCTTACGCGCCCGGCGAAGGACACCCGCAAATCGCCGGCAGCTTCCCTCGATACTTCAAAAAAATGGTTGCGAACCGTTACGACCTCAGCCTCATGGAAGCCATCCGCAAAGCCACCTTACTCCCAGCGGACACCCTGGGACTGTTGCAAAAAGGGCGTCTCGAAGAAGGCAGGGACGCGGATATCGTCGTTTTCGACATCCAGTCTCTCAGCGACAACGCCACCTTCTTTACGCCAGACGCACCTCCTAGCGGCATTGACTATGTCATTGTCAATGGCCGCTTGGCCCTGGACCACGGCGTCATCCGGGACAACAAAGCGGGACGCAGCATCCGCTGCCAGTGCCCTGCTTACGATTACCAGATATAAGAAGAATTGAACAAGAGTCACGTGAGTCGCGGGAGGGTACGAAGGAGAGCTACGAATATAGTTTTGAACAAGAGTAAAGGGAGTAAAGTGAGGGTTCGAAGAGGACTACAGAGAACAGATCAAAAAAGTCCGTATCACAGTTGAATGTGGTACGGACTTTTTCCTTGTGTATCGTTTATGAACTTTATTTGGACGCTGTTTTCGCCGTGGTCGCGGTTTTCGTTTCATCACCGCGCACATAGAAACGCACCTGCTTAGCAGCCTTAGAAAGAGCCAGCTTATACGCTTCCGCCTCGGTCTGCACCGTAGCCCGACAGTCGAGCAGCTTTTTCTGCTGCAGCACGCCTGTTTTTGCATCCCGAATCAACACGGTAGCGCTGAGATGATACTGACAGGCGTCTTCCCCTGCCAGAAATCCCGGCATTTTCAAAGCTTCCCCGGTTACCTTCTTTATTTCTACTATAGTAGCCGCGTTGGCGTCATTTTTCTGCAGACCAAACTCCGCTAAAATCGCTTTATTCAAATCCGACGCCAACAGCGTATTATCCTGAAGCTCCTCCGCCGGCAGCACCGCAAACGCCACCGTAAGATCCTTGACCACCTTCACCGTTTTATCGTCTTTAGAGGCAGCCTGCGCCGGAAGCGCCAGCAAACAAACTAGGCAGCCCAACAGCAAGCCGCGAAATAATGATTTCATATTCATCCCTCCCAAGAAGAGTAAATTCGGCGAGAGAGACGGTTTTCCTCTATTTGTCCACTTGAAAAAGTTTTTGCCCATATTGGCTTAGCCGTTTTGCAAAAAGCTCTGCATATTTCAAGCGATTCTCTTCCTTTTCCTTATACATCAACGTGTCGGCTTCTTTGATGATTGCATTAGTACTAATAACATCAGTAGCCTGGCCGATCGCCCAACCAATGGAAACGCTCACAGGAACAGCGCTATTTACTCGATTGTGTGCTGCAATCTTGTCGCGGACCCGCTGGCAGGCTTCTTGAACAACGACATCATCGGTCATCTGCATGACAACAGCAAATTCATCGCCCCCTAGGCGTATAACAAGATCGTGGTGGTCAAAACACTCCTTAATCATTTTTCCTACGGCCGTCAGCAAGACATCCCCCGCAGTATGTCCGCAAGTATCATTGACCAACTTGAGCCCATCCACATCAATGGAAATAAAGCCAATCGGATTGAAGCGGCCTGTTGCCAGACGCAGAAGTTCATGCTCTAAGTAATTGCGATTATACAAACCTGTCAGAACGTCGTGAAAACCAATATGCAGTAATTTTACGGTAGACAAGTAGACAACGGCAATAACCAATAAAAACGCAATGACCAAAAACACGCTAATCAACCAAATAAAACGCATAGACGATACGAGTATCTCGTCCGTATTCTGCACCAATACCAAATACCACTCACTCACATGATTAATGCCATGAAAATCAAATTTCATAACATGGTAGGTCTTATCAACATCATCCACAAACTGCTCAAAATATTCCTCGCCGTTTACAATGCGCGACAATACCGGTTCATAATTTTTAGCTGCTTCTACACTAAGAATAGACTCTTTTTTAGGGTGCGAAATAAGCAGCCCCCGATCATCTACCATAAACATATAGCCGGTTTGACCCATTTTGACGGCATTGACAAATTTATCCGTAAAATGCCGCATTGGCATTGCTACGTGTATAGCGCCTACGAACGCCCCGTCCTTATGAACCGGCAAAGAAATGATAAACGCCGGATTCCCGTAGATCAAGCTGCGATACACATGCGTAATTACATTAGGCTTTCCTTCATCATAGATCGACTTCGCCATAGGATGCTCCGCATTTGATTTTCCAATCGAATCGCCCCTAGTCGAATCCGCAAAAAATACCCCTCGTTTAATGACATACTTCTTGCCGTTGACAGCCGTCAACTCAAAATCAATGTCTGGACGCAAATTAGCCGACAGCGCAATGTTTTCATAAAAACCATTTTTTTCATGAAAGGAACGTAAAAAGTCATTGGCGCGCGCCACGGCCTCGGCGTCCGTAGGCTGGGCGCAAGCCTCAATAACCCTTGCATCGTCGGCAAGTATCGCTAAAACCACCAATTGATCGTCAATCCAAGTCTGGAGCGTTTTATTAGCCTGATCGAGAATTTTCCCACTGACATCCTGGTTTATTCTCATTTGATTGTGACTGTCCAAATAATAAATCGTGCCTGCCAAGCATACAAACAAGATCAATAAAACAGGCAAAATCAATTGTAAGTATCGAACCGCCACTCTTCTCGGAATGCTAGTGCTATTCTTCATTTACACTCCACTTCTTTTTCAAAAATACATTACTCTGTCATCGGGCTCTACCAGTCTCTTACTGTGGTCTGAAATCCCAAAGCAACACCCTTCTACGAAATTCCCATTGTCTAGGGCCTTCATTTCAGTATCTTGCGCCATTTCTATCGAAAAGCAGACTTCATTTTCAATTTATTAAAGTTAAATTCTATTTAAATGCAACCAACTCCTGCAATAATATACAATTTTCAAACTGCTTCCATAAAGAACACTGAGGAAAAATCGCCCCGAACTGCAAAAGCCCTAACCAGCATATCAGAGTCGTCCCCTTGAATCAGGTCCACTAAAAAGAAAAAAAGCGCAGCTTCTTAAAGCAGTTGCGCTTTTTTACAACCTATTTTATTGACGAGATCAAGGTATCTGTTTGTTTAACAGCTTTGTCCTTTTCAGCTTTTTTCTTCTTTTTTTCCTTGTTTTTCGGACTCTTGTCTCCCATAATCAACATCTCCCTTTTATTGTGACACCTATGTTCATTATACCACTATTGCGAACCTGCAACGCGATAATTAGCAAAACAATCATCTTACATTTTCTTTTTTATTTAGGACAAAAGAGACATTTCCAAGTTTTTCCTTTTTATGATATTCCCGACTTGCCAAAATCACTAAAACCGGTTCAGAAAAACTGTCCCCACCCAAGTCAAAATTGCAATGAATAGCTTGTGCTGCGTCCGCCGCCTTGATCTTTTTTAAGAATAGCGGCTTGAATTAAATCGTTTATGTCGCGAGTAGCCGTGTCTTGAGAGCAATGTGCTATTTTAGCCCACTTAGATGAAGTCAGTTTTCCTTCAAAACCGTCCATAAGAAGGTTTAGGATTTTACGCTGCCGCTCGTTAATCACTTTATCCTTATGATACTCCCAAAACCGAGCCTTTTTAAGAACGTCGTCTGTGAATTGCGCTGCGCTGTTTACAGCCTCAATCAGGACGGATAAAAACCAAATCAAGCCTTCTGTAATAGCAAGGTCTCCTTTTTGAATGTCCTCGAGAACCGTATAATACTTTTCGCGATTTTTTTGGATCTGCGAAGAAAAGCTATAAAATCGCTGCTCGCTATTTTCCGAGCGCGCCAAGAGAAGATCGGTTAAAGCCCTGGCAATACGGCCATTGCCATCCTCAAAAGGATGGATAGTTACGAACCATATATGCGCAACTACTGCTTTGATGACCGGATCTATTGCTTCTTCCGAATTGAACCAGGCAAGAAAACATTCCATTTCAGCAGGAACTCTCTCGGCGGGCGGAGCTTCAAAATGCACCTTGACCCGGCCGATTCTTCCTGAAATCACCTGCATAGGCCCAGCTTCTTCGCTGCGCCAATGCCCAACCGTTATTTTTGTCATACCGCTATACCCGGCAGGAAACAGCGCGGCATGCCATGCAAATAGACGTTCTTGGGTAAGCGGCGTCTTGTAGTTCTGCGTTGCATCCAACATCATTTCTACCACGCCATCAACATCTCTATCGCTAGGCACAAGACCCAGCCGGTCCATTCCCAGCTTCCTGGCTAACGATGAACGCACCTGCTCTTTATCCAGCTTTTCACCTTCAATTTCACTGGATTTAATTACATCCTGCGTCAGCGTGAGTAAAACGGCATCTTCGCACTGGGACAGGCCAATGACTTGCATGGTCCCTTTAAGCTGCCCTTGAAGAAAGCGAAATTCGGACAAATACGGCAGCAGTTCCGCAGCATCCCAATGAAAATTAGGCCAACTTTCTAATTGATGGATGTAGCGCATAAGGTCCACCTCAACTTTTACCATTTGCGGAGATTATCGTTATTATTCTCCGCATTATTGCGGATATTATACAACATAAAATCCGCATGAGCAAGCTCCCTTATCACAAAAACCACGGTTCTAACCATTCTTGTCAATCGCATTAGTTAGAATGGTTAGAACCATTAACAATAGCTTAGGAGCTGATGCCTGCGTGCTATAAGGACAAAGGAGCCCACGGCAGGATGTACCGAAGGCTCCTAAAAACAGCTTGTTTATGATGTTCCCGTCTTGCCAAAGTCACTAAAATGGTTCAGGAGAACCGTCCCCGTGAGTCATGAGCTTGTTTCAATCCACGCGCCCGCAGGGGGCGCGACGACGCTACTGATTCTTTGTCGATCTGCTTTTTGTTTCAATCCACGCGCCCGCACGGGGCGCGACTTTCCTCATGTCTCGCCCTTACGCTCCCAAGAAGTTTCAATCCACGCGCCCGCACGGGGCGCGACGCCAGGGTAATCTACTTCAAACTTGGCTTTGTCGTTTCAATCCACGCGCCCGCACGGGGCGCGACACTTTGTCCAAGCGCAGCGGGTACAATCTTGAGCGTTTCAATCCACGCGCCCGCACGGGGCGCGACAGCGGGATGGCCGCTTCCGCGCCTTCTTCGGCGTTTCAATCCACGCGCCCGCACGGGGCGCGACAAACTTACTTCGGTTCCATCTTCAAGGACGGCAGTTTCAATCCACGCGCCCGCACGGGGCGCGACGGTGATGCCGCCGGTTGCGTGGCTCATTTCCACGTTTCAATCCACGCGCCCGCACGGGGCGCGACAAAAGGCTCTGTATATTTTTCGAATGACCTTTTGGTTTCAATCCACGCGCCCGCACGGGGCGCGACACGGCGATTCGTCGGCGCATCTACCTTTTGCCAGTTTCAATCCACGCGCCCGCACGGGGCGCGACGGCAGGAATTGGGATAGGTTCTGGGTGGCTTCTGTTTCAATCCACGCGCCCGCACGGGGCGCGACACCTCTCGGAAGAGTTGGCCAAACTGGAGCAAGTTTCAATCCACGCGCCCGCACGGGGCGCGACACAAATTGATTGTTTCGCGAATTTCACCACCCCGTTTCAATCCACGCGCCCGCACGGGGCGCGACCCCTACGTGGGGCATAGTCACCATGCCCCAACCGGTTTCAATCCACGCGCCCGCACGGGGCGCGACTTGGACGCCCTCCAAGCCACTAGACATGATCTTTGTTTCAATCCACGCGCCCGCACGGGGCGCGACCGCCGTTCGAGCTTGCTCCAGACTCCCATAGCAGTTTCAATCCACGCGCCCGCACGGGGCGCGACAATGTTTTTTGTCAATTAATAAACCTATCATTTGTTTCAATCCACGCGCCCGCACGGGGCGCGACGTAGATTCTATCGCTATTACCATGGTCGTAGATGTTTCAATCCACGCGCCCGCACGGGGCGCGACGGCGCTGCTTTAGCAAATGCGTCGATCATGTGGGGTTTCAATCCACGCGCCCGCACGGGGCGCGACCTTAATATCCTTTTGCAACCCAATTGATGGTACGGGTTTCAATCCACGCGCCCGCACGGGGCGCGACAACCACGCCATCCGAAGCCGCCGCGCGCGTGCAGTTTCAATCCACGCGCCCGCACGGGGCGCGACCACGGCGGCGCAGCTTAAAGAGCTGTTCGGGGAGTTTCAATCCACGCGCCCGCAGGGGGCGCGACCAGCAGCGCGCGCTAGAGGCTGCTGCGGCGCGTGTTTCAATCCACGCGCCCGCAGGGGGCGCGACTGCGTACTAGCAGGTACCCGGCCACTACAACCGGGTTTCAATCCACGCGCCCGCAGGGGGCGCGACAAGACGCTCATGACGGCGGCAAGCTGCGAGAGATGTTTCAATCCACGCGCCCGCAGGGGGCGCGACACCACGATCAAACTCACGAAAAGCCGAGCCGAGAGTTTCAATCCACGCGCCCGCACGGGGCGCGACATCCGACATTTTCCGGCGTATCGACGCGGCTGAGTTTCAATCCACGCGCCCGCACGGGGCGCGACACGTCCTCTTTCCCTTCTCCAGCGGTCAAGTTGTTTCAATCCACGCGCCCGCACGGGGCGCGACCTTGGAGAACCAGAAAACAAGATCCGTAAATGGTTTCAATCCACGCGCCCGCACGGGGCGCGACCTCCACTATTATCCGCGAAGAGCTTGGAGAGGAAGTTTCAATCCACGCGCCCGCACGGGGCGCGACGGATGACCGGCTGCGCGGCGAGCTGCTAAACCCGTTTCAATCCACGCGCCCGCACGGGGCGCGACAGACCCGCTGCATGGCATTATCCAGACTACGCTGTTTCAATCCACGCGCCCGCACGGGGCGCGACATCACAGCCGCCGATATACACGCAATAGACAGGAGTTTCAATCCACGCGCCCGCACGGGGCGCGACCGCAGCAAATCACGATCACGACCATCTTAATGCATGTTTCAATCCACGCGCCCGCACGGGGCGCGACATGATCCACTTGTTGCCAAACTTGCGCCCCGGGTTTCAATCCACGCGCCCGCACGGGGCGCGACCCAGCCGTGGACGAGGTGAAAGACGGGCAATGTGTTTCAATCCACGCGCCCGCACGGGGCGCGACGCCTTGCGGCTGACAGATGTGCGCATTGACGGAAGTTTCAATCCACGCGCCCGCACGGGGCGCGACGCCCAGCGCCAGCGCAGCGCCCATTCCTTGGGGGTTTCAATCCACGCGCCCGCAGGGGGCGCGACCTGTCCTGTTGAGACTTAATACGCATGCTATCTGTTTCAATCCACGCGCCCGCAGGGGGCGCGACGTACGGCGTTTGCTTACAAAGTGCAGACTGGCTTGTTTCAATCCACGCGCCCGCAGGGGGCGCGACAGCGCAGCAGCGCAGAAAGGAGGCCCCGAATGAAGTTTCAATCCACGCGCCCGCAGGGGGCGCGACAATCTAAGTGGTGTCAATGATTTTATGGTACCGGTTTCAATCCACGCGCCCGCAGGGGGCGCGACGCCCAGATTGGGCAAGACGGCGGCGGCGGAGATGTTTCAATCCACGCGCCCGCAGGGGGCGCGACTCCCAATTTATACGCATTGGATTGATTCCCGTAAGTTTCAATCCACGCGCCCGCAGGGGGCGCGACCGACCCTTTCCCCAAAGTCTTTCTGACTTAAGCGTTTCAATCCACGCGCCCGCAGGGGGCGCGACACAATGATTGGCTACACAGACTGCCGGGAATGGTTTCAATCCACGCGCCCGCAGGGGGCGCGACATTATCCTGCGTTTCACTTCTGTTACGCACAAGTTTCAATCCACGCGCCCGCAGGGGGCGCGACAAAGACTGTACCGCGCTACCGCGCGGTACAGCAGTTTCAATCCACGCGCCCGCAGGGGGCGCGACATTTATATTGATTACCGTATGCTTTTGGTCTACAGTTTCAATCCACGCGCCCGCAGGGGGCGCGACGTGTCTGCTTCTCCCGGCTTGCCTTTGCCGTTAAGTTTCAATCCACGCGCCCGCAGGGGGCGCGACTGGTCTTCTTCTTGCCATGCTCCCCACCAGTCAGTTTCAATCCACGCGCCCGCAGGGGGCGCGACGGAGTTGCCCGAAACGTTGTTCAAGTTCAACGTGTTTCAATCCACGCGCCCGCAGGGGGCGCGACCTGCGTGTCGCTGTCGCTCCCCAGTGGCCGAAAAGTTTCAATCCACGCGCCCGCAGGGGGCGCGACATGCCGTCTGGGTAAAATCCTTTGATGATTCCGGTTTCAATCCACGCGCCCGCAGGGGGCGCGACTTCTTCCTTGCTCAAATGCAGCTTTAACCGGCAGTTTCAATCCACGCGCCCGCAGGGGGCGCGACGTAACGAAACGTAACCTTTGCTGGTACAAACGGTTTCAATCCACGCGCCCGCAGGGGGCGCGACGCAAAAGAAGTTGGGTATGGTTTTGCTTCAACTTGTTTCAATCCACGCGCCCGCAGGGGGCGCGACCTATAAGGATGCCAACGGCAATACGGTCACGGCGTTTCAATCCACGCGCCCGCAGGGGGCGCGACATGCAGTATTGGATGCTGCTGAACAAATACAGAGTTTCAATCCACGCGCCCGCAGGGGGCGCGACACGGCGAGAAAGAAACACAGCAATGCCGTGGTGTTTCAATCCACGCGCCCGCAGGGGGCGCGACCTTACCACATATTCGCCGTTTGATAACATCGCCGGTTTCAATCCACGCGCCCGCAGGGGGCGCGACGCAAATTCCATAATCAATGTCTGTGCTACCGCAGTTTCAATCCACGCGCCCGCAGGGGGCGCGACAATGGGCTGGTGGAGGCGTTGGAGTTTTACGAGTTTCAATCCACGCGCCCGCAGGGGGCGCGACGGGCTTCGGAAAGGATATGCTGCGCTTTTCCAAGTTTCAATCCACGCGCCCGCAGGGGGCGCGACATAGGGAGGCAGATATTATGGCAGCAGCAAGCGGTTTCAATCCACGCGCCCGCAGGGGGCGCGACTTCGCGTCACCCATCTTCTGGCAAGCATCAATGTTTCAATCCACGCGCCCGCAGGGGGCGCGACGACGATGATGACGAAAGCCTGCAATACGTGAAGTTTCAATCCACGCGCCCGCAGGGGGCGCGACACGCCAGGGTGCTACATGGTGACGCTAGTCGAGTTTCAATCCACGCGCCCGCAGGGGGCGCGACCAAGTTCACCTCCTGCTTACGCATCAAATTGCTTGTTTCAATCCACGCGCCCGCAGGGGGCGCGACGTAGGAATGATACGCCGGCGCATTTGCCATGACGTTTCAATCCACGCGCCCGCAGGGGGCGCGACCAGCACATCAAGCGATACCTCTGCATTTTCCCAAGTTTCAATCCACGCGCCCGCAGGGGGCGCGACCCATCTACCTCAGAAAACATTAGCCGAAAAAATAGTTTCAATCCACGCGCCCGCAGGGGGCGCGACAAAAGAATCCGTTTACTGGGGAAACACCCTGGAGGTTTCAATCCACGCGCCCGCAGGGGGCGCGACTTATGCAATCTTATGGATAAACTTCACAATGCGTTTCAATCCACGCGCCCGCAGGGGGCGCGACGTCAAGACTGCAGAAGAAATGGTCCGGCTCGCTGTTTCAATCCACGCGCCCGCAGGGGGCGCGACCACTGTGATTAGCCATGAGAAGCAACGTAATAAGTTTCAATCCACGCGCCCGCAGGGGGCGCGACAAGGCATACGAAAGGCCACCACGTCCCCCGGCTGTTTCAATCCACGCGCCCGCAGGGGGCGCGACTACTTGTCAAAACGCGCTTGCCATCTACTAAAGGTTTCAATCCACGCGCCCGCAGGGGGCGCGACATAGGGGTATAATCCGGTGTAATATGTAAGTATGTTTCAATCCACGCGCCCGCAGGGGGCGCGACTGGTAAGACTTGCTGGATCCATAGCCGCCTACAAGTTTCAATCCACGCGCCCGCAGGGGGCGCGACATGCACTGGTGGGGGCGTTGGAATGGATCGAGAGTTTCAATCCACGCGCCCGCAGGGGGCGCGACATACGTGAAGAAACAATGGCTGGCGTGGGGAGAGTTTCAATCCACGCGCCCGCAGGGGGCGCGACCTTTGATCTGTCCTTGGGGTTTGTAACTACCTTGTTTCAATCCACGCGCCCGCAGGGGGCGCGACCGCCCGGCTGGGCATAAGCGGCCGCCGAGATAAAAGTTTCAATCCACGCGCCCGCAGGGGGCGCGACGTAAGACTTGCTGGATCCATAGCCGCCTACAAGTTTCAATCCACGCGCCCGCAGGGGGCGCGACGAGCCGGTGAAGTGCAAGCGGTGCGATCACAGGGTTTCAATCCACGCGCCCGCAGGGGGCGCGACACGTGTTGTGTATGCCGGTACAGCTACGGCAGAGTTTCAATCCACGCGCCCGCAGGGGGCGCGACATGACCGTAGAGGATGCCGAAAGCGTGTTTGGTGTTTCAATCCACGCGCCCGCAGGGGGCGCGACTCCACATACTAGGCGAAGTATGGGAGGTAGCAAAAGTTTCAATCCACGCGCCCGCAGGGGGCGCGACATGATGTACTGCCGATTGTACAATTCCGTTATGTTTCAATCCACGCGCCCGCAGGGGGCGCGACATACGGGTGGTGTAGCGTATGCAGCTTTCGGTGTTTCAATCCACGCGCCCGCAGGGGGCGCGACGTAACTGGGATTGACGCCTTGTGCAAGCTCTACGGTTTCAATCCACGCGCCCGCAGGGGGCGCGACTGGCTTGTAAATCGGGCTTGGCGCAAGGGTGAGGTTTCAATCCACGCGCCCGCAGGGGGCGCGACAGGACGCGGCAAACTGGAAGCAAATTAAACCGGGTTTCAATCCACGCGCCCGCAGGGGGCGCGACATGCTCCAAAATCACCAATGCCGGCACGTTTAGTTTCAATCCACGCGCCCGCAGGGGGCGCGACTTGCCTTTGACAATGTCGGTCTGCTTATCCCCAGTTTCAATCCACGCGCCCGCAGGGGGCGCGACGGGCAACTGGGACACTGCTATCTAATTCCATATGGTTTCAATCCACGCGCCCGCAGGGGGCGCGACCTCGACCTTCATAAATACTGCAGGGATTGCTGGGTTTCAATCCACGCGCCCGCAGGGGGCGCGACGAGCCGGTATGTAAAAGCGTGGTGGGGATTATGTTTCAATCCACGCGCCCGCAGGGGGCGCGACGCCTAGTAGATTGCTGCATCACAGGCGTACACATGGTTTCAATCCACGCGCCCGCAGGGGGCGCGACCCACCGGCCTGTTGAAAACAGTGGACGGTACCGAGTTTCAATCCACGCGCCCGCAGGGGGCGCGACCTACAGTTCAACCAAACTGTTAGAGCTCCTGGTGTTTCAATCCACGCGCCCGCAGGGGGCGCGACCGGCTCGCTTGACGGCTTGTTTACTTTCAACGTGTTTCAATCCACGCGCCCGCAGGGGGCGCGACCCTGCAAAGGTGACTATGTATCGGTGGTGGGATGTTTCAATCCACGCGCCCGCAGGGGGCGCGACCGTATTTGTGGTCCGTATGCAGATCAGTATTGGGTTTCAATCCACGCGCCCGCAGGGGGCGCGACGGCATAGGTTTTGGACTTGTCGTTGACTTCCTTGTTTCAATCCACGCGCCCGCAGGGGGCGCGACGGTACGCAATTTGAGCTGCGACTTCTGTTCTTCGTTTCAATCCACGCGCCCGCAGGGGGCGCGACATTCGTCTCTGTGCAGTGCATCGCCAACTCTTACGTTTCAATCCACGCGCCCGCAGGGGGCGCGACGGGACGCTTTACTTCTGGTTCGCTTTTGATCTGGTTTCAATCCACGCGCCCGCAGGGGGCGCGACTGCTACGGGGTCCGCTGAATCTGCCTATGTGGGTGTTTCAATCCACGCGCCCGCAGGGGGCGCGACGGTCTTGCTCCTGTTTCTCGCCCTGTCTTTCGTGTTTCAATCCACGCGCCCGCAGGGGGCGCGACGGTGGTGAGATGCGGTAGTGGCCGAAGCACATGTTTCAATCCACGCGCCCGCAGGGGGCGCGACGAGGATGCAGAATAAAGTGCTGGCGGTTGATAAGTTTCAATCCACGCGCCCGCAGGGGGCGCGACATAGTATGCTCGAAGCGCATTGATGGTTTTAGGTTTCAATCCACGCGCCCGCAGGGGGCGCGACGCGTCTCGCGAGGGCTGGCCTGCGGCTTTGGATGTTTCAATCCACGCGCCCGCAGGGGGCGCGACGCGTCAGTGGGCTAAGGAAGAAGGCTACACAGAGGTTTCAATCCACGCGCCCGCAGGGGGCGCGACGGCAATGCTTCCGACGCCTGCGAGATTTGCGAAGTTTCAATCCACGCGCCCGCAGGGGGCGCGACCAAAGCTGATGCGATTCGGCAGGGTGCTTTGGTGTTTCAATCCACGCGCCCGCAGGGGGCGCGACGGAAAAGCAAAGCATTATCATCGAAAGGTTAAGGTTTCAATCCACGCGCCCGCAGGGGGCGCGACAAGGCATGCGAAAGGCCACCACGTCTCCCGGCTGTTTCAATCCACGCGCCCGCAGGGGGCGCGACCAGCGGTAAGGGGGGCGGCTAAATAGTGGCTGTTGTTTCAATCCACGCGCCCGCAGGGGGCGCGACGGGGTGGTAAGTAGTGGAGTACGTTATATTCTGGTTTCAATCCACGCGCCCGCAGGGGGCGCGACGAGCAGGCGGTTAATGCGATCACGGTCTACGAGGTTTCAATCCACGCGCCCGCAGGGGGCGCGACGAAGAGGAGTGGGGTGAGCCGGTTGATTGAAGACGTTTCAATCCACGCGCCCGCAGGGGGCGCGACAGATTTTGGAAGCAGCAGTGGGGAATTAGCGAGTTTCAATCCACGCGCCCGCAGGGGGCGCGACGTGCGCTGCATTAAGCGTGGCACTAAACGCCCTAGTTTCAATCCACGCGCCCGCAGGGGGCGCGACCAAAGCTGATGCGATTCGGCAGGGTGCTTTGGTGTTTCAATCCACGCGCCCGCAGGGGGCGCGACGTCAGATGGAGAAGCAGACCACCACCACAAGCGAGTTTCAATCCACGCGCCCGCAGGGGGCGCGACTTTAACAGGGAGAACCAAGCACCTAAGCATTAAAGTTTCAATCCACGCGCCCGCAGGGGGCGCGACAATGCATACAGTGTGATGACGAGCAGGCCAAAGTTTCAATCCACGCGCCCGCAGGGGGCGCGACTGGCAAGGTCAATCATGCCCTTATATCCAATGATGTTTCAATCCACGCGCCCGCAGGGGGCGCGACTGAGCGAGTGCAAGCATTGTTTTGACTTAGAGGTTTCAATCCACGCGCCCGCAGGGGGCGCGACCCATGCCTTTGAAAATGATTTTGCTGCCATTGGGGTTTCAATCCACGCGCCCGCAGGGGGCGCGACAAGCATATCCTTGCAGACGGATTGATTCAGGAGGTTTCAATCCACGCGCCCGCAGGGGGCGCGACGCAAAGCTGATGCGATTCGGCAGGGTGCTTTGGTGTTTCAATCCACGCGCCCGCAGGGGGCGCGACACCATCCGAGACAGCTGCTTTTCGCTGTTTGAAGTTTCAATCCACGCGCCCGCAGGGGGCGCGACAAATGCTGACTATGAGGTTTTGTGCGGGTTCGAGTTTCAATCCACGCGCCCGCAGGGGGCGCGACTGGAACGCGCTCTAGGCAGCGCCGCCAAGGTGGTTTCAATCCACGCGCCCGCAGGGGGCGCGACGGCATGGACGTATATTAAGTAAAGGAGGTGAGAGTTTCAATCCACGCGCCCGCAGGGGGCGCGACACAGCCGCCACGTACTTATGCAAGATAACCGATGTTTCAATCCACGCGCCCGCAGGGGGCGCGACGTCACCCCAGCAATCCAACGCTGCCGGAATGCTTGTTTCAATCCACGCGCCCGCAGGGGGCGCGACAATAGACTAGATAAGAATAGACAAGAAGGGGAGGTTTCAATCCACGCGCCCGCAGGGGGCGCGACATGGCCGCAAAACCTAGCTACAAGACAGATGATGTTTCAATCCACGCGCCCGCAGGGGGCGCGACTAATTGGCAGTAGCAGTTAACTGGTATCCATAGTTTCAATCCACGCGCCCGCAGGGGGCGCGACTCGCAAACACCACCGTTCCGGCGGCAATGGTCAAGTTTCAATCCACGCGCCCGCAGGGGGCGCGACACCTGCATTTGCACGTGAGACCGTTTGCTGACGAGTTTCAATCCACGCGCCCGCAGGGGGCGCGACCTGTTGAGTACCGCCTGCTGGATCGACTTGTTGTTTCAATCCACGCGCCCGCAGGGGGCGCGACTAAAGAAGAAACCGCTAAAGTGTACCGTACAATGTTTCAATCCACGCGCCCGCAGGGGGCGCGACTGTTCCGTGGAATACAAGTCAACTTGTCGAGAAGGTTTCAATCCACGCGCCCGCAGGGGGCGCGACGGCCCGGCGACAAGGGCAGAGGGAGAATTAAGATGTTTCAATCCACGCGCCCGCAGGGGGCGCGACGCGCAAGTAAAGGCATTGGAGCAGCAGGTGAGGTTTCAATCCACGCGCCCGCAGGGGGCGCGACACAATTTTCGTCACAGATTCATAAGAGCCGTAGTTTCAATCCACGCGCCCGCAGGGGGCGCGACGCACAGGGGCAACTACAGCGGCGACGGCACTGACGTTTCAATCCACGCGCCCGCAGGGGGCGCGACGTCAATCAGCGCCGCCTGCCTGCGCAGGTCAAGTTTCAATCCACGCGCCCGCAGGGGGCGCGACCTTTGCCTGCTAGACAGCGGAAAGCGTGGTGGGTTTCAATCCACGCGCCCGCAGGGGGCGCGACGCGCCACCACCGCCACCAGAAGAACCGCCAGAAGTTTCAATCCACGCGCCCGCAGGGGGCGCGACCAAGAGACAAAAAGCAATATTATCAGTGTGATGTTTCAATCCACGCGCCCGCAGGGGGCGCGACACACAGAGGAAGACATCAACCGCATGCAAGAGGTTTCAATCCACGCGCCCGCAGGGGGCGCGACGAAAGAGCAATGTGTCGATCAATGAATATAACGTTTCAATCCACGCGCCCGCAGGGGGCGCGACATATAAAAACAGTAAATGACAAAGAAGTCAAGGTTTCAATCCACGCGCCCGCAGGGGGCGCGACCCGCGAGGCGGCAAGGGAAGCCCTGCGCGTGGCGTTTCAATCCACGCGCCCGCAGGGGGCGCGACGAGACCATCTATGAGCCGGCAGAACAGTTTGTGTTTCAATCCACGCGCCCGCAGGGGGCGCGACCAAAAGTTCTTCGTCCACGCCAGGAACCTTGAAGTTTCAATCCACGCGCCCGCAGGGGGCGCGACGTTGTGGCAGCGTCATGGCGAGCAAATGCAATCGTTTCAATCCACGCGCCCGCAGGGGGCGCGACGAAGGCAGTGAGCTGAAGTACGAAGGATTCAAGGTTTCAATCCACGCGCCCGCAGGGGGCGCGACATCTCCTGCACTATTGGCATTCCAGATTAATCGTTTCAATCCACGCGCCCGCAGGGGGCGCGACCAAGGTGCTCGAGTTGTACGATTCTGGTGGAGGTTTCAATCCACGCGCCCGCAGGGGGCGCGACCAACGGCCACATGGTTATACCGGATATTGCGCTGTTTCAATCCACGCGCCCGCAGGGGGCGCGACGGGTTATGTTTTTGAACATAGACTGGTGATGGAGTTTCAATCCACGCGCCCGCAGGGGGCGCGACGTCTAGCGTGGCCGGTGCTGCGCCGACCAATGCGGTTTCAATCCACGCGCCCGCAGGGGGCGCGACGGATCGCCCTTAAACAGCAGCAAGCGGCTCTGGTGTTTCAATCCACGCGCCCGCAGGGGGCGCGACCCCTGCCGCGTCAAATCCTCCACATACTAGGCGTTTCAATCCACGCGCCCGCAGGGGGCGCGACTCGGTAGCCCAGCGGTTGTAGGCCGTATTGAGGTTTCAATCCACGCGCCCGCAGGGGGCGCGACACAAGATTGTTACTTCGCCAAGTTCTTTTGTATGTTTCAATCCACGCGCCCGCAGGGGGCGCGACTTTGTCCTTTTAACTATCTCTACGTTTTCTCCAAGTTTCAATCCACGCGCCCGCAGGGGGCGCGACATCCGCGTAAGCCCGGGTCCCATTGCCGCAAGCGTTTCAATCCACGCGCCCGCAGGGGGCGCGACAATCCGACAGAATCCATTCAAATTGATTGGCAGGTTTCAATCCACGCGCCCGCAGGGGGCGCGACCTTCGATAAACAGCGTTATCAGAAGAATGTTATTGTTTCAATCCACGCGCCCGCAGGGGGCGCGACCAGGACTCGCAGTATTGCGCTGCCTGCTCATAAGTTTCAATCCACGCGCCCGCAGGGGGCGCGACATTTAACATGCGCGGTGCAAAGAAATTCCAGGGTTTCAATCCACGCGCCCGCAGGGGGCGCGACCCGCCTGCGCTCGCGTGAGGCCGCGTGCAAGAAGTTTCAATCCACGCGCCCGCAGGGGGCGCGACAATCGGCAACTCAAACTCGCTATAGCCGGCTTGTTTCAATCCACGCGCCCGCAGGGGGCGCGACGGTGCTGTTACAGATACTGATTTAGCGCAGTATGTTTCAATCCACGCGCCCGCAGGGGGCGCGACTTCAGAGACCAAGAGTAATATCATAAGCGTGATGTTTCAATCCACGCGCCCGCAGGGGGCGCGACACAGCGTCACAAAGTTTTCAAAACTACATCATGGTTTCAATCCACGCGCCCGCAGGGGGCGCGACCCGGTTTAGTTATATCTGCCGGCGCTTAGAGGGTTTCAATCCACGCGCCCGCAGGGGGCGCGACAACAATTCGATCCATACCATAGCCAAATATTAGTTTCAATCCACGCGCCCGCAGGGGGCGCGACGTCAGCAAGGCTTGCCTCATCAATTTGTAACTGTTTCAATCCACGCGCCCGCAGGGGGCGCGACGCCGATAATAAACGTTGCTTGGTTTCCATATGGTTTCAATCCACGCGCCCGCAGGGGGCGCGACGTGCAATGCCTGGTTTAACACCCATGTGCTTTTGTTTCAATCCACGCGCCCGCAGGGGGCGCGACGCGGAGTTAAAATGCGCCTGGGACTTAGCAGGGTTTCAATCCACGCGCCCGCAGGGGGCGCGACCTTTTGAAGGTATTCCGTATGATTTGTAATTTTGTTTCAATCCACGCGCCCGCAGGGGGCGCGACGCATAGTGCTGTGCCACCTCCTTGTCATAAACGTTTCAATCCACGCGCCCGCAGGGGGCGCGACTACTTGGCCCGGTGGTCGAGCGTATGCAGTATGTTTCAATCTACGCGCCCGCAGGGGGCGCGACCCCACCGCCTCTTCCAGCATTTCAACATAATTGTTTCAATCCACGCGCCCGCAGGGGGCGCGACGCTTTGGAGATATGGAAAGATGTAGTTGGGTTTGTTTCAATCCACGCGCCCGCAGGGGGCGCGACGCGCAGGACGCGGACACGCTTGCCGATCATCCGTTTCAATCCACGCGCCCGCAGGAGGCGCGACCAAGATCGACAGCGAGTTTACGGACACCGAAAAGTTTCAATCCACGCGCCCGCAGGGGGCGCGACAAATTCACTTGAGCGTGAGGAACGGATTGAACGAGTTTCAATCCACGCGCCCGCAGGGGGCGCGACAGCAGCTTGCACGGTCATCCCTGGTCGAGGGTAGTTTCAATCCACGCGCCCGCAGGGGGCGCGACATCCTTGCCAGCCATACAGTCTTGCCGGGGAGCGTTTCAATCCACGCGCCCGCAGGGGGCGCGACGCCGTATCCTTTGTCCACGTCCACAGAAGAGATGTTTCAATCCACGCGCCCGCAGGGGGCGCGACGTTCAATACGGGGAAGTCATCGGCAATATTCACGTTTCAATCCACGCGCCCGCAGGGGGCGCGACGATTTCAGCGGTCAGCTTTGCTTGCGCAATGGGTTTCAATCCACGCGCCCGCAGGGGGCGCGACCCAGGAGGTGCGACAGGTGGATAAGTTTAGGACGTTTCAATCCACGCGCCCGCAGGGGGCGCGACGAGGTTAGAGCGTCACTGGCTTATCTCCCAGAGTTTCAATCCACGCGCCCGCAGGGGGCGCGACATCATAGGTTTTTGGATTGAGAATGTAGCATCAGGGTTTCAATCCACGCGCCCGCAGGGGGCGCGACCTCCCCTCCATTGGCAGCATCCTTGTAGCAAGCTGTTTCAATCCACGCGCCCGCAGGGGGCGCGACGTCCGTCAACTTCTGCCAAATTCCAGGTTCCACTGTTTCAATCCACGCGCCCGCAGGGGGCGCGACTTGGCCACGGAAGCCGCCAGTGTTGTAGACCGTGTTTCAATCCACGCGCCCGCAGGGGGCGCGACTTGCCGCGGTCCAAAGATATTTCATAGACTTTGGTTTCAATCCACGCGCCCGCAGGGGGCGCGACGACGCGGCGCCCCAACCACAACAGGTTATTCAAGTTTCAATCCACGCGCCCGCAGGGGGCGCGACGGCAGCGGTTGCTGAAAAAATGCCTGCTTGGATGTTTCAATCCACGCGCCCGCAGGGGGCGCGACTAACGAACCACATCGAATCACGCTGCTCACATCGTTTCAATCCACGCGCCCGCAGGGGGCGCGACTCGGTTACCGACATTGAGCTTACCACCACGGGTGTTTCAATCCACGCGCCCGCAGGGGGCGCGACCCCAACAGCGCCGACGATGTTGCCGCTTAGCAGTGTTTCAATCCACGCGCCCGCAGGGGGCGCGACACTGTTTCAACACGTTTGAGTAGGTTTTTAGTAGTTTCAATCCACGCGCCCGCAGGGGGCGCGACCCTAATTGGGTCGGTCATCCACCAAAGGGAACAGTTTCAATCCACGCGCCCGCAGGGGGCGCGACATGCTATCCAATGGAACCTGCTTCAAATCCGTAGTTTCAATCCACGCGCCCGCAGGGGGCGCGACGAAGCGTGTCAATGTAGCGAAGTGTAAACATGGTTTCAATCCACGCGCCCGCAGGGGGCGCGACCCGACTGGACGGAGCGTTGCTCGAGTTCAGGATGTTTCAATCCACGCGCCCGCAGGGGGCGCGACAGCGTGCAACCTGCTCGGTGATCGGGTAAGTGTTGTTTCAATCCACGCGCCCGCAGGGGGCGCGACTCCGTCTCGCAAAGGATCTATAATCTGAAATTGTTTCAATCCACGCGCCCGCAGGGGGCGCGACCTTTGGCGGTTGGCAATCGTCCAGGCGAAGAGGTTTCAATCCACGCGCCCGCAGGGGGCGCGACTCAAGAGGTCAATGCCTTTATTTACGCCGATATGTTTCAATCCACGCGCCCGCAGGGGGCGCGACATCCGGCTGCTGAAGAAGAATATTAAAATCAGCGTTTCAATCCACGCGCCCGCAGGGGGCGCGACGTGGCTCCCTGCTGCCGGGAGAAAATGCGGAGGGTTTCAATCCACGCGCCCGCAGGGGGCGCGACAGCCGGTTCTGCAAACCAGGGGCGAACATAACGGTTTCAATCCACGCGCCCGCAGGGGGCGCGACGACAGCGAAACGATGCACGCCGAAGGCTCCCGCAAGTTTCAATCCACGCGCCCGCAGGGGGCGCGACATGGTCTTACGCCGGAGCGCCTGGCGCGTGTTTTGTTTCAATCCACGCGCCCGCAGGGGGCGCGACGGCAAGAAAACGCAGGGCCGGAACAAGTTCTTGGTTTCAATCCACGCGCCCGCAGGGGGCGCGACCTGGTAAACAAGGGCAAAGACGGCCTCTGGGGTGTTTCAATCCACGCGCCCGCAGGGGGCGCGACATTGACCGCAGCTGGCAAGGACCTGGTGGAAGGTTTCAATCCACGCGCCCGCAGGGGGCGCGACCCTCCTTCCGTCCTACTTGCCCAGGCAGCACTTGTTTCAATCCACGCGCCCGCAGGGGGCGCGACTTTAGGATTGACGACCGTGATTATAAGATGCTGGTTTCAATCCACGCGCCCGCAGGGGGCGCGACATCGTGGCTGCTGCAAGAAAATAAGTGATTTATGTTTCAATCCACGCGCCCGCAGGGGGCGCGACGATGACGAGACATTCAAAAAGTTCGGAGGTGATGTTTCAATCCACGCGCCCGCAGGGGGCGCGACGTCGAAATTCTCTAAGAATAAAAAACACGCAATGTTTCAATCCACGCGCCCGCAGGGGGCGCGACGAACTTGATTCCGGACACAAAAAAAGCGACCGAAGTTTCAATCCACGCGCCCGCAGGGGGCGCGACGACATTGAAGACCTGCGCGAAGGCTGCGACAGTGTTTCAATCCACGCGCCCGCAGGGGGCGCGACGTGGCGCGTGCAGAGCTGCTGGCCGACCAGTTGTTTCAATCCACGCGCCCGCAGGGGGCGCGACACGCTTATGGCGTATACACTCCTATGATTAAAGTTTCAATCCACGCGCCCGCAGGGGGCGCGACGTGGTAGCGAACAAGGAAGTCCTTTCCTTGCTGGTTTCAATCCACGCGCCCGCAGGGGGCGCGACACCTGGGCACATGTCGCTGCAACTGGCGGACGTGTTTCAATCCACGCGCCCGCAGGGGGCGCGACCACGGTGCTGCTGGGTGAAAACATGATACCGCATGTTTCAATCCACGCGCCCGCAGGGGGCGCGACGCTGGACGCGATCGGCAAGGGTTTTGCCGTCAGCGTTTCAATCCACGCGCCCGCAGGGGGCGCGACGCCAATGCGGTGCAGCTTTTCGAGGTGCAGCCGGTTTCAATCCACGCGCCCGCAGGGGGCGCGACCGGAGGTGAAACCATGTTAGGAGGGCTGACAAGTGTTTCAATCCACGCGCCCGCAGGGGGCGCGACGCGCCTTGCCCGGCAGGCTTTCTGCCTGGTGGGTTTCAATCCACGCGCCCGCAGGGGGCGCGACGCCAAGGCTGGAGAATTGGAACTGCCGCCGGACGTTTCAATCCACGCGCCCGCAGGGGGCGCGACGACGGGCTGCCGGTCGACATTGAAGACCTACGCGTTTCAATCCACGCGCCCGCAGGGGGCGCGACGCTGGTGTCATCGACAAAAAAGCGTTTTGAAGACGTTTCAATCCACGCGCCCGCAGGGGGCGCGACGCGCCTTGCCCGGCAGGCTTTCTGCCTGGTGGGTTTCAATCCACGCGCCCGCAGGGGGCGCGACGCGGCAGTGGCAAGGGAAGCAAGAAGGGCGGCAAGTTTCAATCCACGCGCCCGCAGGGGGCGCGACAATGGAAACGATGCAGTTTGCAAAGCCTTTTGGTGTTTCAATCCACGCGCCCGCAGGGGGCGCGACTGCGAGAATGGCGCGAAATTGCCGTCCGAAAAGTTTCAATCCACGCGCCCGCAGGGGGCGCGACCAGGGCGCATATCTGCATGGTGGCAGCAGACGGTTTCAATCCACGCGCCCGCAGGGGGCGCGACGACGGTACGACGCTTTTTGTCGGCAAGGGCGAGTTTCAATCCACGCGCCCGCAGGGGGCGCGACGCGGTTGGCTGCTGTAGACAGCCGCTCAAAGTCGTTTCAATCCACGCGCCCGCAGGGGGCGCGACACCGACTATAGTGGCCAATACGAAGCCACCCATGTTTCAATCCACGCGCCCGCAGGGGGCGCGACGTGCAGATACTTTTTGTCATGATATAAGACAATGTTTCAATCCACGCGCCCGCAGGGGGCGCGACTGGCAGCTGCGAGGGAGAAGGAGGCTAGGTTGTGTTTCAATCCACGCGCCCGCAGGGGGCGCGACTTCACCTTCCGACTTGTACCGGCAGGCCGGACAGTTTCAATCCACGCGCCCGCAGGGGGCGCGACATGATGTCTCCTGACGGTTGCAACATTCCGGTTGTTTCAATCCACGCGCCCGCAGGGGGCGCGACACAAACGTTATCGCCTACACCAACGCCGATAATGTTTCAATCCACGCGCCCGCAGGGGGCGCGACGGGTGATGATTGGATAGTACATTGCATGACAGATGTTTCAATCCACGCGCCCGCAGGGGGCGCGACGGCTGATTGTGAAGTACATCGACCCGAACTATGTTTCAATCCACGCGCCCGCAGGGGGCGCGACCGCAGTACGAGGCAGGCGAAGTACCGGTACAACCGTTTCAATCCACGCGCCCGCAGGGGGCGCGACAAACGCTATCAAACGATTACGAGCGGCTGATTGTGTTTCAATCCACGCGCCCGCAGGGGGCGCGACGCACTACCGATTTCGCCATACTTCAAATTATCTTGTTTCAATCCACGCGCCCGCAGGGGGCGCGACATGGAGATACAGATTTATTGCCAAGAGTACAATGTTTCAATCCACGCGCCCGCAGGGGGCGCGACCAAAACATTTCCTTGTTGTAGGTTTCACATCAAGTTTCAATCCACGCGCCCGCAGGGGGCGCGACGATGGAACAGCGTCCAGCGGTTTTGCTTTGGAGTTTCAATCCACGCGCCCGCAGGGGGCGCGACGCCCTATCGCTAATGCTGGTATATCACAGGTAGGTTTCAATCCACGCGCCCGCAGGGGGCGCGACGGTGCGCCGCTGGAAGTTATTAAGCAGTATGTAGTTTCAATCCACGCGCCCGCAGGGGGCGCGACACATGGTGGAGGTGAGGGCGTGGCTGATTTAGTGTTTCAATCCACGCGCCCGCAGGGGGCGCGACATAAACTATTGCGACCTTCGTGAGTGCTTCTTTGTTTCAATCCACGCGCCCGCAGGGGGCGCGACCACTGAATAACTTGTCTGTTTACTTGCCTATTGTGTTTCAATCCACGCGCCCGCAGGGGGCGCGACCTTTGGGTGGTTTGGTAAAAAACCAATGTTGCGTTTCAATCCACGCGCCCGCAGGGGGCGCGACCAACACTCCTTTGAATAAATAATTGCAGACAGAGTTTCAATCCACGCGCCCGCAGGGGGCGCGACTCAACAACAGGAGTGTCAACAAACACATTGTTTGTTTCAATCCACGCGCCCGCAGGGGGCGCGACGCGCAGTACGGCGATGCGATACAAGCAAGCGAGGTTTCAATCCACGCGCCCGCAGGGGGCGCGACGGGCGTTTCGACAATGATTTGGGCAGCGGCGATGTTTCAATCCACGCGCCCGCAGGGGGCGCGACCGTAAGCCCTTAACGCTTCGGGTAACGTTTGGGGTTTCAATCCACGCGCCCGCAGGGGGCGCGACGGTCATTTGACATAGCACTATTCCAACTAGAGGTTTCAATCCACGCGCCCGCAGGGGGCGCGACACACTCATGAGTTGATTCGGGCTGATTCGGCGGTTTCAATCCACGCGCCCGCAGGGGGCGCGACAGGGCCGCTTTAGCTGCCGAACAAAACCCCTTAGTTTCAATCCACGCGCCCGCAGGGGGCGCGACACAAACGTTATCGCCTACACCAACGCCGATAATGTTTCAATCCACGCGCCCGCAGGGGGCGCGACTTGATTTCAAGCCTTCATACACACAAACCAAAAGTTTCAATCCACGCGCCCGCAGGGGGCGCGACTTTGCTGGCCTCCTTATGGTTATTTCCATTTTGGTTTCAATCCACGCGCCCGCAGGGGGCGCGACACAACGATGGATGGTATTGCGCTGACCGCTGGAGTTTCAATCCACGCGCCCGCAGGGGGCGCGACCTTCATTCTGGCCTTGATTGCTTCAATCATCCAGTTTCAATCCACGCGCCCGCAGGGGGCGCGACGAAAGGGCGCATAGTTAAAATCTACACATCTCCGGTTTCAATCCACGCGCCCGCAGGGGGCGCGACGCCGTATTTATCATGGGCATCATATTTCCAATGGTTTCAATCCACGCGCCCGCAGGGGGCGCGACACATGGTGGAGGTGAGGGCGTGGCTGATTTAGTGTTTCAATCCACGCGCCCGCAGGGGGCGCGACCGGCAATCATCGTCCCAAAGTATGCCGTTCACAGTTTCAATCCACGCGCCCGCAGGGGGCGCGACTCAACACCGAGCATATCAATCAAGTGCAGCTTGTTTCAATCCACGCGCCCGCAGGGGGCGCGACCTTACTGCAATTGTGGCATTGAAACCATCTATGTTTCAATCCACGCGCCCGCAGGGGGCGCGACACCAACGTTATCGCCTACACCAACGCCGATAACGTTTCAATCCACGCGCCCGCAGGGGGCGCGACTTATCGTGATTTTCCTCAAACGTCACCTCTCGCGTTTCAATCCACGCGCCCGCAGGGGGCGCGACTTACGTAGATTATCAGGATTCGACGAGTTACCGTTTCAATCCACGCGCCCGCAGGGGGCGCGACGCTAATGCAGCCGCAGCTACTTGCTTTGTATCTGTTTCAATCCACGCGCCCGCAGGGGGCGCGACGATATACTCGCTTTCAATCTTGATTAAGCCAGAGGTTTCAATCCACGCGCCCGCAGGGGGCGCGACTTGGCCGCCATAGCGTCCCATGAAGAACCGCCGCGTTTCAATCCACGCGCCCGCAGGGGGCGCGACGGCCAGCGGTATGAAGCAGTTTGGGCGAGATGTGTTTCAATCCACGCGCCCGCAGGGGGCGCGACGCAAGCTTCGCCCGTTCCTCGTCTGTCACGTATAGTTTCAATCCACGCGCCCGCAGGGGGCGCGACCGGCAGGCATTGCCGCCGAGATTGCAGACGGACGTTTCAATCCACGCGCCCGCAGGGGGCGCGACATTCTTGCCGCTGGCGCTCTTGCCATGCCGCTGGGTTTCAATCCACGCGCCCGCAGGGGGCGCGACTTCTCGCAGGATTTGCGCCTGCTTGGTCAGATTGTTTCAATCCACGCGCCCGCAGGGGGCGCGACCAGAAGCGTTGCCGTACATTCCGCGCACAATGCGTTTCAATCCACGCGCCCGCAGGGGGCGCGACCCCTCTTTAAAGCAATTAAAGAACTTGTAATATGTTTCAATCCACGCGCCCGCAGGGGGCGCGACGATATACTCGCTTTCAATCTTAATTAAGCCAGAGGTTTCAATCCACGCGCCCGCAGGGGGCGCGACACATCCTTGTAACTACTCTACTAGCTACAGCGTGTTTCAATCCACGCGCCCGCAGGGGGCGCGACTCGATAAACAGCGTTATTAAAAGCATGTCAGTGTTTCAATCCACGCGCCCGCAGGGGGCGCGACGCCCTTCGTCTAAGCCGCTAATAGCGTTCTTTACGTTTCAATCCACGCGCCCGCAGGGGGCGCGACCCAGCGTTGATCTGGTCGCGCAGTGCTTTAAGGTTTCAATCCACGCGCCCGCAGGGGGCGCGACGGCTTTTTCAAAAAGGACAGCGGTGTCGCTTTTGTTTCAATCCACGCGCCCGCAGGGGGCGCGACCGTCTGGAAACTTAGCTCCATCAAAAACACTGAGTTTCAATCCACGCGCCCGCAGGGGGCGCGACTCCACTCTGTTGTTGCTTTGTACTCCATCCAGATGTTTCAATCCACGCGCCCGCAGGGGGCGCGACACCAGCGTGTGTTTCTCGGCCTTCGGGAACTGTTGTTTCAATCCACGCGCCCGCAGGGGGCGCGACTCAATAATCAGCTTGTTGATTCCGTCCTGCACATGTTTCAATCCACGCGCCCGCAGGGGGCGCGACCTGCAATGGCAAATTCTACCGGAGAGCAAACGAGTTTCAATCCACGCGCCCGCAGGGGGCGCGACCCAGGGCTTTGCGAAGTTGTCTCTGTATACCCTGGTTTCAATCCACGCGCCCGCAGGGGGCGCGACATGTCGGTGATCTGTGCCTCTGTCGTTTCCGATGTTTCAATCCACGCGCCCGCAGGGGGCGCGACATTTGGTGCGAAGAGGGCAGCGAACTGAAGTATGTTTCAATCCACGCGCCCGCAGGGGGCGCGACAGTGGTCTCTATAACCCAAGAAAATCAAGGCTTCTAGAAACGCTTTTTGCGAACCTATTTTTTAC
>SAAJ01000114.1 GCA_009929485.1 Negativicutes bacterium
GCTGTTGCGGAAATACCGAGAGCCATTGCCATTGCGAGTACTAAAGATTTTTTCATAATACTTTTCCCCCTTTAGGAAATTTTATTTTTATAAAATCCTCAGGAGAAACTTTGTCTTTTCGTTCATGCTTAGTCCGTTCGAGTTACCTTGTTTCCTCAACATCCTAAAACATCAACTACGAAACGCCATCCCTCTGTCAGATGTTATAAACCAAATTAAGCCAAAAGATGTGAAACTGTCATTCTTAAATCCGTACTACGTTCATAATATGCCAAAACTTGCATTTTTGCAAGCCCACAATTACTTACAGTTGGTTATATTCGACTTTTTTGCAAGAACTCCTTCTTGCACTTTAAAAATATTTAAAATTTTTCTTTCAATTCTCAGCAAGATACCTGCGCACGAGCACAACTGCGGCATACGCATCAAGCGGCACAGGTGGCGTAAGCAAGCCACGCGGGATAAGTTTCCGCCAGCCTTGCGGCGGATTTATCTGCCAATAAAGTGCCCTTGCCTCTTCGGTGCTATGGGACTCGTCGAGCACAATAACTTTTGTCTCCGGCAGCAGCGCTGTTAACGCTGCCTGCATAGAAGCGCTCGTCGTGCCGTCGCCGAGAACGCACAGTTCTGGCTTGTCTTGCTGCAGAAATCTTTGCAGGCCTGCTTGAAAATTTTCCATGAAGATATTTTCCAGCCTGAGAATATTACCATCTTTGTCTAAAAGCGCGACACCACTCTTGCTGCTGCCCGGATCTATGCCCAAAAACAATTCGCTAGTCATTGCGGCGCACTTCCAGCCTGAGAAGTACCGGCCCTGCTACGTTTATATCCTGTTTGGCGTAAGCGGTCAAGGTTACATTGCCGCCAAGTTCACGCATTTTCCCGGACACTTCAATCATCGAGGCTGCGTCGATATTGCCGACCTTGCCGGTCAGCGGGTCTGGCATAACGCCATCGGCTACGGCAATTTTATTGATTTCACTCAAGAAATACATCAGGGAAGAGTTTATATTGCGCCCATCAGCGGCGATAGTAATATTCTCGGCAAAGATTTGTTGTCCTTCTTTGTAAACTATCTTGTTTGGCACCATTTCCAGACGGCTGACAGCCATTTCACCGGAAATAATGTTGCCTGCGGCGCAAATGCGGACATAAATGCTGCCCTTTGAAGTTGACAGGATTTTTTTAGCTTCCTGCACCATGGCATTAGGAAGCCATAATGCCTGCAAATCCTGGTTCTTGACTTCCATCCGCGCTAAAACAGACTGATTAGCGGCCGCCAGGAAGGAGTCCATCTGCCTGTCGTTTTCTTCTGCTGACAACCCGGCCTTCAGAATACCGGCATGCAGGACTTCACCTGAGCGGAAAATGACCTCGCCCTCACGAATGGCAATCAAGCCTTCTTTGAGGCGTGCCGTATCT
>SAAJ01000115.1 GCA_009929485.1 Negativicutes bacterium
AAAGCTGAATTGCATTCTTGAGAACCTGGCGGAGCATCTTTCGGCGTATTATGTCGCGTTGTTTTTTAAAAATACTAGTTATGCAAAAGACTCAATAATATAAGCTAACGACAATTTTTTCTTTTTCCGGCAATTTTTCAATCGCTTCGGCCAGCATTTGCTGCACTTCTTCGATCTCAATCCTAGCGGATAAATTATTTTCTTTTCCTTGCTTTTCCTGCTGCAGCGCTTCTTCAAGAGGCAACAGCGTACTGACACTCAACTGCTGCAACAAAGTCTGCAATTGTACAGCTGAAATGCCAAGTTCCTGCGCCACCTCTTCTTCGCTAGCATTTCGCCCTAAACGATGTTCCACTTGCTGCACCGCAAGCTCATACTGTCTTGCCTTGTGCCGCAATGTTGCCGGCGCCCAATCCTGCGCCCGCAACGCATCAAGTATAGCGCCGCGAATCCGCAAAGAAGCATAGGTTTCAAATTTAATGCCCCGCTGCATATCAAAACGTTCGATTGCATCCAACAAACCAAAAAAGCCATTACTAATCAAATCGTCTCTATCAACGTACGTAGGAAGGCTAATAGCCAAGCGCCCCGCAACCAAACGCACCAGAGGCAGGTAATGTTCAATGAGTTGGTCACGCAATACCGCTTGTCCGCTTGCTTTATATTGCTGCCATAGAGTATCCCATTGCGCCTGACTCTTTTGCTCTGTCGGCATTTCGCAGGCCCCCTCCCTTACCTCATTCCGCTTCAACTTTCCTTCGGTTGGCTGTTCCTCTGCACTAATGGCCTATTGCTATTTAGGTAAATTCTGCCATTCTTCCGCTCCGAGAGGCTGAAAATTTTCCTGCGCTTCTTCCTGTCCTAGCTCTTTCTGGGATAATTGGGTTGATTGCGGCTTCAAAGGCAAAGCGTTTTTCACTTTCTCTTCTTGAAGCAAAAACCAGCGTTGCACGAGCATACAGTACACAATTGCCACCGCTCCGCCAACTACAGCCCCAATGATAGAACGAGAAACAAGCGCTTCCAGACGAACGTGCTGCCACAAGCTGCTAAAACCGGATACCAACGCCCCTAGCACAGTCAATATAATAATAATCCAGATCCTTGGCATTCTCTCCGGCCTCCTGGCTACAATTCCTTTTGCCCCTTATCAATGGTTTTAATGTAATAAATACCATTTTCCAAATTCAGTTCCACCGTTCGCCCATAGTTGCCGCCTGTATCTTCTGCGAGCAATCGGACATCCATTTGCTTCAATTTAGCTTTGACGGCATCAGCATTTCGTTCGCCCACCCTCATAATATCCGTAGCATTAGCAAAAGAGTCTTTTGCATAACTAGTATTTTTAAAAAACAACGCGACATAATACGCCGAAAGATGCTCCGCCAGGTTCTCAAGAATGCAATTCAGCTTTCCGC
>SAAJ01000031.1 GCA_009929485.1 Negativicutes bacterium
ATTCCTAGTGACGGCGAAATTTTAGAAGGTATGGCAACGGTGGATGAAAGCGCCATTACTGGAGAATCGGCGCCGGTCATCCGCGAGTCCGGCGGTGATCGATCTTCGGTGACGGGGGGCACCCGGATTTTGTCGGATTGGCTGAAGGTGAAAGTCAGCGTTAATCCGGGGGAAACTTTTTTGGACCGCATGATTTCTTTAGTGGAAGGGGCCAAACGAGGTAAGACGCCTAACGAGATTGCTTTGACCATTTTGCTGATTGGTTTGACGATTATCTTTTTGGCAGTGGTGGTCACGCTCCAGCCGTTTGCTCTTTATGCCAAGACCAGTCTTTCGCTGACGACGCTGGTCGCTCTTTTGGTCTGCCTGATTCCGACCACCATTGGCGGGCTGTTGTCCGCCATCGGCATTGCCGGTATGGATCGACTGCTGCAGCGCAATGTGCTGGCGATGTCAGGGCGGGCTATTGAGGCGGCAGGGGATGTCAATGTGCTGCTTTTAGACAAGACCGGCACGATTACCTTGGGCAATCGGATGGCGACACAGTTTTTGCCTGCGCCGGGCGTCAAAGAAGAAGAATTGGCCGATGCAGCACAGCTTGCGTCGCTGGCGGATGAAACGCCGGAAGGGCGGAGCATTGTGGTGCTGGCGAAAGAGCGCTTTAATTTGCGCGAACGAGACTTAACGGGTCTAAGCGCGGAATTTGTCCCCTTTACAGCGCAGACGCGGATGAGCGGGGTGAATGTTCAGGGCCGGGAGATTCGAAAGGGCGCTGTACAAGCTATGGTAGACCACATTCGGGTCTGTGGAGGAAAGTGGCCGGCGGAAGTAGTGAAGACGGCGGAAGCGATTGCCAACAAGGGGGGCACGCCGCTGGTAGTGGCGGACGATAAAAAAGTGCTGGGCGTAGTGTATCTAAAAGACGTGGTCAAGGGCGGCATTCGCGAACGCTTTCAGGAATTGCGGCGTATGGGTATCAAGACTGTCATGATTACCGGCGACAATCAGCTTACGGCGGCGGCCATTGCGGCGGAAGCCGGGGTGGATGATTTTCTGGCGGAAGCTACGCCGGAAGACAAGCTGGCGTTGATTCGCTCGTATCAACAGCAAGGCATGCTTGTGGCCATGACCGGGGACGGAACGAATGACGCCCCGGCGCTGGCTCAAGCCGATGTGGGCGTGGCTATGAACAGCGGCACCCAAGCGGCGAAAGAAGCAGGCAATATGGTGGACATGGACAGCAATCCGACCAAACTCATTGAAGTGGTGGAAATCGGCAAACAGCTGCTGATGACAAGAGGATCGCTGACCACCTTCAGTATTGCTAATGACGTGGCTAAGTATTTTGCCATCATTCCGGCGTTGTTTATGGGGACGTATCCAACGTTGGGCGAGTTGAATATTATGGGACTGGCTACGCCCCAAAGCGCGGTACTAAGCGCCGTTATCTTTAATGCCTTGATTATCATAGCGCTGATTCCCTTGGCTTTGCGAGGAGTTGCCTACCGTCCAGAGGGAGCTGCGGCAGTGTTGCGACGCAACTTGCTTTTATACGGCGGCGGCGGCTTGGTGGTTCCTTTCCTAGGGATCAAAGTGATTGACTGCATCTTGAGTCTGCTGGGTGTAGCCTAGGCAGGAGGAAGGCGGGAGGAAAATGATTAGTATCTTGAAAACAAGTGCAAGGCTGCTGTTCATTCTGACCTTTTTAACCGGGTGTGCGTACCCCCTGGTTTTAACTGGTTTGGCACAGGCAATCTTTCCAGAACAGGCCCGGGGAAGTCTAATAGTAGAAGGTGGTCATGTACGCGGCTCGCTGCTAATCGGACAATCTTTTCAAAGCGAACGCTATTTTCATGGACGGCCATCGGCAGGGGACTATGACGGTTTGCTTTCAGGCGGCTCGAATGCAGGCCCCTTAGCGTCCAAACTGCGTGAGGAAGTCGGGCAGCGGGCGATGCAGGTGCGGCAGATGGAAAAATTGACCTCGCAGCAGCTCGTTCCTGCGGATTTGGTTACCGCTTCCGCCAGCGGCTTGGACCCGCATATTTCGACGGAAGCGGCCCTGCTGCAGGTGAAGCGCGTCGCTCAGACGAGGGGACTGTCGCTGCAGCAGGTAGAAACGCTGGTGTATGAAACCTTGGAAGAGCGGCATGGCGGATTTCTCGGTGAACGCCGGGTAAATGTGCTAAAATTAAACCAAAAGCTAGACAGGGTTTAAAAATAAAACCATAGAGGCTGAAGACATGAAGCAAGAGCTCGAAAGAAAAAAACCGGAAGACTGGCTGGAACAGATTGCTCGGGAAAAAAAAGGCGAACTGACGGTGTTCTTAGGTGCGTCGGCAGGGGTCGGAAAAACCTATGCCATGTTGGAAACGGCTCATGAACGATTGTTGGAAGGCCAAAACGTCATTGTTGGCTGGATCGAGACGCATGGCCGGAAGGAAACGGAGAAATTGGCGGCCGGCATTCCTAAAACAGAGCCGAAAAAAATAGTCTATCGGGAACGGGAATGGCTGGAAATGGATGTGGACGCGATTGTGGCGCTGCATCCGGATATTGTTTTAGTGGATGAACTGGCGCACACGAACATTCCTGGCAGCCGTTACGTACGGCGTTTTCAAGATGTGGAAGAATTGTTGGCTGCTGGCATAGACGTCTATACGACGCTCAACATTCAGCATATTGAAAGCCTGAATGATGTGGTGGCCAAAATTACGGGCGTTGTTGTTCGCGAAACTGTGCCGGACTCCATTGTCGAACAGGCCGCTGTGGTGGAGCTTATTGACCTGCCGCCGGAGAAGCTGCTCAAACGGTTGCATGAAGGAAAAGTGTATGTAGCAGAGCAGGCGCAGCAGGCAGTACGCAAATTTTTTCGTCCAGGGAATCTAAATGCTTTGCGCGAGTTGGCGCTGCGCTATACGGCTCGCCGGGTGGATCAGGATTTGAGCGCCTATATGCGGGCTCATGGGATTCCCGGTCCGTGGCCTGCAGCAGACCGGGTCATGGTTTGCGTCAGCGCCAGTCCTTTTTCAGCGGAGCTGGTGCGAGCGGCGAAACGTCTGGCGGACGGTTTGCAGGCGGAATGGCTGGCGGTATATGTAGAAAGCTCTTCGCAGCGAGCGGCTCTTGGCGATGAAGAGAGCGCCCGGGTCAGTCGAAACTTGAAGCTGGCCGAGGAACTAGGAGCTAAAATTATAACTGTTGTGAGTTCAGAACCGGCTGAAGAAATATTATCGTTGGCCAAAAATCACAACATAACGGCTATTGTTGTTGGGAAAACCCGCAAAACAGCCTGGTGGCAGCGTTGGCAAGGCTCTATTGTCGACGAGATTTTGCGGGGAAGCGCAGGGTTCAGCGTCCATGTTATTCAGGCGGAGGACGAAAAGGTCAAAGTACCTGTTATTGCGATAAAACATCCTTTGACGCCTTTTGCCTGGCAAGAACATGGTAAGGCCATTTCCTTAGTGGCCTTGGTGACGGCGGCGCTTTGGCTGCTTCGCGAACAGATAGATGCTGCCAGTATTGTACTCATCTACCAACTGCCTACGTTATTAAGCGCCTTCTGGTGGGGGCGCTGGGAGGCTTATAGCAGCGCTGTTGCCAGCGTGCTGGTCTTTGACTATCTTTTTGTGGAACCTGTTTTTACCTTTGCTGTTTCTGATATCAAACATCTGTGGAGCTTTCTTGCCTTTTGGGGGTTGGCTGTCGTTATTGGCCGGCGGACGGAGCGAATGCGCCTGGATCTGAAATTGTCTCGGCAACGGGAAAAAAGCACGCGTTTTTTATATGAATTCAGCAGTGAGATGGCTGGTACCGTGGAGAAAAACGTAGTGGCGGAGCGACTTTCTTTGCAGGTGGCGGAGACGTTGGGTCGGGAGACCTTGGTGTTTTTGCCGGTGAAAGAGCGCTTGGAGTTGTGGGCGCGCCACAGCGGCGAGCGCAGCCGGCCAGGTCTGAATTTGAATCCGCCGGAAGCTGCGGAAATGGCGGTTGCTAACTGGTGCTTTGAGCATGGGCAAGCGGCAGGGCGGGCGACGGAAATTCTGCCTAGCGCCGCTTATTTGCATGTGCCTCTGCGGAGCCAGGAGCGGGTAATGGGTGTTTTTAGCGTGCGCTTAAATGAAAGCAAGGTTACGCAGGAAGAGCGGCGGCTGATTGACGCATGGGCGGCTTTAGCGGCGCTTACGCTGGAACGGGCTTCATTGGCGGAAGAAGCGCGCAAGGCCGCTCTTTGGAGCGAGTCGGACCGGCTGCGAACAGCGCTGTTTAATTCGGTGTCTCATGAACTGCGGACGCCCTTAACTTCTATTTTGGGAGCTATCCAGACGCTGCTTCTCTGTCGGGATCGTTGCGATGAGGGGCAGCTCCAGGAAATGTTGCAAGCTATCAGCGAAGGGGCGATGCGCATGGAACGGGTTGTCTCTAATCTGCTGGATACGGCGCGTCTGGAAAGTGGCATGATGCAATTGAAAGCGGACTGGTGCGACGTAGAAGATATTTTGGGGGTGGTGCTGCGCCGTATGGAGGGGGCTGTCCATTCCCGAGAAATTTTAGTCAAAATGGAGCCGGGGCTGCCGATGCTTTGGGGAGACTGCGTTCTTTTGGAACAGGTTATAGTAAATTTGCTGGATAATGCGTGCAAGTACTCGCCAGTTGATACGCCGATTGAAATTTGTGTTTCCAAGGAGGTCGATGAAGTCAAATTAGAAGTGCTGGATCGGGGAACTGGTATGGCGCAGGAGGAGTTAGAGCTGGTTTTCGAGAAGTTTTATCGTGCGTCGCGAACTCATGCGTCGAAGCCTGGTGGGACCGGGTTGGGCCTGTCCATTTGCAAAGGTATTGTGGAGGCGCACCATGGACGAATCGAAGCGGTTAATCGCGAAGCAGGCGGGGCTATTTTCAGGGTCTATTTACCTGTTAAAAAAGAAGAGGAGGCCGTTTCTTTATGACGGAAGGGCAACTTCGAGTTCTGGTTATTGATGATGAGCTGCCGATGCGGAGAATGCTGCGAGTTGCCTTGGAATCCTATGACTATACGGTAGCGGAGGCGGCGGACGGCAAAGAAGGCTTGGTACAAGCGGCCATGCAGCAACCCGACTTAATTCTTTTGGATTTAGGCTTGCCGGATTTAGACGGCAAGGAAATTGTACGCCGTCTGCGCGAGTGGACAAAGGCGCCCATTGTCATTTTGTCAGCCCGCGATCAAGAACAAGAGAAAATTGAAGTGCTAGATGCCGGGGCCGATGATTACTTGACTAAGCCCTTCGGTATGGGCGAGTTATTGGCAAGAATGCGTGTATCACTGCGGCGTTCTGGACGGGAGGACAACGGGCCTGCCCTGGTATGCGGCGCCCTTTGCATGGATGTAGCCTCGCATACCATAACTTTGCAGGGGGAAGAGCTGCATCTAACGCCGACGGAATATACGCTGTTGAAAGTGCTGATACAGAATACGGGAAAAGTGATGACTCATAAACAATTATTGAAGCAAGTATGGGGCGATGCTTATTCTCAAGACACGCATTATGTGCGGGTATATATTGCGCAGTTGCGGCGGAAAATAGAGGCGAACCCCTTGCGGCCTCAGTACATTATTACTGAGTCGGGCGTGGGATATCGGTTTTCTGATCCTGGAGCGTAAAAGATACAACAGTTTTTTTGATGGATACTATAAAATAATCAAACTGTATTGATGGTGTTGACAATGATACAATGAATTTAACAAGTCGTGACGGGCTTGGGGCATCTGTGGCTTTTTGGCGCGGATGTGTCTCCCCTCTGCGCGGATGCTTGAAAAGCAAGGCAGATCGCCTTGTGATTTCTCAAGTAACTGCCGCGCGTTTTGTTGCTTGGCGTTCAACAATTACATTGGAGAAGGCTGATAGCGACAGGCTCCCTGAGATGCAGGGGGCGTTTTTTTTGTTTAAAGAGTGCTAGTGTGTTGGGAGAACTTTGCAGGCGAGCAGGGTTTTAAGAACGGTGAAAAGAATGTATGCTTAAATAAAGCAATACAGAGAGGGGGCGAGGCAGTGGAGCAGGATTTTCAGTTGGTTTCTGTTGACGCCGCCAATGCAAAACATGTAGGCGCCGTTTTTCAGTCTGTTTATGGAAATGATTTTCCGATTCAATATGTATATCAGCCAGAGGCCGTGGCCGCAGAAATTGCGGCGGAAAGGCTGACTGCGGTGTTGGCTTTTGATGCGGAAGGACAGCCTGCGGGCTATGTGTCCATGTTTAAAAATGCTCCTAATTTTCAGCTCTGGGAAGTAGGCAATATGGTGGTGAATCCGGTGTATAGGCAAAGCCGTCTATCGTTACTGTTAGCCAATTGCTGCCAAAGCGCCGAGCTGATGAATATTGCAGGCAGCGACGGTCTATATAGTGAAGCCGTGTGCCACCATTATATGACGCAAGTAGGCAGCGCGAAAGCGGGGATGGCGGATTATGCGCTCGAAATAGATCAGCTGGCTGGTTCTAGTTTTAAAGAGCACTGCGCCGATACGGAACGGATCTCCTGCGTATTTAATTTTATCGAATATACTAAGCCTTCTTTGCCTACGTATATTCCCCACGTCTATGAGGATATGGCGCGTACCTTGCTGCAGCCTTTAAAAAAGAGAGACATCCTTGTTTCAACAGCAGCGCTGCCTCAGCAAGGAAACTTGCGGCAAGAAGAAAAATATTACGAGTTTGCCGGCACCTGGAAGCTTGCTGTATGGGAAACTGGCGCCACGTGGCGTGAAGACGTGGCAGCACTTTTGGCGGAAGCGGCGCGCCGAAACGTGGTCAGCCTGCAGGTTGCCGTCAACATGGCGTTGCCGCATCTTGGAGCGGCGGTGGAAGAACTGCGCAAGCAAGGCTTCTTTTTTGGGGGCGTTCTGCCGCGCTGGTTTGGCAGCGACGGGCTTTTGATGCAAGTTGTATTAGGCGGGGAGCCTAATTTTGCAGGAGCTAAGTTATACACCCAGACCGCCCGCACCTTGCGGCAGTACTGCCAGGCGGACTGGGAACTAAGAAAAACCTGAGGGGAACGGGTTTTTGAACAAGAGTAAAGGGAGTAGAGTGAGGGCTCGGGTTGGATTGAACAAGAGAATCGGAGAACCGGAGGGCCAAAAGGAGTGGTACGGTTTTTGTTCTTCTCTTGCTCATTCCTGTGTTTTCGAATCGGGGTACAAGTCCGCCAAGGCGCTGGCGAAATCAGGGAACTGAAATTGAAATCCTTCTGCCAGCAAGCGTTGCGGCAATACCTGCTGATCCGCCAGTAAGATGGCTTCCGCCATTTCGCCTAAAAGGAGTTTGGCTGCTGTACCAGGAAGGCGGGTCCAAGCGGGCTTTTTTAGTTGCTTTCCTAATGAAGCGGCAAATTGGCGCATAGAGATGGGATGAGGACTGGTGAGGTTATAAGCTCCTTGCAGGGAAGAAGAGGTAAGGGCTAACTGCAGAATCTGCAGCAAATCTTGAAGGTGGATCCAGGACAGGTGCTGGTTGCCATTGCCGATAGTTCCACCTACGCCCCAATGAAAGGGAAGCGCCATGCGGGGCAAAGCGCCGCCGCTGACGCCGAGAACAACGCCAAAGCGGCAAAGAACCGTTCGTATTCTCAAGCGCTCAGCTTGGAGAGCTGTTTGTTCCCATTGCTGGCAGACGGAAGCTAAAAAATCACTTCCAGGAGGGCTTGCTTCGGTTTGAATGCCTGTTGGCGATATGCCGTAGTAGCCAATCCCGGAGGCGTTTATGAAAACAGAAGGAATGGGGAACTGTAAATCCTTGGCGCGCTGCAGGGAATCTACCAGAAAACGCGTGGTGTTGAGACGGCTTTCAAGAATGAGGGCTTTGTTTTTTTCGTTCCAGCGCTGGCTAATACTGACTCCGGCTAGATTGATGATGCCGGCGATGTCAGATAGTTGATTGGCGGGAAACAATTCGTTGTTGTTTTGATAGGCAGCAATATCTTGGTGGGATAAGGGAAGAAGCTTAAACTGGCTTTCTTTCAAGAAGCGGAACAGTTCTTTACCGATGAAGCCGCTGCTTCCAGTTACTAAAATTTGTTTCATAGTCATCCCTCCTTGGCATGCTAAAGAATCGGTTAACGATCATTAAAAAAAGGCTGTGCAGAGAGAGTATTCTGCACAGCCTTGCTATTTTACTTCTATTTTCGCACCATATCTTTGGTAATTTCTTTTAAGCTGAAAGCGCCGCACATGGCCATGGTGTCTTTCAGTTCTTCACCCAGTTTTTCAATATAGAGCTTGACGCCTTCGGCTTCGCCGCCATACACGGCGGTAACAAAGGGACGGCAGATGAGTACGCCGTCAGCGCCCAAGGCCAAAGCTTTGAAGATATCCGTACCAGAGCGGATGCCTCCATCTACGAGAATTTTCAGGTCGCTGCCGACGGCGGCTGCAATTTCCGGCAAGACTTCCGCCGTGGCGGGGCATTGATCTAAGACCCGACCTCCGTGATTGGAAACAACAATGGCCGCAGCGCCGGCGTCTTTGGCTTTCATGGCGCTTTTAATGGTCATAACGCCTTTGACGATGAAGGGGATGCCAGCCAGTTCTGCGATGCGGCGGAGTTCTTCAATGGACTTGCTGCCTGCGGGCGGCGTCATATTTTTCAAGAACGGCAGGCCGGCGGCGTCAATGTCCATGGCCACAGCGAAAGCATTGGCTTTCTTTACAAGTGCTAATTTCTCTTGAATGGTATCCAAATTCCAAGGTTTGATAGTAGGTACGCCGCAGCCGCCCGCCTTGGCGATAGCTGCAGTAGCGCCTGCCATGACCTTAGGATCAACGCCGTCGCCGGTAAAGGCGGCAATGCCGTTCTCCTTACAGGCGGAAACGAGAATGTCGTTGTAGGTGGTATCGGTATATTTGTCGCTGTAGTGCATGTTGACCGCGCCGACGGGAGCGGCAAAAAAAGGATACTTAAAAGTTTGCCCGAATAGTTCCAGCGTGGTGTTTACCGGTTTATTTTCGCAAAGGGTGTCCATGTTGACCCGAAGGTCCTGCCATTTTTGATAGTTGCGGATGGCCGTATCGCCGACGCCTTTGGCGCCGGGGCCGGGGATGGTGTTTTTGCAGACTACGCCGTTGCAAACCGTACAGGCTTTGCAATAAGCGCCGATACAGGTGCGGGCGCTTTCGAGAAGTTCTTTGTAAGTCATGTAGGTTCCTCCCTCTTTTTTTCTATGTAGGTTCCTCACTAAAATGAATCAATACTATTTTTATTATACTGCGCCAGAACAACTTGGTTAAAGAGATTTTGCATAATTGATAAAAATAGTTTTTATTGTATAATTTTTACATAAAAGAAACTGTAAATTAATTGAGGAGAAGATGTATGCGATTAAACCTTTTAAAATCGAGAAAGAAAGCGGCTTTTGCGGCAGCTGTGCTGAGTTTTTTAGGAACCTCTTTCCTGGCGAACCCCGTAAGTTTTGCGGCGGAAGAACGCACTGTTTCGTATCCGCCGGGCTATGTTATCGACAAAGAGGGCGCTTCGTCCTTTAAGGGCAGCGGCAATGTGGATGCATCGCCGTATTTTTCAACGCAAGATTATTATAATTTACAATCGAATAGCCATCTGACGATTTTGTCGCACTATAAGACGTATCAGCAAACGACGGAAATTACTTGCGGTCCAGCAGCGGCCTTGACGGTGCTGGAGCATTTTGAAAATCACGCTTGGGATGAATTAAAGATTGCGACAATCATGGGTACCAAGCCAGAAGTCGGCACCGATACAAAGGGCATGGTGAAATTTTTTAAAGCCATCCATTGGGACGTAACTTCCAGCTTACAGGCTTCCGGCAAGGATGGCGCAACCTTTGCGAATTACTATGAATTCCGCGATTTTATACTGAAGAATCTGCAGGCTAATACGCCTATTATGGTGGAAAACATTGAGTGGGGCGGACATTGGCGGGTTATCATTGGCTATGACACCATGGGTACGGAGACCGTGGCGGATGATGTCTTGATTTTGGCCGACTCGTACGATACGGCGGATCATCAGCAGGACGGCTATGCTGTTAATTCCGCTGTGAAGTTTTACTATATGTGGTTTGACGCTCATATGCTGCCTAAAGGGCAGCAAAACCAGCAATGGCTTGTAGCTAAGCCAGTGGCGAAAGATACGGAACGCAGAACAGAGTAAGCAGAGGGGAACAGAGAAAATAACATAGAAAAGCTCCGCTTTTGCTTGGCGCAAAAAGCGGAGCTTTCATTTTTATGGTTGGATAATAAATTCGAGAGACGTTCTAACGAACCGCGAAATACACGAAAAACGCGAAAGGGTTAAGCGTTTTTGCATAAACGGCGGCATAACTGTATTTGAGACAAGATTTCCGCGCGACTCGCAAAAGCAGGAGATGACGGCAGTTCCGTGAACTCGCTGGCGCTCAGACATACGGAACTTTATTCCGTCGTCTCCTGTTTTTGCGTCCTGCGGACCGTCTTGCTCCAATAAAAGTCTCAAATACAGTCACTGCCGTCGCAACCTCAGTCGTGTCCTCACGTTACTGTTGTTGAAAATTATACCGCGTAACCCTCCGTCGAACCCTCACTCTACTCACTCTACTCTTGTTTAAATTTCGTACCTAAATGTGCTTGAGCAGAGAAGAAGCGATGCCCACGTATTGCGCTGGTGTCAGGGAAAGCAGGCGCTGCTTGTCAGCGGCCGGCAGGTCGACGCTTTCGATAAAGGATTTGATGTCGGTTTCGCTGATGCCTTTGCCGCGGGTAATAGCTTTGAGCTTGTCGTAGGAATTGGCATGGCCGAATTTGCGCATGACCGTTTGTACGGCTTCCGCCAGCACTTCCCAGGCATGATTCAGGTCCGCAGCCAGCGCTTCCTGGTTGACGACGGTTTTCTTCAAGCCCTTTAGGGTGTAGGTAATGGCGATGTGGGAGTGAGCCAGGCCGGTGCCCATGTTGCGCTGCGCCGAGGAATCGCTCAAATCGCGCTGCAAGCGGGAAATGGGAAGCTTGTTGGCCAAATGATCCAGGACCGCGTTGCTCAGACCCAGATTGGCTTCGGAGTTTTCAAAATCAATGGGATTGATCTTATGCGGCATGGTGGAGGAGCCCACTTCGCCGGGGATGGCTTTCTGCTTGAAATAGCCCATCGAAATATACAGCCACATGTCGCGGTCGAAATCCAGCAGGATGTTGTTGAACCGGGCCAGCGCATGGAAGGCTTCGGCTACATAATCATGCGATTCGATCTGCGTGGTCAGTGGATTGTAAGTAAGGCCTAAGGATTCCACGAAAGAGCGGGATACTTGCTCCCAATCTACTTCCGGGTAAGCAATGCTGTGGGCGTTGAAGTTGCCTACGGCGCCGTTGAACTTGCCTAAGTACTCCAAAGCGCGGATTTGCTTTAACTGGCGGTTCCAGCGATATACAAAGACGGCCAGTTCTTTGCCGATGGTGGTGGGCGAAGCGGACTGACCATGGGTATGGGCCAGCATGGGAATGTCTTTTTCTTCTTCCGCCATGGCGGATACCATTTTCACCAAAGTTTCAGCAGACGGCAGCCAGACGTCGTTGACGCCGTGCTTGAGCATCAGCGCGTAGGACAGATTGTTGATATCCTCAGAGGTGCAGGAGAAGTGAATGAATTCGAGCAAATCTCCCAGGGACATGGCGCCCATGGTTTCGCGCAGGAAGTATTCGACTGCTTTTACATCATGGTTGGTAGTGCGTTCGATTTCTTTGATGCGGAGAGCTTTTTCGTCGTCAAAGGTGGCGACGATGTTGCGCAAGAAAGAAATTTCTTCTGCGGTGAAGGGGCGAATTTCCGCAAAATCTGGGTTAGCGGCCATGGCAATTAACCATTCCACTTCCACATGCACCCGATATTTAATCAAAGCCCATTCGGAAAAATAATCGCCAAAAGGCTGGGTAATCGCTCCGTACCGTCCCTCGAGCGGCGTCAATGATTTAATGCTCATGTTTATACCTCGTTATTTCAAATTTTCATGGACAGCAAATAACCATCTGCTGCGCATATATAGTCTATTGTACTACTAAACGGCTGAGGGAACAATTGCCATCTAAGAAGTGGCTTTGAGAAAATTCCAGAGGCAGGATTTGTTGCGAAAGGCGAGAAAACTGCTTAATAAGCTATTTGGTTAATTTCTGAAGGGGGTCGAAGTATGAACCGTCAATTTATTTGCTATCCCAAGTGCACCACTTGCCAGAAAGCGAAAAAATGGCTGGATGACCAGGGAATAGAGTATGAACAGCGGCATATTAAGGAACAGCATCCAACGGCGGTCGAACTGGAAGCATGGTGGAAGCAAAGCGGTTTGCCTTTGAAGCGCTTTTTCAATACCAGCGGTCTTTTATATAAATCCCTGCAATTAAAGGAAAAACTGCCAACCATGTCGGAAACAGACATGCTGGCCTTATTGGCGACGGATGGCATGCTGGTCAAACGGCCCCTGCTTATTGAGGACGGCAAAGTATTGGTGGGATTTAAGCAGGCGGAATGGGAGCAAGCCAAAGCGGCGGAGGCCGTTGAGTAAGGAGGACCCATGGAGGCGATAAGCGGCAAAAAAGGATTGCGGGCTTCTTGGCGGACCATCGCCCAAGGCGTAGGCGTTGCTTTATTGTGGGCGTTAAGTATGTTTTGGAGCGTTGAAACAGCTTGGGCGCAGGAGAAACCGCCAGAACTGATGCAGGCACAGAGCATAAACGGAGCGTATTTGGCTGATTTTACAACTGGTTCTTTTGAGGGAACGCAACGAACGGCGCAGGGAGAACTTGTTTTAGCTGGGCCTAGGACGACCTTTGGCGTATACTACTCGCCTGTTCTCGGAAGTGCGCCTTTTACAGAGGCGGTACTGTCGTGGAATGCCGCTACCCCACAGAGAACGAACGTAGAAGTGCAGGCACAGGTTCGTGTTGACGGCAAGTGGTCAGCTTGGTTTTCCTGGGGAAAGTGGAACTCTTGGAGCGCCGTCGGTTCGGAGAACAAGGCGATAAAAGACGAGTTAGCCGTTATGGATATTGATACTCTTAAAGTGGCAAAAGGGAAAATGGCCGATGCGCTGCGGTATCGCGTCTATTTAAGTAGTGTACAGGCTCAAGGTACGCCTCAACTTACCCTGCTGGCGGTTGCGGTAAATGCCGGACCAACAAGGTTGAAGGAATTCGTAGCGCGAAAAGACGTGGTGCTGGAGGTCCCGGCTTATGCGCAGCGGCGAAGTGATCCAAGTATTGCGGGGCAGATTTGCAGTCCGGTGTCGATGGCTATGGCGCTCAACTATCATGGAGTGGGCGTATTGCCGGAGGAAATGGCTTGGCGCGCGAAAGATCATAGCCAAGACCGCTTTCCCTTTGGCAATTGGTCTTTCAACTGTGCCGCTGCCGCAGACTTTGGGCTAAAAGCGTATGTGGCGCATGAGAATTCGTTGGCAGAACTCAGAGAAACGCTGCAGCAAAAAGGCCCGGTTATCGCTAGCGTCATGTACAAGAACAGTGAAGCTGTTCCCGATGAATTGCCTGTGCTGCATGGTGCGCCGGTAGAGGAGACAGATGGACATTTGGTAGTAGTGCGAGGCCTGGTGCAGCAAGGCGGTAAGGACTGGGTCATCGTAAACGACCCGGCAGGAGACAGCGATTCGGTGCAGCGGCAGTACGAGGCTGGGGAATTTGAAAAGGCTTGGACGCATTATGTGTATGTAATTGCAAAAGAAAAAAAGGCCGTCCTCAGGCAGCCACGGCGTATTCCGGTAAAATTATTGCAAGTATCGGCCCAGGCCATTTTGCTCCAAGGCCAAGGGGGCGAACGTATCCCCTTGGAGCTGCAAAACATCGGCAGTATTGTGAAACGAAAAAATCAGGAAACAATCGGTTTTTTACAGCCGGAAACCCTGGGGGCGTTATTGCTGAATCTAGAAAAAGACTGCGAATGGCTGCTTGTCACCAAACAGCAACAAACGTTTTGCTTAACGTTCTAACGGCAGAGAGTAATATTTTTTTGGAGATACTCCGTGCGCTTTTTTAAAGGCTCGCGTAAAATTGGCATAATCTTGAAAGCCGCTTTCTAGGCAGGCTTGGAGTACGGAATGGCCTGCGCGGAGCAATTGTCCGGCGGCGATTAAACGTCGTTGCAGGACATATTGATGCGGCGTAAAACCGGTATGCTCTTTGAATTTGCGTGAGAAGTAACTGGGCGTAAGAAAGCAAAGAGAAGCTAATTTTTCCACGGACAAGTCTTCGGCGGTGTTTTCTTGCATATAATGCAAAATCGCATTAATCGTATCGTCGCTGCGGCGCTCGATATTGCTCGGTCCTGTTTGTCTCAAAGAAAGACGATTTAGATATACTAAAAGTTGCAGGAGTAACGTGCGTTGCAGGATATCTGCACCAAAGGCAGCGCTTATTCCTGCTTCTTTTAGTTGCGCGCATAACTCCTGCAAACGAAGCTGCAGGGGCGCTTCAGGGCGAAGCAAATGCAGACCGCTAGCCGTTGGCGCAAAACAGGCTCGCAGGTCGGCGCTGGAGGTGCTGTTCGCTTCTAGAAAAGAGGGAGTGAGCCACAAAATGATACGGTTATACGGGACGGTAGAATCGATAAGCGGTTTGTGAATGGTGTCCCTTTCAATAAGCAGCAGATCCCAAGGCTGCAGCGGATACGAGGTTCCTTCCACATAATACGTGACGTTGCCGGAAAGAAAAATGACGATCTTATTGAAATCGTGGTAGTGAGAATCAATGCGCAATTTTCCTGTGTCCTGCAAATGAAAAAAAGAAAACTCTTTGGTCAAATACCCTCTGCGGTTGGTTAGGTCCGTTCTATTATTTTTCATAGCAAAGTAATTCGCCACAGCAGGTTTTGCAACCTTTTTTTCAGCTTCTGCAATGTTTGCGCAAGCAGAGTTGTTTATAATGAACTTGCAAAATATAGGCAGGAGGAATGAATAGATGAAATTTCATTTTTTCAAATATCATGGGTTGGGGAATGATTACTTGGTGTTAGATCCAAACTGTTTTGCCTGGGAGCTTTCGCCGGAGACGATTCGATTGTTCTGCCATCGCCATTTTGGCGTAGGGTCGGATGGTATTTTACTGGGGCCATTTCTGGAAAATGGCCAGATGCGTTTGCGCATTTTCAATCCTGACGGCAGTGAAGCCGAAAAAAGCGGCAACGGGGTGCGCATTTTTTCGCGTTACTTGGTAGATGCTGGTTATGTTACTGGGAGCAATTTTTCGTTAACTACCTTAGGCGGTCAGGTAGAGGTAGAGCTGCTGGCCAAGGACGGCAGCCTCAGCCGGGTAGACATGGGAGCGGTGAGCTTTCTTAGCAGTCAAGTTCCGGTGAAGGGGGCCGAACAAGAACTGGTCGGCATCCCTTGGCCGGTGCAGGGAGAAAACGTGCTGATAACCTGTCTTTCTGTGGGCAATCCGCATTGCGTCATTTTACGTGACGAAGTATCGGCAGAAGAAGCTTGCCGTTTAGGTCCTGTCATTGAAAGGCATGAACGGTTTCCGCAGCGGATTAATGTGCAGTTTTTAAAAGTCTTGGACCGGCGGAATATCCAGATTGAAATTTGGGAACGAGGCGCCGGTTACACGCTGGCCTCAGGCAGCAGCAGTTGTGCTGCCGCTGCTGCCGCCTATCGCTTAGGGTTGGTAGACGCGGCGGTAGACGTGCATATGCCGGGCGGTGTGTTGGCGGTGCAGCAGCGCGAGGACGGTCATGTGCTGCAAAGCGGCGCAGTATCTTTTGTGGGAAAGGGCTGCTTTGCAGAAGAACTATTGAAGCAAGGAAAATCTTAGACAACAAGCGGTGTTTTAGGAAGGATGCGCATTGTCAGCGTCCTTCTTTTTCTTTATGATGTAGATAATGAAAAAGAACGGAGGTCTGGCGGGACCCATGAAAATAGGATTATCCAAGCGGAATTTGCTGTTGTCGGCATCGGTTGCCGCAGTTTTATGGATAGGAACGTATTTTGCGCCGCTGCTGGCAGTTGCGCCAACTCATGTGATGCTGACGCAAACGGCCAATCCGGCGGCGGAGCAGACTGTTATCTGGCATACAGGCCCTTTGAGCAAGGCTAGCAAAGTAGAATTCTCCGAGGCGACGGGCGGCGCAGTCCAAAGTATTACCGGTACGGAAAAAGAACTGCAGACGGAACGGGGAATGATTGTTGTTCATGCTGTGCAGCTGACTGGACTCAAAGCGTCCACTTCGTATCGTTACCAGGTTGGCGACGGGGTATTCTGGAGCGAAAGCCATACCTTTACGACGGCTCCAGCTCAGGCCAAGCCCTTTCGCTTTCTGCTTTTCGGGGATTCTCAAAGCTATACGTATGAGCTGTGGCAGGAGGTGCTGCACGCAGCGTATGCCAGGAGTCCGCAGGCGTCGTTTATGGTGAATATTGGAGATCTGGTGGACGTAGGCCTTGACTATGGTCAATGGGACGGCTGGTTCCAGGCGGGGAAAGGGATCATCGACGCCATTCCTGTGGCGGCGGTCATGGGAAACCACGAAACCTACACGCCTCAGGGAAAGATTGCCTTGCCGGATTACTTTGACGCTTTTTTCTCTTCGCCAGGAAACGGGCCGGAAGGCCTGAAAAAACGAGTATATTCTTTTGACTACGGAGACGCTCACTTTTCGGTTCTCGACAGTCAGCGCCAAGAAGAAGAGCCTTGGCTGCCGCAGATGCTGGCATTGCAGCAGGCTTGGTTGGAACGGGACTTAGCGGCGACGGATAAACGCTGGAAGCTTGTATTTATTCATCGGCCTTTATATCACAACCGTCCGTCTTTGGATTCGGACGCGGATTTGCGAGCAGCCTTTGGGCCCATTTTAGATCGCTACGGCGTGGACGTCGCTTTTGCCGGACATGATCATGTCTACGCTCGCTCTCATCCGATGCAAGGAGGTCGATGGAGTGAAGCGCCGGGAGACGGCGTTGTCTATATCACTGTAGGCCGCAGCGGCACGAAGACCTTTGCCAGAGCGCAGCCCAAAGAATGGGACGCCGCCTTCCATAACCCGGTGGCGCAGCCGAATTACTTGACCGTGGATGTGAGTGATACGGAGTTAACGGTGCAGAATTTTGCCGCAGACGGCACGGTCCTTGATTCTTGGACGAAAGGACTTGAGAAACGCTAGTTAGCAGGCAGATGGTTTCTGGGAAAAGATTTTTCTTGCTGAGTGTTTCGTAGGTAAAAAGAGCTTGCCGGTTGTTTGTTGCTTCACTTATAATTATACAGACCAATAGTTATTCGTGTGTATTGGAAAAGGACGAATATGTTATTAGAGAAAGATAACGGGGGGAGAACTATGAGAAAGAAGCTGTTTTGGAGAAACATGCTGCTTGGCGGGCTTGTTTTGGCGTTGGGTCTGGCGGCCGGCTGCGGCAACAGCGCCAGCGGCGATTTGAAGATCGGCATGGTCTATGAACTGACGGGGAATACGGCGACCTACGGAACTTCGGCGGCGAACGGCGCTAAGCTGGCTTTTAAAGAAATTAATGCTGCTGGCGGCGTCTTAGGTAAGCAGATTCAGATTGTAACCGCCGACAACAAGGGGGAGCCGTCGGAGTCGACGAACGCCATGACCAAGGTGATTACGCAGGATAAAGTGGTGGCTGTGACCGGCTTTACGGTCAGCTCCTGCGGCATTGCTGGTTCTTCTGTAGCGGAAGGAAGCAAGATTCCTTTTGTAGCGGCGGCTACGGTTAATCCGAAAGTGACCGTGGATGGCAATACAGGCAAGGTGAAAAATTATACGTTCCGGGCTTGTTTTATTGATTCTTTCCAGGGAGCTGTAGGGGCGCAGTTTGCGTTGAACAGTCTCAAAGCAAAAAAGGTATCAATTCTGACGGATAGCTCCAGCGACTATAGCAAGGGCTTGACTCAGATTTTTAAAGACTCCTTTACTAAAAATGGCGGACAGATTGTCGGCGAAGAAGCGTATTTGCAAAAAGATCAGGACTTCAAGCCGGTGTTGACCAAGTTGAAATCTCAAAATCCGGATGTTTTGTACATTCCCGGCTACTATGAAGATGTTGGTAAAATTATCAAGCAAGCGCGCGAGCTAGGCATGAATATGCCCATTCTTGGTAGCGACGCCTGGGATTCGCCGAAACTGGCGGAAATAGGCGGCCCTCAAGCCTTGAATAACACGTATTTTACCAACTTCTACTCGATCGAAGATCGCAATCCGGTTTCCAACGCTTTTGTGGAAGCGTATAAGAAAGAGTACGGGCAAGTGCCGGACTCCATGGCGGCTATGGGCTATGACGCGGCGCGGCTGCTGGTTGACGCCATCAAGCGGGCCAACAGCACCGACGCGGCGAAAATCACGAAGGCTCTGGCGGAAACCAAGGACTTTACCAGCGTCAGCGGCCCGATGTCTTTGAATGATACCCATGACGCAGTGCGCGGCGTGGTCATCGTGGAAATGAAAGACGGCAAACAAGTCTATAAAGAAACCATTAAACCTTAGGGGTCACTGATTTATTCATAAAATCATCGACTCCCTGAAAAGAGTTCCGAGAAAAATAGCTATGTCTGCCTATGGGTAGGCATGGCTATTTTTATCATGACCAGGGGAACGCTTTACACAGAGAAGCAGAGGGAACAGAGAAAGGCCAGAGAAATAAAATACAGGAGATTGCCGCGTCGCTGCGCTCCTCGCAACGACAGGATAAGCTGGCTGTTCCAGACAAAACAAGCTTATTGCCGTTCCGACTACCTATTGTCTTTGCGAGCGAAGCGAAGCAATCTCTTTTTTGTTTTCCATATATATTTTCCCTCGTACCCTCCATCTACTCACTCTACTCTTGTTAAAATTACGCACTCCGTAACCCTCCTGCGTACCCTCCGATTCTCTCGCGACTCTTGTTCATTTTTTCAAATTCTAAGGAGGAGGCCTGACGATGGACATTCAAACGAAATTATTGTATTTATTCCTAGATTTACTGTTGCCCTTGGCCATCGGCCAAGCCTGCAGAAGTCAAAAACGTCTGAGTGGAAGTTTCTTTCAGCGTATGATCATTCTTAATATCTGCCTGGTGTACCCGGTGCTGGCGGGGCTGACTATTTGGAGCCTGCGCCTGAATTATGAGCTCATAGGGCTGCCGCTGATGGGCGTGCTTCTTTGCATCATTCCAGGCATTGCAGCGTACTTGCTTGTGGAACGCAAATTCGACAGCGAATTGGATAAAGGCAGCTATCTCTTAAGCGCTATGCTGTCGAATACGGGAACCTTGGGCGGGTTGTGTACCTATATCATGTACGGTGAGGCCGGCTTTGCGTATACGCAAATGGCGGTCATTTTGCAGAATGTCGTTATGTTCATGTTCTGTTTTCCCTTGGCGCGATACTATTATCAAAAAAGTATTGGCCTTCCCTTTGACAGGCAGTCGGTTCTTTCTCTTTTTATCAACCGCAATCAGCTGCCGGTTGTCGGCATGGCTGTTGGTGTTGCCTTGAACGCAGTCGGCGTGGCAAGGCCCGTATTTCTGGAAGCGGTTGTTGATCCGCTGGTGCATTTGGGTGCCTGGACAGCGCTGATGCCGATTGGTTATTCCATTGATTTATACGCCATGCGGCAGTACTACCGGAAAATTTTGGATTTGCTGCCCATCAAACTGGTGTTGACGCCGCTAGTAGCCTATGCCTTGGCCCAGGTCGTTTTTGAGGAAACGGTGCTCATCAATACCATCGTGATTTTGGCCGCCATGCCGACGGCGATTAATGCGGTAGTGGCGGTGCAGCTCAATAAGTTGAATGTGGATTTAGCGACGGCGTCGTTTGTGTTGACGACAGCGGTATGTTTGGTGGCGGCGCTGCCCATTCTATTTGTTGTCCTGTCTTGACAAAGAAACCGATACACGATATAGTATGTTTGCAAAAGATGCTATATTCAAAAGGATAGTTTTAAGGTATTGTAAAAGTAAGAGCAAAGAGGCTCAAAGCGGAATAAGCGCTGCTTTGAGCCTCTTTTTTTACGGCAAATGTAAGTTTGTACTATCTATCGAAAAAAATGCATCAAAGATAAAACGCAAGGAGGACACAAGTGATGATGACAGCAATTGGCGTAGCTATTGTGGCAGTAACGGTATATTTTTTGCTGAAACGGTATGACGCAAGATTGGTGCTTTTAGCTTCCGGGATTAGTATGGCCTGTGTGGCGGGAACGCCCATGGCTTCGTTGGACGCGTTCGCCAAAAACATGACCAATGGCGGCTTGATTCAAGCGGTTTGCTCGGTTATGGGCTTTGCGATGGTTATGCGCTACACGGAATGCGATAAGCATTTGATTAACTTATTGGCAGGAGGGCTTTCTAAAGTTCGGCCGCTGTTGATTCCCGGCGTGGTACTGGCTACCTACGCTGTCAATGTGGCCTTGCCCAGCGCCGCCGGGACAGCGGCTGCAGCGGGCGCCATTTTTGTGCCTTTAATGATGTCGGCCGGCATTCATCCGGCGATGGCCGGGGCTGCGGTGAAATGCGGCACCTACGGAAGCATGCTCAATCCTGGATTGGCTCATAACCCATTTGTGGCGAAAATTGCCGGCGTAGGGGTCATGGATGTGATTGCGTTCCACTTCAAAGCGAATATTGCCTCTCTTTTGACGGCGGCAGTGCTGATTACACTGATTGCCTATTACCGCAAAGAACATAAAGGGTACATAGCGGAAGGCTTGGAAGCGGAAGCTTCCTTTAAGGTTAACTGGCTTTACGCCATTATGCCTATCTTGCCGATTGTGATTTTGATTTTGGGAACAGCCGGTGTTGTGCCGGCGTTGAAAATGGATGTACCTCAGGCCATGGTCATAGGGGCGATGCTGGCACTGGTCGTGACACGCAAAAATCCGACTAACTTTAGCAATGCTTTCTTCGATGGTATGGGCAAAGCGTACGGTTCTATTTTGGGGATTATCATTTCCGCCGGTGTGTTTGTTTCAGGGATGACGGCTATGGGGCTTGTGAAAACCTTTACTACGGCCATGCTGAACAATCCGGGCATTGTTAAAGTGTGCGCAGCGGTAGGTCCGTTTATTCTCGGCGTGGTTGTCGGGTCTGGGGATGCAGCAACGTTTGCCTTTAACGAAGCGATTACGCCGCATGCCGAGGAGTTTGGCATGTCTGCGGTGCAAATGGGCAGCATGGCGACCTTGGGAGGCACCCTGGGGCGTACTATGTCGCCTATCGCCGGTGCAACCATCATCATTGCCGGTATTGCCGGCGTTAATCCCATGGAAATTGCCAAACGTAATTTTTTGCCGATGGTAGGGGCCATGGTTTTAGGGATGGCCTTCTTGATGTAAGCGAATTGCATAATAGAAAACAAAAGAGGTAAGCCGCGCAGCTTACCTCTTTTGATATTTTACTCCTCGTAATCCTCCTGCGTGCCCTATCGTGACCTCGGTTTCCTTGTTCAAATTCTCATTCTCTGGTTTTCCTCTGGCTTTTCTCTGTTCCTCTGCGTTTCGTATTCTTGTTACGCTGTCTCGACTTTGCTGTCTGCCGCAAGGCCCAGCTTGGCCACGGCCTGCTCGCGCATTTTGTACTTCATGATCTTGCCGGCGGCGTTCATGGGGAACTCGTGGACAAAGTCAATATAGCGAGGTGTTTTGTGCTTGGCCATATGAGAGCGGATGTAGTCTTTGAGTTCATCCGAAGTCATCGTTGTGCCGTCTTTTAAGATGACGCAGGCCATGATTTCTTCGCCGTACTGTTTGTCCGGCACGCCGATGACTTGTACATCTTTGACTTTTTCATGGGTATAGATAAAGTCTTCGATTTCTTTAGGATAGATGTTTTCACCGCCGCGAATCACCATATCCTTGATGCGGCCTGTGATTTTGAAGTAACCCTTTTCATCGCGCTTGGCCAGGTCGCCGGTGTGGAGCCAGCCGTCCTTATCAATAGCGGCGGCAGTAGCTTCTGGCATTTTGTAGTAACCTTTCATGATGTTATAACCGCGGGCGACAAATTCCCCGGACACATTGTCCGGCAAATCTTCGCCGGTTTCGGGGTCCACAATTTTGCACTCTACGCCCGGCAAGGCGCGGCCTACGGTGGAGACGCGCAGTTCAATGGAATCGTCTACACGGCTCTGGGTGCAGCCGGGGGCGGATTCGGTTTGGCCGAAAACAATGGTGATTTCCGTCATGTTCATCTTGTTGACCACGTCTTGCATGACTTTAGTGGGGCAGGGGCTGCCGGCCATGATGCCTGTGCGTACGTGAGAAAAATCGGTCTTGGGGAAATCCGCATGCTCCAGCATGGCGATGAACATGGTGGGAACGCCATGGAAGCAGGTGATTTTTTCGCGGTTGATGCATTCCAGCGACTGCTTGGGAGAAAAGTAAGGGAGCGGCGACATGGTAGCGCCGTGGGTCATGGCGGCCGTCATTGCCAAGACCATGCCGAAGCAGTGGAACATAGGCACCTGAATCATCATGCGGTCAGCGGTGGAGAGATCCATGCAGTCCCCAATGTTTTTACCGTTGTTGACGACATTATAGTGGCTCAGCATGACGCCTTTGGGGAAACCCGTAGTGCCGGAAGTGTACTGCATGTTGCAGACGTCGTGCTTGTTCAAAGAGCGTTCGCGGCGATAGACTTCCTCGACTGGTACGGTTTCAGACAGTTCAACCGCCTCGGCCCAGGTCAGGCAGCCTGGCTGCTTGGAGTCGACGGTGATGATGTTGCGCAGGAACGGCAGACGGACTGAGTGCAGCGGCGCACCTGGTTTAGTGCGCTCCAACTCGGGACAAAGCTCCTGCATGATTTCGACGTAGTTAGAATCTTTGTAGCCGTCAATCATAACCAGCGTATGCGTATCCGATTGACGGAACAAATATTCGGCTTCGTGAATTTTATAGGCCGTATTGACCGTAACCAGAACGGCGCCGATTTTGATGGTAGCCCAGAACGTAATGAACCATTGCGGCACATTGGTAGCCCAGATGGCGACATGATCGCCTGGCTTTACGCCCAAAGCAATTAAAGAACGGGCAAAGGCGTCTACATCGTCCCGAAATTCCGCATAGGTGCGTGTGTAATCATGCGTGGTATAGCGAAAAGCGTACTGGTCAGGGAATTCGGCTACTACATGATCCAGGACTTGGGGGAAGGTTAGGTCAATAAGGCTGTCCTTTTCCCAGATGAACTTGCCTGTTTTGGCATTGTTGTCAAATAAGCGGCCTTTAGAGGTGTTCTTTTCGATAAAGCGATTCATGTAATGAGCGAAATGCGGGAAGACAACTCCGGCATTGGCCAAGTCCGGCGCCCAGGCTTTGACCCACTCCAAGGAGAGGTAACCGGCGTATTTGATGGAATTTAAGGCGGACATAATTTGTGCAATCGGCAGATCTCCTTCGCCCAGCATGCGATATTGAATGGCATCATCTATAACGACAGAATCTTTGACATGAGCGTATTTGATGTAAGCGCCGAGATTTTGCACGGTTTGCTCCGGCGTTTCTCCGGTAAAACGGTAGGGGTGATGAATGTCCCACAAGGCGCCGATGGCATCGCTGGCTACCTGATTGAGGAGATTGCCCAAACGTTTTGTGTCGGCATAATCGCCGCATGTTTCTACCAGAAGCGTGACTTGATTGGCTTCGGCGATGGGGATCAGGCGGCGCAGGGCGGCGAGGACAACTTGGTCGTCAACATCTCCCGTGGGCTGAGGTTCGCTATCGCCTAAAATACGAATATAAGGCGTACCCAGCTTGCCGGCCAGCGTAATGTAACGTACAAGCTCTTTGTGGTTTTCTTCGGCTTTTTCGGCAAACTTCAGACAGCAGCCGGAGGAAAGGCAAGAAATTTCAAGGCGCAGCTCTTCCAATTTTTTCTTGGTCTGCGGCCATTGTTCTTCAGAAAGAGGTTGGGCCGGTCCGGTGAAGCGCTTATCTCCCAGACCGCGGACCTCAATCCCGTCAAAGCCAAAGTCTTTGGCCAGAGAATAAATGTCGCGCCAGCCGAATTCAGGACAACCCAAGGTGGAAAAAGAAATTTTCATAATAATCTCTCCTCTGCTTTTGTTTTCCAGGGGGCGGAAACAAAAAAAATCGTCCCCTGGCATTGCTGCCAAGAGACGAAAGCATACACTTCCGTGGTACCACTCTTGTTGATATGAAATATATCCACTCTGCAGGCGCGGCCCATCTAGGCGATGCCTCTCTCGTGATAACGGCGAGATGCCCGTTCACGCCTACTTGCTGATTGCGTTCGGGTGAATGCTCAAGGGTGAGTTTCGCTATAGCGCGGTACGCTGTTTCACACCAACCAACAGCTCTCTGAAGTGACGCGGCGCTAGGCTTTTTCCCTTTCAATGCATTTTGTATATTAAAATCTTGGTTATAACTTAGCAAAATGACTAATCTTTGTCAAGAAGAAAGTTACAAAAAAATATTAAAAGAGCAAAAGCAAAGATGTTAGTGTAAATTAACATCCGTTGTAATCGAAGAGGTAGTAAGTGTTATGACGTGAAGAGCATTGTAAGAAAGATGGCAGGGGCTGATTTTTGTGGTACACTAAGGAAGCGCCTGAGTCGCAATGTGTAACGAACAAGGAGGAACTAAAAAACCCATGGAAATGCAAGAAAACAAAGCATATAGCCGCAGTGATTTTTTGTCGTGGGGGATGCTGGCTTTGCTTTTTGTGTATATGTTGTCTCTGAACTTTCTCATGCCGCTGCATCGCGATGATTATTGGTATTCCTTGATTTGGGGAACGATGGACAAGCTGGCGGTTTGGCCGGATGTATTTCAATCCATGTATGCCCATTATTTGACTCACGGCGGTCGCATGACGGCCTATGTGGTGCTGAGCAGTTTTTTGCTGGCAGGCAAGTTTTGGTTCAACTTATTCAACTCTTTTATGTATGTAGCCTTGATTGTGCTGATGTACTGGCATTCGCAACGCCAGCTTACCTGGCGCTTTCAGCCGCATGTTTTATTGCTGCTGATTACCTTTACGTGGCTGGGGCTGCCTCATTTTGCGGAAGTGACGATTTGGATGGCCGGCTCGTGCACCTATTTATTTACGGCTGTGTTGATTCTTGCGTTTTTTCTCCCCTACCATTTTCAAGCCTTGGGCAGAGGACTGTGGCAAGGCGGTTTTTGGGCGTCTTTAAGTATGCTGATTTTGGGCGTGCTTGCAGGCTGGGGTATTGAAAATACTTCAGCTACCACGGCTTTTGTCAGTTTTTGCGCCACCTTCTATTTTTACAAGAAGAAACAGCCGCAAACGTGGATGCTGACCGGCTGTTTTGGCGCGGTACTGGGGATGGTTATGCTGGTTGCTGCGCCGGGAAACTATGTGCGTTTTGACGATTCGAAAACAAAGCTGCTTTATCATTTTACCAATCTTATCGCTGCCGGGGCGGAGGCGCTGCTCTATGTGCTGCCGGTAGTGTTGTTTTTGCTGCTGGCCTGGCGGGTTTTGCGGGCTTGCCACGAGAAAGGCGCTGCTGCGGCAACGGAAAACCGAAAGCTGGACGGAACTTTTATTTTTTCCTCTGTCATGACTATGGCGGCAATTGCTTTTTTGCTGCTTTCCTATAGCAACGGTCATTTCTTTTCTACTTGGCTGGGACCGCTGCTGATAGCTAAGGTGGCCGTGCCGCTGGGCGTCGCGACGCCGCGGTTGCAGGTGCAGCTTTTTAATACCTTGTCCGGTCTGGAAGAGATGCTGATCTATCTGCTTACGATCGCGCAACTCTATCGGTATGCCTTTACCAAGCTGTCGTTGCGCAAGAAGGATTTGAGAGGCGCACGCAGCGGCTGGGGGGAGATTATGGCAGTGCATCCGGCTTGCTGGCATGTAGCGGCCTGGTTGGCGCTGGCTCTGTTTAACCATTTTGTCATGGTGGCGTCGCCCCGCTTTCCGGCGCGGGCTACCTTTGGGTCAGTCACGTTTTTACTGATTGCCACAGCCGGCGTATTCACCGTGCCCGAAGTGCGTCAATACTTTTTGGAGACGGCTCGCAGGAAATACATGGCGCTCTTTGCGGTCTTGGTTCTGCTGCCCATGATGGCGGCAACCTTGAATCAATATGTGACCATCCATCGGGAAGACGGGGCGCGGATGGCTTATGTGCGGGAAATGACGGCTCAGGGAGCGACAGAGCTCGAAGTGGCGCCGATTTCCATCAAAAATCGCGTACTGCGCCATGTGTACTTTGAGGACTTGAACAATTCCGTCTCGCGTGACCTGCTCTGCAATTATTACGGCTTGAAAACGATCAAGCTGAAAGAATAGCCGAGATTAGGAACGAACAAGAGAATCGGAGAACCGGAGGGGCCGCAAGAGGGGAAAAGCCGGTACTTCAAGTAACAACAGGATTCAGAGAGAAATTTAGAATTTTTAAAAGCCAGTGAAACCTTTTAAGTAAGGATTTCACTGGCTTTTCTGGATACTGTTGATCTTTTTTGATTATACTTCCAAACATCGTAAGCCTCATGCGAGCCCTCAGGTTCTCATCGCGACTCCTGTTCAATCCAACCTCGTCGTGCCCTCCCTTTACTCCTTCTACTCATGTTTAAACATTCCGTTCTTTCTCACGGAATATCCCGGAAAGAAGCCAGGGTGATCGAGCGCTCTTTGAGCAGCGATTTCGCTTGGCTGCTCAGGGCGGTTTGCAGCTCTTCTTCGAACTGGTGAGCCCAGCCGCAGGCGGCGGCTAAAGCCTGATTATCCGTGCCGGGATGAATCATGATTTCCGTGGAACCTGCAGGCAGCTTGCGCAAAATTTCTAAGAAGCTTTCTTCCCGCAGGCCGCCTCCGGCGACAATGCCGAAGAAATGGTCCGGCGTCCGAAACCCGCGCTGCCGCGCCTTGCGGCGGGCTAAAGCGGCTAGGAAGATAAGGCCGGAACGGCCGACGAACTGTCCAGGCGTACAGGAGTAGCCGCCGGTAAAGCCGAGCGGTACGGAGGGAATGCGTACGGCTTTGATTTGGTGGGCCGCGGCCAGTTCTAAGGCGATGTCGATAATTCCAGGCAGCACATGAAGATGCTGGTGGCTGTCAATATGGGTGATGCGCAGGCCGCTGTCGACAACTTTTTGAATTTGAGCGGCCAGTTCGGCGCGCACTTCTTTTAAAGAAACGGCGCCTTTAAAAAAGCGAGCCATAAACTGCGGGTATTTTTCAGCAAGCTGGCCGTTTTCATCGACTAAGCTGGGGATTTGCTCCGGCGGCAGCAAGGGCTTCTCGCCGATGAGCGTCAAATGTACCCCTACTCCTAACGAAGGATGAGCGGCTGCCTTGGTTACGGCGTCGTCAAAAGCGGCGGCGCTGGGCATCAAGGTGGCGCTGGTGATGCAGCCTTCTACATGACCTTGAATGACAGCATCGTTTATGAGAACATGACGGCCGAAATCATCGGCGTTGACAATGAGTTTTCGCATGAGTACTCCTTTTTTCTGTGTCAGATAGTAAAAATTTTTATGGTTGAAAACCAAGATGTATCAAGAAATACATGGATTTACATAAAACTAGCGGCATGCTTGCATTTGTGACAAGATTTGCACGCGCCTCGAAAAAGCGAGCTAAGTCGGCAGTTTCTTAACTCGCTGTGCTCAAGCAGGCGAAACTGTACTCCGCCTTAGCTCGCTTTTTCGTCCTGCGGACCGTCTTGTTCCAATAAAAGTCTCAACTACAAGCATTGCCGCCGCGACCCTCTACATACCCTCCATCTACTCCCTTTACTCCTGTTAAAAACATCGTACTCCGTGTCCTCCGGCGTTCCCTCCGGTTCTCCGATTCTCTTGTTCAATCCTGCTCCCTAATTATCGGTTCCCTAGACGGAAGACCACATGCTTGCTGGCAAAATAGTTAAGAATCGCCACAAGCCCGCTTGCCGCCAGTTTCGCTGCGGCATCAGGGATGAGCAGTGCTTCGACCATGATAATCATCGAAAGAATATCAGCAAAATACGAAAGGGTTCGGAAAAAGAGAAAACTGGAAAACTCTCTGCAGAGAAGGGCGATATCGGTTTTGCGGCTTTGGAAGACGTAGAACTTATTGGTGACAAAGGCAAAAAGGACTGCCAGAATCCAAGCCAGAGAGGCTGCGATTTTGTAGTCCAAGGGAATGACCTTGGTAAAAAACAGGTAAACAATAAAATTAACCAGTGTGGTCAGCAGGCCAAAAACAATATAGGAACTGGTTTGGCTTATCTTGCATAGCTTCAAGTCAATTCTCTCCCTGGTCTTCAAAATGCAGGCGGTCACGGCGGTAGAGGCTTTTTTTGCCGTTGTAATCGTTTACAAGATATAAGGGGCGTCGCTTGGTTTCGTTAAAAACCCGCGCCAGATATTCGCCGATAACTCCCAGAAAAATAAGCTGGATGCCGCCCAAAAACAAGATGATCGACACCAGTGTGGGGAAGCCTTGTACAGGATCGCCAAAGATTAGGGTGTTGAAAATGATCCAGCCCATATAAGCAAAGGAGATGAGGGAAATGACCAGGCCGGCAATGGACGAAAGGCGCAAGGGGAAGGTAGTGAAGGAGGTAATGCCTTCAATAGCCAGATTGATCAGTTTCAGCCAGCTCCACTTGGTTGTACCTGCGGCTCGCAGCGCGGAGTCGAAAAGAATCTCTTTTTTGCGGTAGCCGATCCAGCTGAAAATGCCTTTGGTATAGCGCTGGGTTTCGCGCATCAATTTGATAGCTTCCACGCAGCGGCGGTCCAGCAAACGGAAGTCGCCTACATGCTCTTGAATTTTGATGGTGGATATTTTTTGCAGCAGGCTGTAAAAGGTATTGGCCGCCCAGCGGCGGATAAAGGATTCGCCGGTGCGCTGGCGTCGTTTGGCGCAGACATCGTCATAGCCTTCTTTCCAGTAGGCAATCATTTCCGGAATGAGCTCCGGAGGATGCTGTAAATCGGCATCCATAATGATCACGGCGTCGCTGTCGGCGTAATCAAGACCAGCAATCATAGCCAGCTCTTTGCCGAAGTTACGGGACAAATCCAAATAAGAAATCTGCGGATGTTGAGCCGCGAGCTTCTTGATAACATGCAGTGTATTGTCGGTGCTGCCGTCGTTGATGAAAAGAATTTCAAAGGAGACGGCGGAAATTTCACCGAGAATTGTGTTCAAGCGCAGCCAGAGCTGTTCCAAAACTTCTTGCTCATTATAGCAGGGGATGAGGAGCGTAATTTTATCCAAAATGGTGTTCATCCTCTCATTGCGGTGGATCAAAGAAAATACATCGTGTCTATTATACATCTGCGCCTTCCTATAAGTACAGATTGAATCCTAAGTCGCAGCGGGTTTGCCTTTTTTATGGGAAAAATTGTTTTTATTTGGTAAAGTAGAAGTTGAGATATATCGCTGGAAAACTCGTACGGCAAGGAGGCGGAAATAGTGGCGGCTGATTTTGACAGAACGCGCGCAGCCTATTTTGCGGGCTTGTGTATGTTGCTTGCGGGCATTGCCTATTTGGATCACTTGACCATTCATGAGATTGATTTGTCTATCTTTTATTTACTGCCTGTAGGGCTGGCCGCTTGGAGACTGGGGATTGTCTGGGGACGCAGCGCAGCCTTTTTGGCGGTAGCGTCGTGGGGCTTGGCGGATTGGCTGGATGACTATGTTTATAAGCTGCCATGGGGCGTATATTGGGCTTCCGTGAACCATGCCGTCTTTTTTCTGGCTGTGGCTGAAGTAACAGGCCGGTTGCGTCTTGCCTATGAAATGATAGAGCGGTCTGCGTTTTGTGATGCTTTGACAGGCTTATATAATCGGCGGGCGTTTTTTACCATGGCGGAAAAAGAATTGCAGCGCAGCCGGCGCTATGGATACCCTCTAACAGTGTGCTATATTGACGTGGATCATTTTAAGCGAGTCAATGATACGAGAGGCCATGAGGCGGGGGACCAGTTGCTGTGTGAAATTGCTGCGGCGCTTACCGAACTGGTGCGCCAAAGTGACATCGTTGCGAGGCTGGGGGGAGACGAATTCGCGCTGCTTTTGCCGGAAACGGATAGAGTGGCCCAAGGCGTGCTGGAACGCCTGCGCGAGCGTCTGCAACAGCGCATGGACACAGCCGGTTGGCCGGTGACCTTCAGCGTGGGCGCTGTTACTTGTCAGCAGTCGCCGCGATCCATCGATGATCTGGTACAGTATGCCGATGCGTTGATGTATCAAGTGAAGCATCAAGGGAAAAACAAACTACTTTATGAGGTGTGGCAGGAGGAAAATAAATAGCTGTAATTTTCGGAGTTAGTAGGGTTTTGGGTGTGTAAAAAAGAATATATAAACCATAAAGAACAGCAAGAGGTGTCAAAAATGAAATATTGGACGCTGATGATCCTAATGATACTTTGCTTGGCTGGCATGGGCGGGCAGCAAGGGACGGTGCAAGCGGCTGCAGCAGGTATTGTTTCAGTAGACCAGGTGAATTTACGCACGGCGCCAAACTTGGAGAGTGCCGTGATTGGCGTTTTAGTGAAAAAAGACGTTGTGCAGTACCTATATAATCGCAATCCCTGCCAGGTAAATGGTTATGTTCGGGTGCTGGTCGTGCGGGCTGCAGACAAGAGTCTGGAAGGGATGGAAGGATGGGTTGTTGAGAAGTATTTGTATTGTCCCCAGTCTGATTGAGACGCATACGTAGAAAAGCCATGGCAAAGGGCTTGCTCTTTGCCATGGCTTTTTTTACTGTATCAAGTCTTAATAAATGGGCGGCATGCTTGCATTTGAGACAAGATTTGCGCGTGCCTCGCAAAAGCAGGGGAAGACGGCAGTTTCTTAACTCGCTGCGCTCAAACAGGCGAAACTGTGATCCGCATTCCCCTGCTTTTGCGTCCTGCGGACCGTCTTGCTCCAATAAAAGTCTCAAATACAATCACGGCCGCCGGCGCAGCCTTCAATCCTAAACCTCGGAGCCCTCCCTCTACTCCTGTTAATCTTTGTCCTTAAGAATGTTTTTTGCAAAAGAGGACTGCGCGCGGAATGGTTTATTGGTATAATAGATCGAAGCGTTATCAGAAATACCCTTGTACTGCCTCAAGATGCCGTTTTTATTGGCGGCATACCTTGCGGCGGTTGCGAGAAAGGTTGGGTTTGCGATTAAACTTGCAAGTTGGGATGAGTTCTTTAGAGAACTGCAGCAGGACTGCAAATTGTTTGTTTTCGTCCTAGCGCTGTTTACTCTGTTTCGCATTGCCTTCATCGTCATTTTGCATTCGTTTATGAGTGATGCGGCTACATGGGAAGACATTGGAACTGCCTTATATTATGGCTTGCGTCTTAGCTTGAAGAGCACTGGCTTGTTGATTTTGGCGCCCCTTTTATGCTGTACTGGTTTACGGCTTATTTTCCCCTGGCGGCGGCTGGAACATTTGCGCTACTATTTGGGAGCGGCCTATGTGGTGGTTCTGAGCTTTTTGTTTCATGCTCGGCTGCCGTACTACCAGGAATTTCGCGTGGCTTTTAATCAATTGCTGTTCAACACGGTGCATGATGATGTGATGGCCATTATTTATACGGTTATTGAGCAGTACAATCTGCCGTTGCGCTTTGTGTTGGCTTGCGCGACAGCCTGGGCGCTGTGCCGGCTGCTCAAGCGGCTGCTGACGGCGGGGACTTTTTCTTTTCCGAAGCTGCCACGGTGGTATTTGAATTTATCTCTGCGTGCGGTGCTGCTTGTAGGGGTGTATTATTTCGCTATTTTTGTATCCTACGGCGGTACGATGGATGATATTCATAATCTTGACTGGGAAAATGCAGGCGTTACGCGGGATCAGCTTCTCAATGAAGCCATTTTGGATGATATGCATGCGCTTTATCGAGCGTATATTTTGCATGAGCGCATTGCCTCGTCTACCGGCTTGTTTATGGACCCTCAAAAGCTTGGAGCTTATGGAAATTATGTGGCAGGGCGCGAGGTGGACTCAAAGGAGATCGATGATTTCCTGCGCCGCAAGGTCGTAGTAGGACAAGCTGCGCCGCCGAGGCATGTGTTCTTTATTGTCAGTGAGAGCTATGCCAATTGGCCGCTGCTGCCGCAGTACAAGTATCTAAATATCGCCAATGGGGTCAAGCGGATTATAGAGCAGGATAATGCTGCGTATTCACCCAATCTGCTGCCGAATGGCCTGAGTACGATTTCCGGCGTTATGGGAATTGTGGCCGGCTTTGCCGATGCCAATTTGTATTTGAACCAATTGCCGGATGCCTACCAAGAACCCTATAGCACGGCCTTGGCGGCGCAAATGAAGCGTCTAGGCTATAAAAGCGATTTTTGGTATGCGGGCCCCTCTTCGTGGGAGAAAATTAGAGAATTTACCTTGGCCCAAGGCTTTGACGCTTTTTATGGTAAAGGGGATTTAGCCAGTGAAAGCGGCAATGTCTGGGGCTGCGACGACCGAGATCTTTACCAGGCTGTCTTGGGGCGTATCCAGGATGACCAGCCGGGCTTTCATATGATCTTGAATGTATCCAATCATTCCCCGTATACGGTGGATTTGGATGCGGAAGGCTATGATCGGGCGGCCATGGAGGCGATCTTGCCGGAGAAGGCTAAGCAAGATCCGGAAATGGTGAAAAAACTGGGCCATTTCTGGTATGCTGATAAAATGCTGTCTCAGTTTGTAGCAGAAGCTAAGAAAAGGTATCCGGACAGCGTATTTGTGATCGTTGGCGATCACGCAGATCGTTTGAACCTGGATGTTAATCCGACAATGTATGAGCGCTATGCCATTCCGTTGGTGGTATATGGCAAAGGAATTCATAAAGAGGCCGTTCCCGAAACGGCGGCAGGCAGTCATATTAATCTGACGGCGACCTTGATGGAGCTTATTGCGCCTCCAGGCTTCGAGTACTATGCAATCGGTCCTAGTTTGACGCGGGGCAGCTCCTTTGGCATCAACTACGGCTTTTGGATTACCGCCGATTATATCGGCGATGCCGATAGCGGCGAACGCTGCGAGCCTCATTCGGCACGGGCGGGCATTGCCCCGCCGGACGCGGAAAAGATACGCATGGAAGTGGATTCCGCCCGGGGACTGTCCTGGTGGCGCATCAAGTACGGCAAAACCCTGCGGCCATTGACCGAAGCGGACAATTGAATCGTATAACTAAGAGGAGCCGCGCAATTGCGCGGCTCCTCTTAGTCTAACTCTGCTATACCTATGCTTTTTAAATACGCATAGGTAGTATCATAAAAGTCATTTTGTCTCGTTGTGTCATTTTCGACGCCTTTAGGTACAAAAATTACCATGCCTTGACGTGCTCGCGTTAGTAATACGCGATAAGCATTTTTGCGATATAATGCATTTTCTGGTTTGTTAATGCTATGCCATTTTGAGCCAACTAAATTGTAGCAGTCAAAGGCTCCGTTGGTAAATCGAAAATCAGCATCCCAAGCAACTAGAGCCCAATCAAGTTCTAGTCCTTGAATATCAAATTCTGTGGCAGCATCTTCTAAAAAGTAAGAAGATCTAATATCATCTTTTTCATTTAGAAACCAGTCCTTGGCTTTAATTTTACATTGCGTCCAGATTCCAAAGGGTTTTAATCTTGTCGAGCCAGAGCTGGCAATTACGCCATATCGTTCGCTCCCTCTGGCCTTTTTCTTAATCCAGGTTTTTGCTCTTTTAATGTCTCTTGTTAGCGCAATAGGGTAAACGTCTTTAATTGCAGAATGAAGCTCTCTGGCTTTTGCGAGCTCAACATCTAAAATAGCTTTTACTAGATCTGAAACGCGCTCGCTTCTAAAAGAACGTAGCGAAACTGACAAATGCAATTCTTCGCGAATCCTGTAGTTCAAACCGGATAACATTGTGTTCAAATTACTTTCACGTGTATATTCAGTGTCTAATAGCTGGTTGGATACGTAAATATTCCAATGTTTAAAACTGCGCTGCAAAGCATCAAACCATTCGGGAAGACCTGCTTCGCCTGTGTTGATTTCTTGGCCACCGCCCACTAAACATACGATTACTGACCATTCGGGGTGTCTATCCATGACACTTATAAGAAACTCTGGTTCTGACATAAGAAAGTTCGGTTTTCCTTTTTTCTTTTGGTTGATTGTAAAATGAAGTTGAACACTTAAGAAAAAAGTCCATGGTGACTTTTCCTCGTATGGTAGAATGGAGTTCTCACACAACCATCACCAACGAG
>SAAJ01000032.1 GCA_009929485.1 Negativicutes bacterium
TAGAGGAAAGCTGAATTGCATTCTTGAGAACCTGGCGGAGCATCTTTCGGCGTATTATGTCGCGTTGTTTTTTAAAAATACTAGTTATGCAAAAGACTCGTATCTATGGGGTTAATAGGGTCATTGCTGTTTTCTGTTTTTACTTACTATGAAATTAGTAATGCCCGGGAGTTTGCGTTAAAGAGCTTTGAGCAAACAGTTCTTTTGGAAACTAATTATATAACGCATTGGTTCGAAGATAATGCAAGCCGGGTGCGGACGTTGTCTCAACTGCCGTCTGTACGCCGCGGAGATATGAATTCTTTTTTTCAGCGAGCGGGACTGTTTGCTAAAAACAATCCTCATATTACTGGGATTACGTTCATTAATGCAACTGGAAGGGCGGTATCCGGCGAAGATGTTTCAGATCGAGAATATTTTCAACGGGCAAAGCATGGAGAAGAGTATATTAGTGAAGCCTTGCAAGGTCGTTCTAGTAAAGAGTGGATTGTAGTATTCAGTGCCCCTGTGTTTAATGATCAAGAAGAGTTTCTTGGCGCGGTTGTGAGCGCAGTAAAGCTTGATGCAATAGCTCAGGCGATGGAAGAATTTCATTTGGGTGTTACTGGGGAGACCTATCTAGGCGCATATGGAAGTTTAGAGAAAAGTAGATGGGTGGTTGCTTGTGAGATTGCAGAATATGAAATATTAGAACCTGTTTACAATAAAATCCTAATTGCAGCTCTGATTAGTATAGGGTTAGGAATTTTGGTCTTATATTGCACAACCTTCTTTTCACGACGCATTAATCACCCTATTTCAATTCTAATTGGGCAAGCTCAGAAAATTGAGCTTGGCAAGCTTCAATTTCTCCCGGAAACAGGAGTGTTTCCAGAAGAGAGTCCAAGAGAGCTAGGGGAAATTTACCGCGCGTTTCAAACGATGGCCAGGAAGCTAATTGAAGATATTCAAGAGCTAGACTGGATTAATACCAAACTAATGGAAACAGAAGAACGATTCCGCGTGTTAGCGGAAAGCTCTATGGTAGGCGTGTATATCATTGATGAAAGAGGAAAAGCTAACTATGTAAATCCTAGACTGTGTGAAATGCTTGGCTATTCCGCAAGAGAAATGGAAGCGCTAGGTTGTATTATGGAACTCATCCACCCCGAAGATAAACCAGCCGTGGAACGATGCTTTGAAGGCCGAAAAAATAATGAAATGAAAGCGAATATGTCTTATGAGTTTAGAGTGGTTTCCAAAGAAGGAACAACAATTTACGCTGATATATATTCAACCGTTTGTTACATTGATGGAAAATGGTCGATTATAGGGACTTTGATCGATAAAACACAACAAAAACAATGGGAAAAAATGATCTATGCAAGCGAAAGGAAAAGTAAGGCCATTATTAACGCTATCCCAGATACGTTGCTGCGTTTAGATGCTAGAGGAAACGTGCTGGAAATAATAACTTATCCGAAAAATGGCAAGAAGGAACGCCTGGAAGATTGGCTTGAATCCATGCGGGAATTAAATTGTATTTTCATTGAAAAACTCTTTGCAAGTGGTGAAATGCAGCACTATGAGCATGGGTTTTTACTCCATGGGAAGAAAATGACTAAAGAAATTCGTATGGTTTCTTATGGCGATAACGAGATACTGCTATTGATTAGGGATATTACGGAACGTAAAGAAATGGAGGAACAACTGAAACATCTGAGTTACCATGACGCATTAACGGGATTGTATAATCGTGCGTATTTGGAGGAGCACCTTACAGACGAAAAATTGCAAAACAAACGGCCAGTTGGGATTATCGTGGCCGACGTAGATGGCTTAAAGCAGGTAAATGATAAGCTGGGCCATCAATTAGGGGATCGGCTGTTACAACGAGCAGCTAGTATTTTACGGGCGCAAGAGAACCATATCGTCGCGAGAGTTATGCCGTTTGGCCTGAAAGGCGTTGCCATGGCCTTGGTTATGGTAGTATTTGCTTATGCCGGCGTTGAAATGATTGGTATTACTGCGGGAGAAGCGGAAGATCCGAAGCATTCTTTGAAATCAGCCATTGATAAAGTGTTCTGGCGTATCCTCATTTTCTATGTTGGTACGATGACGGTTATCCTTTCCATTTGTCCGTGGGACACATTGCCTAAAGGGGTAAGCCCGTTTGTGATTATCTTTGAACGCATGGGAATTCCCTATGCGGCAGGAGTTATGAACTTTGTCATTCTTTCCTCGGCGGCGTCCTGTCTGAACAGCTGTATCTATGTGTGCGGGCGGATGCTTTACGGTTTATCTCTGCGGGGAGAAGCTCCCCGGTTTTTGGGAACTCTTTCGAAACATCAAGTTCCTGCCAATGGAATTTTGTTTTCCAGCGCAGCTTGTCTGGTTGGCGTATATTTAAACTTTTCCTATCCAGATACGGTGTTCTATTTTATGTCAGCGTGTACGGTCACTGGATGTATTTGGACTTGGGCTCTTATTATGTGTATTCACTTAAAATGGCGCAAAGGCTTAAGCGAAGAACAATTTAACCGCTTGCAGTATAAGATGCCTCTTTTTCCGTACGCAAACTACGGTGTGCTGCTTTTTTTGGGGGCCGTTGTATTAGGGATGAGCTATGACCCGGATAATTTAGTAGGTCTTTATGTGGCGCCATTCTGGTATGGAGGCTTATTCTTGGTATATCAAGTCTTGAAGAGCCGCAATAAAGCGGTCGCCGTAGTGGAAGAGCGTTGCCAGGCCAATTGAAAAAGCATCATGCGGCTGCTTCTTTATATTCTTGCATGTGATTAATGTCTTCTTGGAGAGCTTTTTGGAAACTGTTGTTGAACTTAATTGTACGTTATCTTTTGGGCATGGTTAGCAAACAACGACAGCAATAGTTAAAATCAAATAATAAACCGGCGGACTAGTATGAAACGCAAAAAACGTTCCAAGAGGGAACGTTTTTTGCGTTTCATACGTCGTATTAGGTTGAGTTGCATACGCACTAGAAGCGGGGAACGAAAAAGAGGGGGAGTGAGGAGGGAAGATCTATTGATGTTAAGATTCGAAAACGGTTATTGTGAAGTTTTTTTTGCGTCAGTAGTAACTGCGGAGCGGTGCTGCGGATATAATTCTTTGGCCACTATTTTGGACTGAGCTTCGCTAAGTCCAGCCCCGGTAATCAGATCGCTTACTGTATTGTGAGCCCGAGTGATTTTTAATTTGTTTTTAGAATAAGCTTCACGTTCTGCAGGGGTCATTTTTTTGGTCTTTTTATATTCTGCACGGCGTTCTGCATCTTTTTTCTTATACATGGCAATGATTTTTCCTTTTTGCTGGTTGGTTATGGTTCCCTGAGCGACCAGAACTTTCAAGGTCTCTTCTGTGTGCTGCATAAAGGTTTTAAAGTAGTCTTGCTGCGGGACGGTTTGGGGGGCGCCAGCCAGAGCGACTCCAGCGAAGCTGAAACATATCAAGCCAAGAAGAAGGGAACGGCAAATTTTTTTCAAATGCATGAGCAGCATCGGCAAATCCTCCTAAACAATATTTCTATTACATTGTAGACGCAAAACAAGGACTATTTCAATGCTTTTTTACCAGGTTAAAAATGGTCTAACAAGGTTGATTTCCAGAACCAAGAAGACGAAAAAGAAAGATTTTTTTGACAATGTCTAGTAGATTCTGTTTTTACGAAAGGAATAAGCAAAGTTTTGTTGAAATAAAACATAAAATGATAACTATGTAATGTTGTAAGGAGGTTGTAAAAGGAGGCGACAATATGAAGCGTTCGATTGGGATCATGATTTTGGCAGGATGCCTAACTATTTGGCAAGCAGGAATTTGTGCTGCGTATACGGTAACATCTCCATTCGGGATGCGCATACACCCGATTCATGGTACTTGGCAGTTTCAGAGTTCGTAAGTAAGTTTTAACACAATAAATCAAAAAACACGAAAGTTCAACACAAAGTAAGAGGTGGCAAAATGGATAATGATAATATAGATGAAATGGTTTCTAGTGTATTAAAAGTATTATCTAATCCGCTGAGAATAAAAGTTGTTCTCGTCCTTAGAGAGGGAGAAAAAAGAGTATCAGAAATAGCAGATAGAACTAATTGTCACCAAGCTAATCTTGCACGGCACTTAAATGAACTGAAAATAATAGATTTTATTGAATCCCGAAGAGAAGGTCAATCGAAGTATTATTTTTTAAAATCTCCGGAATTATTAAAAGTAATAGATATTGGAGAGGCGTTTATTAAAGACAGGGCTAAGAGGAAATTAGCTAAACTTAGATAATTAGACCGAATAATTTGAATTTTCCGAATCAACATTAAAGAGACTTAGTGAAGGCGCTCTGGGTATCGAATATGAATGCAAGTGATTTCAATTTAGTGTAAATTATGGGAGAAAAATCAGATCAAATGATGCATTAAATTAGTATGGCAAAATGACAAGATGAACTAGAATCAAATGCAAAGATGGCGTAAATGAAGTGAAAAGCAGCACGTTTAGGTGCTGCTAGTAAGTAATTCTTATAGGTCTGGCGGATGCAGATTATTTAAAGATTAGCTATGTTATTAGTTTGTGTCAAGTCTTTAAATAGCAGGTTAGTGCCGTCAATAGAGTGGTAATCTAATTTGGAAAAGAAGCATTTTATGCTGGGGATAGCACAAGGGTCCTCTATGAAACAAGTATCTCCCTTTAAGAGTTCGGAACCGATTGGAAACGTAATTGCATAGTCGATCTTAAAGCCGGAGGAGTATGCTAATATGTGTTCTAAATTGCTGATTATTTGATGTCCAATGCCTTGTTTTCTATAGTGGGCATCAATATATAGACATTTTATGAAAAAAAGATTTTTTTCAGTACTTGCAAATTTTTTATTCGCAAATTGATTTATCTTCTTCGCACTATTTGACTCTTTTTGTTCAAAGGGTTGTCGATGATGATGAGGCACTTCAGTTGATGAGAAATAAAGTTACTATTTATTAAAAGTTTATGTTTGCGAGGGCTGCTGGGACGAAAGCAGTTCGGGGAAAATGAGGGGCTGGTCATCATTCCCTGTAATGCCGTGCATACCATCGGCATGGCTTTCGCGCTAGATTTGCTGTTTTTAGCGCGTGACGGCACTGTCTTGCAGCTGGAACAAGATGTGCGGCCCTGGCGGATGCGCTTTTGTTTGAAGGCGCATGCAGTCGTGGAACTGCCTGCGGGCGTTTTGCAGCATTTGCCTTGCCAAATTGGTGAACAGGTTGTTTGGAGCTAAAAGGAGCATATCGCAAAGGCTGTTGTCTAGTTTATATAGGCAATGGCCTTTTAATTTACACAGTAGGAATGCTGGGGAAAATGGCGAAGTTAAACTACATGAGCAATACATAGGGAGGTTTACCGCATGGGAATGGGCGCGATAGGGATAGGCGTTGTTCTAGGATTATTTGTTGGCCATTTTCTTGCTGCTTGCATCTATTGCATTCCCAGGCAGCAATCACTATGGGGCTGGCGGAGACTATGCCCGCATTGTCAGGCTAATGTAGGATGGCAAGATAAGATTCCTTTGCTGGGGTATATGTTGAATCGAGGGCGCTGCCGTTATTGTCAGGAGGCAATCGGAGTACAGCAAGTGACGGCGGAATTGGCGATGGCCGCATTGGGAGGCGTTGCGGTGTGGCAAGGCGAAACTTGGCTGCAAAGCGGGGCATTCATGGTTCTGGCGGCATTTTTATTGTTGATTTCTTTTATTGATTACGAGTGGCAGTTGATCTTTGATAAGGTTCTTGTTCTTTTTGCAGTATGCGGTTTGGCGATTAGTGTTTTTGGAAGTGATTCCTGGCTGCAAGCGCTTTTGGCGCATGGCCTTTCTGTGCTTGGCGGCGGCGTTGTCATGGTGGTGATTGCGTTGGCCAGCCGCGGCGGCATGGGTGGGGGAGACGTCAAGTTTGTCATGGCTGCGGGGTGTTGGCTAACGGGGGCTCAATTGTTTTTGATGTTGTTGATAGCCTTCTTTGCAGGCGGTCTAATAGGGGGCTTGCTGCTGCTTTTAGGGCTTAAGGGACGTAAAGATTACATTCCTTTTGGGCCGTTTTTGGCGTTAGGCTGTTTGGTGGCGTATGTATATGGATATCAGCTGTTACAGTGGTATTGGCAGGGGCTTTTTTAAAGTGGGTCCTATGTCCCGTGTGGCGTGCAGCGCCAAGAAGTAAGTTTTTACCTGTAGCCTGGACTGTATTGAGACGTAAGTTTCAATACAGTCTTTTTTTTGCATTTGTTTTGTTTTTTACCTGGAAATTAGTGAAAAAAACAAGTAAATAGGGTACTCTGATATCATAATAGAGAAAATGAAGGAGGTGTGGACTGTGCAGCAAGCCTGGCGATCCTTGAAGCTTCCTGGAAAGGGAATTATTTCTTTGGTGGGAGCTGGCGGGAAGACCTCTTTAGCGTTATCTCTGTTGGCAGAAGCGCAAGAAAAACAGTTGCCTGCTGTGCTGACGACGACGACAAAAATGCATTGGAAGCAACTGGCTCAATTTCGGCCGATTGTTTGCGACTCAGCAGCGGAAACGGCAGGGAGGCTGGCTTTGCGGCAGTCTTTGGGGCAGACGGCTGCTTGGATAGGCGGCTGGCTTGGCGAGAAAGCGGTAGGAGTAGAACCGGAAGAAGTGGATTGGCTGCTTGAAATGCTGCCGGAGGCGGTTATTTTGGTGGAGGCGGATGGTGCCAAGGGTTGCTGGTTGAAAGCGCCGGCTTGTCATGAACCGGTAGTTCCTTCCGAAACGGCTGTGACCATTGGCGTCCTTAATATACGGGCTTTGGGGAAGAGGCTGGAACAACGGTTTGTTTATCGGCTGCCCGAAGTTTGCAGCATACTGGGCAAAAAACCGGGCGAGTATGTGGATTTACAAGACTATGTACTATTGGCGACGTCTTCCAGAGGGGTTTTTCAATACGCCCAGGGCCGACGATTGCTATTGCTTACAGGGGGAGAGAAAAACAGCGATTTTCCGCTGGCGGAGTTTGCGGCTTGCTTGCAGGTGGAGCAGGCGGATATAGAGCTTTGCGCTTTAGCTCATCGCAACTCTAAAACATTGCGGTTGGAAATAATGGAGGTGCAAGAATTGTGAGCGTATCAATTGGCGCTGTGGTTTTGGCTGCAGGCATGGCGGTTCGCATGGGACGACAGAAATTGCTGCTGCCGTTAGATGGCAAACCAATGCTGGCTCATGTGCTGGAAGTGGTGGCTGCAGTTCCTTTTGCAAGCCGGGTTGTTGTTATTGGGGAACCGCAAGAACCATTGGCGGCCTTGTGCCAGGAGCAGGGAATACCCAGCGTTTTTAACGAAAAACGCAAAAGTGGACAAGCTTCTTCCGTTTGCCTGGGGTTGGCTGAACTGGGGGACGGTTTAGATGGAGTGCTTTTTTTGCAGGGAGATCAGCCGTTGATTACGAAATCTTTGGTGAAGCGAATGCTGGAAGCTTTTTGCCAATTGCAGGATTCCAAGGCTATTTTGGTTCCGGTGCATGCCGGCGTGTTGCGCAGCCCAATTTTGTTTGGGGCGCATTGGCTGAAGGAATTAGCGTTGTTAAAGGATGACTGCGGCGGCAAGGAATTGGTGCGGCGTTACCCGGAGCATGTAAGAACGCTGGCTTGGGCGGAGCGCTTTGTATTTGAAGACGCGGATACTTGGGAGGAATATTTGCGGCTTCAGCGGTTGCTGGAAGCAAAAAGCAAGGAGTGAAGCTACTTTATTCCTTGCTCGTAAATTTCCAGGATGCGGTTGTCGCGAAATAAAATAACCAAGGCGCTATCATCTTCGTTGCGCCAGACCATGAAGCAGGTGCTGGCTGCGGGGCTGTTTGGGCTCTGCGGTACGGTGATGGAAGTAACTTCCTGGCCTTCGCGACGCAAAAGGCGCGCTGTTTCTTCATAAGTCATGCCAGGGCGCAGCTGTGATACATCGTTAGCTGTAATGAACTGCGATGCGGGCGGCTCTTTTTCAGAGACAGAGGAAAAAATGAAGGAAAAAAGCAGGGCGAGAAGACCAAGGAGCAGAACGGTGCGCGGCCGAAGCGATGTAGGAATTGGATTAGGGAGCATATAAATAGAGCCTCCTTATAAAATAAAAGAAAACTGACAGTTCTCTGACAGAATTCTTCATCGTGACCGCAAATCCTTTTGCAACGGCTTCTGTAGCTTAGGGGCCTTGCTTTGACAAACCAGGAGAATGACAGTACAATAAAGAAAGCATTCCGACGTACGCTGCACGGCGTGCGTCGTTCCTGCTTTTTAAGGGGATGAAAGTTCCTGATTCCTTGAAAAATGCAACAACGGAAACGAGAGGTCGGATAGGATGGTTCTTGTTGAAGAACAGGTTCGCTTTGCGGAAACAGACGCCATGGGAGTGGCGCATCATGCTAACTATTTTCGCTGGTTTGAAATTGGCAGGGTGGCGTTGCTGAAGAAGGCGGGAGTTTACTTAAACGAGCTGATGGCGCAAGATGTTTTATTCCCAATTACGGATGTATCCTGCCAATATCGGGCATCGGCGCGATTTGACGACATCTTGGCAATTGAGACCAAGCTGGTAAAGGCGTCGCGAGTAAAATTGGCTTTTTCCTATCGTGTGATACGCTTGGCGGATCAAATGCTTTTGGCGACAGGAAAGACGCAAAATGCGTTTACAAATGCCGCCGGGCGTGTTGCGCGCGTGGAGCCTGAATTATATGAACGGCTGAGCAGGTGGGTGGAAGATGACTGGAAAGCATAAAGCGCCGATAGGCGTGTTTGATTCCGGTGTGGGCGGTTTGACGGTGGTGCAACAATTACGCCGCCTGTTGCCGGCGGAGGATATTCTTTATTTTGGCGACACGGCTCGGGCGCCTTATGGCGGCAGAGAGCCAGCGGAAATTTGCTTGTTTATGCGGCAAATTCTTCAATTTATGGAAGAGCGCGGCGTGAAACTGGCTGTAGTGGCCTGTAATACCATGACCGCATGGGGCTTGGCAGATGCGCAAGGACGTTTCTCTTTTTCGGTAATCGGCATGGACAGCGGCGTGTCTCAGGCTTTGCAGGCCAGTCCTGGGAAGCGTATTGGCGTTATCGCTACGGCGGCGACTGTTAATAGCGGTAAGCATGAACGAGATGCGGCTGCGTTGTGCTCGAATGCGCACTTTTTGGGACAATCTTGCCCGGAGTTTGTACCGCTGATTGAACAAGAACTGCTGGAGTCTTCCGAATTGCGGCAAGCGGCATTGGCCTATTTACAGCCGCTGCGGCAGGCGGGAACGGAAGCCGTAATTTTGGGTTGCACTCATTACCCGGTGATTGGGAGTCTACTGCGAGAAATTCTGGGCGCAGAAGTGACTCTAATTGATCCGGCGGCGGCTACCGCGCAAGAGGCTAAGCGCGTCTTGCAGGAGCAAAGGCTGGAAGCGCCGCAGAGGCAGGGGAGCTTGCGACTGTATGTGTCCGGCGATCCATTGCGGGCGCAGCGCCTGGCGGCCATGATTTTGCAGGATGCGCAAGTGGAAATTTTGCATGCGTCAATGGAAGAAAAAGAAATTAACCGTTTGGAGGCATGATGGTGGAATTGCTAGCAGTATTGATTTTGCTTGTAGGCTTGGGGATTTTAGGCGTATGGATCTACATTGTACGCCAGGGGGATACGGAGATCGAAATTTTGACGGCGCAGCGCACTGAATTGCAGTTGGTTTCCGCTGAGGATGGCAGAGCGGTGTTTGTTGCGCAGATTCCTTTATGTAATTTATCGGCGCAAGATGGAATTATCTTGGATGCGTTCCCGCGCCATTTGCTGCCGCAGGAGCAGTATGATGCAGCGCGAGTCGAATCTCGTCTGGAATTGCTTACAGCGCCGCGGGAGGATGGGTACTTTGAAGCGGTCATCATTGAAGGAAACAAAGGGAATTCCTTTGTGCTGACGGTGACGTTGACTGCTAAGAACGGTTTGGTGGCCGAGGCCGTGGCAGGTATGGCGGACATGCCTGTGGAGTTGTATTACCAAATAGTAGGCCGCGGTGAATGTACGTTACATAAAGAACGACTGGTGTTGTCGGCTGCGGAATTCCGGGCGGCATTTGCGGCGCAGCCCGTTGTTTCTGATGCTGCGGAAGCTGAACCAGAACCAGCGACGGCGGAGGAGGAGGCATAACCATGGATAAGCTTGAATTAGTGCCGGTGCGTACGCGCATTTTAACGCCGGCCGATAATATTGTGGATGCTATTGAAACCTATGGCAAAGACTTGATCGGGCCGGATGATGTCGTCTCGGTGGCGGAAAGCGTGGTAGCCATTACCCAAGGGCGGATGGTGCGGCCTGAGGAAATGAATCCTTGCTTTTTAGCGAGGGTTTTGTGTCGCTTTATTCCGCAAAAAGCAAGTTTGAGCAGTATTTACGGCATGCAGCTGGCCATGGACGCCGCTGGCAAATGGCGGATTGCTTTTTGGTTGTTTGTAGGCATGCTGGCCAAACTGGTTGGTAAATCCGGCGTGTTTTACGCCATGTCCGGCGAGCAAACCCGTCTGATTGACGATGTGACGGGGACGATGCCGCCGTTTGATAAGCATATTGTGTTGGGGCCGGAGGATCCCGATGGCGTCTCGCAAGCGATTAAAGAGCGTTTGGGGTGTTATGGCGCTGTTGTGGCGGATGTGAACGATTTGAAGCGCTCGTATGTACTGGGCGGTTCGCCGGGAGTGGATTTGCGAAAAGTGGAGAAAATGCTGATTGATAATCCCTTTGGCAATGCTTCGCAAAAGACTCCTATTGTCGTAATCAAGAATTATGCTAAAATTGCTTCGCATTATCGAGTATGAACAATTTGACGGCCACGAAGACAATTGTCTTTGTGGTCGCTTTTCTAAAGCTAACAGGAGGCAGTCATGAAACGAATTGACGGACGTACGCCGGCGCAAATGCGCAAGGTGAATATTCAAAGAGACTATATGCGCTACGCCGAAGGGTCGGCTTTGATCGAGGTGGGCAATACGCGGGTCTTATGCGCGGCTACCATAGAGGATAAGGTTCCGCATTTTTTAAGAGGCAGCGGCGAAGGCTGGATTACAGCGGAGTATGCCCTTTTGCCTCGTTCCACGCAAGTGCGTAATGTGCGCGAGTCGGCTAAAGGGAAGGTTACGGGCCGGACGCATGAAATTCAGCGTCTGATAGGCAGGGCGCTGCGCAGCGTGGTGAATCTCAAAGCATTAGGAGAACGAACCGTATGGATTGACTGCGACGTACTGCAAGCCGATGGCGGCACTAGAACGGCGTCGATTACCGGCGCGTTTATCGCCTTGGTGGATGCGGTCAATACTATTTATGATGAAAAGCGGCCTTTTGCAGTTACTGATTTTTTAGCAGCCGCTAGTGTAGGGATTGTCGACGGGCAAGCCTATTTAGATTTGTGCTATGAAGAAGACTCCAAGGCGATTGTAGACATGAATGTGGTCATGACCGGAAACGGACGCTTTGTCGAGGTGCAGGGAACCGGGGAACAACGTCCCTTTGATAGGGAGGAATTGACAGACATGCTGGCTTTGGCGGAGCAGGGCGTGGGGACTTTGATTGACTATCAAAAGGATATTCTTGGACCGTTGGTCTGGAAGGTAGGACGCGAGCCATGATCGAGCTTGTTGTCGCTAGCAAGAACAAGGGGAAAATTGCTGAATTTGAAAAAGCCTTCAGCCAACTGCCTGTGAAGGTTTTGTCTTTAAAAGATTTTGGAGATATTCCTGAAGCAGTAGAAGACGGGGCAACGTTTGCCGAGAATGCTCGCAAAAAAGCGCAGCATTATTTGCAGTACACGAAGAAGCCTTGCTTGGCGGATGATTCGGGTTTAGAAGCAGATGCCTTGGGAGGATCGCCTGGCGTTTTCTCCGCTCGTTATGCAGGAGCGGGGGCCGATGATGCGGCCAATAACGCCAAGCTGCTGCAAAAGATGGCAGACGTCGAATCAAAACGGCGGACAGGGCGCTTTCGCTGCGCTTTGGCTTTAGCCTTTCCAGACGGCCGGATGCTGGAAGCGGAAGGGACAGTGGAAGGGAGATTGCTTATGGCGGAGAAAGGCGATGGCGGTTTTGGCTATGATCCGTTGTTTTTTTTACCGGAATTGGCGAAGACTTTTGCTGAACTGACCTTGGCGGAAAAAAACGCCATCAGCCATCGGGGCAAGGCTATTGCAGCTATGGCGGCAAAACTGGCTGAGGCGGAGCTAAAATGAAACGCCTGGGGATTTTGAGCGATACCCACGGTAACCTGCAATTGCTAAAACAGGCGGTTGAGGAAACTGGGCCTGTAGACATGTGGCTGCATGCGGGAGATTATATCCGGGATGCACGTTGGCTGGCTACTTGGTGCCCTGTGCCGGTGATCGCTGTTGCCGGTAATTGCGATCGGCCGGGGGATGGCAAGGTTGAAGAATTTGTGGAGATCGAAAACCTATTAATTTGGCTGACTCATGGTCATCGGCAGCATGTAAAAAACGGACGAGGCGACCTAGTTTGGTGGGCGGAGCAGTATGGAGCGCAAATTGCGGTTTATGGCCATACCCATCAAAATGAAAACCAAGTACAGAACTCTGTATTAATATTCAACCCTGGAAGTTTGGACCATTTCCGGGATGAGGCGCCAAGCTGGGGGCGGGTCTCTATAGAAAACGGCAAGGTAGTGGAGGCGGAAATCCTTCATTTTCAAGGCTTTGAACCATTTTCGATAGAAAAGTAATTAAAAAATTTAAGGTTGTAAAGGCGACGTGATTGTGCTAAAATTAACGTAAAAATTATTTCCATCTATTTAAATTTATGTAGAAACAGGAGGAGTTGCTTTGCGTACCATTGAGGTTGCCAAAATTACTGAAGCTGTTGCCAAAATGTGCATGGATGCCTGCTACTATTTGTCGGACGACGTGTACAAAGCTTTAAAATCAGCTCAGGAGACCGAAGAATCTCCCCTCGGCAGAGACGTACTCAGTCAGATCGTCAAAAATGCCGACATCGCTCGTGAGGAAAGCGTGCCGATTTGCCAGGATACTGGCATGACCGTTATCTTTTTAGAGCTCGGTCAGGATGCGCATATCGTTGGAGGCGACTTAACGGAAGCCATCAATGCCGGCGTAGCGAAAGGTTATACCGAAGGATACTTGCGTAAATCGGTTGTGGAAGAGCCGCTGTTTAATCGTAAAAACACGACGAACAACACTCCCGCAGTCATTCATACTACCATCGTGCCAGGGGATAAGCTGAAAATTAAGCTGGCCCCGAAAGGCTTCGGCAGCGAAAACAAAAGCGGCATGAAGATGTTGGTTCCGGCTGATGGCGTTGAAGGCGTGAAAGCCGCTGTTCTTGATATTATCAAGCACGCAGGCCCGAATCCCTGTCCTCCTATGGTTGTCGGCGTAGGTATCGGCGGCACCATGGAAAAAGCGGCGTTGTTGTCGAAAAAAGCGCTGGTGCGCCGGATCGACAAGCGAAATGACCATCCGGAGTACGCCAAGCTAGAAGGGGAACTGCTGGAAATGATCAACAAGACCGGCATTGGACCTCAACTGGGCGGAACTACATCGGCTCTGGCAGTTAACATTGAATGGTATCCTACGCACATCGCCGGCTTGCCGGTATCTGTAAATATCAGCTGTCATGCTACCCGGCATGCCGATGTGGAACTCTAAGAAGGAGGTGTGAGAGAGATGGCCGAGAAGAAACGTATTACTACTCCGCTGAGCGCAGAAGTTGTTCGCGATCTGAAAGCTGGCGACAGCGTTCTGATTACTGGCATTGTTTACAGCGCTCGTGATGCTGCTCATAAAGTTATGACGGAAACCTTGGCGCGCGGTGAAAAACTGCCGGTGGATTTGACGAACCAGGTTGTATACTATCTGGGACCAACCCCTGCCAAGCCAGGTGCTGTAATTGGTTCTGCGGGCCCGACGACTTCTGGTCGTATGGACGCTTATGCGCCTACTTTGCTTGAGCAAGGTCTGCGTGGCATGATTGGCAAGGGCTCCCGTTCTAAAGAAGTTGTTGAGTCCATGAAGAAGAACGGCGCCGTGTATTTTGCCGCTGTTGGCGGAGCTGCTGCATTGATTGCCAAATGCATCAAAAAATACGAAGTGCTGGCTTACCCTGAACTCGGTCCGGAGGCGCTAGCTGCATTGACGGTAGAAGATTTTCCTGCCATCGTCGTTGTCGATAGTGAAGGGAACAGTTTCTACGAAGAAGGACAAAAACCATACCGGAAGATTTAACTCCTTGTTGAGCAATCCTATTAATGTCCTAAAAAATGCGGGCTTAGCCCGTGCATCATGTGCCCATCGAATACAGGAGGTAAAAGCATGAGCAACACTGAATTTTATATCCGGCGCCTTCATTCCATTTCGGGGATCGTGCCGATCGGACTGTTCCTCTTGGAGCATACTGCAACCATTTCTACAGCCTTGGTAGGTCCTCAAATGTTTAATGCCGGCGTTGAACACCTGGCATCCATTCCTACGTCGGTGATGATTCCTCTGGAAATCTTCGCCATTGCCATTCCTTTCTTGTTCCACATCATTTACGGTCTGATGTACGCGTTTGACGCACAGCACAATGTGGGCCGCTATACATACGCCCGCAACCGCCAGTTCTGGCTGCAACGGATGACGGCATTCATTACTGTAGCGTTCTTGATCTGGCATGTCGGTTATATGCGTTTCTTCATGAAATACAGCCCCGGCATCAACTTCAATACGATGCATGACTATCTCAGCAATCCGATTGTTATGGTCTTGTATATTATTGGTTTTGTGGCTGCGATTTATCACTTCACAAACGGTCTCTTTACGTTCTGCATCACCTGGGGTATTGCTGTCGGTCCTAAGGCGCAAGACTTTGTCAATAAGCTGGCATGGGGCCTTTTCGCTTTGATGAGCGTAGCTGGCGTTGCTGCAGTTGTCAAGTTTGCTGCTGGCGCATAATCCTCCCCATTCCATGTTGCTGTAATCTTAAATTTTGGAAATAAGGAGAGAACCCTAGTGAAAAAGAAAATTATTGTTGTTGGCGGCGGCCTTTCGGGCTTGATGGCCACTATGAAGATCAGCGAAGCCGGTGGCGAAGTCGATCTCTTCTCCCTTTGCCCTGTTAAACGTTCGCATTCGGTTTGTGCGCAGGGCGGCATTAACGCCTGCATGAACACCAAAGGTCAAAACGACTCCATCGATGAGCATTTTGACGATACCGTCTACGGCGGTGACTTCCTGGCTGACCAGAAAGCCGTTCGCGGTATGATTGAATTGGCTCCGAAATTGATCGAAATGTTCGATCGCATGGGCGTAACCTGGACCCGTACTGCAGAAGGTCTTTTGGACCTGCGTAATTTCGGCGGCCAGAAAAACAAAAGAACTTGCTTCTCCGGCGCTACTACCGGCCAGCAGCTTTTGTACGCTCTCGATGAGCAGGTTCGTCATTGGGAAGTCAAAGGCACTGTTAAGAAATACGAAGGCTGGGATTTCCTGAAAGCCATTTTGAATGAAAAAGGCGAATGCCGTGGTATTGTGGCTCAGAACATGACCACGATGGAAATCGAAGCATTCCCTGCTGACGCTGTTATTTTGGCTACCGGCGGCCCCGGACTGGTGTTCGGCAAGAGCACTAACTCCGTTATCTGCACTGGTTCTGCCGTATCCAGCGCGTACCAGCAAGGTGCGTACCTGGGCAACAGCGAGTTCATTCAGCTGCATCCGACTGCCATTCCTGGCGACGACAAGCTGCGCTTGATGTCCGAGTCGGCTCGTGGCGAAGGCGGTCGTGTTTGGACTTATAAAGACGGCAAGCCTTGGTATTTCCTCGAAGAAATGTATCCGGCCTATGGCAACCTGGTGCCGCGTGACATCGCTGCTCGCGCCATCTTCAAGGTTTGCACGGAAATGAAGCTGGGCATCAACGGCGAAAACCAGGTATATTTGGACCTGTCTCACATCGACAGCGACTACCTGGATCGCAAGCTGGGCGGCATTCTCGAGATTTACGAAGAGTTCGTCGGCGACGATCCGCGTAAAGTTCCTATGCGTATTTTCCCGGCCGTTCACTATTCCATGGGCGGCATCTGGGTTGATCGCGAGCACAGAACTAATATTCCTGGTCTGTTCGCTTCCGGCGAATGCGACTATCAATACCATGGCGCCAACCGTTTGGGTGCAAACTCCTTGCTGTCGGCCGCTTATTCCGGTACGGTGTCCGGTCCGAGCGCGATGCGCTGGGCGAAAGGCGAACAGGAAGGCTCTTCCTTGAGCGCAGAAGAACTGAAAGCCGCTAAGGATGCGGAAATTAAGCGTTTCGAAACTATTTTGGACATGAATGGTCCTGAAAATGCGTACAAGCTGCATCAGGAACTCGGCGAAATCATGCTCGAAAACGTGGCGATTGTTCGTATCAATGCGAATATTGCTAAAGCGGATGGTCTCTTGAAAGATTTGTTGAAACGTTGGGATAACATTGGCTTGAATGATAAAGGACGTTATTGTAACCAGGAAGTCATGTTCACCCGTCAGCTTCGCGATATGATCATTTACGCCCAGGCTATTACCAAAGCAGCTTTGCTGCGTAATGAAAGCCGCGGCGCTCACTACAAGCCGGAATTCCCTGAGCGTGACGATGAAAACTTCCTGAAAACCACGCGTGTTGCTTATACCCCGGAAGGACCGCAAATCGACTATATTGACTTTGATCATTCTCTGATCAAACCGCGTCCTCGTCGTTACGACGTTGCTAAGGAGGTTAAGAAATAAGCATGAGCAAGAAAAGCGTTCATTTTATTATTACCAGACAAGACTCGCCTACTAGCGCGCCGTATACGGAAGAGTTTGAGCTTCCATACCGCCCGGCGATGAATGTGGTTTCCTCCTTGATGGAAATCCAGAAAAATCCTGTGACCAAAGACGGCAAGAAAACTACTCCTGTCGTTTGGGAATGCAACTGCCTGGAAAAAGTTTGCGGCGCTTGCATGATGGTTATCAATGGCAAAGCTCAACAGGCTTGCGCCGCCTTGATCGATCATTTGGAACAGCCGATTCGTTTGGAAGCGGCTCGCACTTTCCCAGTGGTTCGCGACTTGATTATCGACCGTAGCGTCATGTTTGAAAGCCTGAAGCGCGTTCACGCTTGGGTTGAAGTTGACGGCTCTTGGCCGGTAAATCAAATGGCGCCCCGTCAGAATCCTAAAACGGCTACGACGACTTACGAAATCTCTCGTTGTATGACTTGCGGCTGCTGCATGGAAGCATGCCCTAATGTTAATGCTGGTTCTAACTTCATTGGACCGGCTCCGATGGCGCAGGCTCATTTGTTCAACCTGCATCCTACCGGTGAATACAACAAGGAAGATCGTCTAGACGCCCTGATGGACAAAGGCGGCATCAGCAATTGCGGCAACAGCCAAAACTGCGTGCAAGCTTGCCCGAAAGACATCAAGCTGACCGATTATATCGCGCAGCTGAATCGGGACGTTAACAAACAGGCTATTAAGAACTTGTTGAACAAGTAAACCTTTAAATAACCGGTTGCCAAAAGCAACCGGTTATTTTTTTTGTTGACAAAGCATGCGTTTATCGCGTATAATATGCCATGTGATTATACGGGGCGTGGCTCAGCTTGGTAGAGCACCTGGCTTGGGACCAGGGGGTCGCAGGTTCGAATCCTGCCGCTCCGACCATTCAGACATGCGGGTGTAGCTCAATGGTAGAGCACTAGCCTTCCAAGCTAGCTACGAGGGTTCGATTCCCTTCACCCGCTCCATTTTATTTCTCCTGTCCCAGTAGCTCAGTTGGATAGAGCAACGGCCTTCTAAGCCGTCGGTCGGGAGTTCGAATCTCTCCTGGGACACCAGGTATTATAGGCTTCTAGCAAACAGCTAGGAGCCTTTTTTGTGTCTGTGGGGCAATAAATGGGGCAATAGAAAAATTAGAGAGAACGACAGAACAAATGAAAAAATAGACTGTTTAATATAAAACCTATTGCATGATATGTGGTTGAGGGTGTAGAATAAATATAAAACAGAAATATTGATTCCGTTTTTAGAGGGGGCCATGATGACTCCGCAAGAAATTATTGAGAAACTGGCAAATCTAGGCGTTATTATTACAGACAGGACACTCTATAATTATTCTTCATGGGGGCTAATATCGAGCCCACAGAGAGGAGCTAGTCGATCTGGTAAGTGGGTTGAATATCCAGACATTGCTTTTGAAGAAGCTTATGCGGCATATTGCATGCTACATGGCAAGTACTGGGATGGGCCAGTTCATCGTGAACTTGGGCTAAAACCGCCTAAGCTAAGCCCTGAGACGGTGGCGGCAATTAGGCGTATTGCTTATCTATGTAAAAATCAAAAATGGGAAGAATATAAAAAAGAGCCTAAGTCTGTTGGCAAACGTATTGTGGATGGAATAAAAGCAGCTGGAATAAGTGATGCTGAGTCGATTGTGTTGCTTACGGGGCTTATAGAAATGTGGTTCGTTCTTGGCTTTAAAGAAAGATCATTTGATGAATCCCAAGGGACTGACGAACCATATTAAGTTAAAAGCCGGTATATCCGGCATTTTAATTAACTTTAAACAGAAATAATGTTTCCGTTGCAATACTGTAAAAGGAGGCCAAAACATGAGCCAATACTCGCTTAAAATCGCGGTCCTGCCTAATGGCAAAACAAGGCGCTGCCGAGAGAGGAACAATAAGCGGCAGCCAAGCCCGCCCGCTGGGGCCAAGAAAACTGAATAACTGTAGTCGGATGTGTGATTTATCCTGCCGGCGCTGTGAAGCCTAGCTTTTAGGGTGTATTCCCTGGAGGTGGGTGCAGCGTTTGGCAGGTTTTTTATTTTGGAAAAACGAGGGGGGCAAGAACTGACAAAAGCAAAAATAAAAATCTACAGATGAGGGGGTAAGCAAGTGCCAAAAGGCCCAAAACTCAGAAGGCTAGTAAATACAGGCATTTGAGGACATGAATTGCACAACAGCCCAAGGCCCAAAAGGTCCCAAAACCCCATGCACAGGGTTAGGGTACCTACAAAATTAATGAGAGGGGTGATGGCCTGGAATTGGTGCGGTCGGGGCGTGTGGCTAAATTTTGACGAAATGAAAGGGGAAAAACACTATGTCGGATGCAAAAAACTTTTATGATTTGGACGAATTGCGTGAGGAGGTTTTCCAAAACAAGATTAGCAAGGCTCATATCTACAATCTATGCAATCGTGGCGACATTCCCACGGTGCGGATCGGGCGGCGGCTGCTTATTCCTAGCTGGTATGTGGAAAAGCTTCTGCATGGGCCGGAAGAAGGCGAACAGGCAAGCGTTTAAGGAGGCGGGTGCCATGCTTACAGAGGCATACCTGCAAGGGTTTAGTTTCTCGTTTGTGACGGTTGATTATGTGGTTTATACGAATGCCCAAGGGAATGATGCTTGCATAGTCTTTAGGCATGGAGAAGATGGCTATGGGCATATTAACCAGGCAGGGGAAAAGCCTATAGAGCTGACAGCAGAGCAAGCAAGGCTGATTGCAGGGGCGGCCTATGAAAGGCAAATAAAAAACCCTGCCAGGTGACGGCAGGGTAGGAAATGGGGTTATCTACTTGCATTATACAGCGGGCGGCATAGTACAGGCAATAAAGGGCCGGTACAGCTTGCAGGATGCGTTGCAAGAAGCTGGCGTAAAGGTCGGGCGGAATAAAAAGGCGTTGTGCTTATGGCATAATGACCGGTCGCCGTCTATGCACGTCTACCGGGAAAAAGTGCATTGCTTTGCTTGCGGGCGGGGCGGCGATGCTATCGACGTATTTGCAGCCGCTAACGGCATAGAAACAAAAGCGGCTGTACAAGCATTGGCGGCGCGATTTGGGTTTAAAGATGGCATCCCGCCCAGCGCGATAGAGGAATGGAATTGGCGGCAATGGCAGCTGCAGAGCGAGCGGCAGGAAGAACAAGACATAGAGGCCGCTTATTGGGGCCTGTGCGGGCTGCTACACAGCTTAGAGGACAGCATGAGGGTTGTACTACCTACGCCAGAAGCAGCGGAAGACGAGGCTGCCAGTGCGGCAGCTGCGCGGATCGGCGCGCTACGGTCTGTTGTTGAGGCTGTTCTAGATGGATTGGCAAGCGAAAACCAGGAAGAGCAGCGCAAGGCGCTACAGATTGCAAAAGAGAGGGGGTTGCTTACTTAATGTTACAGATTGCGAGCGTTACACAATTATTAGCAAATGAAAAACCGGCGGCGGTTGACGATTGGCCGGAACCGGGAGAAATAAAAGAAAGTGTATTGCTTCCAGTAGCGCAGATAACGCCGGAAATGCTGCCAAAGGCGTTTAGGGAGTGGTTGTTTGATGTGTCCTATAGGATGCAATGCCCGTTAGAGTTCGTCGCTGTAGGGGCGATGGTAGCGGCGTCATCGGTTATTGGGGCGGGGTGTGCTATTCGTCCCAAGCGCCGCGACAACTGGACGGTAATACCTAATCTATGGGGGGCCATTGTGGCAAGGCCTTCACAGAAGAAAAGTCCTAGCTTAAAAGAAGTGCTGCGGCCACTTGATGCACTGGAAGAAGCGGCGGCAGAGCAAAACGAGATTGACGCTATGCTGCACGAAGCCAAAAGAGAAAGCTTTAAGGCAACTAAAGAAGCCATAAAAAAAGATATGGTTAAGGCAGCAGCACGGCAGCCCAACAAAGCCAAGGATAAGCCAACCAAGAGCATGCAGGACTTGGAAATAGAGTATGCGGCAATGGTCGAGCCTGAACCAGCAGGGGCTAAGCGCTTTATTGCCAAGGATGCAACGATAGAGCGTCTAGGAGAGCTACTAAGAGATAATCCGCGGGGGCTGCTAGTGTTCCGGGATGAATTGATGGGGCTGTTGGCGTCCTGGGAACGGGAAGACCGGCTGCAGGATAGAGCGTTCTACCTTGAGGCATGGAATGGGAACCAAGGGTTTATTACGGACCGGATCGGGCGGGGAACGGTTGTAATTAAAAATACCTGCTTGGCGCTATTGGGCGGTATTCAGCCAGGGAAGCTGCAGATGTATTTGGTTCAATGTGCAGACGGCTTGAAAAATGACGGAATGCTGCAGCGCTTTCAACTCTTGGTATATCCCGACGAACCGCAGGGAGGGAAAATTATTGATGAATACCCAAACGGCGAAGCGCTTAAGAATGCCTATGTAGTTTTCAAGAAGCTGGCTGAAATGGACTTTTTACAAGCTGGGGCGGTATCGGAAATCAGCGAAGGCGACAAAGAAAATGTGTTCTTTCGCTTTACCGATAGGGCGCAGGAATTATTCTATGAGTGGCTGCCAGACATTGAGGCAAGGGCTAAAGCGGAAGAGTACCCGCCTATGTGCGAGCACTTGTCAAAATATCCTAGCCTGGTACCGTCTTTGGCGCTGGTGTTCCACTTGATAGAGGTCGCTGGCGGGGCTGCGCCGGGGCCAGTGAGTGAGGCGGCAATGATACTTGCCTGCACCTGGGCAGACGTTCTGGAAAGTCACGCTCGCAGGGTCTATGGCATGTCGGGCGATACAAGACAGGCGGCAGCGGCAGCGCTTGCCAAGAAGATAAAGGCTGGCAAGCTGGGGAAAAGGTTTACTGTGCGAGATGTGTATAAAAAACATTGGGCATTATTAGAAGAAGATGACACGAGGGCTGCTTGCCAAGAATTAGAAGCGGAAGGTTGGCTGCGAAGGGTACCGTTTGAGGGGCCAGGGAGGCCAAAAGAAGAATACGAGGTAAACCCTAAAATTTTTACTTAGATGGGGGGGTAAGGAAGGCCCAAAAGTGACAAAAAGGGTTTTTGGGCCTTTTGTCACCTCGTACCCCCCTCATCTGTAGATTTTTTTTAGAAATGGAGGCGTTTTTAGTGGAAACATTGCCGGTAAGTAAATGGATGGCCCGCCTTTATGAGTTGGAAGGGAAGCCCTTGCCGGATGCGGCTGCGAAGCCGAAGCCTTCTTTGGATGTAGACGGGGGCAGGCAGGCCCTTCTTAAGGCATACAATGGAGCATTGAAGGAGCCTGTCCTGCTGGCGGTAGCGGCGGAATACCAAAGCTTGTGGGGATGTGAACGGCTGTGGGTCGTACCCGCCCAACAGGACAAGGAAGGGCGGGACGCGCTAGCTTTTACACAAGATGAATTGTTTACGGTGATTGATGCTGTAATGGCCAACAAAGATGGAGCTCATGCCTTGATTCAAGGCTACAGGATGGCAGGTGGCCGGATTGAGTGCAAGAAAGAGGAACCGTATTGATGGAGGAGGCAAGACATGAAAGGTTTTATTTATTGTTCTGGCATTCCAAGCGGTAATGACATATACATTAAGGCTGATTGTATTGTTTTGGTTAGGGAATGCACGGAAGAAAAATGGTGGACTGGTGAAGCAACGCGAGTAAAATGCACCAAGATAGAATACGCTGGCGGGTGTAAGAGCGTTTTAGTCTGGGAAACGCCGTATGAAGTCTTTAGGCTGATAGAAGACGCTTTGACCGTCAATGATTAAATAAGAAAACCGCCGTCAACGGCGTATTTGAGGAGTGTTAATGAGCATGAAAGAAACGAGTATAGAAGACCTTGAACATTTGGCAATGATTTGCAATGAAGCGAGACGGCTGAAGATAACGCCTATCGAGTATATGGAAAAAATGCGGGTTGCTATGCGGATTCTAGGGTTGGAGGCAGCACAATGAAGAGTAAAATTACCGGGCGGGATTTCCAAGAAGGAGAGTTTGAGGCTAACTGGCAACAGTTTTGCGGCCGGCGGCAAGAGGACCTGGAAGAAAAGCTGGGCAGCTTAGGCGGTTCTAGTGAGTATGTCCGCCTGGATCGTTTCCTGGGGGATGCGCTTGGCAGTATAGACGACCAGGAAAAAGCAGATGAAATCATGGGTGCAGTGATAGCTTTGCAGGCAAATGCTACATACGCGCACTACAACAGAGGCTTTTTGGATGGTATCAAGTTTGCCTTAATGGCAGGAAAGTTGTAGGCGGATATGGAGGCGGTTGATTTTGACGAGCTATGGGGAGTGCTTTTGACCATGCCCAAGGTATACCAGCGCCTCTTGATGCTGCGTGAACGAACGGGTTTAAGCGCCGGCAATTACGGAGATAGAGTACAAACCAGCAAGGTAAGCGACAGAACGGCAGCCATGGCTATTAGCCGAATGGAAGCCGAGAGAAAGGCGCGGCTACTGCGTATGGCTAGGCGTTGGATTGAGCTAGAAATGCCTGTAGCGGGGCGGGTGCTGCTCTTGGAATACTGGCGCGGGCATGACATAGAGGAAGCTGCAAAGGAGGCCAGATTACAATTAGGAAGTGCAATGAAAGTATGGGTTCAAATGGGGAACAGCCTGCGAGCGTTCGCGGCAGCAGAAGGGTGAAGGGCCTGTGTTCTTCTTGCCTGCGGTATGGCTGGCAGGTGATATGTCCTATGCCAGACAGAGCGCCCAGGGGCGCACGCATGGAGAAGGGGGCAGTTGTTTTCTGTCCCTTTCGATGGCCGGGAAGAACGGGTCCTTCCTAGCTGGGTGGGGGCTGTAGGGGTCGTTTATGTAGAAAAACTGTTGGAGAATGTTGGAAAATGCTGAGAAATGTTGAAATTACTCTGCTGAAAAGTCAGCTCAGAACGGGCAAAATGAATTTTGCGAGGCCATAAAAAAAGGAAGAGCTAAAACCGACGCCTAGGTGGTCAAAATCCAGATTTGGATTCTGATTTAAGAGGGAGGCGGGGAATATGCTTAAACTGGATCATGGCAGCGAATTATGTAACACGCTAAAAAAAAGAGGTGGCGAACATGTTCAAACTAATTCACGGCGGCGCGGATCGGCGGCGAGTAGACAAGGCGGGCTTGTATCTTAAGGCATTAGACCGAACGGCAGGCAAGCTGCAGCAGGAGCCAGAAAACAAGCTACTGCAAATGAGGTCCGTATTTTATGGTGTGCGCTATGTTGTGGCTGCAATGCGGGGCCGTCCAGCCAGTAAAGAACTCATTGGCAGGGTTGTTGATCTGATCGGCCAGTTGACGCCTAGAGAGCTGCTGCAGATATTCCCTGTGGAAAAGACCTACGACGGCGAGCGCTGGGAGGCAAAAGACTATTTCTTTACTATGGATGTGCTGCGCAAGCATGGCCTGGATAAGCCATTAGGCAAGAACGTGCTTGACGTTCTTTGGGATTATACCAACATTCACGTTAGGTTGTTTAATGTGGCTATGCTGAACGCTGTTGATGCGCTGCGGCGTATGGAAGGGCAAGAGACATTGATGCAAGAATGGGCAGCCAGTAATGGTGAGAAGCTGACCACATATACGCTGCACAGGGACAGAAAGGGGAGGCGTTGGATGATAAACAACGAGACAGGCGAGCGGCAGCGGGTAAAGGCAAGGCGGCCACACTGGTATATACCCCGGGGCTAAAAAATGAATTTCCCTGTCAAATACCCGGACCGGGTGGGAACAAGACAAAATAAATTTTTTATCTGTTTCATGTGAGTGGGGGGTATTGAGTAGATAGGCCACGCTGGGCGCGGGTGCAGCAGAAGCATGAGCCCCCCCGGCTTGGCTAGTGATTAGCCTATTTGCCCGGACCGGTGGGGCTCCTTCACGTAATACACAGGTTGCGCGCGTAACCCCCTACCCAAAAGGCAGGCCCCCCTATGGTCGTGAAATTCTCTTTTTCTCCCGGACCGGGTGGGGGCCTTAAATTTTGTGCGCTATGCTCGCGTGACCGGGTGTAGTCTGGCGGGGTTCGCGTAGGCGTGGTAATTGACGCTTGAAGAACGAGAAGACAGGCTTGCTAACACTTGGACGCAAGAACAAAGAAAACAGCGCTACAGTCATTTCTGTGCGCCTTAAGGCATAACGGGCGGCGGGCCCTTCTGGCGAAAAAAGATTAGGGGGCGTTAGTATGAGAACGAGAACTGCAACAGGTGCCGAACTTCTTGAGGCTGCCTTTAGTCTCTATTTAGAAGGGCCGTTGGCGGCCGCCCGTGTGAAAGAAGAGAAGGCGCAGGGATTGTTTGAGCAATGGGAAGCAGTAATGGAAGGGCTAGATATTGAGAAGGTCAGGGAGATCGAGGCGGTATACATGGACAGGGTTCTTTATGCGGAGCGTAGTTTTTACAAGAAGGGTTTGCGTGATGGTTTTAAGCTGGCAGAAGAATTGCGGAAGACGCGGTGACGGATCCAATGTTGGATTGGTGAGGGTAAAAGAAAAACCGCCACGCTGGCGGCGGGCGGTTCGTCAATGCTTAGGCTTTCTTGCGAAGGCGGACAAAGTTTCTGTCGTGCTGGGCTACTTTGCCCACGACATAGGAGAGATCGGTTTGGATTGAATCAAGGCGCTCGTCTAAGTGTTCCTGCAGGCGCTCTATTTGTTCGCCGCGCAGGGTGTAGCCGTCAAAGAGGGCTGCAATCTTGGTACCCATATCATTTTCCATGCGGGCAAGGGAGCCTTCCATGGAGCTAAGGCGAGTGTCTGTGCGTTCTTGGCTGGCCTTCATTTCGGATACGTCAGATTTGAGCTCTTTCATTTCAGACAGGAGCTGCTTAAGCAATTCTTCCATGTGGTTCATCCTTTCTTGGGAGTGTGTGCTTATAGTATAGCGCCAAGAATAGCAGAATGGAAGAGGGGGTTTTGTCACTTTTGGCACTACCTACCCCCTGCGTTTCAACTTTTTTGTTTTAATAGATAGGCATAAAGTAGGCGAAAGTGTAAATTTACAAAGTAGTTCTATTTAGTCTATATAATATGTATACGTCCAATAACTATACATTATCGGACGGAATAAAATTAGGCTTCAGTGCGAGCAAGTCAAGATAGAGAGAAGAAAAAATGTAACTTTTAGGCATGGGCGTAACGTGCCTTTTTATTCAGGAGGTGAAACCGTAATGGCTAAAGCAAGGGCTGCTGGCGAAGGAACAGTTTACCGGAATGCAAAAACAGACCGGTGGGAAGGTCAATTTTCTTATGAAGACCCGAAGACAGGGAAAAAAGGCATTCGCAAGAAGTTTGCTGGTGCTACGCAAAAAGAAGTTGCAGCAAAAGGCAAGGCTTTTCTTGATGGCCTAAAGGAAGGGCTGCTGCCCAATGCCGGGAAGATGACGGTGTGGGAGTGGCTGGATCGGTGGCTGACTGACTATATCAAGCCCAAGGTGCGGCTGAAGACCTATGAAAAGTATGAGACATGCTTGCGCCTATACATTAAGCCAACTCTTGGGGCTTTTGTTATGATGCGGCTAAAGGCGCCGGATGTGCAGCGGGTTTTCAACGAAATGCGTAGCAGCGGCGGGCAAAAAGGGGAAGGGTTGTCTGCATCTACAGTGCGAGGGACGCGAAGATATTTCATCATGGCAATTGAGAAAGCAGTTCGCCTGGGGTATTTGGGCCGGAATGTGGTCAAGGATACGGACCCGCCTCAGTTGGTGAAGGAGCCAATTCATCCACTCACCAAGGAGCAGGCAGAAGCTTTGCTTGCTGCGGCGAAGGATGGGGAGTACATTTACTATGGCCTAAAGCAGCGACGGAAGCCAACGCCGGACAGCAACTATCAGAAGGAGCTGGCGTATACAGCGGTACTGCTGGCACTCAATACGGGAATGCGTCTGGGAGAAGTACTGGGGCTGAAATGGATAGACATTGATTTTAAGGCCAATGTAGTAAACGTGCAGCGCTCCCTGGTGTCTACCAGAGCCAAGAGTATGATTTTTGAAGAGCCGAAAACTAAAGGATCCAAAAGAAAGATACCTATTCCGGCAAAGGTGACGAAAGCTTTAGAATGCTACGAGGAAGAGCAGCAGCGGTACAGTGATTTACTGGGCGATAAATTCAAAAATACAGAAGGACTTGTATTTGCCAACCTGTGGGGGCATCCATTGAATAACAGCAACTTTACAGGCAGGTATTTCAAAAAGCTGGCGGCCTATGTGGGACTTGATAAAAGCTTTTCCTTTCATGATTTGCGGCATACTCACGCGACGATGCTTTTAAGTAAAGGGGTCAACATTAAAGTTATATCGGAACGGCTGGGCCATTGCAAAATACAAATGACGCTAGATACCTATAGTCACTTAATGCCGGACATGCAGGAAACGGCTGTATTGGCATTAGAAAGCTTGAATATTCTTTGAAAGAAAGACTGCTAGGTAATGCAAATATTACTACGCAGTCTTTTCTTTATATATAATGAAGGGAAAAAGTAGTTTATGGGGCAAGTTATGGGGCAATAGCTTATAAATAGAAGTAGAAAACGTAGATTTTATAAACTATGTATAGCGGGAAACCATTGGATTTATTGGCCGGAAGGTGGTTCTGTATTATGGAAAACGGCTTTATATTCACTTCTAAGCCGTCGGTCGGGAGTTCGAATCTCTCCTGGGACACCATTGAAAATTGGCTGTCAGGAGAACCCAATGAAATAACAAGGGTTTCAGACGTTTATAAAGTGGTTTGTATCCATAGAAATGTGGAATACAGACCATTTTTTTATGCAGAACATAGAAAATGCGGGAGATGTATAGTTTAGGATAATAACCTGATTTAGGGAGATGTGTTGGCAGGAAATCAGAAGTATAACGCGAAGTATACAAGCGAAGTTGGAGAGGGGGATTTTTATGCGGCAGTGGAGCCGGATTTTTTTGTTATGCCTATTCATTTGTTGGGGAAGTGTTGCAGCGCAAGCCCAGCAGATTCAGTTGGATGTATTGACCGTGAACGATTTTCATGGCGCCTTGGCGCCGGAAGAGCGGCGTCCTGGTGCTGCGGTGCTGATGGGGGCGATTGAGCAGGAACGCACTAACAATCCCCAAGGAACGCTTCTTCTAGCGGCAGGAGATATGCTGCAGGGAAGTGTGGACTCCAATTTGCTCTATGGGCGTCCGGTTGTTGAAATGATGAATGCTATGCAAGTTGACGCCATGGCTTTGGGGAATCATGAATTTGACTGGGGCTTGCGGGTATTGCAGGAACGGGCCAAAGAAGCGCATTTTCCTTTTTTGTGCGGCAATGTAGTGGATAAGCAGACGGCTATGCCGTTGGAGTTTGTGAAGCCCTATGTTATTTTAGAAAGACAAGGCGTTAAAATTGCCGTCATTGGTGCGGTTACGCAGGAAACCCTCTATAAAAGTCATCCTAATGCGGTATTTGGTCTGGAAATTCAAGATCCTGCGGTTAGGATCAACGCTTGGGCTCAAGAGGCGCGTAAACATGGTGCATCCATCGTCATTGCGTTGACTCATTTGGCTTCCTATATGGATAAGGATGGCAAGATAACTGGAGAGGCTGCAGAGGCAGCCTCTAAGCTGACTGGAGTGAACGTGCTGGTAAGCGCACATTCTCATGAGCGGGTGGCTGGTTTTGTTAAAGGCATAGCCGTGCTGCAGGCGGAAGCCTATGGCCGCGGTTTTGGGAAAGTACGTCTTAACTATGATTCAAAAACGAGAACCGTACAGATGCTTTCTGCCAGCGTGACGGATTTGGTGGCGCATCCGGCACCGCCGGAGCCGCGCATGCAGGAACTGGTGCGCCGTCAGGAGGAACCGATTATAGCCTTAAAAGGACAGACGGTAGGTAGTTCGCTTTATCCCTTGGAGCATAGCCGTAATGCTTTTTCGCCATTGGGACAGTGGGTGGCGGATGCCATGCGTTCTTCTGTGCAAGCGGATGTGGCCTTTCTAAATGGAGGCGGTGTGCGTTTGGGGCTGCCGGCAGGGGAAATTTCTCTAGGACAGGTATATGCGGCGCTTCCCTTTGACAACACGCTATATACGGTACAACTGAGCGGGAAAGAAATCCGTAAAATTCTGGAGCATGGCTTATTTAATCCGACCTTTGGGATGCTGCAATTTTCGGGCTTAAAAGTCGTTTGCGATCCGGATATGCCAGAGGGATTTCGTATTAAAGAAGTCCGGTTGGCTAGCGGCGATGAGCTTGCAGATGGTAAGCACTATTTGGTGGTTGCCAATGACTTTATGGCAGCAGGCGGCGACGGGTACACGATGCTGCGTGAAGGCTTGGAGGGACGAGACACGTATATCTTCTTGCGTGATATCGTTTTACGCGAAATGAAGCGCCAACAACCGATTGACTTTACTGGCGATGAACGGCTGCTCGAACGTAAGGGAGACAGCTTGCGGCTGCCTGATGCGGCTTAAGGGACTTTGTAAAGAAGGTAAGAGCAGGGGGCTTGGATAAAATACATCCAGGCCTCTTTTTTTTATTTATGAAGCATGTTGGAAGCCGATAGTTAGAAGTACTTAGGGCAGGAATTTTTTATCTGTGCTAGGAATATAAATTTATAGACGTCAGAAACGATCAAGGGGCTGGGCTGAGGTAGTTAGTGATGTGAAAAAAGCGTTGGAGGATGTAATACGGAATCATGAATGAAGATGCTAGATGGTTAGGACAGATAAAACGGCTGGAGCGAAAAAGAAAATGGATTTGGCTGTGTGCGGCCCTGGCTTTTTTAGCTGCTTATTTTCATCGCACTGTAACCGGCGTTGTTGCGGACAGTTTAATGCGGGATTTTTCCATTGCGCAGGCGTCGGAGCTGGGCATGTTGTCGTCTATTTACTTTTATACGTATGCTGTGTTGCAGGTGCCTTCCGGCATGCTGGCGGATCGCTATGGACCGCGTTTGGTTATCAGCGCCTCAATCGTCATCGCAGCGGCGGGAGCGGCGCTGATTGCCGGTGCAGAAAGCCTGAGCAGTCTCTACCTTGGCCGCTTTTTAGCAAGCGTGGGCGTCAGCGTGATTTATGTTAATGTGGTTAAGCTGCAGGCGGAATGGTTTCGTCTGCGGGAATTTGCGACCATGCTAGGCTTATTGACGCTCGTGGGAAACGGCGGTTCCTTACTGTCGGCTACGCCGTTAGCTGTGTTGGTAGAATCAACTGGGTGGCGATCCGCGTTTTTTTTGGTGGCGTTATATTCCGTGCTTATGGCGGGCGCTTGCTGGCTGGTGATTCGTAATCGTCCTGCAGAAGAGGGGCTTCCTTCTATGAAAGAGCTTGCAGCGCACGAATTTGGCGGTACCGTCGCAAGTTCTTCCGCGCAAACGGGGATGAAGTTGGGCTTGTTGACGGTGCTGCGCAACCGGCATACCTGGACGCCGTTTTTTGCATCGGTTGCGGTTTTTGGCGTCTATATGACCTTTAGCGGGATTTGGGGCGTACCTTATTTCATGCAGGTAATGCACATGTCGCGTGTGGAAGCGGCGAATCAAGTGCTGCTCATGTTTCTGGGAAATATGGCAGGAGCGCCCCTTGTAGGCTATTTTTCTGACCGCTTGGGGCGGCGGCGTAGTCCGTATATCGTGACAACTCTTTTGTTTCTGGCGGCTCTGGCTGGCTTAATGCTAGGCGGAGAGCAAATGCCTGCGTGGCTGTTATCCCTGCTTTGTTTTTTCTTTGGTATCGGCGTATCCGGCGTATCAGTGGCTGTTGTATGCGCCAAGGAGGTGAATCCGCCGCAGCTGACAGGGATTGCTGCTGGCGTGGTAAACTCGGCTCCTTTTGTTGGAGCGGCTCTCATGCAGCCGGCTTTTGGCTGGGTATTGGACCAGTTTTGGCAAGGCAGCATAGAGCATGGCGTAAAAATATATACATCCGAAGCATATCAAAATGCCTTTGGTCTGTGTGCTGTGGTTTTGCTGCTTGGTTTATTAGCGACCTTTTTGATTAAAGAGACCTATGGCAAACAGATAGGAAGTTGATACCGGGCTTAAGCGGATAAAACAAAACTCCTGCAGAAAACCGCAGGAGTTTTGCTGCAGGAGCTTGGTATTCAAATTTCACTAGTTGGCTTTTGCGTGGACGGAGTTGCCAAACTGGAACTGGAGAGGTCTAGTATTCTTTGCCAGTCGGCGACTGCAGCAGGGGATAATTTGTAAGAGCTTGTTTTGCCGTCCGCCGAGGTCAGCGTTAAACGAATGGAAGAACATTTACGAAACGCATCAAGCTCTGTTGAGGATAAGCCGTACATTGTGCTGCGCCAGGGGCTTAGAACGGCCGGATCCGGAGTTCCTGTGCGATTGTACATGGTATCGGCTTCAAGACGTTTTATTTGCAAGATATTATTGTCAATTTGCAAGTAAGCATGCTCTTGAAAGGTGCCGCGGTTGCTGTCCATGCGCAGCCAGAACGTAGGAGAAGCCCCTAAATCTATGTATTTTACCAAGGAACAGTAAGTCGTAGCATGGTTGTCGGTAAACTTTTGCCAACTCGAAAAGGCAATATTGTCGACGTCGCTTTCTCCAGCGATGCTGGCCAAAGAAAGACTGCAGCCCCACAAAAGAAAGAAGCAGAAAGTCAAAACAGATATTTTTTTCATTACACACCTCCGCGGGATTTTTATTGTTACTTCCCTAGAAAGAGGATTTTATCCTGCCAAGATTATGTGGAATAAAAAAATGTGATGAATTGCAGATGGACATAAGTCGCTTGTAGGAAATCGAGATGCCTGAGATTCCCATGTAAAGCAATTTCTTACAGGCTTGAAAGGAAAACCATAACTAACGTTATATGGCAGATTCGCGATTTTTGGCTTGCCGGGAAATTTAGATTATGTATTATCGCTGAAAAATCAACAATTTTCGCCGGAGAGTGCTATAATAAAAAATAAGGAAACCAGAGAAATGCAATTTTTAAAAGTATGGGAGGAGAAAACATGGCTGTAGTAAAAATTCCGTATAGCAAGGGTTTTATCGAGGCCCAATTTGATGATGCAAGATTAGTTGGTGTGCTTGAGTCTAAAGCGCACCATTATAAACCGGAGGCTGGCGAACAGGAGCTGGTGAAAAAAGCGTTGGAGAATCCAATTGGTTCTCCGAGGCTGCGTGACTTGGTCAAAGGGAAAAACAAAATTGTGATCATTGCCAGCGACCATACTCGTCCAGTGCCTAGTAAAATTATGGCGCCGATTATGCTTGAAGAGATTCGCAGCGGTAATCCGGAGGCGGACATTACTTTCTTGATTGCTACTGGCTTCCATCGTCCGACAACCAAAGAAGAGTTGATCGGCAAATTTGGGGAGAAAGTCGTTGCTGAAGAAAAAATAGTAGTTCATAATGCCTTTGAGCCGGAAGCTATGGTGAATATTGGCAAGCTTCCTTCGGGCGGCGATATTGTCATTAATAAATTGGCTGTAGAAGCGGACTTGCTGATTTCTGAAGGGTTTATTGAGCCGCACTTCTTTGCGGGCTTCTCGGGCGGTCGTAAAAGCGTTTTGCCGGGCGTAGTAAGCAAGGTAACGGTATTGGCTAATCACAATTCCCGTTTTATTGCCAGCGACAAAGCTAGAACCGGTAATTTGGAAGGCAATCCGATTCACATTGACATGCTGCATGCTGCTAAAACCGCTAAATTACAATTTATCTTGAATGTTGTTATTGATGCGGACAAAAAAATTATCAAAGCCTTTGCTGGCGATCTTGAAAAAGCGCATGCTGAAGGTACAAAATTTGCCGGTGAATTGGCTAATGTAGCCGCGAAACCTGCGGATATTGCTATTACTTCTAATGGTGGCTATCCGTTGGATCAAAATATCTATCAAGCGGTTAAGGGAATGAGCGCGGCAGAAGCCACTTGCCGTAAAGGCGGCGTGATTATCATCTGTGCAGCTTGTAACGACGGGCACGGCGGCGAAGACTTCTATGAGTGGTTTAAAAAGGCTGAGAGCGCACAAGCGGTTATGGATGAAATTATGGCCATTGAGCCCCAGCATACGCTGCCGGATCAATGGGAAGCCCAAATTTTGGCGCGCATCTTGATTGACCATACGGTCATTATGGTGACCGATCAGTGCGATCACAGCATGATCACAGACATGAAAATGAAAGTTGCCAATACGCTTCCGGAAGCGATGAAAATGGCTGAGGAAATTGTTGGCAAAGACGCCAGTATTACTGTGGTTCCGGATGGCGTTTCCGTAATCGTAAAATAGAAGAACCAGAAACCAACTAAAGGAGCTGCGGAATAATCCGCAGCTCCTTTTACAGTGGGGCGTTTTGAGATTAGCGTGGTTTGAAACATGATTTGCAGCTGTTTCTCAACCTGTTAACGCCTCATATTCTTCGGTAGACAAGATGTTTTCAGGATTCAGGATGATGATTAAACGTTCGTCTATTTTTCCGATGCCTACAAGGTATTTACTGCTGAGATTTGCCACAAATTCTGGCTGTTGTTGAATTTGCTCGTCCGAGATGGTAACAATGTCAGTTACTTCATCTACAATACATCCCGCAACCGTGTTTTGAATGTTCAGCATAATAAACTTGCTTTCTTCTGCAATTACTGTTTTTTTAAGTCCTAGCTTAATGCCGAGATTAAAAATATAATTGATTTGTCCCCGCAAGTCAATCATACCTTCAATTACATCGGGCAAGCCAGGAACTTTGTGGATTTTGAATTTTTGAGGACGCAGTATGCCGCTTACGGCTAAAGCGTCAACACCATATTCTTCGCCGTTTAATTCAAAAACGACAAGTTGAATTTGAGCCATGGTTTCACCTCCTAATATAGTGGGCGCTTTACTAGCGTTCATCAGCTAAAGCATTTAGTTGTTCGGTGAGACTTTGAATTTCTTCGACGCTGGCAGTTACTTCTTCGATGGCAGCGGCTTGTTGTTCGGAAGTTAAAGCTGTTTCTTGTCCCATGGCTACGGTTTTTTCAACGGAACCGCTGATGGCAGTGGTAAATTCTTGGATTTTACCAACGGTTTGTTTAGAATCGGCGGAAAGTTTTCTGATTTCCTGGGCGACTACGCCGAAACCCAGGCCGGCTTCACCAGCTCGGGCGGCTTCAATGGCCGCGTTTAAACCCAAGAGGCGTGTTTCGTCGGCAATGTCTTTAATTAAGGTCGTTACCTGATTTATTTCGCCGGTAACGGTATTTACATTTTCGTAAATTGCAAGTGCAAGTTGAACACTTTGGTAAAGTAGAACAGTAGTTTAAATCAAGCAGCATAAGCAGAGTCGAGAAAGTCTTCGAAAAGCTC
>SAAJ01000116.1 GCA_009929485.1 Negativicutes bacterium
GGTATCGCAAGAGGGGAGCTACAAAACCCGCTACGATGTGACTATCCTGATAAACGGGCTGCCACTAGTGCAGATAGAGCTCAAACGTCGCGGGATAGAGTTAAAAGAAGCCTTTAACCAAGTGAACCGCTACCGCCGTCACAGTTACGGCGCGGGCGAGTACGGGTTCTTTCAGTACGTGCAGCTATTTGTTATTAGCAACGGCGTAAATACTAAATACTACAGCAACACGATTGCCCATAGTGGCAGCAGTAAAGAATCGTTTAAGTTTACTAACTTTTGGGCAGGCAAAGACAACATCAAAATCACCGAGCTGGAAGATTTTGCGCGGGAGTTCCTAGAAAAGTGCCACCTGGCCAAAATGATTACAAAATACATAGTGCTTGCCACAAACAAAACGCTCCTGGCGCTGCGGCCATACCAATACCATGCCGTGGAGGCGATTGTAAACAAGGTAGAAAACGAAGTAAACGGTGGCTATATTTGGCACACAACCGGTAGCGGCAAAACACTGACGAGCTTTAAAGCCAGCCAGATTATTACCGCCAACCCAAAGGTGCACAAAGTGGTGTTCGTGGTGGATAGAAACGACCTCGACAACCAAACCATCCGCGAGTTTAACACCTTCCGTGAAGGGAGTGTCGATGCGACGGACAATACCGCGCAGTTGGTGCGACAATTTAACGACCCGGACACCAAGCTAATCGTGACGACTATCCAAAAGCTTAATAACGCCATCACCCGCCAGCGTCACGCCCTCAAGATGGATGCACTGCGTGATGAAAAGACGGTGTTTATATTTGACGAATGCCACCGCTCGCAATTTGGCGAAACTCATCAGCGGATTACCGAATACTTTACCAACCACCAACTGTTTGGCTTTACCGGTACGCCGATATTTGCCGAGAACGCTCATGGTAGTGGGGTTAATAAACGTACGACCAAAGATTTATTTGGCGAATGTCTGCACAAATACGTAATTACCGATGCTATCCGCGATGAAAACGTGCTGAAGTTTAGTGTCGAGTACTACAAAGGCTTTAGGGTAAAAGAGGGTTCGCTACAAAAAGATATCCAAGTCGAGGATATAGACGGCCGCGAAGCGTACGAGTGGAATAAACGACTAGAGGCGATTGTGGATTTCATTATTGCTAATCATGACCGCAAGACGCACAGCCGGGACTTTACGGCGATGATGGCGATAAGCGATGTCGAAACATTGACGAAGTACTACGAGATCTTCAAACGCAAGAAAGAAGCTGGTGAGCACAACCTGCGGATTGCTACTATATTTAGCTACACCGCTAATGAAGCCGATAAAGACGCCGACGGCATGCTCGATGACGACCCGCAGCAAGCAAACGATGGGAGCGTGAATCAACAT
>SAAJ01000117.1 GCA_009929485.1 Negativicutes bacterium
GCCGTTTTCTTCAGTATAGAATTGAGGCGGAATCTAGCAGAAAGCAAGCAAAGAAAAAAGGCGACAGATTACTCTGTCGCCTTTTTCCGCACTGACAACCCTTAATGGGCTTCTACTTTCCATGTTAGCTAACGACACACCCTGTCTTTCCTTTAGCTACCAACGATCCCTGTTACATCCATTTCCTTTTAAAACGTCTCCAGACGTTTGTCATCCTGACAATCCGTAGTCCTCGCCTCCTGGCGCTTCCTGACTCCTCATCCTGAGTCATAATCCTGTTAGCATCCTCGCCCTTGACCGCTACTTTACTGGTTTGCGGGAAACCTACAACCGACTGTACAGAAAAAAAACGAGTTTCAGAATTTTCTTTCATTTTAACGCAATGATTTATATAACTTTGTATTATTTTTAATCAGACTTTTCTCATGAATTTCTCATATAACCAATAGCCAATGTCTCACAAAGACTGTGGTTTTAACTTACAGCGATGAGGTGCGGTAAAAACAGCCTTTTTCTGTTGTTCAGGTATAATCCCCGTCAAAGCCTGATTTAACGGAGACGACCGTCTTGACCAACTGGAATTATCAACTGACGCATTTTGTCACTAGCGCGCCAGATATCCGCCATCTTCCTGCCGATACCGGTATTGAAGTGGCCTTTGCTGGCCGCTCTAACGCCGGGAAATCCAGCGCGCTGAACACGCTGACTAACCAGAAAAGCCTCGCGCGTACTTCGAAGACGCCAGGCCGTACGCAGCTTATTAACCTGTTTGAAGTCGCTGAAGGCAAGCGCCTGGTCGACCTGCCGGGCTATGGATATGCCCAGGTTCCGGAAGAGATGAAAATCAAGTGGCAGCGCGCGCTGGGTGAATATCTGGAGAAACGCCTCTGTCTGAAAGGACTGGTTGTGTTGATGGATATTCGTCATCCGCTTAAAGATCTCGATCAGCAGATGATCCAATGGGCGGTGGAAAGCGATATCCCGGTACTGGTGCTGCTAACCAAAGCCGATAAGCTGGCCAGCGGCGCGCGAAAAGCGCAGATCGCCATGGTTCGTGAAGCGGTCACCGCCTTTAACGGAGATGTGCAGGTCGAAGCGTTTTCTTCCCTGAAGAAGCAGGGCGTGGATAAACTACGGCAGAAGCTGGATAGCTGGTATAACGATATCCCTCCTCAGGAAGCCTCTGAAGAAGGCGAATAATCTCGCTAACTTCTCCGGATAGCGGCGCGTGTGGCTCTATCCGGGTAGCCCGCCTCATCAGCATCGATACGCAAAAAATTTTCTTTCGCGCAATAAAAAACGCCCCGGTCATAAATGACCGGGGCGGCTAAAATATTCAGCCAAATCCGATTACGTGAAGTAAAAGGTCTGAA
>SAAJ01000076.1 GCA_009929485.1 Negativicutes bacterium
GGTAGCACTTACTGATTCGCATTTGTGGGGGTGAAGTCCTTTTTATTGCCTAAAAACCCTTTGATTTTTCTAGGGTTCGAGAATATGAAAATCACTCTTTTGTCAAAGCAATCACTTTTCCCGCCAGTTCTAACATCGAAAATTCCTGCGGATTTCCTAAGTTGATAGGCCCACTACATTCCTTAGCAGTCTGCATCATCCGATGCAATCCTTCGACCAAATCATCTACATAACAAAAAGACCTTGTCTGCTTCCCATCACCATAAATAGTCAATGGTTTTCCCTGCAACGCCTGCACAATAAAATTACTCACCACTCGCCCATCCTGAAAATGCATATTGGGACCATAGGTATTGAAAATACGCACTAACTTCACATCTAAACCGTATTGGCGACGATAATCCATGCAAAGTGTCTCAGCTGCTCGTTTTCCTTCGTCATAACAGCTGCGAATGCCGATTGGATTCACATGCCCCCAATAGCTTTCCGGCTGCGGGTGCACCAGCGGATCCCCATACACTTCCGAAGTAGACGCTTGAATAATTTTAGCATTCCGTTGAAGAGCCAATTCTAAAGCATTCATCATGCCTAGCACGCTGGTCTTCATCGTTTGAACTGGATTGTACTGATAATGCACCGGACTAGCCGGACAAGCCAAATGATAAATTTCATCCACATTAGAATGAAACGGTTGCACCACATCCTGAAAGATAAACTGAAAATTAGGCATTGCAAGTAAGTCTGCAATATTGCGTTTGCTGCCTGTAAACAAATTGTCAAGGCAATAAACCTGATTGCCTTCACCTACTAAACGCTTGCAAAGATGGGAACCGATAAAGCCGGCTCCTCCTGTAACTAAAATTCTTTTTTCCATATTTCAGCTTCTCCCCGGAATATAACTCCGGCCAATGCCATAATACTCAAAGCCAGCTTCAATAATGACAACTGGCTCATAAATATTTCTCCCATCAAAAATAATTTTTCTTTTTAGGGCCTCACCTAATTGCTGCCAATCTGGCTGCCGAAATTGCCGCCATTCGGTCAACAAAATCAAGCCATCCTTATCCCGCGCCGCCTCCAGCATTGTTTCCGCATAATATAAATTTTCTTGCTCTCCCAGTATCCTTTTGGCCTGTTCCGTCGCTACCGGATCATACGCAGTAACCATAGCTCCTCTTTCGAGGAGCTCCCGGATCAAAACCAGAGAAGGAGCCTCGCGCATATCATCAGTTTGCGGCTTAAACGCCAATCCCCACAATGCAAAATGCTTTTCTGCCAAATCATCGCCAAAACGCTTAATTACGAGACTAGGAACATAACGTTTCTGCTCGTCATTTACCTGATCTACTACCTTTAGCAACTCCATCGGCGCGCCAAAGCGCTCCCCGGCGTTGGCCAGTTCTTTAACATCCTTGGGAAAGCAGGAGCCGCCATATCCGGGACCAGCATACAAAAAAGGCATGCCAATTCGTTTATCCGTACCCATGCCGACGCGAACCTGCGAAATATCCGCCCCTACCTTATCACACAAGCGCGCTAATTCATTCATAAAGCTAATACGCGTCGCCAACATAGCATTGGAAGCATACTTCGTCAATTCCGCCGAGGTCACATCCATCACTAAAATAGGATGTTGATTACGTACAAAGGGTTCGTAGAGCTGCTTCATAAGTCCTGCGGCACGCACATTTTCCGTACCGACAACAATTCGATCCGGACGCATGAAATCTTCAATCGCAGCACCCTCTTTAAGAAACTCCGGATTCGACACTACGTCAAATTCCACATCCGACTTGCGAGCTTCCAGTTCCCTGGCAATCGTCTCACGAACAACGCCTGCAGTACCAACCGGCACGGTCGATTTATTCACCACAATCAAATACTGCTGAAGATTCTTGCCTATGCTCTGCGCCACATCTAAAACAAAAGATAAATCTGCCGAACCGTCTTCTTGCGAAGGAGTTCCCACGGTTATAAAACAAAAAAGACTTTTCCTCAAGCCTTCCACAAGGTCAGTCAAAAAATACAAACGCTTTTCCTTTACATTCCGCTTGATCAATTCCTCTAGTCCCGGCTCGTAAATCGGTAAAACTCCATTTTTCAAGCCTTCTATTTTACACACGTCAACATCAATGCACCAGACGGTATTTCCCATCTCTGCAAGGCATGCACCGGTAACGAGTCCCACATAGCCTGCTCCCACTACACAAATTCGCATGACAGCAACCTCTCCCAATATACAACATTCCCATTCTTTAAACTATATTCCCATTATGAACACAATGCAACCAAGGAACTATCGTACGCCAAAGATTTTTGCAATACCCCTGCGGGGAAAACCATTCTTGCCATAAACTGCGCAGTGTCTTTTGCCGCTCTACATATTCCTCTGCACTAATACAGGAATGATATTCATATACGATTTCTCCCAGGCGATCTAAATCCGCCTCTTTTACCCAAAGAAAATACTTCTTCCAATCTACCAAATGATCGTACGGCAAAACACAATCGGTATCAATAAATAGAGGAATCTTTCCTAAACAAAGGATTTCCCCCAAACGAGTTGACCAATTGCCATGGCCACGCACAACTAATGAATAGTCGGACTCCAAGCTATTTTCAATAAATTGCAGTTCACGGCGCTTTCGCTCTTGCTCTTGCAAGCGTGCATCCCCATGAAAATGCCTGCGCAGCACAAAATTAGCCCATAGCGGCGGCTGCTGCTGAACAGCCAGCACCGCTTTCAGCCTGTGCTGATATAAAGCCTCTAAACTATTCACATGTCCTGCAAACCCTATGCTCGGATACGGATCGGCAGTTTTGCCGCGAAGCATCAGCTTGCCTTGCAAATGAGTCGCAACAAGATCCCTGCACCAACCAGGAAAAGCGTACTCATAAATTTCTTTAGAACTACGAAACAAGTGAGTGCGTAACACAATAACATTATCCAAGGGAAATTTTGTATAATGATCTTCTTCTACAAACAAAAGCATTTTCTTACCAAATTGCCGACAGTCGGCTGCGTAGCGAAACACGGCTTCCCGATCTTCTTCCTTCCACATAACAGGCCACACGCCAAGATCTGCCTCTTCCAAACTTCCATAGTTGTATTGAGAACACACATCCGGATTCAAAAGAGGAATTTTCAATGCCTCCCCACAGGCCGGATAATGAAGTACCAACTTTACCTTCGCATACGAATACATACTATTTTCTCCTTCCCAGCCGCGTCACCCACTGCGGACAAGGCCCCTCATAGCCACGCAAGTAACCTGCCATGCCCGCCAAACGAGCTACTACTATCGGCCAACTGCGCCAGCCTGTCTGCCGCAGCTGCCTCCACAGGCTGCGCAGCGCCCGTCCCCAGAAAGCCTCCCAGCCTTGTTGGGGAAAATGCAGTTCCAGCCACAAAAGACGGCTGCGTTCGTCAAAATACCACCATAAAGGCGACAGCCCTCCTGCGGCCTGGCTGACCTTGTGCCACACTTTAGCTTCCGGCACATAGAGCGTCTCATACCCGGCCTTCGAAAAACGCAGACTCCAGTCCACATCTTCATACTTGTAAAAAAAACGCTCGTTTAAAAGCCCCACCTCGCGAATAGCCTCAGCCCTGGCAAAAAAAGCGCAGCCGTTTATCCCTGTGATAGGAACTATGTTCTCGTGCTGCCCTTGGTCTTCTTCCTCCTGCCCAATATGCATCGGCGCCAGCCAAGGCGTCGGACTTTTGCTCCCCGCATACCACAAAATTTCAGGGCGATCATAATAGTATATCTTCGCCGCCAGCGCTCCGGCCTTAGGCCGTTCCTGAGCCGCCGCCACAAAGGCCTCCAGCAAATCCTCAGCCACTACCGTATCGTTATTCAACAGCAGCACATACTCGGCTCCCTGCTCCAAAGCCCAGCGAATCCCCAGATTATTGCCGGCAGCAAAACCCAAGTTCTCCTCCGCCTCTAAAAGCGCAATAAACGGCTGCCACACTGACAGCCGCTGCAACGAATCATCGGTAGAACCATTATCCACTACGACCACGCGGAAATTCTCATACACAAGTCGCTGCAGCGACTTCAAGCAAGCTACCGTATCCAGCCAGCCATTCCAATTAAGCAGGACAATGACCACCAAAGGATTTCTCACTTAGTCCTCCTCCTCTTCCGGCATCCTCAAGGCAAAATCCGTGCTTCCTCGCGTCAAGTGCGGGCTATAGTACGGATCATTACGCAAGACCTCTCCCCAGCGCCGCCACATCCACTGCTCTTCTAGCTTCGCCTGCGCTTGTTTCTCCGGCGTAGTATTCGCCCCGCGGCTTTGGGACTCGTAGTGCCGCAGGCGTACTTGGGGAACCGCCAGGTTCACAAGCCCTAATTCCCGCAGCTTCAGGCAAAAATCCACATCATTATAGGAAACCGCCAGTTCCTCCTCCATGCCGCCTGCCTGCCAATACCGGTCTTTGCGCACCGCAAGGCAAGCGCCGGTCACTGCGCTGTACTCGGAAACCGCCTGCAGCCGTCCGAAATAGCCGCTGTCGCTGGCGGCAAAGCCGCGAAAAGCGTGGTCCGCTACCGCGCCGACTCCCAAAAGAACGCCCGCATGCTGCACCGTGTCATCCGGGTAGAGCAGCATCGGTCCTACAGCCCCCACATCGCTTTGCCCGGCGTAAAACAGTAAGTCCCGCAGCCAATCCGCCTGTAAGATTTCCGTATCATTATTTAGCAGTACTACATATTCGCCACGCGCCTGCCGAGCCCCTGCATTATTTAAACGCGCATAATTAAAAGCCTCGTCGCAGCGCCATACCCGAAAACGCTGCGGCTCTTTTTCCCGCCATAAAGCCAGCAGGTCTTTTGTTTCTTCTTCTATGCTGCCATTATCCAGCACAAGAACTTCAAACTCCGCACCGACAGTGTTTAGAAAAAGCGACTCCAAGCAACGTCTCAGCTGATCCGCCCGATCACGGGTGGGAATCAAAATGGATGCAGTTTGGCCAGATGTACGTATTGATAAAGCCAACTCTTCCTTCCTGCCTGTTACAGCAATACGCGCCGAACTTCGATGGACAAGTATTTCCGGCACATGCGCCGGAGCACCCCCTTCGCAGGCAAAAAGCACCAGCCCGTCTTTGAAAAAGGCGTCTTCGAGCAGCAGCCGCGAAAAAACAGCCTGCTGCTCGCACACCAAATCGCCGCGGAAACAACTGCCCCAAAAGCCGATATAGTCTTGCGCCTGCTGGTAATACTTCGACCAATCCGGCTTGAAAAACGGCTCTTGCCGCTGCCCTTTTTCATCCAGCACATCCTCGTCGCCATACAGCCAGCCTGGAAAACCTGCCTCGTGAATTTCCCGCGCTAAACGGCCTAATGCCCCCGCCGCCAAAAACTCGGCAGCACGTAAGAAAATTACATAGTCCGTCTTTGCAAATTCTCCCAAAGAATCCAGGTTCGCTTCCTCCAACCACAGCAACCGTTGCCACGGATGCCCCTGCTTCTGTAAACTCGCCTCTACCGCTTGTCTTCGTACCATATCTACCTTGCCACAGCAGACCACCATAAAGAATACCCGCTTCTCCGGCGGCCGTTGCTGCGTCTCTTCTTCTATCTCCCGCAAAAGGCGCGGCGTCACGCGGTGCGCCATCTGCCAAAGGCGATAATCGTTCCGTACATCGAGAACCGGATGGTAGGCGTTATTACTTCCAACCCCATGAACCTGCCCCAGTAAATACGCTATATCTTGCACCAATTCTTCCGGAGCCATCGATTCTATCTTTTCTTCCCCGTAGATATGCATCCACTGTCGCAAACGCCGGTACAAGCGAAAGCCGTCCCAGTAATCCACTCTAGGTTTTAAGCCATAGCAGTCTAACTGCCGCGCCATACTTTCCACGTATTCCGTGGCAATCAGCACCACCGCGCCTGCATTTTCTTTTTCCAGAGAAGCTGGAGTCATCGCAGGCAGACCGTGCGCCTGCGACCCTTCGGAGGAAACGTGATTGTCCAAAAATCCCTTCACACAATCCGGCACACTCAAAGCCCTTTGCAGCCGCTGCAGGAAGTCCAGTAAAAATAAGCCTACAGTTCCCGCTCCAAATAAAAAAAGCCCAGCCGTAAAAGCCCGAAAAAAAACATCTCGGGCTTCTACGGCCAGAAGTTCTGTTGTCACACATAAAATTCTTGATGCATCAGTTCTCTTATTCTTTGTCATTTGACCTCACGGGTTTGTTCCTAACTCCTTGGATTCCCGGATTTACGTAACGATAACGCCTACAACCATTGAAAACACTGGGGTTTATCATCGTTACAACTTTTCTGCATAACGAGAGCGCATAATCGATGTAACCATTGGAATTACTGATTTTTTACGACTTCTCGTTATGAGTTTCCGGGAATCCAGGTAACTCAACTTTCGCAGCAGGAAATAGGGAAATAAGCCTTCGCAAATTGCAAGTGCAAGTTGAACACTTTGGTAAAGTAGAACAGCAGTTCAAATTAAGCAGCATAAACAAAATCAAAAAAGTCTTCGAAAAGTTCATCTGGAGTTCGATATCCAAGGTGCTTGCGGGGAAACGCATTTATTTCATCAGCAAAGCCCTTCACCTGCTCGGGAGTATAAAGCTCCATGGAAACGCCTTTTGGAATATACCTGCGCAAGAGGCCGTTATGCCTTCATTTACGGCTCTTTCCCAAGACGAATAAGGATGTGCAAAGAAAACTTCCGTGCCCCATTGTTGAACGTTTGCAAAGTCCTCGAATTCAGGGCCGTTGTCGGTGGTTATTGTTTTGAAGATGGTACTGAATTGGCGGCCATACTCGCGTTGTAGCTGCTCCATGGCATTCATCACCGCTTCACTGGTTTTGCCCGGAATGTGAATGGCAAGATAATGGTCTGTAACGCGTTCAATCAGTGTCAAAACGACAGCTTCTTTGCCATCTCGCTCGGCTTTTGCGTAGCGGCGTTCCCCGGCGAAGCTCGTTCATAACCGTACTTGGCGAGCAATTGACGGCTTGAGCGATCTTGCGCAATGAGTAACCTTGCTTCTTTAAGTGCTGAATAGCTCCTCGTTCTTCTCGTCCTAAGTGTTGGCCTCGCTTGCGTTCGGGTTCTGTTGTGATATAATCAGGGCAGTCCATAGTGAGTGCCTCCTCTTTGGTGATGGTGTTGTGAGATCTCCATTCTACCATACGAGGAAAAGTCACTATGGACTTTTTCTTAAGTGTTCAACTTCATTTTACAAT
>SAAJ01000033.1 GCA_009929485.1 Negativicutes bacterium
CGCCAGCGTTCGTCCTGAGCCAGGATCAAACTCTCCGATAAAATCGAAGAACTGATGTCAGCTCTTAGTTTAAAAAAGAAATTTTTAATGACTTCCTTCACCTTGCGGCAAAGGTTGCCTCGCACATCTGGCTTGTTTGCATCGTTCAGTTTTCAAGGAGCACTTGTTCTTTGCCGCCGCTCGCGACGACTTCTGTATAGTATCATGTTAACCGGGTTACTGTCAACACCTGTTACGCAATTTTTAAGACACTTTGTTGGGAACTTGCTTCTTTTCGCAAAACCAAAATGTTGCCTTCTGTTATATAATTGTCAATCCAATCGTAGCAATCCTTGTGGTATAATAGGAAAATAGTTGTTTACTTTGAACCAGGAGGCAAGACAAATTCATGAGAAATGAAAGTACTTCACCACAAACACCCAAACGATCTTTTCGCTGGGGGCGCCTGTTTCTCATTATTTCAATAGTAATGGGCGTCATTTTTGCCGGCGTCGGCTTGGGTTTTGTAACTGCCAGCTATAATACGATGCCTAACTTGCAAAACGACATTCGCCCGGCTGCTTCATCACAAATTTTTGACAGCCATGGCACGCTAATTACTACCGTACATTCCGTGGAAAATCGCGTTCCAGTTCCTCTGAGCAAAGTCCCGCAAAATCTGCAGAATGCTTTTGTGGCGGTTGAGGATGCTCGCTTTTATCAGCACATGGGCGTTGACCCGCGAGGCATTTTGCGGGCGGCTTGGTCTAATGTAACCGGAGGCGGCGTAGCCGAAGGCGGCAGCACCATCACCCAGCAGCTTGCTAAAAACGCGCTTCTTTCACAAGAACGCACGATGAAGCGAAAAATCCAAGAGGCTTTTTTGGCCTTGCAAATCGAACGCCAGTATACCAAACATGAGATTTTAGAAATGTACGTTAATCACATTTACTTTGGCCAAGGCGCTTATGGCGTGCAAACGGCCGCCAAAGTATACTTCAATAAAAATGCCGAAGATTTATCGTTGGCGGAATGCGCTATGCTGGCCGGCATTCCCAAAAGCCCCAATTACTATTCCCCTTTGAATAATTTAAAAGCCGCTAAAGAACGACAGCGGACGGTTTTAGAGCAAATGGTCAAGTACGGCTATATTGATGCCGCTACCGCTCACAGTGCTGCAGAAGCGCCGTTAAAGCTGGCTTCCGGCCAAACCAACAATGACAAGTCCAATAAAACAGCCGCTTATTTTATTGATTATGTTGTCCAATCGCTGATTGATAAATATGGCGCCGATGCCGTTTATAAAGAAGGCTTGAAGGTCTACACCTCCTTAGATTTGACCATGCAGCATGCGGCGGAAAGCGCCCTTACCCATCTGCCATCGTATCGCAAAGATGCAAATGGCATCATGCAGCCGCAAGGAGCGCTGGTAGCCATTGATCCGCGCAGTGGTTACATTAAAGCCATGGTAGGCGGTCGCGGTGACGATCAATTCAATCGCGCCGTAATGGCGGAACGTCAGCCTGGCTCTGTTTTTAAAACCTTCACCTACCTAGCCGCCATTGAAAGCGGCATGACGCCAGCTACAAGCATCAGCGATACAGCCGTGTCTTTTGGCTCCTGGGCTCCCCGCAATTACGACGGACGCTTTTACGGCAACATTTCACTGCGCTACGCTTTAGAACAGTCGCGCAATGTACCTACCGTAAAGTTGGCCAACCAGCTTGGCGCTGATAAACCCTTGTATTACGCCCAGCAAATGGGCATCTCCACCCTAGTATTGCAAGGTCCTACAAATGATAGAAACCTGGCTATGTCCCTGGGCGGCTTAACCAAAGGCGTTACTCCTTTGGAAATGGCCAGCGCCTATGGAGTATTGGCCAACCAAGGTATCCGTTGCGAACCCATTGCCATCGTGAAAGTCGTCGATCGAAACGGCAAAACCTTGGAAGAACATTCTCCTCAGCCCAAAACCATCATCAGCGAGAAAAGCGCCTACATCATAACCGATATGCTTAAAGGCGTTATTGCCCGCGGCACCGGAGCAGGCGCCGCTATTGGCCGGCCAGCAGCCGGCAAGACCGGCACTACAGACAATAACAAAGACGCCTGGTTTGTCGGTTATACTCCTGACTTGGTTGCCGCCGTTTGGATGGGTAATGACACCGAAGGAACTCTTGGAAATATCACAGGAGGTACCGTTCCCGCCGAAATTTGGCGCGGCTTCATGACCAAGGCGTTAGCCTCGACTCCAGCCCGTGATTTCTTACGTCCCCAGGGCGTGTCGGTTCCTCAAGACGCAAGCACGCCGGCCCACCCTGACGACAAAGCAGCTGCTGATAAAAAGCAAGAAGACGATAAGAAAAAAACAACAACCAAGCAGCCGGAGAAAACAACAACGAAACCAACGGAAGCTAAAACAGAAGACAAGAAAACAGATTCCAAAAAGGAATAATAAAGTAAAAGAAGAGCAGTACTGTTTTTGCCGACAGTGCTGCTCTTCTTTTCTAGTTTTTAATATACCAGAATTTATAAAACGAACCGCGAAATACACGAAAAACGCGAAAGGGCATTGAAAATCGTCCACCGCAACCCTCTTACGTACCCTCGTGCAATTTTTCTTATTTAAGCTGCACCAGCGTAGCGCCGTCGCCGCCTTCGGTTACCTCGCCAATGCTGATGTCCCTAACACCGTGATGCTGCTTTAAATAAGCCCGCACGCCTTTACGCAACGCGCCGGTTCCCTTGCCGTGAATCACATTTATCTTAGTGTGCCCGGCCAGCATGGCGTCATCCAAGAATTTAGCCAGTATTTCTACGGCTTCTTCAATGTTTTGACCGCGCACATCAATTTCCCGGGGAACATCCAAGCGTTTGCTCAAAAACGCGGCGGAAATTCGCGGCGCCGCCTTGACCGGAGGCTCCTCCACCTTCCCATCCTCCACGAGAAGACAGGCTTGCAAGGGCACATTCATTTTTAGCGCTCCGATCTGCACCGTCGCCTCCTTAGTATTCCAGGAGAGAATTCTGCCTTTCTGGCCCAGCGTCTTAACCATAACTGCCAAACCTTCCCGCAGCAGTTCCTGTTCTACTGGGCTTCCGGCGACAATCTTGCGGAATTGAGGGCGTGTTCCATCCAGCGCTCCCTGCAGTCTTTCTCTCGCCTGTTGAAACGCGTTCTGCCGCCGCTGCTGATCTTGCTCTTGCGCCTGTTTTTTAATGAGATTGACGCTTTCTTCGGCTGTTTTTCTAGCCTGCCGCAGTAATTCAGCCGCCTTCGTCTTGCTTTGCTCCAATCGCAAGGCGGCTTTTTCTTCCTCTTGACTTCGCTTGGCTTCCCAGCGTCGCTGCTCTTGCTCCCACGAGCGCTGCTGAAGTTCCAGAGTTGCAAGACGTTCTTGATACTCTAACTGTTCTTTTTCCAGCTCCTGCATCATCGCGGCCAAATCCACATGCTGCTGATCCATTAGTACGCGCGCCCTGTCTAATATCGCTTCCGCCAGACCTAAGCGGCGGCTGATGGCGAAAGCGTTACTGGAACCGGCCATGCCGATGCGCAGCCGATAGGTCGGACGCAGGGTTTGCACATCAAACTCCACACTGGCATTTTCTACGCCTTCACGGGCATAGGCAAATTGCTTTAACTCGCTATAATGCGTTGTTGCCACAGTCAAAGCGCCGCAAGCCTGCAAATTTTCCAAAATGGACATAGCTAAAGCGGCGCCCTCTACCGGATCGGTGCCAGCGCCGATTTCATCCAGCAAAACCAAATCATCAGCGCCGACTTCTTGCAGAATGCTCACCAAATGCGTCATATGAGATGAAAAAGTACTCAAGCTTTGTTCAATACTTTGTTCATCGCCAATATCCGCAAATACCTGACTGAACATGCAGATGCTCGAACCGCTGTCTACCGGCAAAAACAAGCCAGCCTGCGCCATAAGCACCATGAGTCCCAGCGTCTTTAGCGCTACCGTTTTACCGCCTGTATTAGGACCGGTTATCAGCAGCATCGTATACTCTTCACCAAGAAACAAGTCAATCGGCACAACTTGGGCGGCGTTAATTAAAGGATGCCGGGCCTGACGCAAAGAAAGCCGCTTCGCTTCATTAAAAACAGGCTTAGTGCATTTCCATTGCTCCGCCAGCCGAACCTTAGCCGCCAATAAATCCATCTGTCCTAATAAGCGGCAATTTTCTTGAATACTGTCATTATCGCGTCCCGTAACCGCACTTAAAGACTGTAAAATGCGTTCTATTTCATTGCGTTCAGCGGCAACGCATTGCTTAATTTCGTTGTTCAGCTCTACAATGCTCATCGGCTCAATGAAGACAGTAGCGCCGCTGGCCGATTGATCATGAACAATGCCTGGGAAAAAATGCTTATACTCCTGCTTCACAGGAATTACATAGCGATCACCCCGCATGGTTACCAAAGCTTCTTGAAAATATTTCTGATATTCTTGAGAACGCAATACAGACTGCAAGCGTTCTTTAACTCGTCCATGAGCCGTGCGAATGGCGCGCCGCAGTTTGGCCAGCTCCGGCGTAGCGTCGTCGCGCATTTGACCATGCTCGTCAATAACCGCTTCCACCGCCTGTTCTAAACGCTGCAACGAAACAAAACCTTCTGCATACTCGCTTAAAATTGGCGTTTCTTCCAAGCGGTTTAGCAAAAAGCTTCCCAAAATCCGGGCGCTTTTCATTGTAGCGGCGATATTGCGCAGCTCTTCTAGTTCTAAAATCGCTCCTAACGCCGCTCTGCCTGCTGCTTGGCGCACATCATGAATGCCGCCCAAGGGCAGCCGTTCTCCCTGCTCCGCCAAAAAAGCCACTGCTGCAGTTTCTTCCAACGATCGAGCAACGAACTCCGCTTCTACCTGGGGCTGCAGCTTTTCCGCCAGCTCTCGCCCCAGCGAGCACGCAGTCAAGGAGGCTAGGCGGCTTCGAACCTTGTCAAATTCCAATATATGCAATGCTTTTTCATTGATCATGCATCATGACTCCTCTAAAATAGTGCCCGCGCGTAGCGCCCGGCTTTACAGCCGGCGGCGGTAAAACCTGGCCTTTTTGCAACGCAAGCAATTCCCGGCAATAGTCGGCAGTCAAACGTCGCAACTCCTCCGGACGATACAGACGTCCATCCAGGCGCAATTGTGATACTCCGGTCTGGCGGAATTGTGTCAGATTACCTCGCAAATCCAATTCTTTAGCATTGAAGATATAGCTGCGGCAGCTGCTGTCTGTAAAAAGGGGGAACCGCTCTTCTTTCCGGTCGCGCAAGTAGTAAGCTTCCTTTTGGCGACAAGGCTGGCTGCATGTTCCGGTATGCAACTCTCCAATATAAGAACCCAAGGGGCAAAACTCAGAGACCATCATAGTCAAGCGACCATGCACCAGACACTCACCAGCCAAACTCTGCGGCCAATGAAGCTTGCGAATTTGCTCAAAGGTCAATTCAGGAGACAATGTTGCTCCAACCGCTCCCTGTTCAGCCCAGAAGGCAAGAGTTTGAGAATTAAAATGGCTCAGCGGCGCATCCGCCCAAAAAGCTAGGGTCGGCGTTTTTTTCCGACATAACTCCAACAAGCCTAAATTAGCCAGATATACGCCAGCTATTTCTTGCGACGCTGCAAACGAGAAAACCTGCTCCCAGCGAGACAGCTGCCATTCGCGGACAATACGCGGCGTTCCCAGCCACAGTTCTTTCCCCGCTTCCTGGACAGCGCGACAAACGGCAGCGTATTCCTCCGGCCCAGGCGCTGGTTTTACAAAATCTTCGCCTCCAAAAAGAATACCCGAGGCGCCTCCTGCCAACGCTGCCTGAACTTGCGCCAGTTCACTGCATTGTACACAAATTTTTTCCGGCCATTGTTCTTTCGCGATACGCCTTTCGTCTTTGAGCGCTAAACTGCAAGGTCCGGCCGAAAGAGAAGGCCGCTTATAAGAAATCAGTCTGACTTCTTCCAACGCTTCCACGGCGCGACGACGCATTTCGTTTTGTTCGCTTACAGGCACCATCAGCTCGCCCTGCGCCTTAAACTCCAAATTCTGCAGAACAAAGGGAGTGTTGCCCAGGCGATCCACTTGCTTACGCACAGAATCAATTTGCAAAGCATGCTTTCTTGCTTCTTCCGCTAAAAAGTCAGTCTCTCCGACTCCCTCATGCCCTTCGTCATCGCGCAAAGTCAAGCGCAGCGGCTGTCCTAATACTGCCTCTACTACTGCCGTCACCGGCACTTTGCGCTGTTCTTTGGCAAAGGAGCTGCGTGCTTTGAGCATTAATTGTGCGTCAAACACCTTAAACGCCCGGTCATTCATTCCTACCGGCGGCATATCCGGAATGGTCACCAGCTCACCTGGTTCAGCCTCTTCTACCAACTTCCCATTTACATACATTTCTTGCATTGTAAGGTTGACACGGCCGCCTACTTTAACCCAAACATCAAGGATATCCCCCTGCCGCAGCGGCTGCTCCAGCTTTAAACACCCTTCCCTTTTGGCGTAGTCATAAGCCACAATGCGTCCCACCCGCAAGCCGCGATTGTTAGGACGACGATCACTCATCATGGTCCGCCCTGGTCGCCCTTGCAAATAAGCGGTAGTAAAATCACGATTAAAGATCTGTTCCAAGTCCCTCTGCAACGGCTCCAAAGACAATGTTTCGCCGCGCAGCGCCGCGTCCAGCGCCTGACGATAGGCGGCGACTACTACGGCCACATACTCCGGCCGCTTCATGCGTCCTTCAATTTTCAAAGAATGAACGCCAGCTTCCAGTAATTGCGGCACCAGCTCCAAGGTATTCAAATCCTTGGGGCTTAGAAGATATTCGCCAACTTCCTGAATTACAGTTCCCTCTTCCGTTTCCAAACGATAGTTGAGCCGGCAAGGCTGCGCACAACGTCCTCGATTGCCGCTGCGCCCCCCAATAAGACTGCTCATCAAACATTGACCGGAATAGGAAATACAAAGAGCGCCGTGAACAAAAGCTTCAATTTCCGCGCCCCCTTCTTGGACGCATTGCTGCAGTTCCGCAAGAGACATTTCACGTGAGACCACCACTCTGGTAAAGCCAAGTTCCCGCAAAAAGCGTACGCCTGCAGCATTATGCACGGTCATCTGCGTACTGGCATGCAACGGCAAATTCGGCACACACGTACGGGCTACCGCCGCTACCCCCAAATCCTGAACCAGCACCGCATCAATTTCGCATTCGTATAAAAAACGCAGATATTCCTGCAGCAGTCTCATTTCACTGTCGTCCACCAATGTATTAACGGTTACATATACTTTAACGTTCCGTAAATGAGCATACCGTACCGCTTCTGTTAGTTCCTCGTCAGAAAAATTGGGGGCATAGGCTCTGGCCCCAAAGGCTTTCCCCGATAAATATACCGCATCAGCGCCATTTTCCACGGCAGCTCGAAACGCTTCAACGCTCCCGGCAGGAGCCAATAATTCACATACCATATATTTTCATTCCCTTCCCTTTCAACAAATCCATTTTGAACTTTATTGCAACAATCGCTATCATTTTATCTTACCACAAACATAAAACCTTTTTCACTGCTATCTTTTGCCAGCCTTGAGGGAAAATCAGAGAAGCCTGCTATCCCTGCGCAATAAAGTCTTGTATAACAGCAAAATCATCTCGTTAAATAACCTTCATAAAGTGGCTTTCCTCTATCATTCGCGCTATGATAAAGGTTATTATTGAAACTCCAAGGAGGACGTTTTTATGTTGGAATCCAGTATACCTCTGCTTGTTATCCTTTTCTTAGCTCTCTTCGGCAGTAATTACAGTGTCTTTATCGCTGCTTTGATTTTACTGTTAATCAAGTGGCTTGGCTTTGAAGCCTGGCTGGCTCCGGTGGAAACGCACGGCATCTCTGTGGGTATTACTATTTTGACCATGGCCATCCTGGTTCCCATCGCTCAAGGTAAGCTGACTACGCAAATGCTTTTGGACGCCTTTAAATCGCCAGTAGGCCTTGTGGCTATCGCCGTAGGCATCTGGGTGTCCTACCTGGCGGCGCAAGGGGTTCCCTTTATGCGGGAAACGCCGGAAGCAGTCAGCGCCCTGATCGTCGGCACCATTGCCGGCGTCTGTCTCTTCCACGGTCTAGCAGTAGGCCCCTTGATTGCCGGCGGTTTAGTCTCTCTGGTGATCAGTCTGGCAGGATTCTTCAAGGCATAAAATCAGAAGGATAATTTCACAGAGAAGCACTGGGTTCTGCGCAAATGCGCAAAACCCAGTGCTTCTTGTCATTTTATCGCTTGTCGTCATCAAGCAGTTCCATTAATTCCTGATAGTCCTGCTCCAGCTTGCCAAACTCTTCCGCCAGATTCAGCGCCGTCAATACAGCTACTTTGGCTACGGACAGCCTGGGATTACTGCGCGCCAGCTGACGCATCCTCTGGTCAACCGTCGCAGCAATCTTCCGCACGGTTTCCGCTTCCATATCCCCTTTCAGAGTATAGGCTTCGCCAAAAATTTCCACCGTCACCTTGCACTTGTTTTTATCCATCTCGTCACCTGACACTTTATGCGTATTTCGTCTTAGTCATTCATTCGACAAGAATAAACTAATTCCTTCCCAAGACAAAATGCAACCTTCCTATTGACGCAGTTCGCAGCCAAAACGCTCGTGAAGGCGACTGATGATTTTTTGAATCACTGCTTCCACTTCTTCGTCAGTCAGCGTTTTCTCAGCAGACTGGAAGAGCAGCGAGAAGGCCAGGCTGCGTTGGTTCGCAGGCAAGCGGTCTCCTTTATACAAGTCAAAAAGAGTAACTTGCTTTAGCAAGGCGCCGCCAATTTTATTGATTTCCTGCTCTAGCGCGCCTGCAGAAATTTCATCAGAAGTAACAAACGCTAAATCCCGCTGCATCCCTGGGAATTTAGGCAATGCCGTGTAGGTCGGCAGACGTTTCCATAAAGGAAGCATAGCTTCCAACGACAGTTCGCAAAGGAACACAGGCGCCCGCAGGCCAAAAGCTTCCCGCGTATCAGGGTGCACTTCGCCAACCCAGCCAAGTTCTTTGCCGCCCGGATAAACGATACGAGCGCAGCGTCCCGGATGCAATGCCGGATGAACCGCCTTTTCAAAAACAGCCTTGCTTAAGCCCAGCGAACTGAGAAGCTGTTCCGCCAAACCCTTAGCGTCATAAAAATCAACAGGTTCTTGGCCTTGGCTCCAGCCTTGGGGCTGTCTTCTGCCCGTCAGCGCGGCGCACAACATCCAAGGCTCTTGAGGCAGCGTATCCATGGGCAAGTTTTTCGGCAAATATACCGCGCCAATTTCAAACAAGCGCACATCTTCATTGCGGCGAGCCACATTGCGGCCTACCATTTCCAGCATATTTCCCAGCAGCGTAGTACGCAAGATTGGGAATTCATCCGTAATGGGGTTTAATACAGGCACCGCTTGGCGGCGTACGTCTTCCGCCTCCAAACGCAAGGCGTCAAATACTTTAGGATGAGAAAAGCTGAAGGAGATGCCTTGCATGAAACCGGCAGCCACACATTGCTGCGTAAGCAGGTCCACCAAATCATGGCGCTGGCTTTGTCCGCCTGGCGCTACTGCCGCCGCAGGCAGAGAAGCTTGAATCTGCTCAAAGCCATGCATGCGTGCAATTTCCTCAGAAACATCGGCCATTCCTTCCACATCATCGCGCCAAGAAGGAACGCCTAAGGTAACTTTATCGCCTTCTGCCTGAAGAATGGTAAAATACAGGCGCTGCAAAATTTCGCTCATGCAGTCTGCTGACAAGGACGTTCCCAAACGGCGATTCACCTCAGCTACGGAAAAGGAAACCGTTCTCGGCTCTTGCACTACCGGGTAGGCATCAGCGTACCCCGGCGCCACACGGCAGGCCCCCATTTCATGCAGCAACTGCGCCGCCCGATCCAGCGCGTCCGTTGCACGCGCCACGTCGGTACCGCGTTCAAAGCGGCCCGAAGCCTCCGAGCGCAGGCCCAACTGACGAGCAGTTCTCCGGATGTTCGCCCCTTGAAAATGCGCGGCTTCCAAAATAACCGTCTGCGTAGCATCGGTCACTTCGCTGTCAAAACCGCCCATTACGCCGGCCAAGCCTGCGGGTCCTTCAGCGTCAGCGATAACAAGCATGCTGGAGTTTAGTTTTCTTTCTACCGAATCCAGCGTCACCAGATCTTCTCCGTCGTCAGCCAGTCGCGCCGTCAAAGAAGCGCCGCGTACGCGCGAAGCGTCATACGCATGCAAGGGCTGTCCCATTTCCAGCATGACAAAATTGGTCACATCTACAACATTGCTGATGGAGCGCATGCCTGCCGCTTCAACTCGTCTGACCAGCCATTCCGGCGAAGGACCCACTTTTACATTGTGAAGCACCCGCGCGGCAAAGCGGCGGCACAAACCCGGGCAAGCCGTATGCACGGTCACTGTTTCACTTGCTTGCGGTAAAGCCGCATCCTCTTGAACCTTAATTGCCGGCAAGGTTAAAGAAGCTCCTGTTAAAGCAGCGACTTCCCGCGCCAAGCCAATAACACTGAAGCAGTCTGGGCGATTAGCCGTTAGCTCAAAGCCCAAAATAACTTGATTCAAGCCCAGCACATCTTGGATTCCCTGGCCAATTTCCGTAGCAGCCGGCAGAATATAAATGCCGCTGCGCTGTTCCTCCGGCAGTTCTTCCGAATCAATCCCCAGCTCTTTGGCGGAGCAAAGCATGCCGTAAGAAGGCTCGCCTCGCAGCTTGCTGGCTTTAATAGACACCCCGTTCGGCAAGTGCGCCCCCTCTAAGGCGACAGGAATTACATCCTTTTCTTGCACGTTGGCAGCGCCAGTCACAATTTGCAGCAGCTCCGCTGCGCCTACATTAACGCGGCAAATGCGTAGTTTATCTGCATTAGGATGAGGCAAAATCTCTTCAATTTTACCGACCACCACTTTTTCCAAACCTTGTCCCTGGTATTCAATTTCCTCTACAGGAATACCAGCCATAGTCAATGCATCCGCCAATTCTTGCGGCGCAGTCTGAATCGTTACATAGTCATTAAGCCATTCAATGGATGTGCGCATGAGAATCCTCCTTTGTACAATTAAAACTGCCGCAAAAAGCGAACGTCATTTTCATAAAACAGACGCAAATCGTCAATTTGGTACAAAAGCATGGCAATGCGTTCCACGCCCATGCCAAAAGCAAAGCCTTGCACCTTATTCGGATCGTAGCCGCTCAACTCCAGCACTCGCGGATGCACCATGCCGGAACCTAAAATTTCCAACCAGCCGGTTTGCTTGCAGACCCGGCAGCCTTTCCCCTGGCAAATCACGCAGGAAATGTCCACTTCAGCGCTCGGTTCCGTAAAAGGAAAGAAGCTTGGACGAAAGCGAACCCCAGTATTAGAGCCGAAAATTTCCCGAATAAAGAGTTCCAAGGTTCCCTTTAAATCGGCAAAATTGATCTCCTTGTCAATAACCAAGCCTTCTACCTGATGGAACATCGGCGAGTGCGTGGCGTCGTAATCACAGCGATATACTTTGCCAGGCGCAATGATCCGCACCGGACTATTCGGCTCGCTGGCTTGCATAACCCGTGCCTGTACTGGCGAGGTATGAGTCCGAAGCAACAGCTCCGGCGTAATATAAAAAGTATCCTGCATATCCCTTGCCGGATGATCCGGCGGCAAGTTCAAAGCTTCAAAATTATAGGAATCTTCTTCCACTTCCGGCCCTTCGGCCACTGCAAAGCCCATGCGCATAAAGACCGCCTTAATGCGATCCAAGGTCAGCATCAGCGGATGCACATGCCCGTTAAAAGAGGCTCTCCCAGCCAAAGTAATATCAATGGTTTCTTTTTCCAAACGCTCTTGAAGCTCAGCGGCTTTCAAAGACCCTGCCCGCTCTTCTAGGAGCGCCTCCAACTTGGCCCGCACTTCATTCACGAGCGCGCCTATGCGCGGACGTTCTTCTGGCGACAATGCTCCCATACCGCGCAAAACAGCAGTTAAGCTGCCTTTTTTGCCCAAGTATTTTACTTTCAACTCATTCAAGGCGGCTACGGTTTGCGCCTGCTGCATCTCCTGCAACGCTTCCGCTTGTAAAATCTGTAGCTGATTTTCCATGTTCCACTTGCCTCCTGTTTTATAATCATTGCAAAAAAACAAAGCCCTTCCACCCCCTCGAAAGGGGCGAAAAAGCTTATTCGCGGTACCACCCTTGTTTGTACTCAAGCTTCGTAACGTGAAGCAGTCCGTATTTACCTACTTGAATTCAGAAAAGCGTTCAGTAAACAAGGCTCCGGAGCGAACTTCTGACAGCGAAAATACAGCGCGCTTACAGTCCATGGCAACGCCTCCCTGAAGAATTCTCCTCTGCATACTTTCTCCTTCATCACCAGCACTATGTAGTTCGTTCCCAAGCCGTAAACCGCTCTTTATTGCAATAAAAGGCGGCGGTACAGGAGATACGCGGCAATGGAGCCAGTTGCTTCAAATACTTTCCATAGCATATCGGTGGTCATCATGGCGAGACCCTCCCTGCTCCTGTTCAGCATGCTTTCAGGAAATTTCTTGTTGTCATTATACCATATCAAAAGCAGCTCTGACAAGCCAAGTCCGCTCTTAACCAAGGGCTTTCTCTAAAAATACAAAAAACGCATTTATCTTATTTTATTTCTTAGCTCAGCCGCTGCCGCATAGCTTCATAGAGCAGCAGCGAGCCGGCCATAGCCACATTCAAAGACTCCATTCCTCCCGGCATGGGAATGAAAACGGCGCCATCCGCCTCTTCTTGCCAAAAAGCCGACGCCCCTTCTCCTTCGTTGCCTAAAAGCAGCAAATGCCTTGCTTTTAAATCAGCCTGATAGCTTGGTCGGCCTCCTTCGAGCGCAGCTACCCACAATGCAAGTTTTTGCTGTTTCCGAAGGCGGTTCAAGGTCTCCGGCTGTATTTTTTGCACTACAGGCAAACGAAAAACAGCCCCCATACCGGCACGCACCGCTTTACTGCTAAAAGCGTCTGTGGTCCCTTCCAGCAAAACAGCCCCGACTGCGCCTAACGCCGCAGCCGTCCGCAGCAAGGCGCCGACATTCCCCGGATCCTGCACGCGATCCAGTATAAGCAGCGGCCCATCACCAGGCATAGCCAGCACCTGCTCAAGTTCCCAGTACTTTTGCCGCACGACCGCTAAAATGCCTTGCGGCGTCTGCGTCTCGCCAAGCTTGCGCAATAGCTCGCCGGAAACTTGCAACAGTCGGCCATATGGCTGTTGGCGCTTTCGCAGCAGCTCCTCCATCTGCGTTTTTTGTCCATAATCATCGGCTGCAACAAGAAACAGCAATTCCCAATCTGATTGGATCGCTTCTTGCACCGCCCGCGTGCCTTCCACGATAAATAAGCCGCTCTCGTCTCGTTTTTTGCGCTGTTGCAAGGCGCGAATTTGTTTCAATTGTTCATTCGCAGCACTGCCTATTTTTTCCCAATACAACGTCATTCAAGCTCCTCCAAGCGCTGGACGCCCCGATTCGCGCCGACAACGAACAGCACATCTTTATCCATAATTTTCTCCGTTGGCTGCGGCGGCACCAATAACTGCTCCCCTCGACGTATGGCCACCACGTTGACCTCATAACGACCGCGTAAATCCGTTTCCACCAGATTTTTTCCGACCAAAACCTTGGGGGCTGTTACTTCCACAATACTGTACTCAGGAGATAACTCAATGTACTCCAAAACATTGCTTGAAACAAGATTGTGCGCCACACGCTGCCCCATGTCCCGTTCCGGATACACAACTCGGTCCGCGCCTATTTTCTCCAGCATCTTTCCATGAAGATTGTTTTTCGCTTTAGCGACAATATAAGATACTCCCATCTCTTTGAGCTGCAGCGTCGTCATCAAGTTTGCCTGTACATCTGCCCCAATGGCCACTACAACGACGTCAAAATTCCGAATCCCCAGGGCTTTCAACGTATCCTCATCCGTAGTGTCCGCCTGGACCACATGAGTTACTTCATCGCTAAAATCCTGCACCCGCGTTTCATCGGTATCAACCGCCAACACTTCATAGCCCATCTCATACAGTGTTTTAGCTACACTGGTGCCAAAACGCCCTAATCCTATAATGGCAAATTGCTTTCTTTTCATAACAATCCTCATTTCTGGAATTCACTGGCTTTCTCAGCCAATAATAAACTTCCCTTCCGGGTAATGCATGGTCCGCTTGTTTTTTCGTGAACGCAGCGTTAAAGCCATCACCAGCGTCACAGGTCCTACTCTGCCCGCAAACATCGTAAAAATCAGCCAAAGCTTTCCGGGCTCCGATAAGCTTGGCGTAATTCCCGTTGTCAAGCCCACCGTGCCAAATGCGGAAACAACTTCAAAAAGCAAATTTAAAAATGGGGCGCTTTCGCTGATACAAAGCATCATGGTCACAAAGCAGACTAACGACGCAGAAATAAACACCACAGTGAAAGCCTTGTAAATAATGCCGTGCGGAATGCGGCGCTTAAAAAGCTCTGCATCCTCTCTGCCGCGCATCATCGCCCAAATAGAAGCCAAGAGCACGCCCAGCGTCGAGGTCTTGATACCGCCGCCTGTTGAAGAAGGCGACGCCCCCACAAACATCAAGAGAATTAAAAAAAACAAAGTTTCCGGCCCCAAGGTATCCAGTGGCAACGTGTTATAGCCAGCCGTCCTCGCCGAAACTGCTTGAAAGTAACTGCTGAGAATTTTATCCGGCCAAGAAAGCGGTCCCATGCCTGCAGGATTTGCATGCTCAAATACTAAAATCCCCAATGTGCCAATCACCAGCAATACAGCCGACATCACAATAACAAGGCGCGAATGTACAGTAAGCTTGCTGAAAGAACGTTGATTCCAAGCGTCTGCCATAACCATAAAGCCGATACCCCCAAGGATAATTAACGTAGTCACCGTTATATTTATGGTCAGATCAGACACATATGCAGTCAGGCTGCTGTAATTGCCAAACAAATCAAACCCGGCATTGCAAAAAGAAGACACCGCATGCCAATAGCCATAATAAATACCAATCGGTCCAAACTCATCATACCAGCGCCAGGCCAGAATCGTGCCGCCGATCCCTTCAATTAACAACGTTATCTTGATGACATACAAAGCCAGCCGCACCACGCCGGACATGGTAATTTGATTCAACGCTTCTTGCAAAATCAAACGTTCCCGCAAATGAATGCGCTTACCAAGCATGATGCCCATTAATGTCGTCATGGTCATAATGCCCAAACCGCCAATTTGAATCAAAAAAATAATGACAAGCTGCCCAAATAAGGAAAAATGCTTTCCCGTATCTAACACCACCAGACCCGTTACACAGACAGCCGATGTAGCCGTAAACAACGCATCAATAAAAGACGTTCCATTACCTGACGTCGTAGCTTGGGGCAGTGTTAGCAAGCCACTTCCCAACAAGATAATCCCCGCAAATCCAAGAACTAGAATTTGATAGGGCGTCAACGTCCATTCTTTCAAAAAACTAAGAGTCCTGTTTTTCAAGACGATCGCTCCACTCCAGCCTATATTCTTCCCAGTTCATTATAAGCACTCCCTTAGCGCCCGTCTAGAGGGGGCGGAAACTTAAAAAGCAGGAGAAAACGAAGCAATGCCTCGAAATCTCCTGCCTGAATGGTGCTCTTTAAATAGCTTTGGCCTTAGAGATGCACTCAAAGGCCAGCATGTACTTGCGCACCGACTCTTTGACGCCTTTTTTAACAATAGCCATCAAATTGACATAATTCATGTGCGGCGTCCGCGACAGTTCTTTTTTCAACTGCTCCGCCGCCACCGTTGACGTGTCGGTTGCAATATTAATTTTAGCAATGCCTGCTTGAATCAAACGCCGATACTCTTCCGCCTGCAGGCCAGCGCCGCCATGCATGACTAACGGAATCTGCACCATCTGACGCAGCATTCCAAGACGTTCAACGTCCAGTGCAGCATCTGCACTATCTCCTAAATGATTACCACAGCCTACCGCCAAGGCGTCAATACGAGTTTTTTGCGCAAACAGCGCCGCCTCTTCTAACCCGCTTGCAGCCTCGCCGCCCAAGGAGCCAAGTTCCCCTTCCACCGTCAGCCCGGAAGCATGCGCAATTTTGGCCACTTCCTTCGTCCGCCGTATGTTTTCCTCAAAAGACAGCCTGGAACCGTCAAACATGACCGAAGTAAACCCCCACCGCACGGCTTTCAAAATCCCCTCGTACGTATGGCCGTGGTCCAAATGCAAGGCCACTGGAACACTTGCTTTATGAGCAGCCCGCACCATAGCAGCCCCCAGCAAATCCGCGTCGACAAACTTAAATAACCGTTCCGGAATCCCCAGAACTAAAGGCGTTTTTAATTCCTCCGCTACTTCAACTACCGCTCCCAAGGTTTCAAAATTAAAAACATTAAATCCCCCTACTGCGTATTGCCGCCGCCGCGCATCCTGTAGAAGTTCTGCCATTGTTACTAAAGCCACGACACAACTCTCCCTTCAGGGTTTATTTATTATGTTTTTTCTTTTCGCCATGAAAATCCAAAACCCCTGCGGGAAAAGCAAAGATAATTTGAAAAACACAAACTTTTCAAATTATCTTTGGCAAACAAAACCCTTTTGCGTATTTTGCGTATTTCGCGTATTTCGCGTATTTCGCGGTTCGTTTTACAAATTCTGGTATAGAAAAAAAGCCGACCCTAAGGCCGGCTTTTCGATAGTTTGTTTTACAGTTTTGCTTTAGCGGTTTCAACCAGCTGGTTGAAAGCAGCCAGATCATTGACAGCCAAATCGGCCAGCATTTTACGGTTTACTTCCACGCCGGCTTTAGTCAAGCCATTGATCAATTTGCTGTAGGATAAGCCGTTAATACGGGCAGCCGCATTGATACGGGCAATCCACAGACGACGGAATTCGCCTTTTTTCGCACGACGGTCACGACGAGCGTAGAACAACGCTTTCATGACTAATTCGTTGGCTTTTTTAAACTGCTTGCTGCGGGCGCCACGGTAGCCTTTAGCCAGCTTCAGAATTTTTTTATGGCGTCTATGTGCAGTAACGCCTTTTTTTACTCTCGGCATTTTAATCCCTCCAGAAAGTGTGCATTAAAATAATTTTAAATTATGCGTTCGGCAGCATAAGCTGTACGCGCTTGTGGTCGGACTTGCTTACCAGCGAAGCTTTGCGCAGGTTGCGCTTACGCTTAGGCGATTTGCATTCCAGGATATGGCTTTTAAAAGCTTTGGCGCGCTTGAACTCACCGCTAGCGGTGATACGAAAACGTTTGGCAGCGCTTCTACGAGTTTTGATTTTCGGCATTACTTGCTCCCCCTTGCTGTTGTTTCAGTTTTATGCCTGCTGTTGTTTGGGATTTAGAATCATAATCATGTTCTTGCCTTCCAGCTTCGGATCGCGTTCTACATTGGCGATATCAGCCAATTCCTTGGCCATACGCACAAGCAAAACCCGCCCTAATTCCGGATGGGATAATTCCCGGCCACGGAACATGATGGTCACTTTGACCTTGTCACCATCTTCTAGAAAACGCAGGGCATTTTTTTTCTTAACATCAAAGTCGTGGTCTTCGATATTAGGACGAAGTTTGACTTCTTTGATGGTAACGATTTTTTGTTTCTTTTTTGCTTCTTTGTCCCTTTTTTGCTGCTCATACTTGAACTTTCCATAGTCCATGATGCGGCATACCGGCGGACGAGCCGTCGGAGCAACTTCTACCAGGTCGAGATTCTGTTCGATAGCCATCTGCAATGCGTCGCGCACCTGCATGATGCCTAGCTGTTCACCTTCGGCGGTAGTTACCCGCACTTCTCTTACCCGAATCTCTTCGTTGATCCGCAAATTTTCTTTGCTAATTGTCATTCACCTCCGCATACATTTACAAAAAGAAAGCGGGTAGAGTCTGCACTCCACCCGCAATACACCCTTAGCTTTGGGTTTGCTAACCTGGCTCACTGCTCCATGGCGTGGCAAGGTGAGAAGCGGATGGCTTCTGCTTTCAAATCACTTTTGTTAAGATACCATGAATTTTCTTTTTTGTCAACGCCATTTTATTTTTTGGCAGCAATTTCCGCTAACAGCTGCTTCGTAAAGACATCCGTCTCCTGCGGTCCCAAATCTCCTTCGCCCCGTTTACGCACAGCCACAGTGCCATTTTCCATTTCCTTATCGCCTACCACCAGCACATAAGGAATTTTTTGCATTTGCGCTTCTCTGATTTTATAGCCGATTTTTTCGTTGCGCTCATCTACAGTCACGCGGATATCCTGAGCCCACATTTCTTTAGCGACTTTTTTAGCATAGTCCATGTGACGGTCCGTAATGGGCAAAATTTTAACCTGTATCGGCGCCAGCCAAGCTGGGAAGGCTCCTGCAAAATGTTCAATCAGAATGCCAATGAAGCGCTCCAGGCTGCCATAAGCCACGCGGTGAATCATTACAGGGCGATGCTTTTGACCGTCTTCGCCAATGTAGTTCAAGTCGAATTTTTCCGGCATCAGCATGTCCAATTGAATGGTGCCGCACTGCCAAGTCCGCCCGATGGAATCGCGCAGATGGAAGTCAATTTTCGGACCGTAAAAAGCGCCATCGCCTTCATTAACCTTATATTCCATGCCTCGCTCATCAAGGGCGTCTTGAAGCGCCTTGGTAGCCGTTTCCCAAACTTCATCTGAGCCCATAGAGTCCTCGGGACGAGTGGAAAGCTCCGCATGATAGGAAAGGCCAAAAGTGCTGTATACTTCATTGAATAAATCAATAACGCCCTGGATTTCTTCTTTAATTTGCGACGGCAGCATAAAAATATGCGCATCATCCTGGGTAAAGCTGCGTACGCGCATCAAGCCGTGTAAAGCGCCCGAAATCTCATGACGATGCACCAGTCCCAGCTCACAGGTGCGCAAGGGCAAATCCCGGTAACTATGATACTGCGACCGATATACAAGGATGCCGCCAGGACAGTTCATCGGTTTTACCGCGTAGCCTTCACCGTCAATCTCCGTAAAGTACATGTTTTCCCGGTAATGATCCCAATGTCCTGACTGCTGCCATAATTTCTGGTTCAAAATAATCGGCGTCCGAATTTCCTGGTAGCCATATTTCCGGTGCATTTTACGCCAGAACGTTTCCAGCTCGTTGCGCACAACCATGCCGTTGGGATGGAAGAAAGGAAATCCAGGGCCTTCCTCTTGCATGCTGAACAGATCCAATTCTTTGCCCAGTTTGCGGTGATCCCTTTTCGCTGCTTCCTCCAGCATTAACAGATAGGCGTCTAAGTCCGCTTTCTTCTCAAAGACCGTACCGTAAATACGCTGCAGCATTTTTCGTTTTTCATCGCCTCGCCAGTAAGCGCCGGCAACTGACTGCAGCTGAATGGCTTTGAGCTTCCCTGTAGACGAAACATGAGGACCGGCGCACAGGTCGACAAATTCACCTTGCTCGTACATGGAAATAACCGCATCTGCCGGCAAGTCCTGGATCAATTCCACTTTGTAGTCTTCACCGCGCGCGGCAAACAAAGCAACAGCCTCTTCGCGGCTGGCTTCCTTGCGGGAAATCGGCAAATCTTCTTTAACGATTTTTTCCATTTCCTTTTGGATACGAGCCAAATCTTCCGTACTGAAAGGTTCTTCCACGTCAAAATCGTAATAGAAGCCATTAGCAATGGCCGGACCAATGGCAATTTTTACTTTCTTGTCGCCATATAAGCGCTTGACCGCTTGAGCTAACAAGTGAGATGCGCTGTGGCGCAACGCATCGCGTCCTGCGTCCTGTTCAAACGTCAAAAGCTCCACTGCCGCATCCTGATTCAGCTTGCTGGCCAAATCCTTTACCTGCCCGTCCACTTTGCCTACCAGTACTTTTTTAGCCAAGGAACGGCTGAGCTGTTCTGCTAGTTCGCCAAGAGTAGTACCCTGAGCCACCTCGCGAATACTGCCGTCTTTTAATTTTACTTGTACCATGTTTACAACCTCCTTGCAAAAAATAAAATCCCCGTCCCATGTAGGGACGAGGATTGCTCGCGATTCCACCCTGCTTGGCCCGAAAGCCCTGCTTGTTTAGGAAAATAACGGCTCCTTATTCCGGCCGGCTCTACTCTTATTCAAACCGGCAGCTCCAAGGCGGTAATTCAGCGCACCATGCCAGAACGCTTACAGCCAATGACGTTCTTTCTCTGCAGACATGCTTATCAGTGAATCATATCCTTGTCTTTGCTATTACTGATATTATTTCGATTATACTCCAAGGCCTCCGACCCTGTCAACCGGCTTCAGCCTCTTCATTAGCTCTTGGTACCATTCATTCCTGCGGCGAATAACAAAGCGCAGTTTTTCCTCTTCAGCGGTCTTTAGGACTAACGCATTGGGTATAAGTCCAAGGCTTCGAGCCGTAGCAACTTGCGTCAGAGCCCCCAAAGACACTTCTTTTAGATATTTATGTTCCATGCCCATTACATAGCCCACAAAAACCAGCCGCTCGGTCGTCAAATATAATGCGCCGTGAAGTTTTTCCGCCGCCGAATCAAAATTAGCATGATCTTTTTTTATGATTTTTTCATTATCATGCAAGGAAAAGCTATACATACACTGCACCTGCCTGTCAAAATTCACTCAAGATAACTTGAGTTTAATTGTATTCGACAAGCTTTGCAAAAATCCTACTTTAAAACAAAACAAAAACAGCTTTCTTCTTGCCCGCCAAGGAAGCGCGCTCCCCCTAAGCAGTAACCTGTCGCGAGATTAAGTCACCCTGGATATTCATGGTATATTGCAATTGAGGCGCTAAGGCTTTAAAAAATTCCGCATGCCAAACCTCATGACACTGCGCCAGAAATTGACTGTCCGTACCGGTTTTTTTCCAATTTGCCCCTTGTATCCAGCCGGCATTACTCCACCTTGTCACCTTGCTGTCTTCCTGCTCCAGCCGATCCCAACGATCACAAGGCATGCCGTTCAACACCTTGCCGGCAAACGCCGCGTACGCCGCCGCCGCATCAGTTTCTTCCCGCCCGTCTGGACGAGCGGCCAGACCACATTGTTTTCCCTGTTCGCCGAAGACGGCTTTCATCTTTTCTGGACCGTCTGAGCCTAAACGCGCCAGCAGTTCTTTAACGGTGGCTGCTTCACGTAATTCTGCCAAATTAATCTGCCGCTGCAGCCAGCCGTGAATGTTATCCGCATCAATCAGCTCCGCCAAATCCTCATCCGGCAGCGGCGCTCCATAGGTCTGCCAAACCATTTCCCGGCCTTCTTCCGCCATGTCGGCATCAATCTGGGCCGCCGCCTCCCAAAGCAATTGTTCCCGCTCCACCAAGATACGAATTTTATGATACAGCCAGTAGTGAATTGGTCCTAAATACAAGCTCATAGTAATTCCTCCATTCTATTTGTTCTGTTCTTCTTTAATACTGCTGTTTAGCGCCTCTACCAGGTCGCTTACCTGCAGGCCGTGAATAGCAGCCGCTTGATGCAGCGGCTCTCCTGTCGAAGACGGACAACCTAGGCAGCCCAAGCCAAAAGAGCGGAAAACCGGCACTGTATGCGGATACACCCGCAGAATATCACTGATCACCGTATCCTCGTTCACCATATCTCCCATTTGCAGATTTCCCTTTAAAAGTGGCGCAGACGTCGTTTGCTTAGGCAAAGGAAGCCCCGTCTCAGCGGAATCGGATTGCTGCTGCCCGTAAAAACGGCTCAACACTTCTTTTTGAAAGCTTCCAAAGCCAATGCGGTCAATAAAAACTCCCATGCGCTCTACCTCAGCGTTTTGCTTGTAGAACGAAACAATGACTTCGGCTATCCGCAGGGCCTCTTCCAGATTCAGCGAGCCCAGCAGCTTATCCGCCAGCCGGGGCTGCGCTCCGGCGCAGCCGCCTACATACACGTCCCAGCCGTTTTCCGTACCGATGAAGCCTACGTCCTTCACATGCACCTCAGCGCAGGAATTAGGGCAGCCGGCTACGCCCATTTTAATGCGCGAAGGCATTTCTTTTTTATGGTAGCGCTTGTCCAGCTCCATCCCTAGCTTTATGGCGTCTTGCTTGCCGCGCTTGCAAAAGGTGTCGCCCGGGCACATTTTGATGCTGCGCACGCAATTGGCAAAACCCATGGCCGGCTGCATACCCAGCAGCTCCCATACGCCTTCCACATCTTCCGCTTTCAAGCCGGTGATCATAATACGCTGCGCCGAGGTCAGCTTCAACACACCGCCGAATTGCTCCGCTGCTTCCGCATAGCGCCGCAGTACATCCGGTTTGACAAAACCTCCCGGCAGATGCGGCGTCACCGCGTACGTTTTTTTCCCGTCTCTTATTTTTTGCAAGTTTGCACCTTTAGGCTGCATAGCTTGTTTACCTCCTTCAGCATGGCTGCTTTCTATGGTCTTAGTATAGCCGCAAAAAGGAAAGCAGGCTGTGATATGCCTCACAGCCTGCTTTCCTTGCCAATATTTTATCCAACCTCGTTAAATAATCCGCTATTTACTTAACAAGCGGACTTTTTTACGCAGTTTCTACAGATATACTTTTGCCAACCCTCTGCCCCACCTGAAAATTCACTGATTTCCCGCAGGAACAAATTCAACTTTCAGCCGCATCCCCAAGCCGCTGGCCAACCGTCGAAGCGTCCGCAATGACGGATTAGCATTCCCGTTTTCCAGCTTACTGATATCTGCCTGGGCAATTCCGGTTTTTTCAGAAAGCTGCTTTTGTGTCAACCCAGCGCTCTTTCTTGCATCAATCATAGCTTGAATGATTGTGAATTCCGGCTCCATCGCTTCATACTCGGCACGCAGTAAGGGATCATTAAGCTGTTCTTTTAGGAAATCATTAAATTTAGTCATTGCATATTCTCCTTTCGAAGAAGATATTCAGCCCGATATCGCTTAGCCAGCTCAATCTCTGATTTAGGTGTCTTGGGGGGCTTTCCATTATATGATTTATCCTATTTTCGTTATATCATCAGCATAATACAAAGTCTATAAAAGACACAACTCATTTGCTTTTCCATTTTGGTTTTATCCCTGCACCAATTCCCACAACCGCTCATAGCTGTCAACCACGTCGTATCTTACTTTCTCGCCGCTGATGGCGCGGAAATGTTCACGGGCGCAGTGAGCTTTCGCTTTTTCAATTTCACGCAGTTCAAGTGAGGACATATCCCCCTTCGTTTCCGCGACAAAGTAAATATGCTTCACCTTTCCTTCATGGAACGCAATCGCCCAGTCAGGATTATATTTGCCGACAGGCGTACTGATATAAAAGCCCTTCGGCAACTTGACGTAGACTTCAACCTCTTGACTATGCGCTTCCAGTTGGGCAGCAAAGTCGCGCTCGTTTGTTGAGTCATAGATAACATAGTCGTACAAATGCCGCTTCGCTTCCATAGCATTTACACCCAAGGCTCCTTTTTTGAGACCAGGTGCGGTGAATATATCTGTGCTGAACGCGGATGTCAGCTTGTCGTACGTAATACGCTCGATAATCGCCGTAGCTTTCTGCTCGTTGATGATGTTCGCAGCGCGGATGATAAACTCTTCCGGGTTATCAGGGAACTGGTTGAACACGCCTTTCTCAAGGCCGACCAGTATGGCGGCTACGGCCTTTCGGGTCAACCCCGTTTCGGCAACAATTTTACCCACAAGGTCATAGCGCACCGAATTACTCGCTTTCATTGCCGTGTATGACGCCGCTTCTTCGCGCGTCATATCGGCACGCGCAAACGATTCACCCGCCTGCACTTGCGCTTTAGACTCGATTGTCGCTACCTGTTCTCCTTTTTCAACCTTAACGTAAATCCGCGAGACGCGCAGCCGTTCATTCAGTGCTGCGACAGATTTTTTGACCAATTCAGCCTCATCGAAGGCAACCGTATAGTAACTTCTGCCGTTAATACGCGACCAAAGCTCCTGGAATGCGCGACTATTCATCTTATCTTTATCCAGCGTGACATCAATCGTGTTTTTCCGGGCATTCTCCGGTTTGTTGGCATTCGGATCATAGACGGAATCCAGCACGGCAATCACTTCTGCAGCGCGATCGGCAGCTTCCTCCGGCATCTCAAGCATGCCGTTCTTTTTTGCTTCGTAGTATTTCTCGGTCAGCTCGCCGCGTTTTACATAGCCGTTTTCAATCAGGCTCTCATAAATGGCAAGTGCCGTATCTTCACCAAATTTCTCGTCAAACAGTTTCGCCTCAACCTTGCGCGGACGATCGGCGACCGCCTCTGCCAGCTCACTCTGCAGACCCTTGGCAAAACTGTCGTAACTTTCGTTGGCAATCACGGTCAATACATTCACATTGTGTATTTCATCACGGGAAAGGACATTCTCATCCATACGCTCGCCGCCCTGATTGACCGCAAGACGCAAGCCGCGACCGACTTCTTGGCGTTTGCGAACATCGCTGCCGCTTTGCTTCAAGGTGCAGATCTGAAACACATTCGGATTGTCCCAGCCTTCACGAAGCGCGGAGTGACTAAATAGGAACCGTACAGGCTCGCGGCGATCCAAGAGACGTTCCTTGTCCTTCATAATAAGATCGTAGGCATCCACATCATCGGATGTACGTTCTTTTTTGTCGCCAAGTTTACTGTCGATCATGCGACCGCTCTTTTTATCAACGGAGAAGTATCCGGCATGTGTACGCTCAACCGGTATGCCCTCAAGGTATTTCAGATAGTCTGCGGAATCTTCCAGCGAAAGCTGCATACTGCCGATAACCGCGTTGTATTCTTCCTCGAAAATTTGCGCATATGTACCGCCGGTGGCGTTGCCATGCGCATCGTACTGCTTGTACTTCGCCACTTCGTCGATGAAGAACAAGGACAGCACTTTAATCCCCTTGGTAAACAATTGACGTTCCCGCTCGATGTGCGAGAGAACGGTTTCCCGTATCTGAATGCGGCGCAGCTGCTCCTCGCTGACCGAGCCGATCACATCCCCGGCAAACAACTTCTTGCCGTTCGTAAATTCCACCGATGAATCCCGACCATCAATCCGATGAACCGTATAGCCATCCTTGTACTCCGCAAGCTCACCGGAGTTAGCGAACAGGCTGTAACCCTCGCCGACAATCCTTGCTACCTTGCGAATACCTGCGTTGCCCTTTACATCAAATTCAATCGTTGCCGTAGGATTCCCTTTGGACAGGTTGATGCTTTGTACATAGACATACCCTTCGGTGGCGGTGCTGCCGGAAACCGATATGCCCTTAACGGCGATTTTCTTCACGAGTCGTTTATTGTAGGCTTCAAGCGCATCAAGACGGTAAATCATATTATACACACTGTCCGCACGATGGGTTGCGGAATAACGGAGCGTCACCAGCGGGGTGAACTCTTTCAGACGCTCTTTCGTAGCTGCCCCCTCAACCGACTGCGGTTCATCGATGATCAGAATCGGATTGGTCTTCGCCAAGATATCAATCGGACGCCGTGAACGAAACTCATCCAACTTCATATAGATACGCCGGGCATTTTTCCCTCTGGCGTTGAATGCCTGGCTGTTGATGATCATCACATTGATCGCGCTATCGGAAGCAAAGCGATCAATCTCCGTCAGTTGCGCCGAATTATAAATGAAGTAGCGGATTTTCTTGCCGTAGTCCTCGGCAAAATGTTCTTCCGTCATTTGAAATGACTTATACACGCCCTCGCGAATGGCCACGCTCGGGACGACAATAATAAATTTGCTCCACCCGTACCGCTTATTGAGCTCATACATCGTCTTGATGTAGGTATAGGTCTTACCCACGCCGGTCTCCATCTCTACGGTCAGGTTATAGCGTCCATCCAGCGCATCGGACGGCTTGATCTGTCCCGCCCGCTGAATGGCGCGGATATGCTCCAGAACCTTGTCATCGCCAATCGCCACAGGCGCATTATTAAAGCCCGTGAATTGCCGGGCATCGTAAAGATCGATTTGTCCCAAACCGGGGTCGATCCGATAGGTCGGCGCTTGAAACGGCTGACCTGCAAATACGTCGCAGACGGCGGTCGCCGCGTCAGCCTGGAACTTTTGATGCCGGAATTGTAGCTTCATTCGCCGTCACCTCCTGTAATTTCATCTACTTGCTCATAATAGTAAGAGTAATCTATGCCCTTCATGAACATTTCACGGTCATTGATACGATCCGTCAACGCCGACTGCAACAATGCTTTGATCGGAGCAACGTCGGTCACACTCTTTTCCATCGCGGCAAGATACTCTTTTTTATTGATTTTACTCCAGTCCACGCACAGTTTCAGATTCTTCTTCAGAATCAGATCCAGCCAAATCCGCGTGCTTCTGCCGTTGCCCTCCATAAAAGGATGAGCAACATTCATCTCCGCATATTTATCGACAATGGCCTCAAGCGTACTTTCAGGCATTTCTTCAATCTGTTTCAGCGTTTCGGGCAAGTAGCGCGCCATCGCAAACTGAAAGCCGCTCTTTGCGATATTAAGCGTTCTGATTTGCCCGGCAAAGTCATACAGCCCGCCGAATAAATAGCCGTGAATCTGCTGCAAACCCTTGACTGTACCGACTTCGATTGTAGCAAGCAACGAACTGTCAAACAGGGCATACGCTTTGGATTTGCTCTTGCCGTCAATGGTTTCATCGCTGTAAGTAAACCATTCGATAAAGCGATTCGCCTGTTTGCTGGGAAAGTTTTTCGCGAGCTCAATAATACCGTCGTAATCAAATGTATCGGTCAGATACTTTTTCCCGTCAGCCGCCGTCAATTTCAGTTGGTTAGCGTCACTAACCAACTTGCTGTTTTCTTTTTTCAGTTTTGTTTTTAAGAATTTCCAATAGTTCCTGTTTTTCTTGTAATCGTCCTCGCCACGCAACACGCCGATAATATCCAGTACGGAAAACCACCACTTGGCTTTTTCATCATCCCAAACGGCACGAACTTCTTTATCATCAAAAAAACGAATGGAGACTTTATTCATCTAGATCACCCGTACATTCGTGTTGGGCGCGAGAAGTTTGAAGATCTCGAACACATTTATTTTCTCCGGTGAGCTCGCAAACGATGAATCGCGGAACACGGCGCGCAGCGGCTTACGGCTCGCGATCTCACGAATTGCTTTTTCGCTGATCTTCTCCGCAAAACAGGCGATCAGGTCACCATCATTGTAGGTATGAACAGTGAAGCCGTCGATCTGCTCGTGCGTGTGCGGCATAGACAGCGGTAGTCCCCAGTCAATCAAGCAACCAAACAGTAAATCCATATCCGTGCGATCGGGCTTAATGTTGCCTTCCATTAAACTAAGCATATCTTGCGTGTAGTCGCCTGCTGCGTAGTAGACGTCGTTCATGTTCGTGTCGGCGAGCTTTAAGACACGGAAGCCGATGTCGAGATCTTGCGCAGTCAAGCCAGCCTCGGTTTTGATCTTATCCCCTGCGCGGCGAATGCGCTCTTTGCCGATTTCACAGATGGTCGAGTAGCCTGCTTTAGCGGCTTCTGTTCCTTCGGCGCACACCTCCGGTAATTGCACCATGATGAATTTCCGTTTGCCACCACCCTCAGCATTAAGTTTCATAACGGCGTGAGCAGTGGCAGCGGAGCCTGAGAAGAAATCAAGAATAATATCATTTTCTTGAACGCCACTAATTTCAAGTAACTTTTCAATGAATCGAATTGGTTTAGGGAAAGGAAAAGTTTTCGCATCACCAAAAATATCTTTTATCTCTTTTGTCCCCTCTTGTGTAAAAACATCATCAATTAGGGACTGTGCTTTTGTTTTTCTTCGGACTCCATCCTCATCATTTATATATTGCTTAGAAGAAAGAACCCATTCATCATCTTTGTTTTTGGAAAATATTACCTCGTTTTTGGCCAAAGCCTCTTCAAAGCGTTCTTTACTCCAACGCCATTGTCTTTTGGGATATACCATTGTGCCATCCGGCGCTTCAACGCCAAATTGAAGATTCTCTCTTATATCAAAGCTTTGCACAGCTTCTAAAGGATGTGTTCTATAACATCCTCTTACTTCATAATTTTCATCTTTGAACTTATAGAATCTATCCGATTTTTCCTCGGCAAAATCAACTAATATTTCTGGCAAATCACTTTTGCTTTTACAATAAAAAAGTGTATACTCGTGAACGGATACTAAATATTTTTCTTTAGCGCCACCACCATACTTTTTCTTCCAACATATAACATCAACAAAATTATCTTCCCCAAATACCTCATCGCAAATCTTCCTCAACTGCGCGACCTCATTATCATCTATACTGATAAAAATTACACCGTCATCGCGGAGCAGATTTCGTGCCAGCACAAGGCGCGGGTAAATCATGCTGCACCAGTCCGAGTGAAAGCGACCGTTTTTTTCGGTATTTTTGAACAAGAGGTCACCCTCTTCATCGTAAACGCCCGCTTCTTCCTCATAGTCATCACGACTGGCTGCGAAGTTGTCACGATAAACAAAGTCATTACCTGTATTATAGGGCGGATCGATATAGATCATCTTCACTTTGCCAAGGTAGCTCTCCTGCAACAGTTTCAGCACATCAAGGTTGTCGCCTTCAATGTAAAGGTTCTCGGTCGTATCCCAGTCTTTACTTTCATCCGGCGCAGGCCGGAGTGTTTTTCGAATAGGCCGCCCTGCCTCGGCAATGGCATCACGTTTGCCTACCCAGGTAAATTCGTAGGCTTCGTCAGCAAACACGTCCTCGCCCAGCATAGCACGAAGCAGGTCTATATTCACTTTACCTTCTGTAACCACGCCTGGAAAGAGCTCAGCAATCTTCGCCACGTTTTCGGCGGTGATATTCGGGGTCTCAAATTTCATTTTATCCATAATCAGCGTTCCTCCAATGTATTATTAACCGCTAAAAGCGCGAAAGACGCGAAAAATAATCTAGTGCGTTTTTGCGCTTTTAGCGATTTTCGCGGTTCGAGCATAAAGGATTTACTAACCGTGAAAATTGGTTTGCTATTCTAGCTATCTGTGCTTTTGGATATGCGCCGAAGTTTACAAGCAACCCCAATTCAAGATTTGATGCTTTCAAATAGTTAAGCAGCTGAGCCTGATGTTCTGATGTGATGTCTTTTACCGCTTTTAGCTCGACAATGATTTTATCGTAACATATCAAATCAGGAATATACGCTTGCTTTAATGCCTCACCCTTGTATGCTAATGGTAATGCTACCTGCCGACAAAAAGGAACGCCCCGACGTTTTAGTTCGAGCTCCAAACATTCCTGATACACCGCTTCAAGAAAACCACATCCCATTTCTCTATACACTTCAAAAACAGCACCTTGAATCAAATAACACTCTTCTTTATATAAGATGCTTTCGCGTTTTTCGCGACTTTCGCGGTTCATACCACCCCCTCCAATGCCGATCTTAACCGTTTCAATTCACCGTTTAATTCCACTTGGCGGTTGAACTGTTTCTCGCACAGGATTTTCTTTTCCATTGTCGCAATATCACGTTCGAGTTTCTGCCGCTGCTTATCGAGCTCTACCGCTTCGGCAATATCTCGTGCAACATCAAGTCGCCCAGCCGCTATCTGTCGCACCAAATTATCGTACATAGCGTCCAGATTCAGCCCTTCGAAATTCAGCGTGAGCTCTGTTTGTGAAAACCAATCCGTGTTATAAAACGTGCCAGAAGCTTCCATCCACGCCTGCACCTCACCAGCGAAAGATAGCACAAACACCAGTTTATACGGTATCGCTTTGGCAATGGCAGGCAAGACACGTTTGTCCAGCTCGCGCTGCCTTAATACTATTTCGAATACCTGAATCTCTTTCACCGTTTCGCCAGCGGCAACGCTCATCGTGCTGTCGGCCAGTTTATTTCTCCAGATGACAGATTCTATCTGGTCTTTGATTCTGTCGCGCACTTGCGTAGTCATCGCCGCATTAGCGTAGAGCTTTTCCTTCGCCACACGACGGTTTACTTCCGTCGAGCTCGGTAATCCTAACATAGCGTCACCTCACCACCAGGAAGCAGATCATCTCAAAGTCATCCAATCCGCTGATTTTCGTATGTAAAGCAGACGTGCCGCCAGGACTAAACAGGCTGTCGATGTCACTTTCCGCTTTCCGCTCAATGATGGAACTAATCGCATCCGTCAGCAGCCCGGACACGCTCCGCATATCCCGCCCGTCCTTCGTCTCGTTGTTAAAGATACGGCAAACCTCCATCACCGGCGTGCTCTTACCCTTGCACAGCGAGCGGGACTTATCGAGCAGCTCCTTGGGCGAAAGGTGGTCGCAGACAACTTCTCCGTCCATTCCCACATATACCATATAAAACGGGTGAAGCCGGTTTTGCTTATCGATGTTCACGCTGTCATTAAGATTCTTAAGAACGAACACCACGCCCGGCGGGCAATCCTCTGAAGCGGGAACTACCGCGTGAAGCCCGTAGGGAACCGTATCCATATCGCCGTTGCGCTTTACGTATTCAAGCAGGTCGAGGCGGAACTCGTTCAGCCCCAAGTCCATAATGGAGATGCCGGTTTGCATATCTTCAATATCCACGACTTCTTCCTGAAGCCGTTTCAGTTGCGCCTTTCGATATTCAAGGTCGCCTTTTTCCTCGGCGTTGATCAGGTCGTCATCACCCGTAGCAGTCATCACAGAAATTCGCATTCTTGTTTCGACACGCCCTTTAAGAGAAAGGTACTCATCTAAATCCAAGTCCGGCCAGAAATTCACAAGCTGAATCACTGCATTTCTACTACCGATACGGTCGATCCGTCCAAAGCGCTGGATAATCCGTACAGGATTCCAGTGGATATCATAGTTGACGCAATAATCACAGTCCTGCAGGTTCTGCCCTTCCGAAATACAGTCTGTGGCAATCAACACAGAGATGTCATCGCGGTTGTTCGGCATCAGCAGTTCCTTGTCTTTCGAAAGCGGCGAGAACAAGGTCAGCACTTCATTCATCGAAGCCCGTTGTCCCTTAACTGTCGTCTTACCGTCCACGCTTCCCGTGATCATCGCCGTATCAAGCCCAAACCGCGACTTCACAAACGTGCTCACGTTTGCGTAAAGATATTCTGCCGTATCGGAAAATGCCGAAAAGATGATGATTTTCCGGTTGCCCTCATTGATCGGACGGGTCAGCTTACTTTCAATAAGCTCAAACAAGGTCTGAAGTTTCGTGTCGTGTTTCGGCGTGATATCGTCAATCAATATTTTCAGCAGTCCCAGCGTTTCAGCATCCTCTGCGAGTCTGTCCCGCCACGTCTTGTAGTCCATATCGGCAAGATCAATTTTGATGCGATGTTCCGCGGCAAAGTAGTCCGTGTTGCGATCATCATCATCAAAATCTGTATCGTCGCCGACAAGCTCCCGCCCCTTTATCACTGCACCGCCGCCAGCAATAAATGCGTCAATCTCAGCAATGGTATCGTCAATCATTGTTTTGACCCGCCCGACAGTCAGCCGAAAGGATTCCACAGAGCTTTCCAGGCGTTTCAAAAGGTTAATGCTCATCAAACGCCGTATGCCCTGCTCGCGCCCGGCGCGGTTAATATTGATCGACTGGTCCACATACTTTGCAAGCTGGCTTGGGAAAATAAAGTCGGTCGGGATATAGACCGAGAGATTCAGCTTCATCAACTGCTCATAGATTTCACTGTAGTTAATCGCATTCTCCAGATCGCTAAGGCGTGGACGCAAGGAGAGCGGCTTTAATCGTTCCGGAAAGGAACCAATCTCTCCCATGTTGTAATACTTCTCTATGTGCCTACGAGAGCGGGCAATGGTTACGCTGTCAAGCACTTCAAAGAAATCAAAATCCAGCGATTTCAACAGTGAGTCCGTCGTCCGTTCACCGTCGTCCTGCTTATTCCACTGATTGAATACTTTTTGGGCATTGCGAAAAATCTCGTCTATCGTGCGCTTCGTTTCCAGCTTGTCATGAAGCTGCTTCGGATTCCCCTCATAAGCGAGCTCAAGCTGATTGCGCAAATCGACAAAACGATTATTGACCGGAGTTGCCGAAAGCATCAAGACCTTCGTCTTCACGCCTGTGCGGATAACACGGTTCATAAGACGCAGATAACGGTTTTCACGGCGGTCTTCGCCATATACTTCGCCGCCATTTCTGAAGTTATGTGACTCATCGATGACCACAAGATCATAATTTCCCCAATTAATTCTGTTCAAATCAAGTCCATTTGATTTACCACGTTCGCGCGAGAGATCGGTGTGATAAAGCACATCATAGCGTAGGCGATCCGACGCAATGGGATTATTGATGTAGTTATCCTTGTAAGTCGTCCAGTTATCCGACAGCTTTTTGGGGCAAAGAACAAGGACCGAGCGATTACGGTTCTCATAATATTTGATGACCGCCAGGGCAGTGAATGTTTTACCAAGGCCGACGCTGTCTGCGAGAATGCACCCGTTGAAAGATTCCAGTTTGTTGATAATCGCCAGAACCGCATCCTTTTGGAAAGTATAGAGCTTGCTCCAAATCTTGCTTTCCTTGAAGCCAGTCGCTTCGTTTGGCAGTACATCTTCGGAAATATCTTCTAAGAACTCGTTGAAAATGTTAAATATCGCCACAAAATAGATGAATTCCGGCGCGTTTTCATTGTAAGCGGCAGTGATGCCATCGATGACCTGCTCAGTTACGTCCTGCATCAGGCTGTTGTCATTCCAAATCTGACCAAACATACGAATGTACTCATCTGAAAGCGGCGCAAACATCTTATTTACCGGATTGATGATGTTGTTACCGCGCTCACATCCGATGTCAGCAGTGGTAAAGCCGTGAAGCGGCATATAGGTCGCCGCCTCTTCGCCGACGACATTCATAAAGCCGCTGATATTGCCTCCCGTCAGATTGGAGCGGAACTTCACTTTCTTGCGTATCCATTCGGCACACTCGCGGGCAATCGCTTTCTGGGTCAATTCATTGCGAAGTTTCACTTCGAACTCCGTACCATAGAGCGATCGTTCGCGATTGAGTCGTGGTATGTAAAACTCTCGCTTTTCTTTCGGCGCTTTTTCCTGCAAAAATGTCGGCGAGGTGAAAATGAAGCGGAGCTCATCAATGCCGTCAAGTTGCTTTTTGAGCGCTTGATACGCATAAATCGAGAAACACGCTGCCGCCACAGACAGCTTGTCCCCCTTCTTAATTGTGACCGTCAAATCATCCTTGACGGTTTTTCTTACGTTGTCAAACATTTCCGGCATTTGCATAGACTTCATCCTCATTTACATTTGCTCTTCTTTATCATAGTTATCTTTTTCACGAAAAAGGCATATTTTTTATTCATTGGTTGATTGTAAAATGAAGTTGAACACTTAAGAAAAAAGTCCATGGTGACTTTTCCTCGTATGGTAGAATGGAGTTCTCACACAACCATCAACAACGAGGAGGCAATCACTATGGACTGCCATGATTATATCATACAAGAGCCAGAACGCAAGCGCGGCCAGCACTTAGGGAAAGAAGAACGAGGTGCTAT
>SAAJ01000034.1 GCA_009929485.1 Negativicutes bacterium
CACCTTCGGCGACGTATACGGCAATGACGCAGGCCATCTGGAGCTGCAATACACCGCTCGCGCCAGCTACGCCATCAACAAAGCGTTCAATGCGCCTGTTGGCAAAGCGTTCGGCCTGATCGTAGGCGCTCCGGCGGCTATCGGCGTACTGATGTCCGATGTGGCTGTCAAAACAGCGAATGTGGAGCTTGTCGGTTATGCCAGCCCTGCTGGCGGCACCAGCTACTCCAACGAAGTGATCATCATGATTACCGGCGACTCCGGCGCGGTTCGCCAGTCGGTTTTGGCTGCTAAAGATGCAGGTAAGAAGTTGCTCGAAGCGTTGGGCGGCCCGGCTCCGTCCGCGACTAAACCTTACATTTAATAGCAGGGAGGGAACGAAATGAAACGATCCAAACGGTTTGAAGCGTTGGAAGCCCGCCCTGTTAACCAGGACGGCTTCGTGGTTGAATGGCCCGAAGTGGGTCTGATTGCCATGGGCAGTCCCAACGATCCAATTCCTAGCATTAAAATCCAAAACGGCCGCGTTGTCGAGATGGACGGTACGCCTCGGGATAAATTCGATTTCATCGATCAGTTTATTGCGGACTATGCCATTGACGTGACGGTAGCGGAAAGATCCATGGCTATGGGCAATGAAGAAATTGCCAAAATGCTTGTGGACGTAAACGTGTCCCGTGACGAGATCGTCAAGGTCTTCCGTGGCCTGACCGCCGCCAAGATCGTGGCGGTACTTAACACCATGAACGTGGTGGAAATGATGATGGCTTTGCAGAAGATGCGCGCCCGTAAGCGTCCTTCCAACCAATGCCATATCACCAACGTAGCTGACAATCCGGTGCTGATTGCTGCTGATGCAGCGGAAGCTTCCATGCGCGGCTTCGATGAAATGGAAACCACTGTTGCTGTTGTGCGTTACGCTCCGTTCAATGCGCTGTCCATGCTGATTGGCGGCCAAACCGGACGCCGCGGCACTTTGATCCAATGCGCTTTGGAAGAAGCTACCGAACTGCAGCTGGGCATGCGCGGCATTACGGCGTATGCGGAAACCATTTCTGTATATGGCACGGAAAACGTGTTTGTTGACGGCGACGACACTCCTTGGTCTAAAGCGTTCTTGGCTTCGGCTTATGCTTCGCGCGGTCTGAAAATGCGCTTTACCTCCGGTACTGGCGCTGAAGTGCAGATGGGTTACGCCGAAGGAAAATCCATGCTGTATTTGGAAGTGCGCTGCATCATGATTACTCGCGGCGCTGGCGTACAGGGCCTGCAGAACGGCTCTGTAAGCTGCATCGGCGTGCCTGCGGCGGTTCCGTCCGGCATTCGTGCTGTTTTGGCGGAAAATCTGACTACTACCATGCTGGATCTGGAAGTTGCCTCCAGTAATGACCAGACCTTCACTCACTCCGACATCCGACGGACAGCTCGTACGCTGATGCAGATGCTGCCTGGTACGGACTTCATCTGCTCCGGTTATAGCGGCGTGCCTAACTATGACAACATGTTCGCCGGCTCCAACTGGGATGTAGATGACTATGACGACTGGAATATCATCCAGCGCGACCTTAAAATCGACGGCGGCCTGCGTCCGGCAGCGGAAGAAGACGTCATCGCCGTGCGTAACAAAGCAGCCCGGGCTCTCCAGGCTGTGTATCGCGAACTGGGCTTCCCGACCATTACCGACGAGGAAGTGGAAGCGGCTACCTACGCTCATGGCAGCAAGGATATGCCGGCCCGTAACATCGTTGAGGATCTCAAGTCCGCTCAGGAAATGATGAGCCGCGGCATTACTGGTATTGACGTAGTCAAGGCCTTGTCGAAAGCCGGCTTCCAGGATCTGGCGGAGAACGTTCTCAACCTGCTCAAACAGCGCGTATCTGGAGACTATCTCCATACGTCGGCTATTTTGGACAGCAACTTCCATGTAGTTAGCGCCGTCAACGACGCCAACGATTATCGCGGTCCCGGAACAGGCTATCGCATGAGCGATGAGCGCTGGAACGAAATCAAGACCATTCGTCAGGCTTTGAATCCGTCTGACTTTGACGTTTAAGCGGGGAGGTGCGCCGAATATGCAAATCAGCGAACAAATGATTCGTGAGATTGTCGCACAGGTGATGCAAGGCATGGAACAGCCTACTGCCGCCAGTGCGCCTGTAAAAAAAGCGGTTGTCGGTCGTCCGATGACCTTGGTGGAAAAAGGCGAAGCAAAAGCGGGAACTTGGGCCGATGAAGTGATCATCGCTCTGGCCCCTGCCTTTGGCAAATACCAGAATAAAACCATTGTAGACGTGCCCCACAGCGATGTGCTGCGGGAAATCATCTCCGGTATCGAGGAAGAAGGTCTCAAAGCTCGGGTTATCCGCGTGCTGCGCTCTTCGGATGTGGCCTTTGTCGCTCATGATGCAACAAAATTGAGCGGTTCCGGCATTTCGATCGGCATTCAGTCTCGCGGCACGACGGTTATTCATCAAAAAGACCTGCCGCCGCTGAGCAACCTAGAATTGTTCCCGCAGTCGCCGTTGCTGGATTTGGAAGCGTATCGCGCCATTGGCCGTAACGCTGCAAAATACGCAAAAGGCGAATCTCCGACTCCGGTACCGACTCGGAACGATCAGATGGCCCGGCCTAAATTCCAGGCTAAAGCCGCTATCCTTCACATCAAGGAAACGGAACATGTTGTTCCCGGTGCTAAAGCGGTAGAAATTGAAGTGCAGTTTTAAACGACGGAGGTGAATCAAACGATGTCTCAAAATAAGATGATTGAAGATATTGTGCGTGAGGTCATGCGCTCCATGCACCAGGCTCCGCAAGGCGGCGCTGTCGCTGCTGCCGTGCCGACTAAAGGATTCTGCCCGGCCCAGGATTATCCGCTGGCGGAAAAACATCCTGATTTGGTCAAAACCCCTGGCGGCAAATCGCTGAATGATATTACCCTGGATAAAGTGTTGGGCGGTCAGATTACGGCCGACGATGTGCGCATCAGTCCGGAAACGTTGCGGATGCAAGCGGAAATTGCCGACGGCGTAGGCCGGACGCAGTTTGCTGCTAATCTGCGCCGTGCTGCAGAACTGACAGCCATTCCGGATAATCGCATTTTGGAAATCTACAATGCGCTGCGCCCGAACCGTTCGACCAAAGCGGAACTTTTGGCGATTGCCGATGAAATGGAACATAAATACAGCGCCAAAATCAATGCCGACTTTGTGCGGGAAGCTGCTGACGTATACGAACGCCGCAACCGTCTCCGCGTAGACTAGGACACGGTTATGGCGATCATTGCAGGGGTGGATATCGGCAATTCCACCACAGAAGTATGCTTGGCCAGAATTGATGCAGGTCAGCCCTTGCAATTTTTGGCCAGCAGCATTGTGAAAACAACTGGGATTAAAGGGACGCTGGCTAATGTGCCGGGTATCGTGCAGGCGATTCAGGACGCCTTAAAGAAGACCGGCCTTACCATGCGGGAGCTGTCTCAGGTTCGTTTAAACGAAGCTACGCCGGTTATCGGCGATTTGGCGATGGAGACCATTACGGAAACCATTATTACCGAGTCGACCATGATCGGCCATAATCCTTCCACACCAGGCGGAATTGGTCTGGGCGTGGGCGTGACGATTCTTATGGAAGAATTGCCGCGCACAAATGCCGGGGAAAGCGTATTATGCATTATTCCCCGGGGAGTTGATTTTGAAGACGCTGCCAAAGCGCTCAATGCGGCCTTAGCCCGAGGAGTTGACGTGCAAGGCGCCATCGTCTGTCAGGATGATGCGGTGCTCATTGCCAACCGGGTAAACAAAGCGATGCCCATTTTAGACGAGGTGGCGTTTATCGACAAAGTTCCTTTGCACATGTTGGCGGCTGTTGAGGTGGCTGAAGCGGGACGAACCATTACGACCCTGTCCAATCCCTATGGCATTGCGACGGTCTTTGGCCTGAACGCGGACGAAACCAAGATGGTAGTGCCTATTGCCAGAGCCTTGATCGGCAATCGCTCCGCAGTGGTGGTGCGTACGCCCCAAGGAGATGTCAAGGCGCGCGCCATTCCGGCCGGTTTTATTACCGTGCTGGGGCAAAAGGGACGGACCGAAGTGGATGTGGAGGCTGGCGCCTCAAAAATCATGGAAGCCGTGGAACGTGTACAGCCGGTACAGGATGTGCAAGGGGAAGCGGGGACCAATGTCAACGGCATGCTGGAACGTGTGCGGCAGGTCATGGGCGATTTGACGGCGCAGCCATTAGCAGAAATGAAAATCCAGGATATTTTGGCGGTGGATACCTTTGTGCCACAGAAGGTGCAAGGCGGTCTGGCTGGTGAATTCGCCCTGGAGAATGCCGTGGCTTTGGCGGCCATGGTAAAAACCAGCCGTTTGCCGATGCAGCAGATTGCTGACCGGCTGACGTCCGAACTGGGAATCGGCGTGGTCATCGCCGGTGTAGAAGCGAATATGGCCATTTTGGGAGCCATGACAACACCGGGAACGGATAAGCCTTTGGCGATTCTGGATATGGGCGGCGGTTCGACCGATGCGGCTATTATCACCCGCGATGAAAAGGTGCATGCCATTCATCTTGGCGGCGCCGGCGACATGGTGACCATGTTGATCAATTCGGAGCTAGGGTTGAATGACTTGTCCCTGGCGGAAGAAATCAAGAAGTATCCTTTGGCCAAGGTGGAAAGCCTGTACCATATTCGTCTGGAAGACGGCACGGTGCGCTTTTTCTCGGAGCATCTGCCGCCGCATGTCTTTGCTAGAAACGTGATTTTAAAAGAAGACGATATGGTGCCCATTCCGACGGATCATGCGCTGGATCGCATTCGCCATGTCCGGCGGGAGGCCAAGAAAAGAGTGTTCGTGACCAATGCGCTGCGGTCATTGGCGCGAGTGGCTCCGACGGGAAACATTCGGCACATTGAGTTCGTGGTTCTTGTTGGCGGTTCGGCTCTAGACTTTGAAGTTGCGGATATGGTAAGCGATGCGTTGGCTGAATATGGCATTGTTTGCGGTCGCGGCAACATTCGAGGCTGTGAAGGCCCGCGCAACGCCGTAGCCACTGGCTTGGTGCTGTCGTATACGCATGAAGGCCCTGGCAGAGAGGCGTGAAGACGATGTTGGGAGAGCAGAAAGTCCGGCCCAGTGTATTTCTCGCTGTGGCGGCTCACGACAAGTTGGAGACCAAACTGCGCGAGATTAAGGCCGGCATGGAAGAAGAAGGCATACCCTGGAGACTCACAGAGCAGGAAACAGGAGACGCTGCCCGCTTAGCGCATGAAGCAGCCTTCGCGTCGCCCCTGGGGGTGGGCGTAGGCGTTAGTGGCGAGGGGCTGTGCATCCATTACCGCAAATTGGCACTGGAAGAGCCGCTTTTTATACATCCTGGGCCTGGAGATCCGAGCGTGTGGCGGTTGTTTGGGTATAACGCCGCCAGGCTTGTCAAAGGCATTCCTTTTAAGGAAAAGGCTGAGGAAGTCGGCGTGCCTGCCGGCGAGGCGGAAGCGGTAGCGGAAGAAGATCTGACCTCGTTGGTAGCGGAGATTGTCCGCAGGATGTTGCAAGAAACGGCGGGGGCCCCGGGAGGGCCAGGAGGCCATGGGAGGTGAATGCATGGTCAGACAAGCATTAGGTATGATTGAAGCCGTTGGCTTGCCTGTCGCCATTACGGCGGCGGATGCAGCCGTAAAATCGGCTAATGTAAAATTGATAGGTTATGAATTGGCGAAAGGCAGCGGCATGGTCCTGATCAAAGTGGTCGGCGACGTAGGCGCCGTAAAGGCGGCTGTAGAAGCCGGCAGCGCCGCTGCGGCAAGAGTGGGGCGCATTGTCGCCACTCATGTCATCCCCCGGCCGCACCAGGAGTTGGATTGTATACTTCTTACTAAAGAAACGGTAGGAACGAAGCTGGAAACTGCGGTGGAAGCGATGCCGGAAGAGCAAGCAGAAATGGAAGCGGAAGAAGAACCGCCCATAGCGTCGGAGTCGGAAAAAAACGTGCCGGAAGAAGCGTCTGCGGAAGCCGAAACAGAGACCATGGTTGAGGAAGAGTTTGAAACCGTGGAGGAAGAACAGGAACTTCTGAGCGAAGAGCCAGCCGCTGATCCGGCGGATAGCTGCAATTTGTGTCACGATCCAAATTGCCCGCGGCGCAAGGGCGATCCTCGTAATACTTGCCTGCATTATGGAAAAAACGACAAGGAGGATGAATCAATATGAGTGGAGAGGCATTGGGAATGGTTGAAACCAAAGGCTTGGTAGGTGCGATCGAAGCAGCTGACGCCATGGTGAAAGCAGCCAACGTAAGTCTTGTGGGGTATGAAAAAATCGGTTCCGGTTTGGTAACCGTTATGGTGCGCGGTGATGTAGGCGCTGTGAAAGCGGCTACCGATACCGGCGCTGCAGCAGCGCAACGGGTTGGCGAGCTGATTTCGGTGCACGTCATTCCGCGTCCGCATACGGACATCGAGAAAATTCTTCCTAAATCTTTATAATTTCTAGGGTAACGAGGTGAGAGGATGGACAGCGCAACGATCGAAGCCATTGTGACCCAGGTTTTGCAGTCTTTGGCGGCAGAGCCGGAAGCAACGGCGGTGACGGAAGGGATTCCTGTCGGGATATCAAACCGGCACATCCACCTCTCTTCTGAGCATATGGAGATTTTGTTCGGCTGTGGCAGCCAGCTGACTCGCCAAAAAGATTTGAAACAGGTGGGGGAATTTGCGGCAGCGGAAACAGTGACGTTGGTTGGGCCTAAAGGGGTAATTCGCAATGTGCGCGTCCTAGGGCCCATCCGCGGCACGACGCAGGTGGAAATTTCCCGTACCGACGGCTTTGCTTTGGGAGTCAAAGCGCCTGTACGAGATTCCGGCGATATCGAAGGAAGCGCTGGAATTATCCTGACAGGACCTTACGGCGCAGTAACTTTGGAAAAGGGTGTTATCTGCGCAGCCAGACATATTCATATGCATAATGATGATGCCCGCCGCTTCGGTGTGAAAGACGGTGAGCGGGTCATAGTGGAGGTTGACGGTCCGCGAGGAGCGGACTTGAAACATGTTTTGGTTCGGGTGAAAGAAGATTTTCGACTGGAAATGCACATTGACACGGACGAAGCCAATGCCCTGGGCATTGGCCCGGGGGCTACGGTGACACTGCGCCGGGAACAGGAGGCGTAAAGTGGAACGGGAAGACATAATCCGTCTGGTGACGGAAGAAGTCATGCGGCGTTTAGGAACGCCGCAGCCTGTGCAGCCAGCGGTAAAACAGGCGCTGGCCTTGTTTACAGGCGGCGCGTTGGGCCTGGAAGAGGCGCTGGCGCAACTGGCGCAGTTGCAGAATCAGGGCGTTCGTTTAACTGCTGTCTTATCCAAGGCGGCGGAGACGGTGATCGGTGTAGATCGATTGCGCAAGGCGCTGGGAATGGAGCTGGACATTCGTTTGGCGACAGATCCTTTGCCGAAACAAGACTTAAAAGAGGCTGATGTCGTGCTTGTGCCTGTATTGACGCAGAATACAGCAGCCAAATTGGCTCGCACCTTGGCGGATACGACGGTTACGACGCTGGTGATGCAGGCGCTCTTAATGGGTAAACCGGTCATCGCAGCGCGTAATGCCGCGGATCCGAAAGATCCTTGGCGTGTCCAAGGAGGCATGGGAGCAGCCAGACCGACGTTAACTCGAGTGTTGCAGGATAATCTGAAAACCTTGGAATCCTACGGGGTGGCTTTGGTGGACGCCGGTACGCTGGCGGCCGAGGCTATGCAACAGCTGGGTCTGAATGGCATAATGACGCAAGCAAAAGAAACTGCACAAAAACCGTCTTTGCCCAAAGGGCAGGGAAGGCGGGTTATTGACGCGGCGATGATTCAAGTGCTGGCAGCTCAAGGGGAAACCATCCTGACGGTTGGCCCCCAAGACCTGGTAACGCCCTTGGCGCGCGATGTGGCTCGGGAGTGCGGTGTGGACCTCAGATAACCCAGAGGAATGGGAGAATGTAACATGAGTGTGTATACGCGAACCGGAGATGGCGGTACAACCAGCTTATACAGCAAGGAACGCGTTTCTAAAGATGACATAAGAGTCGAGGCTTACGGTACAGTGGATGAAGCCAGCGCGACTATGGGTGCAGCCCGGGCGTTAGTGGCTTGTTTTCCCTGGGCGGAAGCATGCCTGCAGACGCTGCAAAGCGAGCTGATCGATTTGAATGCTGACTTGGCGACGTACTTTACTGAGCAGGCGGCAGGGCGCATTACTGAAACCCATGTGGCCAGGCTGGAGGCAGTCATCGATGAAATGGAGCAACGGCGCATTCCTCAGCATTATTTTGTTACTCCCGGCGAGTCGAAGGCCAGCGCGGCGTTGGATGTGGCGCGCACCATCGTGCGCCGCGCCGAACGGCGTACGATTACCTTAAGTCAAAAGGCCTTTGTTCCTGAAGCGGACCGCCGTTATTTGAACCGTCTGTCAGATTTGCTCTTTGTGATGGCTCGCTGTGTGGAGCAAGAAGAAGTGGTGCAAAAGGCAACGGCCCAAATTATTGAGCGGTTGACAAATGGACAACAGCGTCCGGGAGGCTCGGCTCGCAAGGAGGCGAAAACCTTGCTGGATAAGGCGAAACAGATTCTTGAAGAAGCGGAATATAAGGCCATGGAAATCGGTGTACCTATGGTTATCGCTGTGGTAGACGCCGGGGGCAACTTAGTAGCGCAGCATCGCATGGACGGGTCTCTTTTGGCCAGTATCTCACTGGCTTTGGACAAGGCCTATACGGCGGCGGCGCTGAAGATGTCTACGGAGGAAGCGGCGCACTTGGCGCAGCCGGGAGGTCCCTTGTATGGTCTTAATACGGCGCAGCAAGGACGCTTTGTTGTTTTCGGCGGCGGCTTGCCGCTGCTGGACGGCAAAGAAGTCATAGGCGGAATCGGCGTCAGCGGCGGCGCGGTGCATGAAGATGTGCAAGTTGCCAATGCGGCTTTGGCCGCCTGGAAAAACGTCCGAGCCTAAGAAAGCGCGGTTTTGGCCGGCGGCTTTCGAAACGGCGCAGTAGCGCCGGAAGGAGGAACAAGAATGGTAGTAGATCAGGCGCTGATAGCAAAAATCACCGCTGAAATTGTAGCTTCGCTGCAAGGCGGTGAAGGAAACGCGAAACAAGTGCAAGACGGCATTTTTGATACGGTGGATGAAGCCGTTGCCGCCGCCCGCAAGGCGTATAAAGAGTTGAAACAATTTTCTCGTATGGAACGGGAAAAGTTCGTGCAGGCTATACGGGATGCTGCCTATACCAATGCTGCTACGATGGCGGAAATGGCGGTATGGGAAAGCGGTATGGGCCGTGTAAGCGACAAAATTCTTAAAAACCAGCTGGCAGCCATGAAAAGCCCGGGTACGGAGGATCTGAAGCCCGCCGCCTGGACCGGAGACGACGGCTTGACTCTGCTGGAAATGGGACCGTACGGAGTAATTGGCTCCATTACGCCGACTACGAATCCTACAGAAACCATTATCTGCAACGGCATCGGCATGATTGCCGCAGGCAATGCGATTTTTTTCAGCCCTCATCCGACGGCGAAGAATACCTCGCTTTGGACCATTCGGCTTTTTAACGAAGCCGTTGTTAAAGCTGGCGGTCCGGCTAATCTCATGACGTCCGTAGCGAATCCGTCCATTGAGGCGGCTAATGCTATGATGAACCATCCCGATATCAACATGCTGGTGGCTACCGGCGGACCTGGCGTGGTTAAAGCCGTCCTGTCGTCCGGCAAGAAAGCCATCGGCGCAGGCGCAGGCAACCCTCCTGTGGTTGTTGATGAAACAGCAGACATTCCCAAAGCGGCCAAGGATATTGTCAATGGATGTTCTTTTGACAATAACTTGCCTTGCATTGCGGAAAAAGAGGTCATCGCTGTCGGCTCTATCGCGGATCAGCTGATGATGTACATGCAGCGCAATGGCGCGTACTTGATTAATGAAGAGCAGCGCGAAGCGCTCAAAGAAGTGATCATGACCGCCAAAGAAGGCAAGATTGCCGAAGGCTGCACAGGTCCTGCCAAAAAAGTCTATGGCATCAACAAGGATTATGTAGGTAAATCGGCGCAGTACATTTTGGATAAGATCGGCATTTCGGTGCCGGATACGATCAAAGTGGTTCTGTGCGAAGCGCCCGAGGATCATCCTTTTGTTGTGGAAGAACTGATGATGCCGGTATTGCCGGTTGTGTCCGTTAAGGACATTGATGCCGCCATTGAGCTGGCTGTCAAAGTGGAGCACGGCAACCGTCATACGGCCATTATGCATTCTAAGAATGTGGACAATTTGACGCAGATGGCCAAAGCCATTGAAACCACCATTTTTGTAAAAAATGCGCCTTCTTATGCCGGTATCGGCGTAGGTGGCGAAGGGTACACCACCTTTACTATTGCCGGCCCTACCGGCGAAGGACTGACTTCCGCCAAGAGCTTTACCCGTCAGCGCCGCTGCGTGCTGGTGGAGGGCTTCTCCATCGTGTGATGGAAGAACAGGGGGCGAACCAATTGGCTGAGAATGTACGTGAAGAAATCATTGCCGCCGTTAAGGCGGCAGGTGTAGTGGGAGCCGGCGGTGCCGGCTTCCCTACGCATGTAAAAATCAACGCCAGTGTCGACACCATTCTGGTGAATGGAGCCGAGTGCGAGCCCCTTCTGCGGGCGCATCAGCAGCTTATGGCCAGTGAAAGCCAGGCCATGCTGCTGGGCCTGCGGGCCGTGATGGTGGCTACTGGCGCACAAAAGGCGTATGTCGGGCTAAAACACAAATACGGTCCGGCTATTGAAAGTTTGACAAAGACTTTGGCCGATATGAATGAAAAAAATGTGGAACTAGCGTATTTGCCGGATATTTATCCGGCTGGCGACGAGCAAGTGCTGGTTCGTGAAATTACCGGGCGCATTGTGCCGGAAGGCGGTATTCCCCTGCAAGTAGGGGTGGTAGTCGCCAACGTGGAGACGTTGATTAATGTAGCCAAAGCGTTGCAGGGAGAAGGCGTTACCGAAAAGTACGTCACTATCGGCGGCGCGGTAGCCAAGCCGATAACCATCAAGGCGCCTGTGGGCATGTCTGTAAAAGAAGCCTTGGCCATGGCGGGCGGCCCCACAACCGGTCCTTACGCCATTATTGACGGCGGTCCGATGATGGGAAAACTGATTGAAGAAGACGCGCCAATTACGAAAACAACCGGCGGCTTGTTGGTTTTGCCGGAAAGTCATAGCATTATTCGAGGGCGGCGCTTGTCTTGGGAGCATGTGCTCAATCGTTCCCGCGCGGTTTGCTGCAATTGTCGGGCTTGTACCGATGTATGCCCGCGAAACCTTCTGGGACACGGCTTAGAGCCGCATCGTATTATGCAAGCCATCGGCCACAGCAACAGCGAGCAGCCGGATATTCTGCAGCGAGCCATGCTTTGCTCGGAATGCGGCGCTTGTGAAGTGTTTGGCTGTACAATGGGGTTGTCGCCACGCTTGGTAAATGGGTATTTGAAAAAGGAATTTGCCAAACAGAAAGTGCGCAATCCATACCATGAAGCTCCTTGCGCGGTACGCGGGGGCCGTGAATATCGCATGATTCCCACGAAACGCCTTGTGGCTCGGCTGGGCTTGTCGCAGTATGATGTGAAAGCGCCGCTGTTGGCGGAAATGCCGCAAGTACGCAGCGTGAAACTATTGTTATCGCAGCACATCGGAGCGCCGGCAAAGCCGATTGTAGCCGTGGGAGACAGTGTCGCGAAAGGGCAATTGGTGGCGGAGATTCCCGAAGGAGCCGGGCTGGGAGCTAACGTGCATGCCAGTATAGCCGGCAAGGTTGTAAGCATCGACGGCGCCATTGTCATTCAGGCGTAGTAGCGTACAGGGGGAATGAACATGAAGCGAGCCATTGGCTTGTTGGAATTGAAGAACATCACGCGGGGCATTTTATCGGCGGATGCTATGCTTAAAGCGGCTAATGTGGACATGGTTATGGCTCAGCCGCTTTGTCCTGGTAAATATGTGGTTATGGTAGCCGGTGATGTCGGAGCGGTGCAAAGTGCGATTCGCAGCGGCAAGGCGGTAGGCGGCGAAGAAAATGTAGTGGATGAGTTTGTGCTGCCTAACCCGCATGACTCCTTGATTGGCGCTGTGAGCGGCTGCAGCGACGTCCATGAAATTCATGCTTTGGGCGTGATTGAAACCTATTCAGTGGCTTCCGCAGTGGTTGCTGCTGATGCGGCGGCTAAAGCGGCTAATATCGCTCTTATTGATGTGCGTTTAGCGCGCGGTATGGGCGGCAAGGCGGTTGTGACCTTAACAGGTGACGTGGGCGCTGTCAATTCTGCTGTACGTGCAGGCGCGCATGCCATTGAACATGGCGGCTTCCTGGTGGATCAACTGGTCCTGCCTGCGCCGCATAAAAATTTGCACGAAGCATTATTCTAAAAATATAGGGGGTGCGCACTATGGTTAAACGTATGGTTCTCAATGAAACATCCTATTTTGGCGCAGGCGCTATTGAAGTGATTCCGGAAGAAATGACGCGGCGCGGTTTTTCCAAAGCCTTTGTAGTGACCGATAAGGATTTGGTGGCTGCTGGCGTAGCTGCTCAGGTTACAGGGGTTTTGGAAAAAGCGTCAGTTCCTTTCTCGCTCTATGATGAAGTAAAACAAAATCCGACAGTGGCTAATGTCAATGGCGGCGTGGCTGCTTTTAAAGCGTCCGGCGCTGATTGCATTGTGGCCATTGGCGGCGGTTCTCCCATTGATACAGCCAAGGGGATTGGCATTGTGGTGAACAATCCTGAGTTTGCCGATGTATGTTCGCTGGAAGGCTGTGCAGCGACTAAAGCCAAAAGCGTGCCGGTCATTGCGGTGCCGACGACAGCGGGAACCGCGGCGGAAGTTACCATTAACTACGTCATTACTGATGAAAAAAACGTCAAAAAAATGGTTTGCGTGGATCCTAACGACATTCCCGTTATGGCGGTCGTAGACCCGCAGCTGATGACTTCTATGCCTAAAGGGCTGACGGCTGCCACCGGTATGGATGCGCTAACTCATGCGATTGAAGGGTATATTACCCAGGGCGCTTGGGATATGAGCGATATGTTTGCGTTGCAGTCCATTAGCCTCATTGCTAAGCACTTGGCTACGGCTGTAGAACAGCCTGCTAATGTGGAAGCCAGAAGCGGCATGGCCTTGGCTCAGTATGTGGCTGGTATGGGTTTCTCTAATGTCGGTTTAGGCATCGTGCATTCCATGGCGCATCCGCTAGGCGCGCTCTATGATACGCCTCATGGCGTTGCTAATGCCTTGCTGCTTCCTTATGTTATGGAGTACAATGCTCCGGCATCTGGAGAAAAATACAGAGAAATTGCTCGCGCTATGGGGGTTCAGGGTGTGGATGCAATGGAGCAGGATGCGTATCGCAAAGCGGCTGTAGATGCGGTAGTGAAGCTGTCTAAGAAGATTCGTATTCCGCAAAAACTGCAAGATATCGGCGTACAGGAAGAAGATCTGCCTAAACTGGCTGCTGCTGCCTTTGCCGATGTTTGTACGCCTGGCAATCCTCGCGAAACGAATGAAAAAGAAATTCTTGCTTTGTATCAGAAGGCGTATTCCTAGGCCGTTGGGGGCCGCCGCGACGCCTCACGGGGACGGCGCGTCACGATAGGACCCATTCGACATGCAAAGAAGAAGAGCCGGCAGAAAACTGCCGGCTCTTCTTCTTTGCTCTGGTATATCTGTTGTTACGGTTGAAAACACAGCAAGAGGTAGCATGAAACTGGCGGCATGATTGTACTTGAGACAAGCTTTGCGCGCGCCTCGAAAAAGCTGGCTAAGGCGGCAGTTTCTTAACTCGCTGTGCTCAAACAGGCGAAACTGTTATCCGCCTTAACCGACTTTTTCGTCCTGCGGACCGTCTTGCTTCAAGAAAAGTCTCAAATACAATCATTGCCACCGCAACCTTCGCGGCCCTCTGGATTTTCTCTGTTACTCCCTTACTCTGTGTTCCGTTTCCTGCGTTCTTAGGCGCTTTTGGTATCTTTGGGAGCTTTGATAGCGGCAGCGCCTTCGTCGCCTGTGCGGATGCGCACGGCGTTAGTCAGCGGCTGAATAAAGATTTTGCCATCTCCGAGTTTGCCTGTTTTCAAAATTTCTTTAGCGGTTTTCACTACGGTTTCGACAGGTACTTCGCAGACAACAATTTCAACTTTAATTTTTGGCAGCAAGTTTACGGAATACTCGGAACCGCGGTATACTTCTACATGGCCTTTGGTCAGGCCGCTGCCGAAGATTTGGCTGACGGTCATGCCGGTAACGCCGATTTTATTCATGGCTTCCTTGAGGTCGTCCAACTTGGCGGGACGGGTGATAATTTCCACCTTGGTAATAGGCTCCATGTGTATTCCTCCTTTTTTAGGGAACAAAAAAATCGCTCCACTGCCAATCAAAACGATTGTCAGAGGAACGACCATTGTTCCGGAAACATATTCAAACTATGCTTATAATTATAGCGGCAATGCAGTGATAAAGCAAGATATTCCGTTCTTGACGAATGAGAAAAGTGTTGGTATACTGACTTCAATTTCATAATATATGACTGAGGTGCCGCTAATTGCGGAGAATAGGGAAGTCGGAGCGGCTTAATCAAAGGCCGTGTACGCGCGGGCCCGCCACTGTACCGGAGAGAGCTTGCCAGATGCCACTTGCGCCGAAAAGTTGCAGGGAAGGCGGCAATGTATCGATGAACCGGGAGTCAGGAGACCTGCCTCAGATCAGGAAGACCTTGTTGGATACAAAGGCTTTTTAGGATTGCTTCCTAAAAAGCCTTTTTTATTAAGGTATGGGGTCTTTCAGAAAGAAAGGGAGTAAATGATGAATTTATTGCAAGAAACTATAGCGAAAATTGAAAAGCCCGATGCGGCAGCGTATGAAAGTGTCAAAAAGAGCTTGGCTCAGACCGTATACCCTTCGGGAATGCTTGGGCGGTTGCCGGAGATGGCGGCGACCTATGCGGCTGCCACAGGGAACCCCAAACCACGGGAATTGAAGCCATGCATGGTGATTGCTTGTGCGGATCATGGGGTGGCGCGGCGTTCTGTCAGCGCTTACCCCATAGAGACAACGGCGCAGATGACCATTAACTATGTGGCTTCTAAGGGGGCCAGCGCCAATGCATTTGCTAATTTTTGCGGTGCTGATATGGTGGTAGTTGATGCGGGCGTAGCGGTGGATCTGCCGTCTTTCCCAGGGCTTTGGGAGCGGAAGATCGCCTATGGTACGGAAGATTTTACCCAGGGGCCGGCCATGACGCAGGAGCAGGCTGTAAAAGCATTGGAAATTGGCATTTCGATTGTGCAGAAAAAAGTGCAGGAAGGATATCGCTGCTTTACTTTAGGTGAAATGGGCATTGGCAACACAACCAGCAGTGCTGCCATTGTGGCGGCTATATCCGGCGAGGACCCGCTGCAAACCACCGGGCGGGGCACGGGAATTTCCGATCAGCGTTTGGCGGACAAGCGCCAATATGTCCGGCAAGCGCTAACGGTCAATCAACCCCAGGGGACTGACGGCTTGGATGTTTTACGCAAGGTGGGCGGCTTGGAACTCGGCGTGCTGGCAGGTGTGGTGCTGGGGGCTGCGGCGCATAAGTGCCTGGTAATTGTTGACGGGATGAATACGACGGCGGCGGCCTTAGTGGCGCAAGGCATTCATGCGGAGAGTGCCGGTTATTTACTGGCGTCCCATTTGTCCGGCGAACCGGCCCATCGTATTGCCTTGCGCCAACTGGAGTTAAAGGCGTGCGTGGATTTGGGAATTCGTCTTGGCGAGGCGATTGGAGCCTCGTTAGTGGTGGATATGCTGCAGATGGTTTTAGCTATGCTGCAAGACGTGTACGCAAGTGCAGAGGAGGGGTTGGCGTAATGAGAAAGGAAAAAATGATCGAACAGATTATTGCGTCAGTAGGCCCGATGGATGCAGCGGCGTTAGAACGCTGCCAAAGGCGCTTAGATAACTTGACTAAGCCACTAGGGAGCTTGCATCATTTGGAGTTTTTAGCGTTAAAATTAGCTGGCGTAACAGGGCAGTATCGTCCGGCTTTGCAACAGAAGCAGGCTGTGTTGGTTGTGGCGGCGGATCATGGCCTTGTAAAGGCGCTGTGCAAAGAGGGCAAAACAACAGCGCAGCGTGTTGCCGACGCTTGCCGCGTGGACAGTCCGCTGCACGTTTTTGCAGCGAAAAATGCTGCCGAAGTGGTCCTGGTGAATGCGGGTATGCGCGAAAAATTTGTACACGAGCGGTTGCAGCAGGCGGCCGTGGCTTTTGGAACTTGCGATTGGCGTCAAGGACCGGCGATGAAGGAAGATCTGGTTTTGAAGGCGCTTTGTTTAGGAATCTCTCTGGCGCAGGCGGAAGCGGACAAAGGCGTGCGGATTTTAGGTCTGGGCAGTATTGCCAAAGGCGGTATGCTTTCTGCATTGATTTTGGCAACTGTTTTGGGAGGGGGCGTCCCAGTTTCGCTGCGACAGCAAGCGGCTGCAAGCGAGAGGGCCGCGAATCAGTTGGCATTGGTGGAAGAAGCTCTTGTTTTATGGAATGGAGAAACCGATGCAAGGGCTGTGCTAGGTCATTTCGGCGGCTTAGAAACGGCCGTTTTATGTGGGGCGATTTTAGGCGGAGCAGCTAGAGGCATGTTGTTGGTTCTTGACGGGCTTGAGACGGCTGCGGCTGCCTTAGCGGCGGCGCAAATGCAGCCGTTGGTAAAGAACTATCTGATTGCGCCACATGTTGCTGCGGAACCTGGATTTCAGGAAATGTTATTTTTGATGGGGCTGCCAAGCTACTTGCAATTGCAGTTGCAGCAAAGCGAAGGTATTGGCGCTGTACTGGGAATGTCTCTTTTGCGGGCGTCTTTGCATATGCTGAATGATATGAGAACCTTTGGAGAAGCGGCTGTGGCGGTGGCCCAGGACGGGCCGGGGGCTGAGCGGCAGAGTCATGCAGTACGAGACTAAAAACACTGAAAAACATAGGAACGCAGCACTAGCTTAATGAAGAAATGCGGGCAGGATTGTCTAAGGTTGACGGCGAATTTTTATTATACCTGTTATAAGTGTAAATATTTTAGTATGCCTTTAAAGGAGGCGAAACCATGGAAACGCAATGTGAAAAAATGTCGATGGCGTGGGCTATGACTTGTTTTTCCGCTGAGGAAGCGGCGAAGTGGATGGGACGGCTTACGTTGGAAGTACAAACTAAGTGGCTGTTGGCCTTAGACGAGTTGTCTCCGGAAATGTTGCCGGAAGAGATCCGGGAGAGTTGGCAAGATTTTTCCTCGTTGCGCATATTTGGGCAACCGGTTCGGCAATTAGGGGCGGTATTGATGGCGATGGCCCTGCGCCGGGGAGACTCGGAAACATTGCGTCTCATGGACCGTTTAGAGGAACTTCGTCCGGGAATCCGCAGCCGCATGCGCTCGCATGTTTTGTTTTTTGAGGAACTTCAGGGGATGCGGGATCGCGATCTTCAAGAAGTGTTGCGTCGTGAAGGGCTGCATCCATCTCTTATGTTTGGCACTAGCGAAGAGCTGTGCGCGAAATTGCTGCGCAATGTTTCGCGTCGGGCTGCCTCGGATGTGGCGAATACGCTGCCGCCGCCGGAGAAACGGGAAGAATCGGTTGCGGTGCGTCAGCGCAAGGTGGCGTTTACGCAGGTGGTATTGTCCTTAATGGAAGCAGGAGATATATTGGGGCCGGCTCATGTTTTAACTAAAGATGAAGGCTGGCAGCTGCTGGAGCTGCGTAATGAAGCTTCTGGTTGGCTCAAAACCAGAAGCGATGAAGAATTGGCTTCGTTTTTACGAGATCGCCTGCAATGGGTGGATGTGGCGATCTTGTTGAGGTTAAGCAGCGGCGCGGAAGCCAAGCTGCTGCAAGAGGTGCTGGATGAGGCCTCGTGGAAGATGCTGCAGGAATTGGTGGAAGCGGAAACCGAAGCGACTACCAGCCGCGGTCTTGATGGCTTGCGACGCATGTGCCTAGAAATAAGGCGCGATGCAGAAGAAACCGAGGAATAAAATGCGGATTTTTGAACAAGAGAGAGTAAGGTTTACGGAGAACGGAACTCAGAGTAACAGAGTAACAGAGGAAAAGCCAGAGAGAATAAGATTGAACAAGAGAACCGGAGTAACTGAGGGTGCGAATGAGGGCTATGGTTTATAAAAATTAGACGCGAAAAAAGCTGCGGGCAACCTGCCTCTAGGTCGCCGCAGCTTTTTTATAGTTTGGGAAATTTTTTAAATCTTCCATCTGTATCCCTCTGGCTTTTCTCTGTTACTCTGTGTGAATCGTGCTTCTGCGTTTTTTAGTTCTTATCTTTAATTTGCTTGTTCCAAAAGAGCAGATTTTTTTCTTTTAATTCTGAGCGGGTAGCTTCTTTGGGCCAGAGTTCATGTACGGAGTCTTCGCGCATGGCGGCGGCCAAATGGTCGTAAATGGCTGGATTTTGCAAAGCTAGAGAAGCGATGAGTTCCTTAGTGGCTTGGCGCTGCGTTTTGCCGTTAAAAGGGCAAGGGTTGGGGATGGGTTCTTGACCGTGCAGCGTCCAGGCCTCACGCAGTTCCTCTTCGCGAAAAAAAAGCAAGGGGCGAATTACGGTGACGCCACTGCGTTCTAAGATTGTTTTCGGTAGAAACGTGCCAATTTGCCCGGAATGAAGAAGGTTCATCAGCAGGGTTTCTACGGCATCATCGTGATGATGTGCATAAGCGACTTTTTGAAAGCTGTGTTCGGCGGCAAAACGGTTAATGGCGCCGCGACGGAAAAAGGCGCAAGTAAAGCAAGGATCTTTTCCGTGGTTTTCTTCAATGATGGAGGCAATGTCCGCCTGAATAAAATGAAAGGGAATCTCCAGTTTGGCGCAAAAAGAGGCTAATGTTTCCTGAGGGAAGTTTGGAGCAAAGCCGGCGTCAAGGGTCAGCGCCGCCAGTTCAAAACGCTTGGCCGAAACTTTTTGCAGCGCCGCTAGGGCAAAGGCTAAAAATAGGCTGTCTTTGCCGCCGGATAGGCCGATGAGGATGCGGTCGCCCTCCTCAATCAGATCAAATTCAAGGACGCCGCGCAGCAGGCGGCTGAAATAGGCTTTAGGCAAGTTGTGAATTGTCGTCGTCATTTCGCTGTCGTACCCTCCGGTTACTCCGTTACTCTTGTTTGCTTTTCTTTATTATACAGCCTGGCGTCAAGGTACGGGGTTACGGAAAAGGCTGGAATAAGGTATAATAAAACTAATTGCATTTTTTTGCAGGCAAACCAGAACGAGGAGTGTTGATTCGATTATGGCGAAACCGATTTATGCTATTGGACATCGTAATCCGGACACGGATTCGATTTGTGCTGCTATTGGCTATGCGCATTTAAAGCAAGCGCTGGGGGAAAATGTGGTAGCGGCCCGGGCTGGCAAGATTAATGCCGAAACAAAGTATGCCTTAGAACACTTCCGCCTAGAGGAACCGCTGCTGCTGCCGGACCTCAATCCGCGGGTAAAAGATATTATGTGCACCGATTACCTTTCAGTGGCTCCGGAAACGACGCTGCGTGAACTAGGGAAACTGATGCAATGCGGCAATGTCAAATCGGTGCCTGTTGTAGTCGGGGACAATCAACTGGTCGGTATTTTATCAGTAAGTGATTTGGCAAAATTGTATTTTAACGAACTGCAGATGCCGGATGATTTGGCGGAAAGCGGCGTAGATTATGCGGCGGTGCAGCGTGTGCTGGACGCTAAAGTACTTTGCGGCGACGATTTGCTGAAGCGTACGTTGGCTGGGCGGGTGCGCATCGCTTCGGGAACGTCGGCGGCTGTGTCTCGCGTCATTAAGGCGGGAGATATTGTGCTGACGGCGGATCGCCGGGAAGCGCATTTGTCTTGTTTGGATTTGAATGTAGGCGCCTTGGTGGTTACTGGAGACTATGCGGTGGATGAGGAAGTATTGGCAAAAGCGAAGCAACAAGGTGTGCTTGTGCTGCAAACAGCCTATGACACGTATACTTCGGCGCGGCTCATTAATCAGAGTACGCCGGTGAGGGAGATCATGCAAGGCAAAGTGCTTTCTTTCAAACCTACCGATTTGATTAACGATATCACAGGACCCATTGCGGCGACTAACTACCGTAATTATCCAGTAGTGGAAAATGGTCGTTTGGTGGGCCTGGTGGATCGGGACAAGCTGATCATGCCGGAACCGGAGCGGGTTATTTTGGTGGATCATAATGAAACAGCGCAAGCGGTGGAAGGCATTGAAGAGGCGAAGATTCTAGAAATCATTGACCATCACCGTTTGGGCGGGCTGACAACCAGCGAGCCCATTCTGATTCGGCAAGAGCCTGTGGGCTGTACGTCGACCATTGTAGCTAATATGTATTGGAATTTAGAGATTGATATTCCCAAGGAAATTGCCGGCGTGCTCTTGTCCGCCATTATTTCCGATACGGTGCTCTTTAAGTCGCCTACGGCAACCGCTGTGGATCGCCAGGCTGCGGAAAAGCTGGCGGCTATTGCGGGGGTTTCGTTGGAAGAGTATGGCATGGCTATGCTGAAAGCGGGTTCCGGGCTGCAGGATATGACGCCGCCGGAGATTACGCAAACAGACTTGAAGGAATTTCGCATGGGCGATTACCGCATGACCATTGCGCAGCTGTCGGTGATGGATGTGAGCGAGGTGCTGGCGTTGCGTCAGGAACTGCTGCACAGCATGGAGCAGATTCGGGCCAAGGGCGGCTATGACATGGCGCTTTTGATGATCACCGATATTTTGACTGAAGCAACGCATTTGGCCTATGTCGGCCAGCCGGTGGAATTGATTGAACGAGCTTTTGGCAGCAAAGGCGAAGAGCAGGTAGTGTATCTGCCAGGTGTTATGTCACGCAAAAAGCAAATTGTGCCTCCTTTGACAGAAGCGGCCAAAGTATAAGCTAAGCGTGCAAAGTAGTAAAAAAAAGGTTAGCGGCGGACCAACGTCAACGTAGAGTGTGGCGTTGGTCCGCTCTATCGATTGTAGGAGTTGTGTTATATAGTGTGGATTTTGCTGACAGGATTAATTTTCGGTTTAGGGGCGGTACTGCTGGTGGCGCAAGGAAATCCGGGGAATTACGGCTTTTGCGCAGCCTGCCATTTGCGGGATATTGCCGGTGCATTGGGCTTACATAAGGCAGGGACGCTGCAGTATGCGCGGCCTGAAATTCTGGGCATTATTTTAGGCGCTGCCGTTATGGCGGCTTTTCGCGGCGAGCATCGTGTGCGCGGCGGTTCGAAACCAATGATTCGGTTTTTCTTAGGTATGGTCATGATGATCGGCGCCCTGGCATTTCTTGGCTGCCCCCTTCGGGGCATTTTGCGCTTGGCCGGCGGCGATTTGAACGGCTTAACCGGCTTGGCTGGCTTTGCCAGCGGTATTGGCGCGGGCATTTGGTTTTTGAAACGGGGCTATAATTTAGGCCGCTCCCATTCGCTGGAGAGCAGCGCCTGGAAACCGGCTGGCTATGCGACGCCGTTGGCGGCTGTCGTACTAGCTGTTCTTGTTTTTGTCGGCGGCGCCGGAGTGCTGGCCTTTAGTAAAAGCGGCCCTGGGTCCATGCATGCCCCGATTGTGATGAGCTTGGTTTTTGGCTTGCTGGCCGGGGTGGCGGCGCAAAAAACGAGAATGTGTCTTTCCGGGGGGATTCGGGATTTTATTTTAGTGAAAGATACCTACTTGCTGAAAATCTATGGCGTGCTTTTTTTAGCCGCCTTGGCGGGTAATTTAGCTTTTGGCTTTTTTAAGCTTGGTTTTGATGCGCAGCCGTTGGCGCATACCATGCATTTGTGGAATTTTTTAGGACTGATGCTGGTGGGCTTGGCGGCTACGCTAGCAGGAGGCTGCCCTTTACGGCAGCTGATCCAGGCTGGCGAAGGCAATCTGGATGCTGCTGCCTGCGTGCTGGGCATGCTGGCGGGAGCGGCAGTGGCCCATGGTTTGAATACAGCTGGAAGCCCGGCTGGGCTGGCTTGGAACGGGCAAGTAGCGGTAGCGGCTGGCCTCGTTGTTACAGCGGCCATCGGCTATTTGCATTGTAAAGAAGCGGTCTAAGGAGGAAACTGTGCGATGAAGCGACTGGATATGAGAGGACTTAGCTGTCCCATTCCATTGATGAAAACCAAAGAAGCCATGGATGCCGGGGCAGTGGAACTTGAAGTCTTGGTGGATGAACCGGCGGCTTGGGAAAATATTGGCAAGCTGGCCGCCTCTCAAGGCTGGCAATGGATTTGTGCCGCCGGAGAGGGCGAATGGACGCTGACACTGCGCAAAAATGTCTAAAAAGGCGAAGGATACCTTGGAATCCTGGCGTTAAGCGGCATTTTTTGCTATACTATATTAGTTAAGGCGGATCGATTCGTAGAAGAAAAGAGGAGACACGATGCCGTATTGGGTAATCACGTTTCCTTCGGTGTATCAGGCGTATCGGGCGGAAAAACTGTTGCTCCAGGCAGGATTGCCTGGAAAGCTGATCGCGGTGCCGCGACAGCTAAGCGGTTCTTGTGAAGGTTTGGCAATGCGCCTGGATTCGGAAGAGGCGGCGCGTCAAGCGGTAGAACGTTTAAAGCAGGCCGGAGTGCCGTTGTTGAAGGAAGCGTTTTCGATTGCAGAATGAGGAGGACAAAACGTCATGAGCCAACTGTTAGAAGGTCTTAATCCAGCACAAGCGGAGGCGGTGCGCCATACAGAGGGGCCGTTGCTGATTATGGCTGGTGCCGGTTCCGGCAAGACGCGGGTTTTGACCTGCCGAATTGCTTACTTGTTGGAGCAGGGCGTGGCGCCTTCCTCCATCCTAGCTATTACCTTTACGAACAAAGCCGCGCTGGAGATGAAAGAGCGGGTTAACAAAATGGTGGGAGATATGTCGCGCCAGTTGTGGCTCAGTACCTTCCATGCTTTTTGCGCGCGCTTTTTGCGGCTGGAAATTGAAAGTTTGGGCATGTATAATCGCAATTTCGTCATTTATGACGCTGGCGATACCTTGGCGATGATCAAGGAATGCTTGAAAGAACTCAATCTTGACGACAAGCAGTACATTCCTCGAAGCATGCAGGGCCTGATTTCTAATGCCAAGAATGCTCTGCAAGATGCAGGGGAATATGCCCGAAATGCCGATAATTTCCGCGCCAAACAGGAAGCGGAACTGTATGAACTGTATCAAAAGAAATTGGTACAAAACAACGCTCTTGATTTTGACGACCTGCTGCTCTTAGCGGTGCGCATTCTGGAAACAAAGCCGGAAGTGCTGCAACGCTATCAGACACGGTTTTCCCATATATTAATTGACGAATACCAGGACACCAACCGGGCGCAGTATTTGCTGGCCAAGCACCTGGCGGCGCATCATCGCAATCTGTGCGTAGTAGGAGACGCCGACCAGAGTATCTATGGCTGGCGCGGTGCGGATATCCGTAATATTCTCGATTTTGAACGAGATTATCCAGAGACGAAGGTCATCAAGCTGGAGCAAAATTACCGCTCTACGGAAGTGATTTTGGAAGCGGCCAATGCCGTGATTGCCAACAATTCCAACCGCAAGCCGAAAGACCTCTGGACAGACATCGCCGGCGGTGAGCCGATCACCTGCTATGAGGCGGTAGATGAACGGGACGAGGCGCGCTTTGTGGCGGAGAGCATTCAGAAGCATCGCAAAGACGAAAGCTTGCCCTATGGGGATATGGCGATTTTGTACCGCACCAATTCCCAGTCCCGCGCACTTGAAGAAGGCCTGATGAAACATGCCATTCCTTACGTCATGGTGGGGAATGTGAAATTCTATGATCGTAAAGAAATTAAAGACATTATCGCCTATTTGCGAGTGCTTTATAACCCCAATAGTTCGCAGGATTTGCTGCGTATTTTAAATGTGCCTAAACGCGGCATCGGCGATACGACGGTTTCTAAATTAACCGACTATGCAACCCGTTCCGGTATGACGCTCTTCGAGGTCATTTCCAATCCGGATCTGGAGACCGGCGTGTCTCCTCGGGCGCGCAAACATTTAGATGAGTTGGCAGGCTTGCTTTTTGATTTGATGGGCCGTACGCCGACGGTATGCACCTATGACTTGGTGAAAGCCGTTATGGAAGAGTCCGGCTATGTGGCGGAACTGCAGAAAGACGAAAAAGGCGAAGACCGGCTGGAAAATCTCCAGGAATTATTGACGGTGGCGCGGGATTTTGCTATCGGTGATATGGAAGACAATCTGGAAAACTTCCTTACTCGCGTAGCCTTGGTATCGGATGTGGATGACGCCGAATTGGGCGACGGGCGGGTTACGCTGATGACCCTTCATGCAGCGAAAGGCTTGGAATTCCCCGTAGCCTTTTTGACGGGGCTGGAAGAAGGCATTTTCCCGCATGCGCGGACGTTGATGAACGAAGCGGAAGTGGAAGAAGAACGGCGTATCTGCTATGTGGGTATTACGCGGGCGCAGAAAAAACTCTATGTGTCTCACGCGATGAGCCGCAATATCTATGGTCGCAGCACTCAGTTTCCTCCGTCACGGTTTTTGCAGGAAATGCCGGAAAGCGGTTTGGATCACCAAAGCGGACGTGCTCGTTTTGCCGCGGCTAAAGCGGCGTTGCCGCCTCGGCCGGTGGTGCCGCTGCATCGCGGCGGTTCTTTGGGACTGACGCCGCATACGCAGGCGCGCGATAGTGAGACGCATGAGGTATGGCGGCCTGGTGAGAAGGCTAAACATGGCAAATGGGGCGTAGGCACCGTTGTCAGCGTTAGCGGCAGCGGTGAGGATCAAACCTTGAAAGTGGCTTTTGAGGGGCAAGGCATTAAGACCTTGGCCGTGAAATTTGCCCCGATCAGTAAAGCATAGTATTGGAAGGAGTGGCAGGATTGACTGCCTCGCAGGAAGGCGCAGCGCGCCAAGAAATGGAAGAGCTGCGGCAGCGGCTGCAGGAATACAGCTATCATTATTATGTCTTAGATGCGCCATTGGTGGAGGATGCAGAATTTGACAGTTTGCTGCAACGGTTGCAGCAACTGGAAGAAGCTTATCCGCAGTGGAAAACGGCGGACTCTCCTACGCAGCGCATTGGAGCGGCGGTAGCCAGCGGCTTTAGCAAGGTGCGGCATTTAGAGCCGATGAAGAGCTTGGCTAACGCCTTTAGCGCCGCAGAACTGCAGGCCTTTCACGGCCGCGTGACAGGGGCTTTGGACCGCCAGGATGTGCAGTACGTTGTGGAGCCCAAGATTGACGGTTTGGCGATCAATCTTTGCTATCAAGACGGTGTGCTGCGCTGGGCGGCTACCCGGGGCGACGGCGTAGAGGGTGAGGACGTGACTGCCAATGTGCGGACCATTCGCTCCATTCCTTTGAAACTGCGTCCGGTGAACGGCATAGTGCCGGCGCTCCTTGAAGTACGCGGCGAAGTATTTATGCCGCGAAAATCCTTCCAACGTCTGAATGAGGAAAAAGAAGAAAACGGCGAAGCTCCTTTTGCCAATCCGCGCAATGCGGCGGCTGGTTCTTTGCGCCAGATGGATCCGCAAGTGACCGCCGACAGGGAATTGGACGCTTTTTTATACGGTCATGGAGCTTGCGAAGGGTTAGCGTGGCAGGCGCATTCGGAGTTCTTGCGCTACTTGAAGGAAGCGGGCTTTAAGGTGAATCCGCTATATCGGCTTTGTGCTGCGATGGATGAAGTAATAGCGCGCTGTGAAGAATGGGACACTTTGCGCCATGAGCTGCCTTATGAAACCGACGGCTTGGTGGTGAAGGTGGACTCTCTGGCAGCGCAGCAGCAGTTGGGGAGCACGGCGAAGGACCCACGCTGGGCTATGGCTTACAAATTTCCGGCGGAGCAGGCGCTGACAGTACTGCTGGACATTGAAACCGGCGTGGGACGTACAGGCGTGCTGACGCCTACGGCGGTACTGGAACCGGTGCGGTTGGCGGGAACGACGGTTAGCCGGGCGTCGCTGCATAATGAAGATTATTTGCGAGAGAAAGACATCCGCATCGGGGATACCGTGCGCATTCACAAGGCCGGGGAGATCATCCCGGAAGTGTTGGCGGTGCTGCCGGAAAAGAGAACTGGCGCAGAACGCGTTTTTTCGATGCCGAAAGAGTGCCCCGAATGCGGCGGACCGGTAGAAAGAATGGCGGGGGAAGTCGCGCATCGCTGCGTCAATCCGGCGTGTCCGGCTCTTTTGCGGGAAGGGTTGATTCATTTTTCCTCTCGCGACGCTATGAATATTGACGGCCTGGGACCGGCAGTAGTGCAAGCCTTGCTCAAGGCAGGCTTGGTAAGAGACCCTGCCGATTTTTACGCGCTGAACGTGGAAGCGGTAGCGGCGCTAGAGCGCATGGGTGAAAAATCGGCTGCTAATCTCTTGGCGGCCATTGAGACCAGTAAGCAGGCGGGCTTGTCCAGGCTGCTTTTTGCGTTAGGTATGCGCCATGTAGGCGTCAAAGCGGCGCGGACGCTGGCGAGAGCCTTTGGCTCTATGGAGGCGCTGCAACAAGCAGATGAAGCGACGCTGACGGCATTGCCGGAAGTGGGCGCTAAAATGGCTGCGAGCATCCTGGAATATTTGCAAAAAGATGCGGTTAAGCTATTGGTAGTTCGGCTGCAAGAGGCCGGCGTAGTGATGACAGAGGAAATGACCCGAGAAGCAGGCGCCAATCGTTTGCAAGGTTTGACCTTTGTGCTTACTGGTACGCTGCCGTCGCTGAGCCGCCTGGAAGCAGGCGCGCTGATTGAGGCGCAAGGCGGCAAGGTCAGCGGCAGCGTCAGCAAAAAGACTAATTATGTCGTGGCCGGCGAAGCGGCGGGAAGCAAGCTGGAAAAGGCGCAAACGCTGGGCGTAAAAGTCTTGGATGAAGCGGCGCTCTTGGCGCTGTTGGCGGAATAAAAATGTGCTATAATGAACCAATATACCCTTTAAACTGTCAAATAGGATGGTGAGAGTACAAATGAAAATTGATAAACAAGACGTAGAAAAGGTGGCTCTCTTGTCGCGCCTGGAGTTTTCCGAAAGCGAACTAGAGACCTTTACCGGACAGCTCAATTCCATTCTCGATTACGCGGAAATGATGGAAAACTTGGATGTGGCGGATGTCAAGCCGACGGCGCATGTACTGCCTTTGCAGAATGTGCTGCGTAAGGATGAAGTGCGTCCTTCTTTGGATCATGATTTGGCGCTTTCTAATGCGCCGGAAGCCGAAGACGGCTACTTTAAGGTTCCTAAGATTGTAGAAGGTTAGAAAGGGGCGATGAGCATGCATTTGTGGCAGCAATCCTTGCACCAATTACATACCCGCCTGGCTCAGCGCGAAGTGACGTCTGAGGAAATTACGCGTTCCGTGCTAGAGCGCGTAGGGGCGGTAGAAAACGATGTGAAAGCCTATGTGACTCGTCTTGATGAGGCGGCGTTGGCTCAGGCGAAAGCGGTAGACGCGAAAATAGCCCAAGGAGGCGCGATATCTCCTTTGGCAGGTATTCCCAGCGCGATTAAGGATAATATGTGCACCAAAGGCGTGCGTACGACCTGCTCGTCGCGCATGCTGGAGCGCTTTATCCCTCCTTATGATGCGACGGTCATGAAAAAACTGGCGGCGCAGGATTTTGTCATGGTGGGCAAGGCCAATATGGATGAATTCGCTATGGGCGGCTCTACGGAAAACTCCGCGTTTTTTCCTACGCACAATCCCTGGAACTTGGCGGCAGTTCCCGGCGGCTCCAGCGGCGGCTCGGCCGCAGCCGTTGCGGCAGGCGAAGCCATTTGGGCTCTTGGCTCGGATACAGGCGGCTCCATTCGTCAACCGGCGGCGTACTGCGGTATTGTAGGCTTGAAACCTACCTATGGTCTAGTGTCTCGTTTTGGCTTGGTAGCATTTGCCTCTTCGTTGGATCAGATCGGACCGTTGACGCGCAATGTCACGGACTGTGCGATAGTGCTCAACGCCATTGCCGGGCACGATCCCATGGACTCAACGTCCATTAACCAAGAAGCGCCTGACTATACCAAGGCGCTGGTGGAAGATATTCGAGGCTTGAAAGTGGGCATTCCCAAAGAATACTTTGTGAAAGGGATGGACCCGGAAGTAGAGAAGGCGGTGCGCGCCTCTATCGCCCGCCTCGAAGAACTGGGCGCTACTTGTGTGGAAGTGTCCATGCCGCATACGGAATATGCTTTGACTGCTTATTACCTGATTGCTCCGGCGGAAGCCAGCTCCAATTTGGCTCGCTATGACGGCGTCAGCTTTGGTCATCGCAGCGCCGAGGGCAATGACATTGTCAGCATGTATAAGAAGACCCGCAGCGAGGCTTTCGGGGCGGAAGTAAAACGCCGCATTATGCTGGGCACCTATGCCCTAAGCTCCGGTTATTACGACGCCTACTATCTGAAAGCGCTCAAAGTTCGTACCCTGGTCAAGCAAGACTTTGACAAGGCTTTTGAAAAAGTAGACGTGCTGGTGACTCCTACTGCGCCGACGACGGCCTTCAAAATTGGTGAAAAGAGCGGCGATCCGCTCTCTATGTACTTGCAGGACGTCTGCACCATCCCCGTGAACTTGGCTGGCGTTCCCGGTATTTCCGTTCCCTGCGGCTTTGCTCAGGGCATGCCTGTGGGCTTGCAGTTTATCGGTAAGCCCCTGGCGGAAGAAACGCTGCTGCGTGTGGCCTATACCTTTGAACAAAGCCATGATTATCACAAGCGCCTGGCGCCGCTCGGGGAGGGTAAGTGATGAAATACGAAACAGTTATTGGTCTGGAAATCCATGTGGAGCTCAAGACCAAGTCCAAGATTTTCTGCGGTTGCAGCACCGAGTTCGGCTGCGGTCAAAATACCAATGTTTGTCCAGTGTGCCTTGGCTTGCCTGGCGTGCTGCCGGTCATCAATGAAAAAGTAGTGGAATACGCTATTAAAGCGGGTTTGGCGCTGAATTGCAGCATTGCATCTTTTAGCAAGTTTGACCGTAAAAACTACTACTATCCGGATTTGCCGAAAAACTTCCAAACTTCGCAGTACGATTTGCCCATCGTTGGGATGGGGCATCTGGACGTTGAGGTGGAAGGCGAGACCAAACGCATCGGCATTACTCGGATTCATATGGAAGAAGACGCAGGTAAACTGGTGCATTCCGGCAGTACCATTACCAGCTCGGATTCGGCTCTTGTCGATTACAATCGTACCGGCGTGCCGTTGATTGAAATCGTGTCGGAACCGGATATTTCTTCTCCGGCGGAAGCTAAAGCGTATCTGGAAAAAATTAAAACCATTCTGGAATACTTGGATGTTTCCGACTGCAAAATGGAAGAGGGCAGTCTGCGCTGCGATGCCAACATTTCCATTCGTCCGGTGGGCGCTAAGGAATTGGGTACGAAGACGGAGATTAAAAACCTCAATTCCTTCAAGGCTGTGCAGCGCGGTCTAGAATATGAAGTGGCTCGCCATATCGACGTCATTGACGATGGCGGCCGCATTATTCAAGAAACCCGTACTTGGGATGACGCCAAAGGCATGACTCTTTCCATGCGCAGCAAGGAGCAGGCTCATGACTACCGGTATTTCCCGGAGCCGGATCTGGTGCCGATCGTCATTGCCCCGGAAAAGATCGAAGCCATTCGCGCTACCTTGCCGGAACTGCCTGATGCACGGCGGCAGCGTTTGATGGACGACCATGGCCTTCCGGCTTATGATGCATCCATTCTTACCTCTAGCCGAGCGCTGGCTGACTACTACGATGCCCTCGTAGCCGCGAAAGCCGATGCTAAAGTAGCGGCGAACTGGGTTATGGGCGAATTTGCCAAGCATTTGAATAGCTCCGAGTTCACTGTGGCAACCGCTCCGGTCAATCCGGTCGCGTTGGCGGGTTTGATTCAACTGCTGGACAAGGGAACCATCTCCGGTAAAATCGCTAAGGACGTCTTCCAGTTCATGTGGGAAAGCGGCAAAGACGCGGAAACCATCGTGAAGGAAAAAGGCTTGGTGCAGATTTCCGATACCGGCGCAGTAGACGCCATTGTGGAAGCAGTGATTGCCGCTAATCCTCAGCCGGTGGCTGACTTTAAAGCTGGCAAGCAAAACGCTTTGGGCTTCTTGGTAGGTCAGGTTATGAAGCAGTCGAAAGGCCGCGCCAACCCCGGCATGGTCAACGAAATGCTAAAGCAGAAGCTACAATAAGTTTATAAGCCAAGCTGTGCGGGAGTACTTCTCGCACAGCTTTTTTTAGTTAAACAAGAGTCTAGGGAGAACCTGAGGGCACGCAGGAGGGCTGCTGGGTACGGCTTTTGAACAGGAGTAGAGTGAGTAGATGGAGGGCACAACAGGGAGAAAATATGAAAAAATGCACGAGGAGATTGCTTCGCCATCGCTCGCAAAGACCAAAGGTGGTTATAATGGCAATAACTTTGCTTGATATAGGAAAGCCAGCTTATCGCGTCATTGCGAGGAGCGGAGCGACGCGGCAATCTCTTTTGAAAAATTGATTCTCTGGTGTCGGCTCTTCTCTGGTGTACCCTCCCGTGACTCCGGTTCTCTTGTTCGTTATCTTCTTTTTGTGTTTTGTATTTAACTGCTAGTTAACAAAACGAGCGATTGGAAACCGTGTCAAAATAAAAATGTAATTTTACAATTTACACTTGACTTCATTTGTGGCGCGATGTATACTGAAAACAATTAAAAAATAGAAATGCGAAGAAGGAAAGAGTAACTTTTCTCAACTGTGCAGAGAGCGGATGGCTGGTGAAAATCCGACGGGGCGGAAAGGTGAAGTTCATTCCGGAGCAGCGGGCTGAAAGAATAGCGAGTAGGCTTGGCCGAGTTCCCGCGTTAAGGGATTTAAGTGGGCTGTTGTCAATAAGGGTGGTACCACGAGCGCAAGCTCGTCCCGGTTACTGCTTCTTTTTTATTTGCAAGCCAGAAGGGGTGGTACCGCGAGCGCAAGCTCGTCCCGGAGTAGCATCCTTTTTTGTTTGTCAGCAGCCAAACAGGGTGGTACCGCGCGAGTCGCTCCTGAATTTTGGGAGCGGCTTTTTTCGTCCCTGTGTTCTGCAGTGACAATCGATTTTTAAAAAGGAGGAAACAAAGATGGTTATTGTATTGACGCCCGGGGCTAAAGAAGAAGAGGTAGCGGTGTTGCGCGAGGTGCTGCAGGAAGCAGGCTGCGAAGTGTGGCCGACAAAAGGCGCATTTCAAGATATTTTGGGGCTTGTCGGCGAAACCCATAAGGTGGATCGGGAACAGGTCATGTCCTTCCGCTGCGTAGAAAAGGTATTGGCGGTTCAAGATCCTTATAAGAAAGCAAACCGACTGTTCCATCCGTTGGATACGGCGATTCGGGTAGGCAACAGTTGTATTGGCGGTGGCGGGCTCGCAGTGATTGCCGGACCTTGTTCGGTGGAAAGCGAGGAACAGATCGTCGGCATTGCCAAACAAGTGCAAGCTTCCGGCGCGACCTTCCTGAGAGGCGGCGCCTATAAACCCAGATCGTCACCGTATAGCTTCCAGGGAATGCAGGAAGAAGGTCTGGAGCTGCTGAAGCTGGCTCGGAAAGCAACGGGCTTGCCTATTGTGAGCGAGCTGGTTTCTACAGACCAATTGGACCGTTTCGTCGACGATGTCGATGTGATCCAAATCGGCACCCGTAACATGCAAAACTATGAATTGTTAAAAGCCGTAGGGGAAGTAAATAAGCCGGTGCTGCTCAAGCGCGGTCTGTCCTCTACCATTGAAGAATGGCTGATGTCGGCAGAATACATTATGGCGGGCGGTAATGAGCAGGTCATTCTTTGTGAACGAGGCATTCGTACCTTTGAGACCTATACGCGTAATACCTTGGACTTGAGCGCTGTGTTGGCAGTCAAGCATTTGAGCCATCTGCCGGTAGTGGTGGATCCTAGCCATGCCGCTGGTATGTGGTGGATGGTGGAAGCGCTCTCCAAAGCGGCGGTGGCTGTCGGAGCAGACGGTCTGATGATTGAAGTTCACAATGAGCCGGAGCGAGCGCGCTGCGATGGCGCGCAGTCTTTGAAACCGGAGCGCTTTGACCGCCTGATGGGGCAATTGCAACGGCTGTCTGCCTTAGAAGAAAGCGCTATGTAATAGCAAGGAGCTGCTGATTTAACTCAGCGGCTCCTTTGTTTTTGGTATCGAGAAGGATTTCTATTTTTTTGAGTCGAATACAGTGGCAAGACAGAATGTTCGGAACATCGAAGGAGGTTATGCAGCATGGCACAGATCCAAGAATTGCCGCTGGAAAAATTGCGTTTTCATTGTGATGATTGTCTGTTTGCTTTTGAAACAACGGAGAATATACCGCCGCTGGAAGTCATGATAGGCCAAGAACGAGCCGTACGAGCCGTGCGTTTTGGCTTGGCTACCTCCAGCCACGGATATAACTTGTTCTTATCCGGCCTGACTGGGACCGGAAAAATTACGTACGCCAAGTCGGCGGTGCAGGAAGTGGCTTCCAAAGAAGCAGTTCCTGTCGACTGGTGCTATGTGAATAATTTTGATTCTTCCAGCCAGCCGTTGGCGATGATGCTGCCGGCGGGCATGGGGCGTATTTTTAAGCAGGATATGCGGGAATTGGTGGATGATCTAAAAACCGATATCCCTAAAGCTTTCAGCGGCGAAGAATACGAACGGGCCAAAGCCACGCTGATTAAAAGCTATCAAGTCAAGCGGGCGGAAATTGTCGAACGGTTCAATGAAATGGCCGAAGCCAATGGTATTTTGCCGCAGTGGAGCACAACCGGTTTTGTCGGTGTACCTACCATTGAAGGTAAACCGCTGACGCCGGAGGAATACCAAAAGCTTGAAAAAGAAGAGCGCGAAGCCATTGAAGAAAAAATGCTGATGATGCATGAACGGGCGACCGAAGTGGTCCGGGAAATGCAGCATCTGGAGAAAAGCATCCGTGAAGAGGTCAAAGAGCTGGACTCTAAAATCGGCTTGTATGCGGCAGGGCATTTGATTGAAGCGCTCAAAGAAAAATACCAGGACTATGATCAGCTTACCACCTATCTGGAAGCGGTAAAAAACGACGTTGTTAAACATATTCATGACTTCCGTCCGGCATCGGAAGAGGAGCAGAACAATCCTCTGATGCTCTTTAACTCAACTTTCGCAGCAGGAAATTGGGAAATAAGCCTTGATGTAATTGGGCAAGGCCGCCATCCAGTTGTATAGTTGCTTTTCGATGAAAGCAG
>SAAJ01000118.1 GCA_009929485.1 Negativicutes bacterium
GATAGTGTCAAGGAATGTTCGCAAAAACCATCGCACTCCGAAATAGCTAAGCGCTTTTGCTCAACTGTTGTTGAATTTCGTTGATAAGCATAGGATTTATATAAGAACGCCCGCTAGACCAGTCCTCGCTATATTCGATAAGATAGCTGGTCACTAGGCGAATGTAGGAATCCATACTTGGGAAAATGCCTACAACTTTAGTGCGACGGCGTATTTCCCTGTTTAGCCGTTCCAGAAGATTGGTGGATGCAATTTTGCGAGCGTCAATTTGCCGGAAATTGAAGAATTGAAGGGAGTCTTCCAACCCTTCTTCCAAAGTGGCAATGGCTTGCGGATATTTTCCTTCATACTCGTTCATGAGCCCATCGGCATATTTTTTAGCGCTGTCATAGTCTGGTTGGAGCCAAATCTGTTTCAGCTTTTCTGCAAAGAATTTCTTATCTCTACTGGAAACACACCCTAAAATATTACGCATAAAATGAACCTTGCAGCGTTGCCAGGAGCAGCCGACAAAGGACTCGCGAGCCGCTTTGACTAAGCCTTTATGAGCGTCGGAGACAACCAGCCAAACTTTCTCTATACCACGTTCTTTAAGGTTATCAAATAGCTTGGTATAAGTAGCAGCTGACTCTTCATACATCGGTTCGACAGCCAAAATGTCACGCTTGCCTTCTGTATTGATGCCTGTTACTACCAAGACAGCCATGTTTTTAACTGCGCGATTATCGCGGATCCGCTCGTAAAGAGCGTCGACCCAAAGAACTGGATACGTAGCTTCCAGCTTGCGCTGCCGAAATGCCTCTACCTGCTCGTTTAGTTCTTTAGTAAGGACTGAAACCTGCCCCCGCGAGATCGACTCAATCCCCAAGGTTTTGGTCAGCCTATCCATTTTTCGCGTTGAAACGCCATTGACGTAAGCTTCTTGGATTACGCTCATTAAAGCGGCTTCCGAACGCTTCTTGGCTTCTACAAAGAAGGGGATATAGCCGCCATTTCTAATCTTGGGTACCATTAAATACATCGTCCCCATTCGTGTGTCGAAGCGGCGAACCCGATAACCGGAGCGGTATCCTTGGCGGTCTTCACTACGCTCAGATTTTTCAGCGCCAAGCTTTCCTTCTACTTCGGCTTCCATAAGCCGTTCACAGAGCCATTTGAGCATCGATAACATGGGTTCTTCGTCCAACACAAATTTCATTAGCATTTTTTCGAAAGGTACGGTAGAATTTTGGTAAGCCATCGATTACACACTCCTTTGGGTTTGCTAGCACTTACCTTTTCGGAGTTTTCGATGGCTTTTCCTTTTTCACTTTTGCGAACTTAATTGTATGCTATC
>SAAJ01000119.1 GCA_009929485.1 Negativicutes bacterium
TCCCTTGCCGTTGCGAATTCATCCCCGATGAATCCCAGCCTCAGCATCCAGCACCGCATCGCGTACTTTTCGTTGTCGGTCTGCTGGGGCTTTGGGCTTGCCGTCCTGACCATCTTGGCAAGCTGGCTCATTGCGAGGCAAAGCTGGATGTAGGCTTTCATCTCACCGGCGTGCAGCCCGTTGCGCTTTCCGTCCGCTGGGTCTGCGAATTGGAAAAGGCGGAATTCAATGGTCCCTTTTGTAAAGGTGGCATGGAGGTTCAGCATATGGTACCGGCTTGAATTGTAGTGGGCATTCCGGTTTTCCCAGCTGGAACCGTTGCCTTCGTACCAGATGTCTTCCAGCTTGCGCATGGTGGTCGGCTTCTCGCGGTTCAGCCGGTCGAGGAAGCGGTGGTCGACCACCCTGCAGTATTGTCCGGTGCGCCCTGCATCGATCCGGATGGCTCTGCCGATCTGCTGTTCGTGCGCCGCCATGATGTTCACAAGGTTGCGGATAGTCTTTGCGGTGTGGTCGCCTTTGCCAATGTGAATGTGGACTCCGCATCCGCGGCTTGGGCTGCTCTTTGCGCCTGCCTTGCGGAGCAGCCGGATAATTTCCTGAAGGGGTTCGATGTCGTCGTAGGTGAGGATTGGGGTGACCAGTTCGCATTTTTCTGCGTCCGGTCCGTAGATGCTCACATCCCTCTGGAATTTCCAAACCCTGCCCTGCTGGTCTTTGCAAGCCCAGCTGTAATATCCGTACTCGCTGGCTGCATTCCATGCCCTGGTTCCGAAGTACTCGGCGACCTTTCTTGCCGCTTTTTCTCTGGTGATGTTGTTCATCTCGATCTCAACTCCAATGGTCTGCTTCTTCATGGCTTCAATCTGCTCTCTTGTTTTATCGTTCATGGTATGTTCTCCTTTGGTTTTTTCCTTGTTTTCCCTTTCGGTATGTGCATATTACCGTCAGGTGCGGATAATAGCAAGGATATAAAAGAACATATATTCGACAAATATGAGGCAGAATGATCGTGTACATTTCTGCGGTTTATCCGCTTGATAATGTACATTTTCAGAGTTAATATCGGTACAATGGAAGAGGGTCTCGCATATTTCCCGGCCCCCATTGGGGGCTTGGGAGCTTACGCTCCCGCCTCCAGCATCTGCGTCGTGTCTGCCCCACAGCCGGGCTGTGTTGGCTGGGCATCTGCTGATGCGATCGTTTCCCCAGCGGAGGCACTACCCTCCTGTGCCGCCTGTTTCGCGGCTTTCAGGGCATCCCGCTTTGCCTTTTCCCTTGCAAGGAACTTCTGTGCTTCCTCATCCGTGCGGAAAGCCGCATGGCC